>JAWKYE010000001.1:0-1154 GCA_041396665.1 Burkholderiaceae bacterium
ACTGCCTGCCTTGTTGCCGTGATCGACATGGAACAGCGCCTTGCTGTCCGCGAGTGTCGGCCCGTTGCCGCTGTTGGCCTCGAGCAGGGTGACGAGGATCCGCGCCTCGGTCTCGGCCGCGCCTTGGCCCATACGGCGGGCAAGGTCCGCGAAGGCGCCAAGGTCATCGTTCACCAACACCTGGCGAGTGATGCCGATCTTCTTGGCCCAGGTCTCGATCTTGTAGGCCTCGCGGGCCTCGGCCATCGTCCCGGCCTTGATCTCTCCGTGCTCGTTCAGCTTTTCCAGCAGAGGGGCCTCACCCAGCATGATCTTGTTCACCGCCCGGAAATCCCGCGCCGAGGTCTGGCGGCCAAGGCGGCGGATGCCCGAGGGTGCGGCCTGGTAGGCATCGCGCAGCACGCGGCCCACGGTGTTGCCGAGGATGATCGGGAAATCAGACGTCGTGTGCAGGGCGCGGGTGACGAGGCTGGCGGGCGACAACGCCATCGTGCTTTCGCCGCGCAGGGTCAGCAGTTCCTTCGCCATGTCCACCGGCGTCGCATAGGCATAGCGGCGAGCGGGTTCGGAAAGCTCGTGGCGCGGGTTGATGCGCGCATACAGCGCCTCGCCCATCTGCCGGGCGCGCAAGGCGGGATCGTCGTGGCTCTCGCCCATCTCGACGCGGACCTGTTCGGTGCGGATCGTGGGCGCGCTGCGGCTGGCCAGCGCCTCGAAGGCAGCGCGCCGGGCGGTGTCGGCATCGGCGGCAGTGTCAATCTGGCCGTCGATCCAGGACTGATCCAGCCCTGCAATGCGAGCGATGGAGCGGATCTCGGTGTTGATCGTGGCGCGGGTTTGGGTCTCGGGCGCGGCCGGGATGGTGGTATCGGGCATATTGGTCTCCATGCGGATGTGGGCACCCGGGTCAGCCGGGGTTGGGACAAGGGAAATCTCGTGTGGCGTCCAGCGCACGGCGGTCAGCACGCGGGCGCCGTTCTCAGTGGTCTCGGCCCATTCCTCGACCGAATAGCCGACCGAAACATGACGCAGGATGCCCGACAGCACGTCCTGCCAGAGCGGTTCCACCTCTGGCCTGGCCGAGAAGCGGATCAGCGCTGTGCCGCGCTGGCCATCGACGCTGGCGGATTGCACGCTGCCCAGCACATCGCGGA
>JAWKYE010000002.1:0-1033 GCA_041396665.1 Burkholderiaceae bacterium
GGCCCGCCATCGTAGCGCTGGCGGCGCCGACGGCACCGCCGAATCGTCCCCACCCGGCGAGCGGTCGATAGGAGCCCCGGCGCAAGAGCCCTGCCAGCAGCAGGCCCGCATTCAGGCTCGCGCCGATCGAAATCGACAGCGCCAGGCCGGCATGCGCGAAGACGGGGACCAATAGCGCATTCATCGCCTGTGTGACGACCAGCACCAGGATCGCGATGCGCACGGGCGTGCGGATATCCTTGCGGGCATAGAAGCCGGGCGCCAGCACCTTGATCGCGATCAGGCCGATCAGCCCGACCGAGTACCCGAGCACCGTGGCCCGGGTCATCGCGACGTCATGGGCGTCGAACCGGCCGTAGTGATAGAGGATGGCGGTCAGGGGCTCGGACATCATCGCCATGCCGATCATCGATGGAACGGCCAGCATCACGACCAGCCGCAGCCCCCAGTCCAGCATCGCACTGTAGGTGGCGTGGTCGCCCACGGCGCCCGCCCTGGAAAGACTCGGCAGGAGCACCGTGCCGACGGCCACGCCGAGCAGGGCGCTCGGGAACTCCATGAGCCGATCGCCGAACGAGACCCAGGACACGCTCCCGGCCGCCAGCCGGGACGCGATGTGTGTGTTGATCAGAAGGCTGATCTGGGCGACCGATACGCCCAGCACGGCGGGGGCCATCAGCTTGAGCATTGCCCGGGTCTCGGTGTCGGCGAAGGCGCTGCGAATCCCCAGCCCGATGCGCGGTAGCATCCCGATGCGGGCCAGCGCGGGCACCTGGATCGCGAGCTGGGCGATGCCCCCCACGACCACGCCGGCCGCCAGTGCATAGATCGGGGGGTCGAAATGCGGCGCGAGCAACAGCGTGGCGCCGATGAAGCTCAGATTGAGCAGTACCGGGGCCAACGCCGGGATCGCGAACCGTTTCCATGAATTGAGGATTCCTGCCGCCAGGGCCACCAGCGAGATCAGAAGCACATACGGAAACATCCAGCGCGTCATGGTCACCGCGACCTCGTAGGTGGCCGGGTCGCGGGT
>JAWKYE010000003.1:0-1250 GCA_041396665.1 Burkholderiaceae bacterium
GAGCAGCCGTGCCGCCATGGCGCAGGGGCAATTCAGGCCGCACGCGGCCACCAATCGTTCCCAAGATCACGCGTGGGGGCCTGCACGGCAAGAGGTCGTGCGCCCGAACCACCCAGCCTCCCCGCCATTCGGGGCGGCCTTCATGGCGCAATCGCGCCCGACAAGGACATTTATGACCGATTTTTCGATGCTCGGATTGAACCCGAGCCTTTTGGCTGCCCTCGACCGTATGGGCCTGACCGAACCGACCCCCATTCAGGCGCGCGGTATCCCGCCCGTGATGGAAGGGCGCGACCTGCTGGGACTGGCGCAGACCGGCACCGGCAAGACGCTGGCCTTTGGCCTGCCGATCCTGCACAACCTCAACAGCCTTGGCCGTCCCGCGCCGAAAACCGCGCGCGCGCTGATCTTGGCCCCGACCCGCGAATTGGTGAACCAGATCGCCGAGACCCTGGGCGGGCTGGTCGAAGGTGGGCACATGAGCGTCGTGCGCGTCGTCGGCGGGGCCTCGATCAACCGACAGATCGACCGCATGGCGCGCGGCTGCGATGTGCTGGTGGCAACCCCGGGGCGCCTGATCGACCTGCTGGACCGCTCGGCCGTATCATTGGCGCAGGTTCGAATGCTGGTGCTCGATGAGGCCGACCAGATGCTGGACCTCGGCTTCATCCATGCGCTGCGCAAGATTGCACGGCACCTGCCGGACGAGCGCCAGACGCTGCTCTTTTCGGCGACGATGCCCAAGGACATGAACGAGATCGCCGAAACCTACCTGAACCGCCCGGTGCGGGTGCAGGTGAACCCGCCGGGCAAGGCCGCCGACAAGATCGACCAGGCGGTGCATTTCGTGGCGCAGGGCGACAAGGCGGCGCTGCTCAAAGAGTATCTGGAGAAGCACCCGGACGAGCTGGCGCTGGTCTTTGGCCGCACCAAGCACGGGTCCGAGAAGCTGTCGCGGCTGCTGGAGAAATGGGGCTTTGCCGTAGGCGCGATCCACGGCAACAAGAGCCAGGGCCAGCGCGAGCGGGTGCTGGCGGCGTTCCGCGCCGGCGAGTTGAAAGTGCTGGTGGCGACGGATGTCGCCGCGCGGGGGCTGGATATCCCGCTGGTGGCGCATGTCTACAACTATGAACTGCCCAACGTGCCCGAGAACTCCGTGCACCGCATCGGCCGCACCGCCCGGGCCGGGCGTTCGGGCCGGGCGGTGGCGCTCTGCGCCCCGGCCGAGATGGCGGAACTGCGCGAAATCG
>JAWKYE010000004.1:0-1187 GCA_041396665.1 Burkholderiaceae bacterium
CCACATCGACCAGAAAAAGGTCTGACGCGCGATCGCCTTGCTCGGTCGCACCATCAGCATGGCCGCGTAGCCGACGAACACCGCGTTCAGGAAAATCGCAGCCGTCACGTAAATCCAGCTGAACCCGAACGGAGCGAGCAGCATACAGGTCGCGGCCAGCAGCACGGTGTAGAGCAATACGAGGCGGCGCGTCTGCTCTTCGCCATCGACCACCGGCAGCATCGGCACATCGGCCCGGCCGTACTCGCCCTGCTTGAGCAGCGCCAGCGACCAGAAGTGGGGTGGCGTCCAGTAGTAGATGATGGCGAACATGATGAACGCGGCGATCGACAGATCGCCGGTCACGGCGGCCCAGCCGACCAGCGGCGGGAAGGCGCCGGCCGCGCCGCCGATCACGATGTTCTGGGTCGAGTTCCGCTTCAGATACAGGGTGTAGATACCGACATAGAAAAGGTTGCCGGCCAGCGCCAGCCAGGCAGCCAACCACATCGCGCCGAATCCGAGCAAGAAGAAAGCACCTACGGTCAGGCCGACTCCGAAGTAGAGCGCGTTCTGGGCCGGAATCGTGCCGCTGGCCGTGCCCCGCTTTTTGGTGCGGTGCATCAACTGATCGATATCGCGATCGACGTAGCAATTCAGCACGTTGGCGCCGCCCGCGATCATGATGCCGCCGATCAACGTGACCAGCACCAGCGACAGCGGCGGAACCCCTTCCTGCGCCACGAACATCGCGCCGAGCGTGGTCACCAGCAACAGGGTGAGAATGCCCGGTTTCATCAATTCGATGTATTCGCGAACGACCGTGCCGATGGGCCGTTTTTCGGTCACCAACTCGACGCCGGCCGGTTCTTCAACCGGTGCGCCCTGCAGCGGCACGGAGTGGTCGGCGGAAAAGTCAGACGTCGTCGCGGACGCCAAAGGGGAACTCATGGTGGTAACTCTCATCGAACGCCGGATCGGTTTCGATCACGCTCCGGAGGGAAGGCGTAGCCGCCGCCCGAGGCAGCACGCACAGACCATTCTAATCGTTTCCGACTGCGCAGGGCGGACTTGAATCCAACAGGTCGTGCGTCAGGGCGCTACCATCGCAACAATAGGGAGGCGTCCACCATGGCCAGTCGATACGCGGGAACGGTTCGCGCGCCAGAGTTTCCACCCGAGGCGGACTGGATCGGTCCGCGCCAGAG
>JAWKYE010000005.1:0-1031 GCA_041396665.1 Burkholderiaceae bacterium
TGACGCTGGTGGAACCGACCGCGGCCGACATCGCGCTGATCGGGACCGCCGTCACCGAGGTCTCGTTCCCGGCCTGGAAAGAAGCCTGCGACGCGGTCAACGAAGGCTGCTCGGCGAGCTGGCTCGAAACCGTGGGCACGGCCTACGAGTTCTGATCCGACACCCGGTCGCGCGCCCCGGCAGCGGGGTGCGCGCCATCCAAGAAGGGGACGGGACTGGACCGTATCGCCACCTGGATATCGCGGCTTTTCGGGGTCGCCCTGCTGTTCCTGTC
Source organism: Burkholderiaceae bacterium (assembly GCA_041396665.1). Classification (GTDB taxonomy): domain Bacteria; phylum Pseudomonadota; class Gammaproteobacteria; order Burkholderiales; family Burkholderiaceae_E; genus JAUIAI01. The sequence continues at coordinate 275 of JAWKYE010000005.1, forward strand.
GGGCTTCGTCGCGCTCGAGACGATGATGCGAAAGCTGTTCAACACGTCCCTGCAGGGGGCCGACGAACTCGGGGGCTACGTCTTGGCCTTCGGCGCGTCGGCCGCCTTCGTCGTTGCGCTGATCGACCGGGCCCACGTGCGCATCGACGTGCTGCACCAGCGTTTCCCGCGCCGGCTGCGGGCCTGGATCGACTTTGCCGCGGTGCTGTCGCTGGGCGTCCTGGGGCTGTTCTTCCTCTATATCGGCTGGTTCGTCATCCGCGATACGCTGGCCTACGGGTCGACGGCCGCGACCCCGTGGCAGACCCCGCTGATCTATCCGCAATCGGCCTGGTACGCGGGCCTGGCCTTCTTCGCGCTGGTGTCTCTGGGGCTGTCGGTGCGGGCGCTGGGTCTGGTGCTGCGCGGACGCATCGACCAGGTGGCGCAGGAATTCGCACCGAAGAGTGCCGAAGACGAACTGGCCGAAGAACTTCACTACCTCAAAGACCGGTAGGCGGACGGAAACATGGGCATTCTCGACGTATCTGTCGGCTTCGCGGTGATGATGGGGCTCCTTCTGACGGGCTTCCCGGTGGCCGTGGTGATGGTGTTGCTCGGCGTTGTCGGCGGCATGATCCTCTATGGGTCGGTGCTGTTGAAATCCATGGGCCCGGTGCTCTGGGGCGTGTCGAACGAGAACGTCCTGACCGCGATCCCGCTGTTCATCCTGCTGGGCGAGCTCCTGCTGCGGTCCGGGCTGGCTGACCGGATGTAC
>JAWKYE010000006.1:0-1063 GCA_041396665.1 Burkholderiaceae bacterium
ACCGTCTACAAGCCGATCAAGCTGGAGGCTGATGCCGCGGCCGAGGCCGCTATCGCCCTGCTCAAGGGCGAGGACGTCAGCGCCCTGACCAGCGACACGATCAACAACGGCACCAACGACCTGCCCTTCATGAAGCTGACGCCGCTGGCAGTGACCGCCGACAACATCGCCGACACCGTGATCGCCGATGGCTTCCGCACCTGGGACGAGATCTGCGTGGGCGACTTCGCCCAGTTCTGCCCGCCTGAGGCAACCGGCGCCGCGCCGGCCGAGCCGGCTGCCGCCGTTTGCGAAGCCGAGGGCAGCATCGCCGTGCTGCTGCCGGACAGTGCGTCATCGGCGCGCTGGGAGGCCGACGACCGCCGCTTCTTCGAGGAAGCATTCAAGGCGGCCGGCGTGGACTACACCATCGTCAACGCTGAAGGCGATGCCCGCATGCAGCAGACGCAGGCCGAGCAGGCCATCACCAACGGCGCCAAGGTGCTGTTGCTGGTGAACCTGGACAGCGGGTCTGGCGCAGCGATCATTGCCCAGGCGAGGGACGCAGGCGTGAAGGTGATCGACTACGACCGCCTGACCATCGAGGGTCCTGGCGCCGACATGTATGTCAGCTTCGACAACGTATCGGTGGGGCGGCTGATGGGCGAGACCCTGGAGCCGCTGATCGACGCACTGGACGCCGATCCGAAGCAGGTGGTACAGTTGAACGGCTCGCCGACGGACAACAACGCAACGCTGTTCCGAGAGGGCTACTTCGGCGTAGCATCGCCGCACTACGAGGCGGGCGACTGGGAGCTGGTGGCGGATCAGGCAGTGCCGGACTGGGACAACCAGCAGGCGCTGACGATCTACGAGCAGATCCTGACGGCAGCCGGCGGCAACGTGGATGCGACCTTCGCAGCCAACGACGGTCTGGCCGGGTCTGTGATCGCTGCGCTGAAGGCGCAGGGTCTCGACCCGATGCCGCTGAGCGGCCAGGATGCGACCGTGGGCGGCATTCAGAACATCTTGTCGGGCTGGCAGTCGATGACCGTCTACAAGCCGATCAAGCTGGAGGCTGATG
>JAWKYE010000007.1:0-1287 GCA_041396665.1 Burkholderiaceae bacterium
CTCGCAGGCCCTGGATGCCCTGGCACCTCTGGGCACGTCCTGCCCCGACCATTTCCTGCGCACCAAGATCAAGCCGCTGGTCCTGGCCCATGACGCCGACGAGGCCGCGCTGGATGCGGCGCTGGAGGCCTATCGCGCCGATTATGCGGCCTATTACGACCGGTGCAGGCGCCCCAATTCGCCGCCCATGCGTGACCCCAACGCGGTGATCTACCTGGTCCCCGGTGTCGGCATGATTTCCTTTGCCAAGGACAAGGCGACCGCGCGCATTTCGGCCGAGTTCTATCTGAACGCGATCAACGTCATGCGGGGCGCGTCCGGGGTTTCCACCTATCAGGGCCTGCCCGAGCAGGAGGCGTTCGACATCGAATACTGGCTGCTCGAAGAGGCCAAGCTGCAACGCATGCCGAAACCCCGCCCGTTGCAGGGCAGGGTGGCCTTTATCACCGGCGGCGCCGGTGGCATCGGTTCGGCCACGGCCGAGCGGCTCTTGCGCGACGGCTGCAACGTGGTCCTGGCCGATATCGACCGTGCCGCATTGGACGAGGTGACCGCCAGCTTCGCCAAACGCCACGGCCGCGACGCGGTGCGCGCCGTGCAGATGGACGTGACCTCGGAACAGGCGGTCATTGCCGCGCTGGATTTCACCGTCGCCGAATATGGCGGCCTGGACGTGCTGGTGAACAACGCCGGCATCACCTCGGCCGCGGCGGTCGAGGACACCACGCTGGCGATGTGGAACCGCACGATGGACATCCTGTCCACCGGCTATTTCCTGGTCGCACGCGAAGGCTATCGCGTGCTGAAAACCCAGGGAATCGGCGGTTCCCTGATCTTTGTATCGTCCAAGAACGGTGTTGCCGCGTCGCCCGGCGCTTCGGCCTATTGCACGGCCAAGGCCGCCGAAATCCACCTTGCCCGCTGCATGGCCCTGGAAGGCGCCCCCCTTGGCATCCGGGTCAACGTGGTGAACCCCGACGCCGTCCTGCGCGGGTCCAAGATCTGGCAGGGCGAGTGGAGCCAGCAGCGCGCCGCCTCGAACAGGATTTCCGTCGACCAGCTGGAAGAACACTACCGCAAGCGCAGCCTGCTGCAGCGTTCGGTCTTTCCCGAGGATATAGCCGAGGGGATCTGGTTCTTTGCCTCTGACATCTCGGCGAAATCCACCGGGAATTTCCTGAACGTCGACGCCGGCAACGCAACGTCATTCACGAGGTAGCCGATGACCGCGCCCCTCTCGCAAGACCTGATCGACAGCCTGAACGACAAGGCCCGCGTGGCGCATGA
>JAWKYE010000008.1:0-1143 GCA_041396665.1 Burkholderiaceae bacterium
GAACGAGATGGCGGCCGAGGCCGGGCTGGCGGTCGAGATCGACGAAACCCGGTTACCGCTGCGCGCCGAAGTGGTCGGCATGTGCGAGATCCTGGGCCTGGATCCGCTGTATCTGGCAAATGAAGGCCGGCTGGTGCTGTTCTGCCCCGCCGATCAGGCCGAGGCGGCCCTGGCCGCGATGCGTGCCCTGCCCGAAGGCGCGGGGGCCGTGGCGATCGGGCAGGCAAGGGCCGGGCAGCCGGGCCGGGTGACGCTGCGCACCGCCTTTGGCGGCGCGCGCATCGTCGACATGCTGGTGGGCGAGCAGTTGCCCAGGATCTGCTAGTCGCGCAGCAGTTCGTTGATCGAGGTCTTGGACCGGGTCTGCGCGTCGACCTTTTTCACGATCACGGCGCAGTAGAGATTGATGCCCCCCTTCGACGGCATCGAGCCGGCGACGACGACAGAACCTGCCGGCACCTCGCCATACATCACCGCGCCGGTATCGCGGTCGACGATCTTGGTCGACTTGCCGATGAAGACGCCCATGCCGAGAACCGAGCCTTCGCGCACGATGCAGCCCTCGACGACCTCGGAGCGGGCGCCGATGAAGCAGTTGTCCTCGATGATCGTGGGGCCGGCCTGCATCGGTTCCAGCACCCCGCCGATGCCGACGCCGCCAGACAGGTGAACATTCTTGCCGATCTGCGCGCAGGACCCGACGGTGGCCCAGGTGTCGACCATGGTGCCTTCGTCGACAAAGGCGCCCAGGTTGACGAAGCTGGGCATCAGCACGACCCCCTTGGCGATATGGGCGGACTTGCGGACGATGCAGTTCGGCACGGCGCGGAAACCGGCGGCCTTGAACTCGGCATCGCCCCAGCCGGTGAACTTGCTGTCGACCTTGTCCCACCAGCTGCTGCCCTGCGGCCCGCCCGATTGCAGGCCCATGTCCTGCAGCCGGAAGCCCAGCAGAACCGCCTTCTTGGCCCATTGGTTCACATGCCAGTCGGCCCCGCGCTTTTCCGCGACCCGAAGGCTGCCGGCGCCCAGGGCTGCCAGCGTCGCCTCGACGGCATCGCGGACCTCGCCCTTGGTGGCCGGAGTGATGCTGTCGCGGGCCTCCCAGGCGGCTTCGATGGCGGCTTCCAGCGCGGTGCGGTC
>JAWKYE010000009.1:0-1331 GCA_041396665.1 Burkholderiaceae bacterium
GCCGCCGCTGTTCTGCCACTTGCCGGCGCCAAGGCTGGCCAGACGCATACGCACGCCGAGGCCCGGCTTCACGCCCAGCTTGGTCGATTCCTCGATCACCAGCGGCAGCTCGGACGGCTTCTCGATGACGATGAAGGTCTGCAGGCCAAGGCGACGCGCGATCAACGCCAGACGGATGTACTCACGATCCTTGTAACCGTTACAGACCACCACGCTACCGGGCCGCGCCAGCGCGATCACCGCCATCAGTTCGGGCTTGCTGCCGGCTTCAAGGCCGAAGGCTTCACCGCCCTTGGTCGCCAGCTCGCCGGCCACGGCCTGATGCTGGTTGACCTTGATCGGATACACCGCCGTGTAGCTGCCGGAATAGTCCCAGTCGGCCATCGCCTTGGCAAAGGCTGACTGCAGGCGGCCCAGACGGTCGCCCAGCATGTCCGGAAAGCGCAGCAGCACCGGCAGCTTCAGTCCCTGGCTCGCGGCCTGGTCGATGGCTTCGGAAATGCGGATCGACGGCCCGGCGTCGCGCAGCGGCCGCGCCACCATGTGGCCGCTGTCGTCCACGTCGAAATAGCCTTCCGACCAATGCGGAATGGACCAGATGCGGCGGGCGTGGTCGAGGGACCAGTCAGTCATTTCGGGGAACCTGCGCGGGACAAGGCGCACAGTTTAGCCGCTGCGTGGTGCTGGCGGCGCGGCTGCGAGCGGCACTCTGCGCCCTAGGGCGAGGTTTCGAAGCCGTCGCGGAAGAGGCAGTCGGGGTCGCCGCTGCAGCTGGCGCTGGGGTCGCTGGCGGGCTGCCGATACCAGTAGCCACCGGTGATGGCGTAGGCGCCGCCGCTGGACGGCTGCAGGGGTTCGGCATCGGCCTGGCCGATGCTGCCGCGGATCAGGTACACGCCGCCGCTGGAGCTACCGCCGCCGGCCACGACGTGGCGTTCGACCGCGGTCTGTGCGCTGGCCAGGCCGGTCAGCAGCAGACCGCCCAGGGCGAGGCCCAGCCCCGGCCGGTGCCGCCGCTCAAACCCGCCAGCGCGCCTGACCGCGCAGGCTGCGCGCGCGATCACTGGCAGCTCCGGGTACCGCAATGCGCCACCTTGAGGTAGTCGTTGGTGGCGTCGTAGTAGCTGATCACCGGCAGGCCGTCACTGCCGATGGCGATGGCGGTGTACCCGCCCACGTTGCCGGCGCCGTCCACGGTGCTGAGGGTGGCCGAGCTGCAGGCGGCATCGACGCAATGCGCGACCTTGAGGTCGCCGTTGGTGAGGTCGTGATAGCTGATCACCGGCAGGCCGTCGCTGCCGATGGCGATGGCGGTGTCAGCGTCCATGTCG
>JAWKYE010000010.1:0-238762 GCA_041396665.1 Burkholderiaceae bacterium
TCGATGACTTCTGGGCCGCGACCCAGGATGACGATCGGCTGTGGGCTTCGGACTGATTCCAGCAGGCTGACGGACCAGCCGTAGACCAGGACACACCAAACAATGAAAACAGACTTGATCGAAAAGTACGCGCCGATTATTTGTGGGTCGACGCTTCCGGTGGTGCGCGACCCGCGCCTGCTGATGGATGCAAGCGGCGACGTGAAGATCTATTACGCGCCATTCGAGTACATCAACCCCAGTGCGCGGATCGTTCTGGTCGGGATCACACCGGGCCCCACCCAGATGGTCAATGCCAACAACGAGGCGCGGCGCGCGCTTCAGGCCGGCAAGTCCAGCACGGAAGCGATCCAGGCCGCCAAGAGCGTCGGCGCGTTCAGTGGCGAGCCGTTGCGGAGCAACCTCATCAACCAGCTCAACCATTGGGGCTTCCACAAGTGGCTCGGCCTGACCGATTCGGCCGACCTGTTCTCCACGTCGCGCCACTTGGTGCAGACAACCTCTCTCCTGCGCTATCCGGTGTTCGTCAAGGACGACGATTACCGTGGCTCACCGGACATGACCAAGCACCCCTTGCTGAGGAAGTACCTGCTGGAGAACTTCGCGGCGGAGGTCGAGGAACTGAAGGATGCGGTGTTCGTTGGGCTCGGGCCGCAGGTCCAGAAGGTGCTGGACCGTCTGATCCAGGAACGGGTCCTGAATCCCGACCGGGTGATTGGCGGCATGCTGCACCCATCCGGCAACTGCACCTACCGGATCAATTACCTCATTGGGGACAGAAGCGCTCCGGTCCCCCACGCCACCAACCCTGTGCCTTACGACCAGGGCCGGCGAGCATTTCGGGAGCGGTTCGTCACCGCCTGATCGAAGGTCGGGTGAGTCGATGCGGACGCGGGTTCAATTCCGCAAATGGGAATCGAACTGGCGTCCTGTCTGATGCGCTCGGTTGGTGACCAGGCCGGGGAAGAACTGGTAGGATTGTCAGCAGAAGGGGCTGGATTCCGCACCTTTCCGCAGGAGTTCGCAGCGGTTCTAAGGCGCTGAGTTACATAGGTTTGGCGCAGGGTTCCACCCCACCACCATCAACGCACAAGGGCCGCTCCGAAAGGGGTGGCCCTTTTGCGTTTGGAACCGGGCTGCATCATCTTGCCAAATTTTGCCAAACTGACTAACGAGTATTGATGTCGGCGCGCAATTGAACCGTGCTGCGTTTTGTTCCCTGACGATTTCGTGCCAACGCTGGCGGGCTCCGAAGGATTTGCCGGGTTCTCGACTTCCGCGACGGCGGCTGTAGTGGCGCTGCCCACCACGCTGTTGGCCATCTCCCATTCCAGGATCGCCGGCAGTGAAACTGGAGGTCACCCACCAGCTCTTTCTCCTGAACAGATGACCTCACGACAATGCTGTTCACTGTAGAAGCCAGGTTCAGTGTTCGCTGATCACCCGGCACCTGCTCCAATCAACACCCTCGGCCGGGATACCCAGGCTCTTGTGCAGTTCGCGGATCATGGCCAGCGTCAGCGGGCGCTTGCGGTTCAGGACTTCGTAGACGCGGCTGCTTTGCCAATGATCGGCTCAAGATCTTTGACGGACAGACCGCTCTGATCCATGCGGAATTTGATGGCTTCCACCGGATTCGGCGCGGTGATGGGCACGTGCCTGGCCTCGTAGGCTTGCACCAGCGTGGTCAGGATGTCCAGACGACTCTTCTGGCGTACCCGGATCAGGATCGACTCCATCAAGGGCCGAAATCTCTTTGAGCGGCCTTGTAGTCTGCTTCGGTGTGGATAGGGCGGACGTCCATGTTTTCCTTCGTGGCCGGTCAGGCCATTTCAACGGTTTCTGCGTCCACTGCGTCGTACTCCTGCGGGTGCCGATGTTCTCACGTAGACGATCTGCAGCTTGTACGCAAACAATGGCCACGATCAGCCGGTAGTCATTGCCTTTGATGTTGAAGCAGACCACGCGGACGGTTCTTCAGCACGCTGGCGCTGCGGTACTGCACCTGGATGTCAGCGGCTGGCCCAACTCGCACTGCGGCCTGCGTACCAAGCCTTCAGCGGCTGCTCGGCGTCGCAGCGCTCCCAGAAGGCGCGAAGGGTAGACACGGCAATCACTGCATGGGTCGTAGATTAGTCCCAAAATGGGACCAAGGCAAGTGGCATCCAGGCCGGGCTGGTGGTGAAGGCGGGTCCAGAAATGGGGATAAATGGGTGTGCGTTCAAGGTCGTCCGAGCAGGCGTAGCGCTGGTCGGCAAGATTCCCGAAATGCTCGTTTCGTACAGGTGGGCACCTACGATGGCTCTGCGTTCGCATCTGGTTCAGATGACGGACGCGGGTTCGGTTCCGGGCTCCACCACCAATCAGCAGGGCTTGATATTCTCCAGGCCCTTTTTCTTGCGCGCATCCGCGCAGGCGCGGGTTCCGCCCTGCCCTGCGGGTGCCATCGCGCCAGGATGCGCCGAATCGGCCGTTTTCCCCGCCAGCCCAGTCTCTTTTCTCCGTTCGCCCGGCGGGTAGTCGCGGCGTCGAACCGTGCATCTACGGGACTTGGCGCGGCCTTTCTGCGGTCAACCATGGCCACCGGTTGGCCGATAAACCGCTACGTATCGAACTCGTCGACCACCTGCCTCTGCGCGATCCAGTCCAGCGGGCAACGGGTTGCGCTGGGACCAGATCAGGCTCATGCAGCGCGGCTGCGTGACCGCCAGGATGGCTCGGATGACGGCAGGCGATTGCCGCATCCGAGCCATACCGTCATCTCCATGGCCGCCAGTTCTGCGCCGATGTCTCCGGGGCGCAGTTCGTCGATTCAGTTCACCTGCGCGGCGTCGCGCCAGAGGATCTCCAGCCCGTCGTCGCCGATGAGTACGCGCTCGATCAGCAGCTGCGTGCCAGGCGCCGTTGCTCGCCAGGAAACAGCGAGGGCCAGACGGCCGCAAGCTGGCGCATCGGCATCACCACCAGCGCCTCGTCGAGATCGATAGCGCTCGCACGTACCGTCCCGGGAAACTGCCCGGCACGCTTTCCGGTGCGTGCAGCACCGCACTTGGTCGACCACCAGCGCCTCGATGGATTCGCCCGGCAGCCGCCGAAGTAAGAGGCGCCCGCCTCGTAGTGCCGGTCCTTGGCCGGTGCGTAGTGCGGTAGCAGCGGCCTTCCGACCGTGTGAGTCGGTATCAGCCGCTCCCCACTGGTCGTGAACAGCAGCCCTACACCAAGACCGGTGGCAACGGCATCTACGAGCGTCGCCATGAACTTCCAGAGGCCTTCCACACCATCGGCAAGCACCGCGTCACCGAGTGGGTGGGCACGCTGCTCGTCTACTGTCAGGGTGCAAACCGAGGTTTGCAGGGTCAGGGTGCAAACCGAGGTTTGCAGGGTTTGCGGTTTGCAGGCCAGCGAGAAATTGAAGCTGCGCCTGTCCGATACGATGTTCGCGTGATGGCATCAACGGCACACAGAGGAGAGCGTCTTTCATGCGCACGGTCGTCGGCATCCGCTCGGATAAACGGACCCGCCAGGCTTCCAGCCACGGCGAAGCGCCCACGCCCACGGTCTGGTTCGCCTCATGGCGCCAACTGGCCGGCGTGCTGTCGGACGAGAACCGGGCACTACTGCGCCTGATGCAGGAGAAGCAGCCGCGAACGGTACTGGAACTGGCTGAAATCTCCGGCCGCGCAGCCAGCAATCTGTCGCGCACGCTGCGCAATATGGAGGGTTACGGCCTGGTCAAACTGCACCGCAGCCTGGACACCCGCGCCGTGCGCCCGGAGGCGCTGGCCACCGAATTTCTAGTGGTGCTGACCGACTCCGGCACCGCGACTGAACAACAGGACTGGACACATGGCCAAGGGCAAAGACAAGAACAACGGCGGCAACCTCGGCTTCGAGGCCGAGCCTTCAAAAACCGCCGACAAGCTGCGCGGCAACATGGAGCCAAGCGACTACAAGCACGTTGCCCTGGGGCTGATCTTCCTCGTGTACATCTCCGACGCCTTCGAGGCCCGCCACGCCGAACTGCTGGCCGAAGACCCGCAAGCGGCCGAGGACAAGGACGAATACCTGGCCGACAATGTATTCTGGGTGCCGAAGGACGCGCGCTGGTCGCACCTCAAGGCCAACGCCAAGCGCCCCGAGATCGGCACCCTGATCGACGACGCCATGCGCGCCATCGAAAAGGACAACGAATCGCTGAAGGGCGTACTGCCCAAGGACTACGCCCGCCCGGCGCTGAACAAGGTGATGCTCGGCGAGCTGATCGACCTGGATCTCCGGCATCGCCATGCACGAGGGCGACCAGACGCGCACGCGCCAGATCCAAGGATGCTTGGCCGCGTCTATGAATACTTCCTCGGCCAGTTCGCCGGCGCCGAAGGCAAGCGCGGCGGCGAGTTCTACACCCCGCGCTCGGTGGTGCAGGTGCTGGTGCAGATGCTCGAACCTATTCAGCCAAGTGCCCATGACCCCTGCTGCGGAAGCGGCGGCATGTTCGTGCAGAGCAGAAGTCGGAAGAACACGGCGGGCGCATCGGCGACATCGCCATCTACGGCCAGGAGAGCAACTACACCACCTGGCGCCTGGCCAAGATGAACCTCGCCGTGCGCGGCATCGACAGCGACATCCGCTGGAACAACGAAGGCAGCTTCCACAAAGACGAACTGCGCGACCTGCGCTTCGACCACATCCTCGCCAACCCGCCTCCTTCAATATCTCCGACTGGGGCGGTGACCGCCTGCGCGAAGACTCGCGCTGGCAGTTCGGTGTGCCACCCGTGGGCAACGCACAACTACGCCTGGCTGCAGCACATCCACTGGCACCTGGCCCTCTTCGGCACCGCCGGCGTGGTGCTGGCCAACGGCTCCATGAGCTCCAACCAGAGCGGCGAAGGCGAGATCCGCAAGGCCATGGTCGAGGCGGACGCGGTGGACTGCATGGTCGCCCTGCCCGGCCAGTTGTCTTACTCCACCCAGATCCCCGCCTTGCCCGTGGTTCCCGCCCGCGACAAGTCCAACGGCAAGCGAGGTAACGAGACAGGCGACCGGCGCGGCGAAGTGCTCTTTATCGACGCAACATGGGCACGCTTGTGGACCAGCACGCGGCGGAACCCCAGCTCAAGCTGACATCCAGAAGATCGCCGACGCCTACCATGCCTGGCGGTGAGACGGACGCCGGCAAGTACGCGGACATCCCCGGCTTCTGCAAAAGCGCCACGCTGGACGAACCGCAAGCACGGCCATGCGCTGACCCCGGCCGTTTGTCGGTGCCGAAGCCGCCGAGGACGACGGCGAAGCGTTCGTCGACAAGATGGTGCGCCTGAGCGCCCAGTGGCGCTATGCGGTTATGAAGGCGCGGCTGGACGGACTGGAGGCCAACCTGAAGGAGCTTGGGTATGGCGAGTGAGTGGCGCAACATTTCGCTTGGAAAAGCGTGCCCAAGATCGAAGCGGAGCCACGCCTCGTGGAGGCAAAGAGGCCTATCTTGGTGGCGATACAGCGCTGATCCGAAGCCAGAATATCTACAACGACCGCTTCGTGCATGACGGCCTTGTACGTATCGACGACGAACAGGCTGACGAACTGGAAGAATGTTGTTGTTGAGAATGGCGATGTATTGCTCAACATCACCGGCGACCAGTGGCGCGTTGCTGCCAAGTTGACGCAGAAGTATTACCAGTCTGTGTGAATCAGCATGTGGCTATCATCCGACCTAATGCAGAAGTTCTGATGCTGCGTTCCTTCGCTACTCGCTTGTAAGTCCTTCGTTGCAGGCGCATCTGCTTGCTCTGCGTCTGTTGGCGCCACGAGGAACGCACTGACGAAAGCGATGATTGAATCGCTTTCAGTTACCGCGCCTTCCATCACCGAACAACGCGCCATCGCCTGCTATCCTCGGCATGCTGGACAAGATTGAACTCAACCGCCGCCGCAACTAATCTCCTGGAGGCCATGGCCCGCGCCCTGCTCGAAAGACTGGTTCGTCGACTTCGGCCCGGTTCGCGCGGAAGATGCAGACCGCGAACCCTACCTCCCCGCCGACCTCTGGGCAGCTTTCTCCCGACCGCCTCGACGACAGCTGCGCCGGAGGGGTGGAGATGGGAAAATTCAAGATTGCTGCATAAAAATCCAGAATGGTGGAACACCACGTCGTAATGAACCACGCTTCTGGAATGGTGGGAATATCCCATGGCTTACGTCAGGAGAGGTTCACAACCGACCATTACAACACAAAAATTTATAACTCAAGATGGCTTTGCAAGAATCCAGTGCAAAGTGGGTTCCAGAGAAAGCCACGGTGATTGCGCTTTACGGCGCGACGGCGGGGCAGGTGTCCTTCGTGTCCTCACGACTAACCACGAACCAAGCTGTTTGCGCACTGGTTCCCAAGACTAGCTACGCTCATTTCAATTACATAGCCATGCGCAGCAATATTGATCTTAGGAGCAAAGCTGTAGATCCGTCTGCCAAAGACGAGCAAAGTGGCACATCGAGCAGACATCAACGATCCGCCGCCAGATCCCTGCAAAAAGATTCGACCAGCAGCGCCCATTCCTTGAGAGCTGGATTTCAGGTTTACGCGAATCCCAAACCCTGGGCCAACTCCGCGACACCCTTCGCCGCCCAGCCGATCTCCGGCGAGTTGCCATCGCTAACGCGAGACTTTTGGAGAAATCCTACACGACACCAACCAGCCGCGCATCGAGAGCCTGCACGTCAGAAACTACCGAGCGCTAAGGACATCAGGTTGGATAAGATGACACCATTGACTGCGCTGCTCGGCTTCAACGGCAGCGGCAAATCGACGGTGTTCGATGTCTTCGCTTTTCTGGCCGAATGCTTTACCGACGGCCTGTGCAAGGCATGGGATCGCAGGGGCGCTTCAAAGAGCTACGCAGCCGGGACCAGGATGGGCCGATCAGCCCGAGATTCAGTATCGCGAGAAGCTCCAGAACTCCGCTTAACACCTATCACTTGAGATCGGTTGCTGCGATCAAGGCCCCGTGGTGGCGCGGGAGTTCCTGCGTTGGAAGCGCGGGCACCTGGCCGCACCGTTCCACTTCCTCGACTATCAATACGGCAAAGGCAAGGTCATCACCGGGGAAGAACCGGAATCGACGGACACGCGTGCATCGAAAAGCCGCTTTCCGGCCCTGATGTACTGGCAGCAAGCACATTGGAACGCTGGCGGAAAACCCGCGCGTCATCGCGCTTCGCAACTTCATCACCGGCTGGCATCTCTCTTACCTGTCGGCGGATGCCGCCCGTGGCAATCCGGAGGCGGGCGTGAGGAACGCCTTCTCCCCACCGGCGACAATCTGCCCACGTCATCCAGACTGCGCGAACAGCATCCGGAGCGATTGGGAGCAGATCTTCGAATCGTTGAGGCGGCGCATTCCCCTGTATCGAGCGAGCACGAGGTCTTGCAGGATAGTCGCCTGCTGTTACTGGTGAAGGACGCTCCGTTTTCGACGCCAGTACTCTCCCGCTTCGCCTCCGATGGTACGCTCAAGCTCGGCCTATCTGACGGTGCTCTACGATCCCGAACCGTCGCAACTGATCGCATCGAGGAGCCGGAGAACCATCTGCATCCCCGCCTGCTACCGGAACTGGCCGAGGAGTGCCAACAGGCGGTTGACCGTACTCCAGTTGGATCGTCACCACCCACTTCGCCCTTCTTCATCAACCCCTGCGACCTGAGCTGAAGTGCGAGTGTTGTACCGTGCGGCTGATGGCTATACGCGGGTGCGTCGGGTGGTGGATATGCCAGGTATCGCCGCGTTCCTCAATCAGGGGCCACGGTGGGCGAGCTCTGGATGGAGGGGGCATTTCGATGTCGGCGATCCGCTGGCGGTGGGAGATGTGGAGTGATGCGGATCGAATTCCTGGTCGAGGAACAATCCGCTGAGGAGGCGTTGGTCACCTGCTGCCGCGACTGATCGGCCGACGCGCCCAATGGGGAATCATCAACTTCGCAAATACAAACCGCTCAAGGTACCGCCACAGCGGCTGCTGCCTACCGGCGGCGCATCGATCAGGGCGAAGACCGCGCGGTAGTGCTGGTTGATCGCGATAATGACGACTGCGGAGCACTCAAGCGCCAACTCGAAGGCGCGGCAAGGAAAGCAGTGCTCGCAACCAAGTCCACGCCCAATGCCCAAGGTCGCTTTCATGGTCAATCGCATCGATCGAGGAGCTGGAATCCTGGTTCGTCGGTGACACGGCTGCCCTGCGCCAGGCTTTCACTAATCTGCCGAGACGATAACAAGAAGGGCATCTTTCAACCCGGACAATGGTGGTTCCTGGGAGGCGCCACCGTTTTTTAAAAAGCACGGCATTCACAGAAGAGCAGCTACCCCAAGATCGAAGCTGCGCGGCGTATTCTGCGGCTCGACCTTCAGCCAATCGCTCGCGCAGCCTTCAGGTCTTCGTCCAAGGTGTGGAGGCGTTGCTGATACGACTCCGCATCCCCGTCAACCCCGAGGTGTTGACCTTGGCGCGCGAGCGCGCCGGGTTGGTTATGCCTGCGCTGGCGGGGCGCTTCCCTGAACTCAGCGAGTGGGAAGCCGGAGAACTGCAACCCACTCTGCGGCAACTGGAAGACTTCGCCCGTGCGGTGCATGTGGCGGTGGGTTATCTGTTCCTGCCGGCGCCGCCGCAGAGCCGCTGCCGATCCCGATTTCCGCACCTGGCAGATCGCGACCAGCCGGCCCAGCCCCAACCTGCTCGACACCATTTACCTGTGCCAGCAACGGCAGGACTGGTTCCGCGACTATGCCCGCGCGCACGTGCTGCCTGCGCTGGATCTTTGCCGGCAGCGCCACGCTGCAGCACGCGCCCGAACGGGTGGCCGAGGCGATGCGGCAAACCCCGGCGCTCAGCATGGCCGAGCGGCAGCAAAGCCCGACCGGACCGACGCCCTGCGCCAGTTGGATCGGCAAGGCTGAGGATGCGGGCGTACTGGGTGATGGCCAGCGGCGTGGTCGGCAGCAACATCCACCGCAAGCTGTCCGTCGAGGAGTTTCGCGGCTTTGCGTGCTGGCAGATGAGCTGGCGCCACTGGTGTTCATCAATGGCACCGACAGTAAGGCCATGCAGATGTTCACTCTGGCCCATGAGCTGGCGCAATTGTGGCTGGGCGAGAGTGGCATTTCCGACCCCGGAGGCGGACGGCTGGCCGAACCGGGTATCGAACTGCTGGTAACGCCGTGGCGGCGGAATTTCTGATGCCGCTGGCACTGCTGCGGCAGGACTATCACGCCGGCGTGCTGATCACCGACGATTCAGCGCCTGGCACGCAGCCTTCCAAGGTCAGCACGCCGGTGGCCCTGCGCCGCCTGTTCGATGCGGGTTTCATCGACGAACCCGCGTTGTGGCAGAACTACCGGGAAGAGCTGGCGCGCATCCGCAGGCTGACCGGGGCGGCAGCGTGGTGGCGACTCATCGCACCTGGGCGCGCGCGCACCGGCAAGCGCCGCCCGCGCCGTGCTGTCGAGCACGCTGGAGGGCCAGACCCTGCTCGTACGCCTTCCGCATGCTGGACGGGCAAGACCTCCACCTTCTATGAAGCGGCGCCCGAGCTGGGGGTGATGCTGTGACCTACCTGATTGCCCATGCTCTGGCAGACGGACACGTAGTGGTCACCCACGAAGTGCCCGCCAACTCGGTCAAGCGCATCAATTTTCCCAATGCCTGTATCGGACCGAATCTGCGCTTCATGACCCCTTACGAGATGTTGCCGCGCGCGGGCGAGGTTCGTGCTGGGAGGGCGTTCGTACGAGCTTCCTCTCCGAAGCCCAACTGGAAAACGCGCTGCTGGAGCAGCTTGCCGGGCTGGGCTTCGCCCTGCGCCTCGGACGAGGCTATCGACCTGACGGCAAGCAGCCGGAGCGGGACGCCTACGACGAGGTGGCGCTCAACGCATGACTCACCGCCGCCGTGGCGCTGAATCCCGGCACTGCCACCCGAGGCGCAGGCCGACGCCATTCGCCGCCTGACGCAGTCGGAATTGCCCAACCTGCTGGAGGAGAACCGCCGTATCCATCGGCTGCTGACCGAAGGCGCGGATGTGGAGTACTACGCCGAGGACGGCACGCTGACGGCGGGCAAGGTGCGGCTGATGGACTTTCGAGCGGCCCGCCAACAACGACTGGCTTGCGGTGCAACAGTTCACTGTGGTGGCGGCCAGCAGCGTCGGCCGGATGGTAGTGTTCGTCAACGGGCTGCCACTGGCGGTGATCGAACTCAAAGCCCCCGGCGGCGAGAATGATGCTGGCCGGCGCCTTCAATCAACTCCAAAACCTACAGGCAGCAGATTCCGGCGCTGTTTCGCAGCAATGCTCTGCTGGTTTCTCCTGACGGCCTGTCGGCGCGGGTGGGCCCGCTGTCGGCGGACCAGAGCGCTCATGCCCTGGCGCACCACCGACGGCATGATCGAGCCCAAGGGGATGCCGGAGATGGCCACGCTGGGATCGAGGGTGTGTCTGAGCAGGGGCGCTTCCTCGATCTGTTGCGCCACTTCACCGTGTTCGGTGAAACCAGCGGCGGGCTGATCAAGATCATTGCCGGCTACCACCAGTTCCACGCGGTGAAGAAGGCGGTGATCTCGACACCGTGGGCGAGCCAGCTGGCGGTGGCCGAGGCCTCGCCGCTTACGGACCGCCCAGCGTCAAGGACCAACCTCCCGGCGACCACAAGGCCGGAGGATCTGGCACACCCAGGGCTCCGGCAAGAGCCTGCTGATGGCGTTCTATGCGGGCCTGCTGGTGCTCGACCCGCGCATGGCCAATCCCACGCTGGTGGTGTTGACCGATCGCAACGACCTGGACGACCAGCTTTTTGCGACCTTCGCCATGTGCAAGGACCTGCTCCGACAGACGCCGGCAGGCGCAGCACCGCGAGCATCTGCGCACCCTGCCTCAACCGCGCCTCCGGCGGCGTGATCTACCACCTTGCAAAATTCTCCCCGGCGGCAGACGAGACCGATTTCCCGGCGCTGACTGATCGCTCCAACGTCGTGGTCATCGCCGACGAGGTGCGCACTGCAGCCAGTACGGCTTCAAGGCCAAGGTGGCCAGCAAGACCGGCGAGATCGCCTAGCGGCTTTGCTGTTGGTACCTGCGCGACGCGCTGCCCAATGCCTCCTTCATCTACTTCACCTCGGCACGCCATCGAGGCGACCGACGTGAATACCCCGGCGGTCTTCGGCCACTACATCGACATCTATGACATCAGCCGCGCGGTGGAAGACGGCGCCACGGTGCCGATCTACTACGAATCGCGGCTGGCGCGCATCGAGCTGGACGAGGACGAGAAACCGCGCATCGATGCCGAGATCGAGGCGCTGCTGGAAGATGAGGACGAACCCAGCGCCGAACGCACCAAGCAGAAGTGGAGCACGGTAGAAGCGCTGGTGGGCAGCGACAAGCGACTGGCCCTGGTGGCCATCGACCTGGTGCACTTTGAGGACCGCGTCGCCGCGCTCCATGGCAAGGCGATGATGGTGTGCATGAGCCGGCGCATCTGCGTGGCACTCTACGACGAGATCATCAAGCTGGCATCCCGACCGGCACAGCAACGATGACAACGCCGGCAGCATCAAGATCGTGATGACGGGCGCGGGCGATCCGGTGGAATGGCAACCGCACACGGCAACAAGGCGCGCCGCGATCTGCTCGCCAAGCGCGCCCGTGACCCGCAAGACCCGCTGCGGCTGGTGATCGGGCGCGACATGTGGCTGACCGGCTTTGATGCGCCCAGCATGCACACCATGTACATCGACAAGCCGATGCGGCCATGGCCTGATGCAGGCCATCGCCCGCGTCAACCGCGTGTTCCGCGACAAGCCGGCGGGTCTGATCGTGGACTACATCGGCATCGCCCAGAACCTGAACCGGCGCTGGCGCAGTACTCCAAGCCCGATCAGGACAAGACCGGTATCGACGAAGCCGAAGCCGTAGCGGTGCTGCTGGAGAAGTGGCGAACGGCGCGACATCTGGCGCTTTCACTACTGCACGGGCTCGGGCGGCACGCTCGGCGAATACGGCTATGACGGCCGGCGTCGAATGGATACTCGACAAGCAGCAGCAATGGGCAGCCGCGGAGAAGACGCCAGGCCAAGTACAGGCGCAACGACGCTTTGCCGATGGCGTGCTGAGTCTATCGAAAGCCTTCGCTGGCGGCAAGTTCGACGAAGCGCGCGGTATCCGCGAGGAAGTCGGCTTCTTCCAGGCCATCCGTGCCGCGCTGGTCAAGACGGCGGGCGGCTCAGGTACTGCCCGGCAGGATCGCGAGCTGGCCATCCAGCAGATCGTCAGCCGCGCCGTGGTGTCCACCGAGATCGTTGATATTCTCGGCGCCGCCGGTATCCAGACGCCGGACCTTCCATCCTCTGACGAATTCCTGCCGGAAGTGCAGCAGATGGACAAGAAGAACTCATCAGCGCTGCGGAACCGCTCAATGACAGCATCCGCTCGCGCACCCGCACCAACGTGGTCGAGACCCGCGCCTTCACCGGAACGGCTGAGGACGCCATTGCCCGTTACCACGCCAACGCCATCACCACCGCCGAGGTCCTGCAGGAACTGGATCAAACTCGCTCAGGACATTCGCGCTGCACGCAATCGCGGCGAGGAACAAGGCTTGCATCCGACGAGGAGATCGCCTTTCTACGACGCTGGCGGAAAACGAATCCGCCCTCCAGGTAATGGGTGACGACAAGCTGCGCGTGATTGCCCACGAGTTGCTGGTCAGCCTGCGTGAGAACGTCGCCGTCGATTGGGCACACCGTGAATCGGCCCCGCGCGCGGCTGCGTTTTGGTCAAGCGCATCCTGCGCAAGTACGGCTACCCGCCTGGTCTGCAGGACGCGGCGGTGCAGACGGTGCTGCAGCAGGCCGAGGTGCTGTCCGCTTCGTGGCAGCCGGGGCATTCACGCGTATGAGGGCGGGCCATGACTGATAGTGACAAGAAGTTGATCCGCAACAGTACCGCCGAATTCCTGATTTTCACCGGTCAGGCTGGCGAGCAGAGCATAGAAGCCCGTTACGAGGATGAGACGGTTTGGCTTTCGCAGAAGCTGATGGCCGAGCTATTCGCGGTGGATGTCCGTACCGTCAACGAGCATTTGAAAAACATCTACGACTCGGGCGAGCTGCAACGTGAGGCAACTATCCGGAAATTCCGGACAGTTCAAACCGAGGGAAACCGGCAGGTCGCCCGGAATGTCGACTTCTACAACCTCGATGCGATCATCTCGGTGGGTTACCGGGTCAACTCGGTGCGTGCCACCCAGTTCCGCCAGTGGGCCACCCAGGTGCTGCGCGAGTTTGCCATCAAGGGCTATGTGCTAGACCGCAGGCGCATGGAGAATGGAAGTTTTCTGGGCGAGGACTACTTCGAACGCCTGCTGGCCGAGATTCGCGAGATCCGGCTGTCTGAGCGCAAGTTCTACCAGAAGATCACCGACATCTATGCCACGGCGGTCGACTACAACCGAGATGCGCCGACGACCCAGGCGTTCTTCGCCAAGGTCCAGAACAAGTTGCACTACGCTATCCACGGCCACACGGCGGCCGAGTTGATCGTGAAGCGCGCCGACGGTCGAAAGCCGCATATGGGTTTGACCTCCTGGGAGCGCGCACCAGACGGTAAGATTCTGAAGACCGACGTCGTCGTGGCGAAGAACTACCTCGAAAAGGGTGAACTCGAATCGCTCGGACGCATCGTCAACGCCTACCTGGACCTGG
This sequence comes from Burkholderiaceae bacterium, assembly GCA_041396665.1. Taxonomy (GTDB): domain Bacteria; phylum Pseudomonadota; class Gammaproteobacteria; order Burkholderiales; family Burkholderiaceae_E; genus JAUIAI01. The sequence continues at coordinate 13,744 of JAWKYE010000010.1, forward strand.
CCGAGGAGCGCGCGCAGCGCAGGATTCCCATGACCATGGAAGACTGGGCCAAGCGGCTCGACGCCTTCCTCGAGTTCACCGAGCGCGAAATCCTACAGGACAGCGGCAAGATATCGGCAGAGCTCGCAAAAGCGCACGCTGAGAGCGAATTCGAGAGGTATCGGATCGTGCAGGACCGGCTGTTCGAAAGCGACTTTGATCGGGTGCTCAAGCAGCTTGAGGCCGACCGCGCACCCGGCGACGATGAGAAGTAGCTGGCCGACCGTGCGCCCATCAGCCATAGCGCCGTGCCAGGCAGGCTGTCGGACAGGGAGCCCGATATCGGCAATAGCCGGGCGATAGGAATTGGGCGAGACAACAGCAATCGCGGGCCGGATCAATGACTTCTATCGACCTCGGCACAGATGCACACTGGCGAGCCAAATTCAAGCGGTCTTGAATGCCGAGACTGGAAATTGAAGAGATCTTTAACATCGATGTGACCGGCCGGTCATGACCCTGTCACCAGTTATCCGAAAATCCCGGATAACTGGTCCCCGCACCCGCGACCCTCCGGAGATCCGGGACTGCTCGCCTACCCGCAGGTTTGCGGGAATCCGCTCCGGTTTGCATGTATCCGAAATGGCTGACCGGGGCCGGTTCTGCGGTCAACCATCCGCCACCATTATTGAAGCCCCAACCGTTCTCAGTTGGGGCTTTTTCTTCGTCTGATATACAGTTCCCGCGCGTTTGCGCGGACCGCTCGAAGAATGACGGGTCACCACGCGCCCTCTTCTGACGAAAACGTCGGCACTCAATGATAAGTGCCGACGAAACGGAACATCCTTCAATCGAGTTCATCAAGCCTTGGCACTATTCAGGCGCAACATCAGCGTCATTGGATGTTGTGGCGATTCCGAAAGCCGTAGTGCTCATAAAAACTGTTTCGCGCGTTCGCGGAGCGCATGAACTAGCAACGCTCGCACACCCGTATTTTGCGATACGGTGATGGCGCGGTTGACCGCATCTTGCAGCATGGCCGCTCCCAGCCTGATGCCCTGTGCTCGTCGATCGACCGCCAGCCTGCTAAGCACCATGACGGGAACTGATCGGGCATATTGCGCCGAACCGGAGCTGGTGGCCACTTGATGTGCGACCGCACCAGCCGCCAGCGCGTAGAAGCCGTGTACCCGCTCTTGTTCATCAACGACCACAAAAGTCCGGCTGGCCCCGGTGAGCTGGTTGTTCATCGCCCGGCGCTTTAGCCACCATCCAGAGCAGGCTCACCGCCTCGAAGTCGCCCAACAGGTGCGCGGCAGCAAGGGGCTGCGGCGCGGACAACTTCAAGCTCATGCGGGATTGCTTTCCCACGGCGCTTTGACGGCCATCAGTCGCTCAAGACCCTCATTGGCTAGTGGCGGCGCGTCGAGCATGGCGGTGAACTGCTGGGTCTTATCCGCATCCAGACCGAAGAACACCTGGTCGAGCAGCACGGACTGCGCACGTTCGCAAGCGGCTTCCAGCATGAAGTCCGAACGGTTTTTGCCTACAGAGTGGCGGTGCGGGATCAACAGACCTCGCCGCTCCGGCAACGCACGCAAATTGATGGCAGCGGTGCGCATGGCGGCCTCTCTATGTATATTCATCAGATACACAGATGATAGATATGTGTGTAGCTTTTGTCAATACGCAGCATTAACAGCTTCAGCCAGCGCCGGCCTGATCAGTTGAGGCCCTGATCGACGTCGCCAGTGTTACCGCCGACCAATAACCGCGGCATTTCGGCCGCGGAGTTGCCGGCGGCGGCTTTTGAGCCGTGACCAGTGGGCTAGGGGTTTCAAAAGGGTTGATCGGTGTCCAGCGGCAATGGGACCTGGCGCGGATCGGGGCGCTGTTGATCCTCGCGGATGGCGGCCTGGCTATTACGGCGCAACGCCAGCGGCGAAGCGCTGCAAGCGCTCCCCTCGGCCCGCGCTTCGGCCAGCAATCGGTCCCAGTCGTCCAGCGGACGGCCTCTTCGAGCATCTGCGAAACACCCGGTAGGCATCGTCGCTGCTCTCGTAGGCGCGCTTGGTGTCCTCGTCGTTGACCCACGCGAATACGATCAATTTGCTGGGTGCGGGATAGCGAAAGAACAGGCGGTACTGTTGAAAAGAATGTCGCCCGGAACCAGTGTGTGATCGTCGCCAAAGGTGCCACCTTGGCGGTATTCAGGACGGGCTGGTTCTGCGGGACGACGTCGAAAGCGAGTTTGGTGATCGCCGCCAGACGCTTGCTGGCGTTCTTCCTCATGTACCCGGCCGGGTCCTGCCGTTTCAAGGCCCCGACCTGCGGCGCCAGCGCTTCTATTCGTGCGAGAAACAGCGGGTGGGCAAAGATCGCCCAGCCGTGAATGACTAAGGGCGCGGGCTTGCCCGTGCTCATTCATCGTCTGCCGACAGCGCGGCATCTAGATCAACCTCGATGCCACCGACCAGCGACTGGAGCCGTTGGACAAGGCCCGCGTCCACTGCCTGTAGTCGCTCAGGATGGCTGGCCATGTCGCGGGCCAGAAAGCCTCCAGAACGGCCGATCACCGGATCGTCTCCTTCATGGCTTGCACTGTGGTCAGCACCACCTCGCCACCGGGACGGATGCTGTAGCGAATCTTGTCGCGCTTACCCAGCCGCAAGGCGACGCACGGTTTCCGGTACCGTGGTCTGGTATCGGTCGGTCAACGTGGGATTCGACGTCGAGGGTGGCAGGCATGGCGCTCTCCAGCTAAAGGGTGGATGCTCAGGCGGTAATGCAAATACCTTGCTAATTCAATGCATTTTATCCCTTCGATCGCTGCCATCTTGTTCGAAGCCCCCGTGGCCAGGCTGGGTGATTCGCCGCCAGTCGCTGGCCAAAAGCCAAGGAAGTACCCAAGCGCATGGCCGTGCCCCTGAGCAGGTTCGGCGCGCGACAGCACGACCTGGCCACCAGGGCGAATGGTTTTCGGTCATCCATGCTGCAAGCGCCATGAACTGCGCCATATCCTGATCAAAAACTGGCGCAGTTTATTAAACTGCGCCATAATTGCGCCAATTGCATTTCCAACCGCGCCAAATCCGCGATGTCATCCACCACAGATCTATTGAACAGCGTCCGGGCATCCGAGAACGGGTTGACGCTGACCGAACTCCTGCGCGCGCACCCGGGCATTGCCAGGCGAACCGCACAGCGCTTGATCGCGAAGCTGATCGAAAACAGCCAGGTCACCGCGCTGGGCAAAGGCCGGGCCCGACGCTATTTTTCTGCGAACGCCCAATCTGGCCGCGATGTGCTGGCCACCGGAGCAGATTCTTTTGGGAGAGTCATTCCCCTTTCCGCCGACAGTCAGGACGTCCTTGCCTATATCGACCAGCCTGCAAAGGCGCGCAAGCCGGTAGGCTACCAGCGTGAGTTTCTTGATGCTTACCGTCCCAATGAGACGTGGTACTTGTCAGGGTCGCTCCGACGCCAACTACACAACATGGGCACAACCCCTGACGTCGACGAACCCGCCGGCACCTACAGCCGCGCCATTCTCAGCCGATTGCTGATCGACCTGTCGTGGGCATCGAGCCACCTGGAAGGCAACACCTACTCCCGGCTCGACACACGCGAGCTGATCGAGCACGGCAAGGTCGCACGGGGCAAGGATGCCATCGAAACACAGATGATCCTCAACCATAAGTCGGCGATCGAACTGCTGGTCGAGAACATCGAGAGTGCACAGTTCAACCGCTACACGCTGATGAACCTGCACAGCGCCTTGGCAGAAAATTTGCTCCCTAATCCAGCAGATGAAGGGCGGATTCGCCAGCACGCCGTCGATATCGGCAAGAGCGTCTATCGTCCACTCTCAACACCCCAGCAGATCGAAGACACGCTGGATGCCCTGCTCGGCAAAGCCAACCAGATCAGAGATCCGTTCGAACAATCCTTCTTCATGATGGTGCACCTGCCATACCTGCAGCCGTTTGCCGACATCAACAAGCGCACTTCGCGGTTGGCCGCGAATCTGCCACTGTTCCGTGCCAATCTTTGTCCCCTGACTTTTCTGGATGTGCCGGAGCAGGCCTACAGTCGAGCCACCTTCGGCGTGTATGAAATGACCCGGGTGGAGTTACTGCGTGACCTATACGTCTGGGCATATGAACGCTCGACACAGGAATACCTGGCCATCAAGCAAGAATTGATGGAGCCCGACCCCCTTCGCCTGGCGTGGCGTGATTTCATCAAGCAGACCATTCGCGAAGTCGTCACGCAGACGGGAATCGAGCCGCTTTCCTGCATTCAAAGAGCCGTGTCAAAAGGTGTTCCCCAAGGCGAGCAAGCGGGCGTGCAGGCGCTGATCGTCGAAGAACTGCGCAGACTGCACGACGGTGTGCTGGCGCGCTACGGTTTACGACCGTCCGAGTACGCAGCATGGAAGGCGGATCAACGGCAACGACGTTGATCGGTCGATCGTCGAATGCAACCCTGCTGGTGGCGCACGGTCACATCTTGCTCTATCATGAATCATCAAGACAAATCATGATAGTTGATGACCATGACCAACACCGTCCGCGAAAAATTCTCCTCGCAAGCCGCCCCCGAGGTGCTGGCTGCGCTGCGACAGATTGCCGAAAGTCAGGGGCGCCAGTTCCAGGCCGTTCTCGATGAGGCCCTGCGCGACTACATAGACCGGCAGCAGAAGGAGCGGCCCCGCCGCCATGTGATGACGGCATTCGCTTCCAGCCTGGATGAATTCGACAGCCTGTATCGCGAACTGGCGAAATAGGCGGTGGCGCACGATTACCTGACCGTGGCCGACGTGCTCGGCATGCACGCGGTGCTGATGCGGCGCTACGGCGGCGCGCCAGGGTACGCGATCCGGGCGCGCTCGAGTCCGCGTTGTTCCGCCCGCAGACCGGCTACTACGATGACATCGTGGCCGAGGCTGCTGCATTGCTAGAGAGCCTGGCGATCAACCATCCTTTCGTCGATGGCAATAAGCGCATCGCCTTTGCCGCGGCCGACGTGTTCTTGCGCGTCAATGGTTGGCGCTTACAGGGTGCGCCGATGCAGCTTTACGCGCAGATGATGCAGATGTTCGAGTCGGGAACCTTTGACATCGCCCACCTTGAGCCATGGCTGCGGGGGTTGGCCAAGACCGAAGGGGCATGAATGAAGGAAGCGGGAGGCGGCCAGGCAATCGTCATGCAAGCAGGCGCCGGTGGCACCAGCCAATGCAGTCGCAGCCGCTCACCCCATCATCAGCCGCGGCAACCACAACGCAATGTCCGGTAACGCGATCAACAGCAGGATCATCGCGAACATCGCCGCCACGAACGGCAGCGAGCCGATGATGACATCGATCATCGAGCCCTGCGGGCGGATGCCCTGGACCACGTACAGGTTGAGCCCGACCGGCGGGGTGATCAGCGCGGCCTCGATCAGGATGGTGAGCACGATCCCCCACCAGACCGGGTCGTAGCCCAGGCCGACGATGACGGGCACGACGAACGGCGTGGTCAGGATCATCATCGAGATGGTCTCCATGAAGCAGCCGAGCACGAGGTAGAAGACGACGATCAGCAGCAGCGTGCCGAACGGCCCGAGCCCGAGTTGCTCCAGGGCCGCCATGACGCCTTCGGCGATGCCGATCGCGCCGAGCACGAAGTTGAGGAACTGCGCGGCCAGAATGATCAGCATCACCATGGCCGTGGTGCGCATGGTGCCCACGAGCACCGTGCGAAAGAACGCAACGCTCAGCTTGCCTTCGATCGCGACCAGGATGATCGAGGCGACGACGCCGATCGAGGCGGCTTCTGTCGGCGTGGCAAAACCGGCGTAGATCGACCCGACGACCACCAGGAAGATCGCGACCGGCGGGAGCAGGTCGGGCAGCAGCCGGATGCGCTGGCGCCAGGTGGTCTGCACGGGCTCGCCGCCGACGGCCGGGCGCACGATGCAGGTGATCATGATGATCAGGCCGAAGAATGCGGCCAGCAGAAAGCCCGGCAGGAAACCGGCGAGGTACAGGCGCGGCACGCTGGTGTTGGTCAGCAGGCCGTAGAGAATGAGGTTGATCGAGGGCGGGATGAGGATGCCCAGCGTGCCACCGGCAGCGATCGAGCCCAGGAACAGCCGCTCGTTGTAGCCGCGCCGCTCGATCTCGGGCATCGCGACGGTGCCCACCGTTGCCGCCGTGGCGACACTGGAGCCGGACGTGGCCGCGAACATCGCGCAGGTGCCGATGTTCGCGTGCATCAGCCCACCGGGCAACCAGGAGATCCACTGGGCGATCGCCGCGTAGACGCGGGACGCGATGCCCGAGCGCAGCAGGATCTCGCCCAGCATCACGAACAGCGGAATCGCGATCAGCACGTACTCGGCGCTCGCGCCCCAGATCACCTCGCCCATCGCGCGATGCAGCGGCATGAACGAGAAGCCGGCATCGAGCGCCAGGCCGAGCACGCCGAGCACGGCGGCCACCGGCACGCTCAGCACGAGCAGGATGACGAGGATGCCTAACGCGGTGGCGAGCATGGCGTCAGACCGGCTCGCCGCCGGACGGGCGTCGGCTGGCGTTGCGATTGATCCCCAGGTCCATCAGTTCCTCCGACACCTCTTCCTGGGCCGAGATCGCGCCGCTGATCCGGGCGGCCTCCCCTATGTCGCCGCGAAACAGCGCGGCCAGCGTGGCCGCCAGCGACAGCACCAACGACAGGAAAAAGATCACGAGCCCGACCACCCAGGCGAGTTGCGGAATCGCCATCGGCACCCTGAGCGTGGTGTTGGACACGATACGGTCGGTGTAGCTGAGCGCTGCCACCGACCAGGCGCGCTCGAGCAGCACGGCGGCGAAGACCAGCAGGCCGATCAGCGCGAACACGTCCAACCAGACCCGCACGCGCGGCCCGAACAGCCGGTACAGCGCATCGATGCGCACGTTGCCGCGGGTGAGCGCGACGTGGGCGAACGACAGGCTGGTGCCGACCGCGAACAGGTAGGCGGCGATCTCGTCAGAGCCGGTGAAGTTGTACTCGGGTCCGAGCACCGGGCTGACCAGCTTGCGCATCACGACCTCGAGCGTGACCGTGAGCGCGGCGATGATGAGCAGCACGCCGCCAAACCAGGCGCACCAGCGGGCAAGCGAGGAAAACGGACTGAGCAGCCTGGCGATCATGCGCATCGATCCTTCAGCGGCAGCAACAGCGCAATGCCGCAGGTGGTTGCCTTGTGACTTGTTGTTGGGGCGCCGCCGCTTCGGCGACGCCCGACCGGCGTCAGTTGGCGACGGCCTTCAGGTCGTACTTGGAGCCGACCAGTTCATTCCACTTGGCCACGCACTCGGGTGTGCAGCGCTTGGCCCAGTTCGCCAGCACGACCGAATTGAGCGCTTTCTCGCGCGCCTTCGCGTCCGATTCGCTGGGCACGACGAGCTTGACCTTTGCCGCCGGACCGACCGAGCAGGCACCGCCGACACCGGTATTACAGGCAATGCCCTCGTCCGATTCGGCTTCGATGGTCTTCCACGAACGCTCTTCCAGTTCTTTGAACTGCGTCGTCAGAAACGCCTGGGGGCCGGGTTCAGCTTGTTCCAGGTCTTGAGGTTCACCGCCCAGAAGCCGATCGTGTAGCCGACCGGCAGTCGGAACAGGGTATCGACGACCTCGTGCCACTTGGCCTTGTAGCCGGGCATCGTGCCGGTGATGCCGCAATCGACCACGCCCTTTTGCAGCCCCGGCAAGACCTCGGCAAACGGGATCGTGACCGGCGAGCCGCCCACGGCCGTGACGAAGTCCCCTTGCGAGGTGCCTTGTACCCGCACCTTCTTGCCCTTGAGGTCGGCGACGGATTTGATCTCGCCCTTGCAGTAGAACACCTGCTCCGGGAACGGGAAGGTTGCCAGGATCATCGCGTCATGACGCTCGGCCATGACTTTTTGCATCTCGGGCACCCAGGCGTCGGCGATTTGGCGCGACATCTCGAAACTGCGCGAGACCCCGGCGATATCGACCGCCTCGATCACCGCCCCGCCCTCGTCGACATAGATCGGCAGTGCCGCGGCGAAGTCGAAAACGCCCTGCTTCATCAGGCGCAGGATCTCGGTGCCCTTGAGGTTGACCTCGGTCTGTGCCTTGGCCACGCCGCTGATCTGCCCGTTCGAGGCCTTGGGCAGCACCTCGCTCCAGAACGGGCCTTCGAGCTTTTGCCAGTTGGTGAGAAAGCCCCAGGTGCCACGGCACTGAACTGGTGCTTGCCGATGTCCTGGGCCTGCACGGCAGCGCGGCGCCGAACGCCGTGACCGAGGCCAGGGCAATGCTGGCTAGTGTGGATCGCTTCATGAGTTATCTCCTGTTGGACAGGAGGGGACGCTGTCGCGTGGTTGATTGGGCGTGGATCGAATGGCGTGATTGCTCCGGCTGCACCCGCTCTCGGTCAGAAAGCGGCCAGATCCTTGTTGAGGCGGTCGGTCACCAGCATCGAGCCCGGCTTGTGCGTGATGCACAGCGGCGGACGGGCCTCGAGGACAACCGACTGCGGCGTCACCCCGCAGGCCCAGAAGACGGGCAGCATGCCCTCGAGCGGGACCGGGGGCGGATCACCGTAGTCGGGCTTCATCAGGTCGGCGATGCCCAGCGCCTGCGGCTCGCCGATGTGCACCGGCGCGCCGTGCACGGCCGGGTAGCGCGACGTGATCTGGATCGCGCGGATCGCGTCGGCCGGCGACAGCAGGCGCATCGAGACCACCATGCGGCCCCGGAACGGGCCGGCCGGTGTGCACTGCACCGAGGTGCGGTACATCGGCACGACCGTATCGAGCTCGATGTGGTGCATCGGGATGCCGGCCTCGATCAGTGGCGCTTCGAATGAAAACGAGCAACCGAGCACGAAGGCGACCAGGTCGTCGCGCCAGTACCCGCCGATCTCGGTGGGCTCGTCGACGCAGACGCCGTCGCGGAACACCCGGTAGCGCGCCAGATCGGTGCGGATGTCGATGTCGCCCAGGTCGGGAATCGCCGGATCGCCGACGGCACTCATGCCGATCAGCGGGCAGGGCTTGGGGTTGCGCTGGCAAAACGCGGCAAAGTCGATGGCAAGCTCCGCCGGCAGGATGCACAGGTTGCCCTGCACGTAGCCGGGTGCCAGCCCCGCGGTGTGGCCGGTGACCTGCCCGTTGCGACAGGCCAGGCGGGCCTCGTGGCCGGTCGCACGCACGGCGACGGAGTGCTCGCTGCGGACTTGCATTTGCTGGTTTGCCTCCTGAATTTTTATTTTTCGCCGCCTTTTCGACGGACACGCAAAACGCCGCGTGAAAACACCTGCATTGGTGCCGGGTGGACACGAGTGTGGTCACGACAGGGGCTTGCTCGTCTCGATACTACCACCAGGGATTTTCGGCTTGCCGGAAACCTCATGGGCACGTGTTTCACCTCGTAAGCCTGCACCAGCGTGACCAGGATGTCCAGGCGATCGCCCGCCGGCGCGCCCGGTTCAGGATGTCAAGTCTTCGCCGGTGGTATGGTCGAACTCAAAATCCGCGCGACCGGAACGATGATTGCCATATCCGGCGATCCAACGCAAAATCCACATGATCGTGAGGTTTATTCTTGAGAATCCCCGTTGACAACGCAGCAGCCATCGGCAAGGTGGTGCGTGCCAGCCGCAAAGCACGGAAGATCCGACAGGACGATGCAGCAGCCAGCATCGGCGTCAGCGAGAACTTCCTGGGCAAGATCGAGCGCGGGGGCGAATCCGTACAATGGGGAAAGCTGTTTCAGGTGCTCGACGGACTGGGCATCCGGGTCGTGGTGGATGTGCCCGATAGCGTCGCCCCCTTTCTGAACGCTCCCCCGAACAGCCGGAAGAAGAGATGAGCAGCGGAATTCTCCGATGAGCCTCGATTTCGCCAGCCTCGATGCGTTGCGCAACCATCATCCCGCCTGGCGGCTGCTGCGCTCGGACCATGCACCGCTGGTGGCGGGCTTTCTGCACCGGGTGTTCGTGCAGCCGAACGTGCGGCTGATGGCCGCCGCCGATCTGGCCGAGGCCCTGGAAGACGAGTTGTACGCGCTGCGCCTGCAACTGGGCGACTCCGCGTTTCCCAAGCCGGCGCTCGACTACCTGAACGACTGGGCCTCGCCCGACAAGGGCTGGCTGCGCAAGTTCTACCGTCCGGGCACCGACGAGGCGCAGTTCGACCTGACTCCCGCCACCGAGAAGGCGATCGCCTGGCTGGCGCAACTGGCCGAACGGCAGTTCGTGGGCACCGAATCGCGTCTGCTGACGTTGTTCGATCTGCTCAAACAGATGAGCGAGGGCAGCGAGGCCGACCCGGCCAGGCGCATCGCTGATCTGCAGCGCAAGCGCGACGAGATCGATGCCGAGATCGCCCGTGTCCTGGCGGGCGACGTGCCGCTGCTCGATGACACGGCGCTCAAGGACCGGTTTCAGCAGTTTACGCAGGGAGCACGGGAGCTGCTGACGGATTTTCGGGAGGTGGAGCACAATTTTCGCCGGCTCGATCGGCGCGTGCGCGAGCGCATTGCGCTGTGGGAAGGCAGCAAGGGCGAGTTGCTCGAACAGATCATGGGCGAGCGCGACGCAATTGCCGATTCCGACCAGGGAAAGAGCTTTCGCGCGTTCTGGGATTTTCTGCTGTCCAGCCGCCGACAGGACGAACTGACGGCCCTGCTGGAGCGGGTGCTGGCGCTGCCGGCCGTGGCCGCACTGCATCCCGATACGCGTACCCGGCGGGTCCACTACGACTGGATGGAGGCGGGCGAACATACCCAGCGGACCGTGGCGGCCTTGTCGCAGCAGTTGCGCCGCTTTCTCGATGATCAGGCGTGGTTGGAGAACCGCCGGATCATGGACATCCTGCATGGCATCGAGAGCAAGGCGCTGGCGCTGCGCGCGCACTGGGGTGCCGCCTGGCCGCCGGCCGGCGCGGTGACCGGGATAGCACAACCTCAGGCCGATATCGAACTGGCGATGGAACGGCCGTTGTTCACGCCGCCCATCCGGCCCGTGATCGCCGATGTGGCCTTGCAGGCCGGTGACCAGGACATCGACCCGTCGGCGTTGTTCGAGCAGGTGGTGGTGGACAAGGCCCGCCTGACGCACCACATCCGCCAGTCGTTGCAGGACAACGCCCAGATCAGCCTGCAAGACCTGGTGAAGGGCCAGCCTTTGCAGCAAGGCCTGGCGGAACTGGTGGCCTATCTGCAGGTGGGCAGCGATAGCTTCAACGCGGTGATCGACGAAACCACCCAGGAGCCGATCCACTGGCAGGCCCGGTCGGCCGACGGTCAGGCGGTCGGGCGCACGGCGCGGCTGCCGCGTGTGATTTTCGTGCGCTGATGCCCCTAACGACGCCCCCACAGGAGAACCTGCCAGGCATGCAACAACCATTCGCCGACAACGATGACGGTATCGACAGCATCAACTACAGCAACAGCGACCGCACCAGCGACGACCCCGGCGACGCCGCCAACGCCGACACCCCGGCGCCGGCGCCCGATCTGTCGGTGCTGCTGATCGGCCTGCTCAAGGGCGTCCTGTACCGGGAAGCGGACGAGCGCCAGTGGGCGGCGCTGTTGAACCTGCAGGCCCGGGTGCGGGACTATGCCGCGGTGCTCAACCTGGACCTGATCCTCGATCAGGCCGAAGGCTATGCGTTTCTCAAGAGCCGGCCGGAGCCCTCGGCGGATGATCCCGCCCCCCGGCTTCCCCGGCTGGTGGCGCGCCGGCCGTTGTCGTTTCCGGTCAGCCTGTTGCTGGCCTTGCTGCGCAAGAAGCTGGCCGAATCCGACGCCGGCGGCGGCGACACCCGCCTGGTGCTCTCGCGCGACGAGCTGGTGGAACTGGTGCGGGTGTTCCAGCCGGACAGCCCCAACGAGGCGCGGCTGATCGACCAGATCGAGGCCAGCATCAACAAGGTGGTCGAGCTGGGCTTTCTGCGCCGGCTCAAGGTCGCCGCGGGCGAGACCAGAGGCGTCGCCAGTTACGAGGTGCGCCGGATCCTGAAGGCCTTCGTCGATGCGCAGTGGCTGGTCGACTTCGATGAACGGCTGGCGGCCTACCAGGCGCAGTTGACTGGCGCCGCATCCGCCCCGGAGACCCCCGATGAGTGACACCCGGTCGCTCGATCTGAACTTCGTCGCAGACGATGCCTTGTCGGGTTTCCGGCTCAGCCGCCTGGAGGTGTTCAACTGGGGAACCTTCGATGGCCGGGTCTGGACGCTGCAACTGGACGGCCGCAACGGTTTACTGACCGGCGACATCGGCTCGGGCAAATCCACGCTGGTGGACGCCATCACCACGCTGTTGGTGCCGGCCCAGCGCATCGCCTACAACAAGGCGGCCGGTGCCAACAGCAGGGAGCGCACATTGCGCTCGTACGTGCTGGGGCACTACAAGTCGGAACGCAATGACCTCACCGGAGCGGCCAAACCGGTGTCCCTGCGCAACCAGAACAGTTACTCGGTGATCCTGGGGATCTTTCACAATGCCGGGTACGACCAGTCGGTCAGCCTGGCGCAGGTGTTCTGGATGAAGGAGCCCCAGGGGCAGCCTGCACGGTTTTTCGTGGGAGCCGATCGCGACTTGTCGATCGCGACCGACTTTGCGAATTTCGGCACCGACATCGCGGCCTTGCGCAAGCGGCTGCGCGGCTCGGGGGCCGACCTGAACGACAGCTTTCCGCCGTATGCCGCCTGGTTCAGGCGCCGCTTCGGGATCGAGAACGACCAGGCGCTGGAGTTGTTCCACCAGACCGTATCGATGAAGTCGGTCGGCAACCTGACCGACTTCGTGCGCAGCCACATGCTGGAGCCGTTCGACACCGCCCCGCGGATCCAGGCGCTGATTGGTCATTTCGATGACCTCACCCGCGCACACGAAGCGGTGCTCAAGGCCCAGCGACAAGTGGCGCTGCTGTCGCCGCTGGTGGAGGACTGCAAGCGTCACGGCGAACTGGTGTCGCAAGTGGAGCACCTGCGCCATTGTCGCGACAGCCTGCGGGGCTTTTTCGGTCAGCTGAAGCTGGAGTTGCTGGACAAGCGCCTTGGCCTGCTGCAGCAGGAATGGGACAGGGTCGATGCGCAGACGCGCCGGCTGACAAACGCCCGGGATGAGCAACGCGGTCAGGTCGATGAACTCAGGCAGGCCATCAACGACAATGGCGGCGATCGCCTGGAGCGCCTGGCCTCCGAGATCCGCAAGAAGGAACAGCTGCGCGACACCCGTCGGGCCAAGGCAGGACGATACGGCGAACTGGCCACCGTGCTGGGCGAGGCGGTGGCCCGTGACCACGCGGATTTCGTCGCCCAGCGGGTCAAATTCCAGGCCTGGCGCGAAGACGCCCGCAACCTCGATGCCGACCTGCAGAACAGCCTGACCGAACAGGCGGTGACGTTGCGCCAGGGTAAACTGGAACACGAGCAGCAGACCGCCGAGATCGACAGCCTGCGGCGGCGGCGCAGCAATATCGACGATCAACAGATCCAGATCCGTGCCGCCCTGTGCCAGGCGCTCGAGCTGGCCACCGAAGACATGCCGTTCGCCGGGGAACTCATCCAGGTGCGCGACGACGAGCGCGACTGGGAAGGGGCCGCCGAGCGCCTGCTGCGCGGCTTCGGGCTGGCGCTGCTGGTGCCCGATGCGCACTACCGGGCCGTGGTCGACTGGGTCGATCGCAGCCATCTGCGCGGCCGCCTGGTCTACTTCCAGGTACGGGCACGCAGGGCGTCCGAGTTGCCCGACCTGCATCCCGACTCACTGGTTCGCAAGCTGACCATCAAGCCCGATTCGCCGCACTACGACTGGCTCGAGCGCGAACTGGCGCACCGCTTCAATGTGGCCTGTTGCGCCACCCAGGAGCAGTTCCGGCGGGAAACCCGGGCCATTACCCAGGCCGGCCAGATAAAAGACCCGAGCGGGCGACACGAGAAGGACGACCGACACCGTATCGATGATCGAAGCCGCTACGTGCTGGGCTGGAGCAACGAGGCCAAGATCGCGGCGCTGGAGGCCAGGCGGCGCCAGCTCGAGTCCCGCCTGGGCGACGTGGGCGCATCGATCGGGCGGATCGATGCGCAGCGCAAGGCGCTACAGGCCCGGCTCGATGCCCTCACGCGCCTGGAGGAGTTCACGGATTTCGACGAACTCGATTGGTCCGGCGTGGCCACCGAGATTGCGGCGCTCGAAGATGAACGCCGCACGCTGGAACAGGCGTCGGATGTGCTCAAGCAGTTGAACACGCGGCTGCAGCAATTGCAGCGCGAGCTCAAGGACACCGAAGACGGGTTGCAGGCGGCCCGAGATCATCGGGCCAAGGTCGAGCAACGCCAATCCGATGCCCGGGATCTGCACCAGCAGACCGCGTCGGTGGTGCAAGAGCTGGCCGTCGATCCGGCGTTTGCCGTGACGCTGCAAGCGGTGCGCGACGAGGCGCTGGGTGAGCATCAGCTGACGGTCGAGTCTTGTGACAACCGCGAGCAGGATGTCCGTACCTGGCTGCAGGTCAGGATCGACGCCGAAGACCACAAGCTCAAACGCCTGGCCGAAAAGATCATCAAGGCGATGGCCTCGTTCAAGGAGACATACAAACTCGAAACCGCCGAAATGGATGCCAGCCTCGAAGCAGCCTTCGAGTACGAGAACCTGCTCGAGCAGCTCAATCGCGACGACCTGCCGCGCTTCGTGGCCCGCTTCAAGGAACTGCTGAACGTCAACGCCATCAACGAGATCGCTAATTTCAACGCCCAGTTGGCGCGCGAGCGCGAGACCATCAAGGATCGCATCGCGCAGATCAACAAGTCGCTTGGCGAGATCGACTACAACCCCGGGCGCTTCATCGTCCTGGAGTCGCAGACCAGCCCCGATGCCGAGATCCGCGAGTTCCAGCAAGAGCTGCGCGCCTGCACCGAAGGGGCGGTGACCGGATCGGACGATGCCCAGTATTCGGAATCCAAGTTCCTGCAGGTCAAGGCGATCATCGATCGGTTCCGCGGCCGCGAAGGCCTGTCGGAACAGGACCGACGCTGGACGGCCAAGGTGACCGACGTGCGCAACTGGTTTCTCTTTGCGGCCAGCGAGCGTTGGCGCGAAGACAACACCGAGCACGAGCATTACTCCGATTCCGGCGGCAAGTCGGGCGGCCAGAAAGAAAAGCTCGCCTACACCGTTCTCGCGGCCAGCCTCGCCTACCAGTTCGGCCTGGAATGGGGCGCGACGCGCTCGCGCTCGTTTCGCTTCGTGGTCATCGACGAGGCCTTTGGGCGCGGTTCGGACGAATCGGCCCAGTACGGCCTCAGGTTGTTCAGGCAACTGAATCTGCAACTGCTGATCGTCACGCCCTTGCAGAAAATCCACATCATCGAGCCGTTCGTGTCCAGCGTCGGCTTCGTGCACAGCCAGGACGGGCAGACCTCCCGGCTGCGCAACCTGTCGATCGAAGAATATCAGGCGCAAAAGAACCAGGACGCATCGTTGCGCCAGGCCTCGGTCGTGCCGACAGCGCTGCAGTGAACTGGACCACTCCGAAGGAACTGAAGGCCCAGCTGTCCCGCTTGTGGGACAAGGGTGAGTTGCTGCGCGATGTCGTCGCCGGCCACGACCGGTTTCCGCTGCGTCTGACGATTCGCGGCCCCGGCTCGGCAGAGATCACCGAGCGCTTCGATGCGGTGCGCGCCTGGGCGGCCGACCTGGCCGACGCCCGCCACCTGCGCCTGGACTGGCAGCAGGTGCGCCACCGCGTTCAGGGGATGCAGCAACTGCCCGCGGCGGCCTGGATCGACTCGGTGGATGATGCGCTGGCCTGGCTGGGCAGGCATCCCGAAGCCAGGCGGTTTACGGCGCTGGTCCAGGCCACGCGGGCGCAGTGCCCGCCGCTGCTGCGCTGGCTGGAGAAGCGCCCGCTGCAGGCGCTCGCACTGGAAGCCGACTGGTCCGCCTTGCTGGCCGTGGTACAGTGGGTGCAGGCGCATCCGCGACCCGGCATCTACCTGCGCCAGGTCGACCTACCGGGGGTCCACAGCAAATTCATCGAATCGCATCGCGCCGTGCTGGCTGAGTGGCTGGACCTGGCCGTGCCGGCGGACGGCATCGATGCCACGAAGAGCGGCGCCGCGCGGTTCGCGGCCCGCTACGGCTTTCTGGACAAACCGGCCAGGATTCGCTTTCGCGTGCTCGATCCGGCCATCGAGGTGATCGCCGGGACGCACTGCCCGGACATCACACTGGATGCGGCCAGCTTCAGCCGCCTGATCATCGATGTCCGGCGGGTGTTGATCACCGAAAATGAAACCAACTTCCTGGCCCTGCCCCCTGCCGCGGCCACGATCGGCATTTTCGGTTCCGGATACGGCTGGGATGCGCTCGCCGGCGCGCGCTGGCTGGAGCGGTGTGCGATCCACTACTGGGGCGATATCGACACCCACGGCTTCGCCATCCTCGATCAGCTTCGCCGTTTTTTCCCGCAGGCGGCCTCGCTGCTGATGGATAGGGCCACGCTCGATGCGCACAGCGCATTCTGGGGTCGGGAGGACAAACCCCAGCGAGGCGAGTTGTCAAGACTGACACCGCAGGAACTGGCGCTATACAACGACCTGCGCGACAACCGGATCCGTGAAGGACTGCGACTGGAGCAGGAGCACCTGGGCTTTGGCTGGGTGCGCGAGCACATCGGTCGCTTGCAAAGCTGAGCCGCCGGGCATCGGTTCCCGCCCGAGCCGCTCGGCAACTTTCGCGTCTCGACGACCCCGGGAAGCATTGTTGACGTTCGTCGCTGGCAATCCACCCTGAACAGGAGTATTAACTGTTGTTGATGCCCCGGTTGACGTGGCCAATTGCCGGGCATGCCGCTTGCCTGGTCGAGCCGAGTGAGCCGGTGCGGCGATTGGATCCGATCGCCCGCAAGTGCCTGCCGCCAAACCTGGAATGTCCGTATGAAGCTCTTTGCCTGCGAACGGTGCGCGGCACCCGTCTACTTCGAGAATGAAGCCTGCCTTGGCTGCGGTGCCGTGCTGGCCTTCGACAGCCGGCGCAAGACGATGGTGGTCGCCCCGGGAAATGGTACCGGGGGCCTGGACGAGTCGGCGTTGTGCAGCAACCGGCGGACTGCGGCCCAGTGCAACTGGCTCGCGCTGCCCGGTGACAAGGACAACTTCTGCCACTCGTGCTCATTGACCTCGGTGATCCCGGACCAGAACAACGACGAGAACCGGGAAGCCTGGCGGCGGGCCGAGGCGGCCAAGAGACACTGGCTGTTCTCGATCCTGCAACTGGGCCTCGAGGCCCGGCCCAAGTTCGAGGGGGAAACCCGGCCGGGGCTGACCTTCGAGATACTGCAGCCGACGGCCAGGCTCACCAAGGTGTTGACCGGGCACCAGAACGGCAAGATCACGATCAATGCCGCCGAGGCCGACCCGGTCGCGCTGCTGGCCAAGCGCACCGGACTGGATGAACCCTACCGGACGCTGCTCGGACATTTTCGACATGAATCGGGTCACTATTACTGGCAGTTGCTGGTGCAGTCGAACCCCGCGTTGCTCGCCTCGTTCCGCGAGCGCTTCGGCGACGAACGGCAGGACTATAAGGAATCGCTCAACGCACACTATTCGGCAGGCCCCATCCAGGGCTGGCAGGCCAACCATGTCAGCGCCTACGCGGCTTCCCACCCCTGGGAAGACTTCGCGGAAACCTGGGCCCACTACCTGCACATGACCGACAGCGTGGACCTGGCGGCGTCCTGGCGGGCCGAACTGGGCGGATACCCGCAGGCCGAAACGCAAAAATTCGTTGACCCGGTCCAGGCATCGGCGCAGTTCAAGGACCTGCTGTCGCGCTGGCTGCCCTTGTCCTTGTTTGCCAACAGCCTCAATCGCAGCCTTGGCCACGAAGACGCCTACCCATTCGCGCCCTCGCCGGTGGCCTTGAACAAGCTGGCCTGGATCCACGACAACTGCCTGCCCGCCGCGAGTACGTGAACATGACCCGGCACCTGCTGCACGCCAGTTGCAAGCTGACCTTCAACGCACAGATCCCCACCCCGATGATCCTGATGCTGCGCCCGCGCAGCGGACCGAACCAGTGGGTGACCCGGGAAGACTACCGGCTGACACCCCTGGTGCAGGTCGAGGAAGTGACCGACGGCTTCGGCAACCTGTGCCAGCGCCTGGTGGCGCCGGCCGGGGAGTTCGAGATCTACACCAGCGCGGATGTCATCGTCGAGGACGAGTCGCAGGTTGCCGAGGACGCGTTCTTCGTCGAGATTCCCCGGCTGCCCAGTGCCGTGCTGGTCTACCTGCTGCCCAGCCGCTATTGCGAGTCGGACCGGTTCGGCGACATGGCCTCCGAGATCGTCCTGCAGGCCAACGCGGGCTACGACCAGGTGGCGGCGATCACCGAGTGGGTACGCGCCAATATTCGCAATGTGCCCATCAGCAGCACCTACCCGGTGTCGGCGGTGGAGGTGAACCAGCGTCGCGAGGGAGTCTGCCGCGACCTGGCGCAGATGAGCATCGCTCTGTGCCGCGCGTTGTGCATTCCGGCCCGGCTGGTTGTGGGCTACCTGCACGGCCTGGTGCCGATGGACCTGCACGCCTGGTTCGAGGCCTATGTCGGCGACCGCTGGTATGCGTTCGACCCGAGCATCCCGCCGGACGGCGGCCCGCGCATCGCGATCGCCCACGGCCGCGACAGCACCGATGTGGCGATCTACAACCAGTACGTGACTCTTGTGTTGCCGGACGCGATGACGGTGTCGGTGCAGAAGTGGAAGTTCACCTGATTGGGTGCGCGGGTGACGCAGTTGCGCTAAGCTTCGCCTATGATTCGCGAAGCCCTCGCATGCGACGCCGCGGCGATAGCCGGCATCCAGGTGGCCAGTTGGCGCGATACCTATCGCGGCATCATCGACGACGACTTCCTGCGCCAATTGTCGGTGACGCGCGCCACCAGCAGCTGGCTGGGCTGGTTTTTCGAGCGCGACAGCCTGTACTTTTGCCGGGTGGCGACCGACGATGCCGGCCGCGTCATTGGCTACGCAATGGGCGGGCCCAGTCGGCGCGAGTCGCCGCTGCTGGCCGAGTTACAGGTGCTGTACCTGCATCCGCAGGCCAAGCGCCAGGGCCACGGTGCGGCGCTGATGCGCTCGATGGCCCGCGGTTTCGATCTGCGGGGCCTGCACGCGCTCGAGATCTGGTCGCTCGAGGCGAACCCTTCGCGCCCCTTCTACGATCGCCTCGGCGGCACTGTCGACGGCCGGCGCGAAACGATCGTGGGCGGGCAGCGGCTGCGCGAGGTGCGCTATGCCTGGCCCCGACTGGCCACCCTGATCGGCCCGCGGATCGGCGCCTGAGCGTTTCCGGGCCTGTCCGGCAGCCCCGGGCCGGGGGATGGTGGCGGCCTGCCGGTTCGGGCATAGTAGTCACCAAGACCCACCACAAACCCACAAGACAACGGCAGGGAGAGCGACAACATGGATCTCGGACTCGAGGGAAAGCGGGCGCTGGTCACCGGCGCGAGCAAGGGCATCGGCCGGGCGGTGGCCGAGGGCTTCGCGGCCGAAGGGGCCCAGGTATCGATCTGCGCGCGCGATGGCGCGGCGCTGGCCACGGCGATCGCCGACTTGCAAAAGCGCGGCGTGACGGCCTTTGGCCAGGCAATCGATGTCGCCGACGCGGCCGCGCTGGCCGGCTGGGTGTCGGCCAGCGCCAATGCGCTCGGGGGGATCGATGCGCTGGTGTGCAATGTCAGCGCGCTGGCGGTGGGCGATTCTCCTGAGACCTGGGAGAAGTCGTTCCGGGTCGACATGATGCACACGGTCAACGCGGTCGCCGCCGCGGTGCCCTTCCTGGAAAAATCGAGCTGCCCCTCGATCACGATCATCTCGAGCGTGTCGGGCTTCGAGGTGGATTTCGCGGCGGGCTCCTACGGGGCGATGAAGGCCGCGCTCATTCACTATGCCAAAGGGCTGAGCCGCCAGTTGGTGGCCAACGGCATCCGCGTGAACTGCGTGTCGCCGGGCAACACCTATTTCGACGGCGGGATCTGGCAGTCGATCGAGAAGGATCTTCCCGACCTGTTCGCCAACACGGTCAAGGTCAACCCGACCGGCAAGTTCGGCACCGGCCGAGGTGGCCAATGGCGTGGTGTTCCTGGCCAGCCCGATGGCCAGCCGCATCTCGGGCACCAACCTCGTGATCGACGGTGCGCTCACCGTTGCCGTCTAGCCCCCAGGAGTCAGCGCCATGCATCCCCATGCCGATCACACGATCCACAAGCACCATGTCCACCACGGATGGAACAACGCCTTCACCCCCTGCCAGACGATCGCCCCGGGTGAAATCGTCCGGTTCGAGACCCTCGATGCGTCGTCCGGCCAGCTGACGGCCAGCTCGGACGCCAACGACCTGGCCAGGCTCGACCTGGGCAAGGTGAACCCGGTGACCGGGCCGATCCGCGTCGACGGGGCCAAGCCCGGCGATGCGCTCAAGATCACTGTGTTGTCGTTCCAACCCTCGGGCTGGGGCTGGACCGGCAACATCCCCGGTTTCGGCCTGCTGACCGATCAATTCCCCGATGCCAGGCTGCACCACTGGCACTACGACGCCGGCCTGCAGCCGGCGATGTACGGCCCCGGTGGGCGGGTGCCGCTCAAGCCGATGTGCGGCACCATAGGCGTGGCACCCGCCGAACCGGGTCTGCACAGCATCATCCCGCCGCGCAACGTCGGGGGCAACATGGACATCCGCGACATCGGCGAGGGGGTCGAACTGTACCTGCCGGTCGAGGTCGACGGCGCGATCTTTTCGGTGGGCGACACGCATGCAGCCCAGGGCGATGGCGAGGTCTGCGGCACCGCCATCGAGTCCGATCGACGTGGCGCTCAAGATCGAACTGGTCAAGGGGCCAACCTGCGGGGCCCGCGCTACGTGACACCGGGCCCGGTGTCACGACACCTGGACCAGAAGGGCTACGAGGTCACCACCGGCATCGGGCCAGACCTGATGGCCTGTGCCCGCGCCGCCGTGTCCGACATGGTCGAATTGCTCAGCAAGCGCTTTGGCTATTCGCCTATCGACGCCTACATGTTGTGCAGCGTCTGCGCCGACCTGCGGATCAGCTCGATCGTCGATGTGCCCAACTGGGTCGTGTCGTTCTACTTTCCACGGGTGG
The DNA here is from genome assembly GCA_041396665.1 of Burkholderiaceae bacterium. Classification (GTDB taxonomy): domain Bacteria; phylum Pseudomonadota; class Gammaproteobacteria; order Burkholderiales; family Burkholderiaceae_E; genus JAUIAI01. The sequence continues at coordinate 34,906 of JAWKYE010000010.1, forward strand.
TGCTGGACTAGACGAAGACGATATGCGCGGTGAGGGCCTCCTGGGTCAGTGCGGGGGAGGCGAACCGCCCATCGGCGTGGCCAACGATCACGCCCACCCCGGCAATCGGTGCCAGCCGCCGGTACTGGAAGCGCCCGACGCCGGTGGCCTGGCGGATGAAGCACGATTCATCGAAATAAAGCCGGTCGCCCTGGTCATTGAGCTCGTCGAAATCGATGGCATCGAACCCGATCAGCGCCTTGAGGCGTGCCTCGTCGACATCGCCCTCGATCCGCTCGATGGTCTTGCGGGTCCCGTCGATGACGAACAGGTTCATGTCATGATTCCTTCAATTGGCCAATATCGGCTGAACGGCGGACGCAGCGTCCAATCTACTGACACTGACAGGCAAGGATAACGGAAACGATGATGGATTTTGACAAGGTGATCACCGAGCGCCGGAGCATTCGCGGGTACCTGGACAAGCCGGTGCCCAAGGCGGTGATCCGCGAGGTGCTAGCGCTGGCGATGCGCGCGCCGACCTCGTTGAACACCCAGCCCTGGAACTTCTTCGTGGTCACCGGCCCGGTACTGGACCGGATCCGCGAAGGCAACGTAGAGCGCAACCTGGCCGGGGTGCCCGACTCGCGCGAATTCCGGATGGGTCCTGGCTACCAAGGCGTGCACCGCGAGCGCCAGATCGGCATCGCCAAGCAGCTGTTCGCCGCAATGGGCATCGAGCGCGACAACAAGGCCAAGCGCCAGGACTGGGTTTTGCGTGGCTTTCGCCAGTTCGACGCCCCGGTGTCGATCGTCATCACCTATGATCGCTCGATCCAGGGCAGTGACATCGCGCCCTTCGACTGCGGCGGGGTGGTCAACTGTCTGGTCAATGCGGCCTGGTCGCGCGGCTTGGGCTGCGTCATCAACAGCCAGGGGATCATGCAGTCGCCGGTCGTTCGCGAACATGCGAAGATCCCCGATGACCAGGTGATCCAGACCTGTGTCGCGATGGGCTGGCCCGACGACAGCTTCCCGGCCAATGCCGTGGTCTCGACCCGCAAGTCGATCGACGAGGCGGCCGTGTTCATCGGCTTCGACGACTGACCGACCCCCTGTTCCACGTCCCAGGAGAGCCCCCGTGACGATCACCCCCGACGAAGTCGCCTTCTACCGCCAGGCCGGCTACCTGGTCGTTGACGAGGTTCTGGATGCCGCGACGCTGGCGGCGATCAAGGCGGACCTCGATCGCGTGGTGGCCGATGCGACCCACGTGACCAGCAACGACGATGTCTACGACCTCGAACCGGGCCACACGCCGCAATCACCCCGGGTGCGCCGGATCAAGGCGCCGCACAAGGTGATGCCCAGCGTGAACGCCTTGATCCGGCACCCGGCGATGGTCGGCATCCTGACCAGATTGCTGGGCGACGGGGTGCGCTTCCAGACGAGCAAACTGAACATGAAGTCGGCCGGTTTTGGCGCGGCGGTCGAATGGCACCAGGACTGGGCGTTCTACCCGCACACCAACGACGACCTGCTGGCCGTGGGCATCATGCTCGACGAGATCGATGAATCGAACGGCCCGATGCTGGTCGTGCCAGGCAGCCACACCGGGCCGGTCTACGACCACCACGCGAACGGCAGCTTTTGCGGGGCGATGGACCCGACCCGGTGCGATGTCGACTTCGATTCGGCGGTGCCCATCGTCGGCAAGGCCGGCTCGATGAGCTTTCACCATGTGCGGGCGGTGCATGGCTCGGCGGTCAACCGCTCGGGACGCTCGCGCAACTTCCTGCTGTTCCAGTTCACGGCCGCCGACGCCTGGCCGTTGATGGGCGGGGTGGCCGACCTGGCCGCCTACGACAAGTGGCTGGTGGCCGGCGATTCGACGAATACCCCGCGCCTGACCGCCGTGCCGGTCCGCCTGCCGCTGCCGGCGGCACCGATGCAGGGCTCGATCTACGAGAACCAGCGCGCGCTCGCCAACCGATACTTCGACGACGTCGACACCGGGGCTGCCACAGCGGTTGACGCAACGCAATAGTTGCCCTGAAAGTGCGGGCTCATCGGCATATCCCGGGCCACGCGGCGCTAAGATTGGGTGGAAGCTTCGGGCCGTTCTGTTGCCGGCCCGGCTCGTGGATGGGCGCACCCCCAGCGCCCCCGGTTCTTTGGTGGAGCAGCCAGACGATGCGACGTGACGATTCTCAGGACTGGATGTGGGCCGAGGCGATCGCCATGTTCACCCGGGCCGAGCGCATGCGCTCGCAGGTGTTCAGTCCGCAGCTGGCCACCCGTCAACCGTCGTGGGAGCCGCCGATCGACATGCTCGAACTCGAGGACGAGGTGCTGATCTTCGTGGCCTTGCCGGGCGTGGATGCCCAGCAGGTCGAGACGGTCATCGATGGCGCCTGCCTGGTGGTGGCGGGCCGGCGGGTACTGCCCCGGGCGTTGCGCACCGCGCAGATCCACCGGCTGGAGTTGCCCCAGGGGCGCTTCGAGCGCCGGATCGTGCTGCCCGCCGGCAAGTATGCGACCGCACGGCGCGCCAGCGAGAACGGATGCCTTGTCATCAGCCTGCAAAAGATGCCATGACTGACAACCAGCAACCCAGCGAAACCGATCACGCCAAGGCGCCGGGCTCGCCGACCCTGGCCGACGACGAACTGATCATCGTGCCGGTGCGCGACACCGTGCTGTTTCCCGGCACGGTCTTTCCGATCACGATCGGGCGCAAGGCGTCCATCGTTGCCGCCCAGCAGGCGCTGCGCGACGAGAAGCCGGTGGGCATCCTGATGCAGCGCGAGGCCAGGGTCGAAGAGCCGACCGGGGTCGATCTGCACCGGGTCGGCACGATGGCCAACCTCGTGCGCTACGTGAATGCGCCCGACGGGGCCCATCATATCGTCGTGCAGGGGGTGCAGCGCTTCCGGGTTCTGCAGTTCACCCACGAGCGCCCGTTCCTGGTGGCGCGCATCGAACTGATCGAGGAACCGTCGGCCGAGGCGGCCGAACTCGAGGCCCGCCTGCTGCACCTGCGCCAGCAGGCGCTCGAGGCACTCGAGCTGCTACCCCAGGTGCCCGCCGAAATGGTTGCCACCGTGCGCGGCATCGATGCGCCCGGCACCTTGTCCGACCTGGTGGCCGCCTACCTGGATGCCACCGCCGTCGAAAAGCAGGAAATCCTCGAAACCATCGACCTGCGTCAACGGGCCGACAAGGTGTCGGCGCTGCTGGCGCGCCGCATCGAGGTGCTGCGCCTGACCCAGGAGATCGGCCGCAAGACCAAGGAGACCTTCGACGAGCGCCAGCGCGAGGCGATCCTGCGCGAGCAGATGGCCTCGATCCAGCGTGAGCTGGGTGAAGGCGACGGCAAGGGCGCCGAGATTGCCGAACTCACCGAGGCGATCGACAAGGCCGGCATGCCCGACGAGGTCGAAAAGGCGGCACGCAAGGAGTTGCGTCGCTACGAGCGCATGCCCGAGGGCGCGACCGAGAGCGGCATGGTTCGCACCTACCTCGACTGGTTGATCGAATTGCCCTGGGCCGAACCCGAGCCGCGCGAGATCGACATCGCCGAGGCGCGCAAGATCCTGGACCATGACCATTTCGGCCTGGACAAGATCAAGACCCGGATCATCGAGTACCTGGCGGTTCGCAAGCTGGCGCCGCACGGCAAAGCGCCCATTCTGTGCTTCGTGGGCCCGCCCGGGGTGGGCAAGACCTCGCTGGGCCAGTCGATCGCGCGGGCGATGCACCGGCCGTTCTCGCGGGTCAGCCTGGGCGGCGTACACGACGAGGCCGAGATCCGCGGCCATCGACGCACCTACGTGGGCGCGCTGCCGGGCAACATCGTGCAGGCGATCCGCAAGGCCGGGGCGCGCGACGGCGTGATGATGCTCGACGAGATCGACAAGATGGGTCGCGGCATCCAGGGCGACCCATCGGCGGCCATGCTGGAGGTGCTGGACCCGGAGCAGAACAACAGCTTTCGCGACAACTACCTGGGGGTGCCGTTCGATCTGAGCAAGGTGGCGTTCATTGCCACCGCGAACATGCTCGATTCGATCCCCGGCCCGCTACGGGACCGGATGGAGATCATCAGCCTGGCCGGTTACACCGGTAGCGAGAAGCGCGAGATCGCCCGCCGCTACCTGGTGGCCCGCCAGCTCGAGGCCAACGGCGTGCGCGCCGACCAGGTGTCGATCGACGACGAGGCCTTGTCGCGGATCATCGAGGATCACACCCGCGAGGCCGGGGTGCGCAACCTGGAGCGCGAGATCGGCAAGGTCGTGCGCCACGCGGCGGTGCGCATCGCCGAGGGCTCGGCCACGGTGCTCGGCATCGGTGCGCAGGAGGTTGCCGACATCCTGGGCGCGCCGCGCTTCGAGAACGAGATCGCGATGCGCACCAGCGTTGCCGGGGTGGCCACCGGGCTGGCCTGGACCCCGGTGGGCGGCGACATCTTGTTCATCGAGGCGACCCGCTCGGCCGGCAAGGGCAACCTGATCCTCACCGGGCAGCTGGGCGACGTGATGCGCGAAAGCGCGCAGGCCGCGCTGAGCATCGTCAAGAACCGCGCCACCGAACTGGGCCTCGAACCCGAGACGATCGCCAAGAGCGAGATCCACGTGCACGTGCCCGCCGGTGCGACGCCCAAGGATGGCCCGAGTGCAGGGGGTGGCGATGTTCGTCGCACTCGCTTCGCTGCTGACCGGGCGCAACGTGCGCAGCGACACCGCGATGACCGGTGAGATCAGCCTGCGCGGGCTCGTGCTGCCGGTGGGCGGCATCAAGGAAAAAGTGGTGGCCGCGGCAGGCGCCGGCATCAGGCGGGTGCTGCTGCCCGCGCGCAACCGGCGCGACTATGACGACATCCCGGCCGAGGCGCGCGACAAACTGGAGTTCGTCTGGCTGGAGAACCTGGACGATGCGCTCGAGGCGGCGCTGGAGCCCGAAGTTGCGACGGCCTGAGCATCGCAACCGTAGGCGACGGGCGCAGTGGGGCGCGCTCCGGTGACCAGCGCTGGCGCCACAGGGCCGACCCGGGGCGCGAGCGCAGACCCGGCCGACGACGTCTATGCGAAACGACGCGCCGAGATGGTCGAGCGCCAGCTCGTGGCGCGCGATATCGTCGATACGCGGCTGCTCGATGTGATGGCCCAGGTACCGCGCGAGCGGTTCGTGCGCGCCGGCGAACGCGACGACGCCTACGAAGACAACCCGTTGCCTATCGGCTTTGGCCAGACCATCTCGCAGCCTTACGTGGTGGCGCTGATGACCCAGGCGCTGGCCTTGGAAGGTCACGAGCGGGTGCTGGAGATCGGCACAGGCTCGGGCTACCAGGCGGCGGTGCTGGGCCTGCTGTGCCGCGAGGTCTACTCGATTGAACGCATTGCCGAACTGGCCGAGCGCGCGGCGCAGGCCTTGCGTGACACAGGCCTGGCCAATGTCCGGGTGCGCGCCGGCGACGGGACGCTCGGTTGGCCTGAGCGCGCACCGTTCGATGCGATCATCGTTACCGCGGGCGGTCCGGCCGTGCCGGTGGCACTCAGGCAGCAACTGGCTGTTGGCGGATGCCTGGTGATGCCGGTGGGCGATGATCCGCAGACGCAGCAGTTGCTGCGCGTGACCCGCGCGGCGGCCGATCGGTTCGAAACCGAACCGCTGGGGCCGGTGCGGTTCGTGCCGCTGGTTGGCGAACAAGGCTGGCCCGTGTCGCCAGGATCCGACTCAGCGTAGCGATATCCTGTCGAACAGGATCGGCTGCTCGCCGTGGGCCGATCCGTAGACGATGACCGCGCCCGCCCCCTTGGGCGCACGCGCCTGCATCCGGTGCATCTGCCAATCCTCGGTGCAGGCAAACACCGTGATGCTGGTGTCCAGGTAGGCTCCCTTGGCATCGAGCCAGTTCAGCTGGATGCGCCCCGAGACCTGCGGGCCCAGGCAGCGGGCAACGACATCGTTGCGATAGGTACGCCCTGCCTCGACCGCGACGCGCTGCGTGACCGGGGTCGCGCTGCTGACGGTGGCCACCCCGTTCTCGATCACCGCACCGGGAGCCAGCGACCAGCCTGACGGCCCTTGCAAGTCGGGATTGGCGAGTAGTTCCTGCCCAAACTGCAACTCCTGCCGCAGGCGGCGCACCGACACTGCCCCATAGGTGGCCAACTCGTCGGTCGCCGAACGGATCGCTTCGCGAAGCCCGGGCTTGCCCCAGGCGTCATCCAGGACAAGGTAGATCACGCGGTAGTCCCGAAGGACCTGGGCCACCTGCGCCGCATCGCCAACCTTCGACAGTCGGGATTCCCACTGCTTGTTGTACCAGTACGCATACAACACGTCGGCCGTCAGGCCGGCGCCGTAGGGTTTGCTCGACAAAAAACCCACCGGTGAACGACCCAGGTTGTGACTGTTGACGACCTGCACCGCCAGGCGCAGCGGCTCGCGCAGTTCCAGGTACTCGAGCCTGGCCCGCTCGCTGAAGACGATGGACACGGGAAATCCGCGATAGTTCCAGGTGGCCGAGGTAAAGAACACGATGTTCAAGCCCAGCGTCGACACGATCGCCAGACCGAAGGTCAGCGACACGCCCCGACCCGCGAGCCTGGCCCGGTGGGCGGCCAGCGCGATCAAAGCGACGAGGACCGCAGAAAACGGAAACACGTAGCGCAGGTAGCTTTGCGAGCGAAAGACGAGGTAGATCGAGACGACGGCGATCGCAAACACGGCAAGCGCCCGCCAGTGGCGGGCATGAAGCAGCACCAGCACACTTGCCGGCAGAAGCAGCAGCCATTGAAAGCCGGGTGCGCCCACGGTGCCTTCTATGTACCGTGCCGGCTCGAAGATCGAGCGGTACAACACCTGCCAGTCCAGGCCGGAACGAAAGTGCGTATTGACGAAGCGTTCGGCCGGGTAATAGCCCGACTGGAACAGGTCGTTGAAGAACGGAAAGACCGGGTTGCCCGAGACCAGGTACGCGCCCAGGTAAGGCACCGACCCGACGACGAGAAACAGGCAGGCCGACAGGCCGATCCAGGCCAGCCCCGCACGGGACGGATGGCGCAGGTAACACACGACCAGGTAGATCGCCACGACCGGCACGATCAGCAAGGTCACGGCCTTGGCATTGGCCGCCAGGCCGAAAAAAAGCGCGGCCATCAACAGCGGGCTGCGGCCGGTGGCGGTTTTTCTACCGCCATAGGCCAGCGACGCCTGCAAGCCCCCGACGATGAAAGCGCCCCAGATCGACTCGACGTGTAGCGACACCGTTTCGGTCAGGGTCAGGGGCGTGGCAAGGAACAACAACGCGGCCAGGGCCGCGGCCCTTTGTCGCCGCCCAGAAACAGCACCAGTCGGTAGCCCTGGTAGGACAGCGCATAGGTGAACAACAGGTTGACCAGGCGCGCCCCGGTTTCGCCGGCCAGCATGTAGCCGACCGAGAACAGCCAATCGCCCAACATGGGCATCAACGCAAAGGCGTACAGCTGCGGATCGAACCCCCACCGGCCCAGGTGATACAGCTGCGAGGGCACGAACAAGTGCATCGCCAGCGCGTCGTAGCCGAGTTCGGGCATCAGCGCAAACAGAAAATGAACGACCGCAAACGCCAGCAGCGCAGCCATCACCGGCTCGAAACCGCGCGCCTGCGTGGTGCCCGGCAGGGGGCTGCCGAACCACGAACGGGCGCGTTGCAACACGGCGCCGCGGGACAGGAGCAGGGGCAACAGCACCAGTGCCGCGTACAGGCCCGGCGTATTGATCGGCAGGTAGGCCAACAGGCCCAGCAGCAGGCCGAACGCGCCGGCCCCGACAAGGAACGGCGTGATGCCGGCGCCGGTGTCCGGGTCGATGCGTAGCCCCTTGCACAGCGTGTTGCCGATCTGCTCGCACGACAAGGCGAAGGCGGCAACGACCAGCAGCGCCAGGCCCTGCCCGGCCGCAATGCCCAGCGCGGCAACCGCGTAGAGCCCGAGCTGCAACGGCGCAACCGGCAGCAGGCGCGCCAGTACGAGGAAACCGCCAAAAAGCGCCACGACCGTGGCGGCGAAAAAAAACAGGCTGTCGGTCGCCGTCCAGGGCATCGTGCTGAGCAGCCCCCTGCCGGAAAACCCGAACACCACCAGCACGCCACACAGCACGAGGCAGGTGGGCACGAGTGTCGCGTACGCCCGCGAGGCGCCCGGCCCGTTCATTGCGCCTGCCCGCCGAGCACCTGCCCCAGCCGGCGGCCGATCCGATCGGCGTTGGCCATCAGGGTCAGCGTGTGGGACTTTTCGGTCAGCGCGGAAAGACTGGCGCCATCGACGACATGGACGCCGTCGTACCCGGCCAGCTCACCCCAGCGATCGGTCTGGCCGCGGGCCGGTTGGGCGCGCATCGGCAGCGAGCCGGCATAGTGCAGGTCGCCCCCGGGCTTGCCCAGCGCGAAGCTGAACGGCAGCATGATCGCCCCGAGGCGCCGAAAATGCGCCCGCAGTTGCGCCTGCGCTTGCGCCATCAATGCCGGCACCGGTTCGGCGTAACGGCCGCGAACCTGCAGCGCGTCGTCAGCTCCCAGGCTGAGCCGGGCATCGAGCAGGTGCCCGGGCAGGAACAGGTTGCCGACCACACAGGCGGGCAGCAGTGACGCCAGGACGTCGACCCCGTGGCGCCTCGCCATCGGCAGGAAGCGGGCGAACTCGGCGACCGGGATGCCGCCGGTATCGAACAGCGAGCCAAACCCGGTCACCGGCGAGCCGTCCTGCCCGGCCAGGGCCAGCGCGAATGACAACTGGCCCAGGCCGAACGCCGGCACCCGCCGACGCCCCAGTTGGCGCGGCACGCAAAGAAGGAAGGCCGCGCTGGGGCACGACTGCAACGGCACCGCGTCACGATGCGCCAGCACCTGCAAGGCCAGCCGGGTGCTGGCCAGCGTACCCGCCGCCAGCACCAGGCGGCGCGCGTGCAATGCCTCGCCGCCCCCGTTGCCGGCCTGCACCCCCACCCGACTGCCCGACCGGATCACCCGGTCAACGACGAATCCGGGACGGTAGTGAAAGTTCGCGCGCTCGCGCAGCAAGCGCAAATCGTCGGTGGCCGAGTACAGCGCACGCCGCGCGCAGCCCCACAGGCAGGTGCCCGACAGGTCGCAGGCTTCGCGGCCCGGCATGGCCTCGGTCAGCGCCGCCACGCGCGATCGGCCCAGCCGAAAGCCGGCGCGCGCGCGCGCCGCCGGGCGCGCCGTGTACCTTTGCAGCAACCCGGCCTGTAATGCATCGAGTGCCACCGGCGGCTGCGCCCAGTCGTCCAGGCCGAAGTAATCGGCCAGGTCGTCGCTGGCGGCACCGCTGACGCCGATGCGGCGGGTGACGGCCTCGTATGACGGGCGCAGGTCGGCGGATGGGAACGGAAAAGGGGCCAGCTCATCGGCCGACAATGTCGCCACCCCGCAACCCCAGGCCTTGGACAGGCCGCCCGGTGCGAGCGACCCCACCGCGATGAAGTCCTGCGTGTCGATCCGGTTGGCTGCGGCAAACCCCGCAAAAACGTCGGCATGCGTCGGGACGCGCAGCTTGGGCGACAGCGCATCGATCTGGCGAAGCGCGTGGTAGTTGCTTCCCACCATCCACCTCCACTGCTGTGGGTCGCGTTCGCGCAGTTGCAGCAATTGTCCGGTGGGGGGCGGCACGACAGCCGGCGTGCCGCCATCGACCATCAGCACCTGCAACCCGGCATCGAGCAGGGGAAAGGCCGCACTGACCCCGGCCGGCCCGCTGCCGACGATCAACACATCGAAACCGGCGCTCATTGGCGCAGGCCCCTGGGTCGGCCGAACGGACGGAGCGCCGGCACGGCCAGGGCGCGGACCAACCGCCAGCCGATTTCGCCCCCACCCCGTGAATCATCCGCAGGCCGCTGACCAGCAAGCCCTGCGCCCCGCCCTGGCACAGGAAGCGCGCCGCCCCCTGCGGGCTGGCCTCGGCGATGACCACCGCGGCATCGAGCCGCCAGGCCAGTTCGTCGCGCAGCGGCGGTTGCAGCATCGCCCCGCCCTCGAGCGCCGCCACCAGCGGCGCGAACGCAAGGCGGCCCGAGGCAGATCCAGCGCGCCGGACCCGCGCACCTGCTCGACCGCACGCACGTAGCGACGCACCAGCGCCGCGCCGGCACGCGCTGACGCAGCACGTAGCCCAGCAGCGCACGCCCTCCTCAATCAGCCAGCGGCGATGCGCATTCCCCACGCCGGCCATGCCGGCGGCGACGGGGCGCAACTGCAGGCCCAGGAGCGAAGGTCGGCGTCGGTGTCCATCGGGGGCAACTCGAACAACGACGTGAGCCGCGCGAGCCCCAGCCGTTCGCGGGCCACCGGTCCGACGAGCCGGCCGGCGAGCCGCACCAAGAGCACGGGAACCGGTACGAACAGCGGTCGTCGCCCGGTGCGTCCGTGCGCGATCAGGGCCAGGAAGCGGGTGAACGTGATCGGTGACGCGTCGCCGATGCACAGCACGCCCGGTCGCCCCTGCGGGGCCGTGCAGGCCAGCAGCGCCTGCGCCAGGTCATCGACATGCACCGGCTGGACGCGCGGCGGTGGCACGAAGGCCGGCAGCACCGGCACCCGGCGGAGCCGGGCCAGCAGGCCGAACAAGCCGCGCTCGGGTCCGCCATAGACCTGCCCCGGCCGGACCACGCAACCGCCCTGTGCCAACGTGAGCTGCTCGATCCGCCACTTGGTGCGCCCGTAAGCGGTTGGCGCGTGCTCGCTGGCTGTCTGACTGGACACGAACACGAAAGGCACCCGGCGATCGGATGCCGCGGCCAGCAGACGCTGCGCCGCGGCCACCTCGTCCTGCCCGGGGGCCGGCACGCCGGAGGTCACCGCCGCCAGGTGGATCACGGCCCCGATGTCGTCGGGCAGCACCGGCGGCTGACCGTCGGCGAGTTCGAAAGGCAACCACGCCACCCCGCCAGCCCGGGGTCGCGCCGGGTCAGCGCCAGCACCGAGTGCCCCTGCCGGTGCGCCGCGCGCACCAGGCGCATGCCGATGTAGCCGGTGGCGCCGGTGATCGCGATCCTCACTCGCCCCCCTTGTGCCCGGCAACCGGCGAAGCCGGCGCGGCCGGGTTGAGAAAGACGAAGCGCTTGCTCAGCCAGTAGGTGAGAAACACGCAGACCGCATCGGCCAGGAACTTGGCTGGCACCGCCGAGGGCACGACCATCAACATGATCCAGAGGGCAAGCGCGGACAGCGGCAGGTTCAGTGCCAGCAACAACGCGTACTTGACTACCTGGTCGGCCGAGCGATCGGCGCTGGCCAGGCCGAACGTGAACCGGCTGTGCGAAAGGTAGGCGAACACGCCGGCCAGGACTTTGCCCACCGCGTTGGCAGGCAGCGGCGCGGTCTGCAGCAGGTTGTGCAACAGCACGAAGCTGCCCATGTCGATGCCATAGGCGGCCACTTGCACGAGCAGGTAGCGGGCGAAGCGCATCAGCCCTCTTTCCTGATCACGACCACGTGGTGAAGCGCCAGCCAGCGATCGAGCGGCGACACCAGCCACTGCAGCCCATCGAGCACGGGCAACGCGGCGTCGGGCCATAGCTGGCGAAAGTTCAGGCCGCCCGACAGCAGGTAGGCCAGGTAGTTGTTGCAGGTTTGCTGGTGCACGATGCGCAGGTTGTGGAAGCGGCGCTCGAACTCGGGCCGGTCGCGATCGAAGACGATGTAGCTGAGTGCCTGGTTGGCCCCGTTCATCGGCCCGCTGGCCGGGGTCTCCCACGACGGGTAGTCTGTCGTAGCCCTCGGTGTCGAACAGGCGCTTGAACAGCAACGACGCAATCGGGCCATGGTAGGGCTCGAGCAGGATGGCCCCGCCACCCACCGGCAACACCCGTTGCAACTCCTTAAAGAAGCGCTCTGGGTGCGGGAAGTGATGAAAACAGTTCTGCCCGAACACGACCCGCACCGATCCATCGGCCAGGTCCATGTTCTCGGCATCGAGCACGCGGTCCAGGCCGGCCCCGGCGACGATGTCGGTGGCCAGCACGTCCGGGTAGGAATCGCGGATCGGCGCGACCCCGGCACCGATCTCGACCCGTAGACCATCGCCGCGCAGGTAGCGACGGTCCAGTCGTTCGAACAGGTGATGAAACCCGGTGAACACCTGCTGCAGCATTGGCTTGCGCGCCAGGATGGCCCCGTGCACCCGCAGGCGGTCGCCGCCGTCGACGTCCAGGCGCTGCACCTGCGGATCACGCAGCCGATCGGCCACCCACTTCACGCCCCTGCCCTCCAACGGGGTTCGCCCGCGCCGACCAGGTTCTTTTGCAGCGGCCGGGTGGGAATCGACGAGATGTCGTAACCCAGGAACGCGAGCAGGAACTGGATGCCGGCCAGCGTCGGCAACGCGGCCAGCATGACGGTGCCCGCCGGGGTCGGCACCTGGGCGGCGGCCGACGCCATCCAGTGGTAGCCGCCGAAAACCAGGCCGAAGGCCAGCAACACCGTGCCCACGACCAGCTCGATCGAGGCCAGCGACATGTCGCGCAGATAATAGTTGTAGAAGATGCGCTTCATGAAATTGCGCAGATGCTTGAGAAAGAACTCGGTGGTGATCTGCGAGATCTTCAGGTTGCTGACCTCCTGCGCATACTTGGCCCCCATTGGCACATCCAGGACCACGGCGCGGATCGTGTTGAGCCGAAACAGCATGTCGGTTTCAAAGAAGTACCGGCGGCTGATCTTGGCAAACGGCAGTCGCCGGGCAACGTCGGCATGAATGGCGGTATAGCCGTTGGTGGGATCGAACAGGTTCCAGTATCCCGACGACAGCTTGGTCATGAACGAGAGCATCGCGTTGCCCACGAGGCGCACGGTCGGCATCGAGCGCACCGACTCCAGGTCGACGAAACGGTTGCCCTTGGTGTAGTCCGCCTCGCGCTCGAGAATGGGCTTGACGAACTCGGGGATCAGCGCCGGGTCCATCTGACCGTCGCCATCGATCTTGACGATCACTTCCATGCCGTCGTCGATGGCCGCCTGGTAGCCGGTCATGACCGCGCCACCAACCCCCTGGTTGCTGTCGTGGCGGATGACCCTGACCCGATCATCCCGCACATTGGCGGTGACGAACTCGCCAGACCGATCGGGACAGCAGTCGTCTATCACGTAGATCGCCGCCACGTCGGGGCCGATCGCCTCGATCACCTGGATGACATGGTCCTTCACCTTGTAGCTGGGGATCACGACCGCCAGTCGTGCTTTGTCAACGATCATGTCCGACTCTACTTCGATTGGGTGATAAGCCGCCAGACGACCGACCCTGGGATCGGGAACGTTTTCTTAGGGGGCCCAGCGCAATGATTGTAGTCTCTCGATATCCAGCCCCCGGAGGTGACCGACCCCATGCGACAGATCAAGCTTGCCGATGGCACCCAGCTCCCCGCGCTAGGCCTGGGAACCTGGCGCATCGGAGAGTCACGGGCCGGCCGCGCTGCCGAACTGGCGGCGATCCGCCACGCGATCGATATCGGCTACCGCCTTTTCGACACCGCCGAGATGTACGGGGAAGGCGGTGCCGAGACCTTGCTGGGCCAGGCGCTTGGCGACGCGCTCCGGGCCGGCGCGGTGACGCGAGACGAGTTGTTCATCGTCAGCAAGGTCTACCCGCACAACGCCACCCGCCGCGGTACCGCGCAGGCCTGTGAGCGCAGCCTGCGCCGCCTGGGCCTGGCACGAATCGATCTGTACCTGCTGCACTGGGCCGGCCCGACCCCGTTTGCCGAAACCATCGACGCGCTGCAGGCGCTGGTCGAGACCGGGCGCATCGGCCGCTGGGGGGTGAGCAACCTGGACATCGACGAGATGCGCGAGATCGAGACGCTGGCGCCGGGGTTATGCGCGACCGACCAGGTCTACTACTCGGCCAGCCAGCGCGGGCCCGAGTTCAGCCTGCTGCCGTGGCTGCGCGAACACGCGATGCCGATGATGGCCTACAGCCCGATCGACCAGGGCGGGCTGGCCAACGACCAGACCCTGGCGACGATCGGCCACGCGCGCGGCGTAACGGCCGCCCAGGTGGCACTGGCCTGGGTGCTTGCGCAACCCGGGGTTGTCGCAATTCCCAAGGCGGTGCGCCCGGCACACCTCGAGCAAAACCTGGCAGCGGCGCAAATGGCGCTCACCGAAGAGGAGCTGCGCCGGATCGACGCGCGCTTCCCACCGCCGGACCGCAAGCAGCCACTGGGCATGCTTTGACGATCGGTGCGGGGGATGCCGGTCCTGCCGCCGACGCGGACCGGACGCCGGACAATGCCTCGTAGCCCGCCACCACATCGAACAATTCATCGTCGATCGCGCGCTGACGCTGGCCATGCAATCTGCGTTGCAGCGTCGCAAGCATCTCCTCGATGTTCTTGTCGGCGCGCTCCATTGCCGCCAGCCGGCTGGCGTTCTCGCTGGCAAGCGACTCAGCGCACGCACGGTACACCGTGATGTACAGATGCTCGCGGATCAGGGCTCGCAGGGCCTGTGAGCCCTGCCCCATCACCTCGGGTCGCCGGTTCGTCGGCCAGACGGTGTTGCGGCATTGTGCGCGCCAGGTTTCGTCCAGGGGCAGCAGGCGACGTTGCACCGGTTCGTACAGAATCCGGGAAAGCGGCCGGTTGTAAAAGAGATGGGCGTGCGGCGCAGCGATCTGAGCGGGATGCGTACCGATGTCGAACTGGATCTGCTCGATCAGCGGTGCGATGCCCTCGACCGAGGTGGGCACCGGATACACCTCCACAAATGCGATGCCGGCATCGCGTAACCGGGTGGCCCCCCGCTCGCCCACGGCCCAGACCACGTGTGCGCCGTCGATGCGCGCCAAGGCCTGCACCGCATGCGCAACGATCACTTCGTTGAACTGGCCAACGAGCCCCTGATCCGACCCGAAAACGATCGCGGCGATCGAGCCCGATGATCGTCGCACCGGAGGCGACGGCGCATCGGGCGCCGATCGATTGAAACAGGCACCCAGGCCCAGGTTGACAGCTTGCTGATACTCGGCCAGTGCAAGCACCGCTTGCTCGTACTGGTGAATGCTGGACGCCGCCAGCGCCCGCATCGTTCGCACGATGGATTGCAGGTCGGTGGCGCTGCCGATCTGCTGTTTCAGCGCAGCCAGTGCGTCGCTCATCGCGTGATCTGGCTGGCCGGCGCCGTATCCGGGTCGCCAAGGACGGCCAGCGTATCTCTGGCCAGGGCCTCGATGGCCTGCGCATCGCCCTCGTCCGGCTTGCCCGGCTGCAACAGACGCGCTGCCACGGCGGCAGGCAGGCGGGCGACCGCCGACCGCACGGCGGCCTCGGCCTCGGGCATCCGGGCCAGCGGCACCGGGTCGAAAAGCCCGGCGGTCAGCGCCCTGAGAATGGCGATCTGCTCGAGCACCGACACAGGGTCGGATGCGGGCTGCTTGAGACAGGCCCGGATGCGCTGCCCGCGAGCGATGGCCCGCCGGCCGTCGTCGTCCAGCCGGGCCCCGAACCTGGAAAAGCCCTCCAATTCCTCGAACTGGGCGTAGGCGAGTTTCAGGTCGCCGGCGACCGCCCGAAACGCCCCCAGTTGTGCCTTGCCGCCCACACGCGACACGGACATACCGACGTCCACTGCGGGCAACACGCCCAACCCGAACAGCGTGGGCGACAGGTAGATCTGGCCATCGGTGAGCGAGATCAGGTTGGTCGGAATGTAGGCCGAGATGTCCTGCGCTTCGGTTTCGATGATGGGCAGGGCCGTCAACGATCCGCCGCCCCGCCCGGCGCTCAGATGGGTCGCGCGCTCGAGAAGCCGCGAATGGATATAGAAGATGTCGCCCGGGAAGGCCTCGCGACCCGGGGGTCGGCGCAGCAGCAGCGACAGCTCACGGTAGGCGCGTGCGTGCTGGGTCAGGTCGTCGTAGACGATGAGTACATCACGCCCTGCCTCCATGAAGAACTCGGCGATGCTGGTTGCGGCGTAGGGGGCGATGTACGTCAGTCCGGGCGGCTGGTTGCCTTCGGTCACGACGACCACCGTGTGCTTCATTGCGCCATGCTCGCGCAACGTGGCCACCACCGTGGCAACCGCCGACGCCCGCTGGCCAATGGCACAGTACACGCAGACCACATCGTCGCCTTGCTGATTGAGGATGGTATCGATCGCGATCGTGGTTTTGCCCGTCTGACGATCACCAAGAATCAGTTCGCGCTGCCCGCGCCCGATGGGGATAAGGGCGTCGATGACCTTGAC
Organism: Burkholderiaceae bacterium; assembly: GCA_041396665.1. GTDB lineage: Bacteria > Pseudomonadota > Gammaproteobacteria > Burkholderiales > Burkholderiaceae_E > JAUIAI01. Next base: position 51,134 of record JAWKYE010000010.1, read on the forward strand.
GCCGCTTTGCAGGGGAACCGACACCGCCGCGCGATCCATGATCGGGGCAGCGGCACGTTCGATGGGCAGCCGGGCGCTGCTCTGCACCGGCCCGTGCCCGTCCAGGGCTCGCCCCAGCGGGTCGATGACGCGACCCAGCAGGCCATCCCCCACTGCCACATCCATCACGCGCCCGGTGCGCTCGACCGGATCGCCCGCCTTCAATCGCCAGTAGTCATCCAGCAGCACCACGCCGATCTCGTCGACATCGATATTGAAGGCGATCCCATACACGTCTCCCGCGAAGCGCACCAGTTCGTCGAAACCCACGCCCGGAAGGCCGCCTACCTGCGCCACCCCGGTCGCCACCCGGCTGACCCTGCCGGCCTCTTGAACCGTCAATCCGGGTGAATAGCCGTCGCGGGCATCGCGCATGGCGCCAAATGCCTGCTCGACCGCGGTGAGAGCGTCAGACCTGATCGGCATCATGCGCTGCTCAACGTGTTCGCTTGGCCGCCAGGCCCGGCCTTTTCGGACGCTGGCTGGCTGGCGATGGCCAGCCGCTGCGCGATCGCGCGATCGAGCTCGCCCAGGTATTGGTCGACACCCCAGGCGATCTTCCGACCCGCGCCGATCAGCTCGATCCCCAGAATCATCTCGGGCGCGGTGATGAAAGTCAACGACACCGGCGCCCGCGCACACGCATCGACCGCCGCCTGGATGCGCGCCCTTTGCGCATCCGCCAGATTGAATGCCGATCGCACAACCGCCTGCGCCTGCGCGCCGGTGAGCGCCTCGGCAAGCAGGCCCCTGGCCGGCTCTTGGAGCTCGCCCAGGCGACGAACGAACAGATCGGCAACCTCGGTTTGCAGACTGACGTCGGCCAGATCGGCCAGAACGCGACGCGTGACCTCGAACACCTCGGCCCGGGCGCTGTCGGCAATCGAACGCTGCAAGGCGGCTGACTCGAGCCGCAAGGCTTCCCGTCTCTTCTCACCGACTTCGTCGGCCGCCTGGTGCGCGGCCTCGATCAGGCGATCGTGCTCGTCCCTTGCCTGGCGGAGCGCCTGATCCAGCAGGTAGCCTCTCTCACGATCGAAGGCCTCGCTCTTGTCCACGAAGGATTGCCGCAACTGCTCGGCGCCACGCTTGACCGCCTGGGCATCGGCGATCTGCCGCGCGATCAGGTCTTCCCGCGCGGCGATCGCATTGAGTACCGGCTGATAGAGGAAACGCTTGAGCAGCCATACCAGGACGACGAAGTTGAGCGCCTGTGCGCCCACGGTGAACCAGTCGATCAGCATCGTTCACCTGCCCGCAGCTTGGGCAATCGCCGTGTTCCAGAACGGATTGGCAAATATCAGAATCATCGACACCACAAAGCAATAGATCGCCGTTGACTCGATCATCGCCAACCCGACGAACAGGGTCCGGGTAATCGTGGCCGAGGCATCAGGCTGTTGGGCGAGCGCCGTCAAGGCGACCGCCACGGCGCGGCCTTCGGCGAACGCCGGCGCCATGCAGCCGATTCCGGTGGTCAGGCCGGCGATGACGATAGAGGCCACGGCGATGAGGGTCATGCTGTCCATGATGGCAGTCCTTGCGTTACGGTTCAGGGTGTCTGGGGCAATGGCGGGCTGCGACGGGCGTGACTGGATTGGGTCGCAGCGGCGAGATAGACGGCAGCCAGCACACAGAAGATGTAGGCCTGCACCATGCCGGTCAGTAATCCGAGCGCGGTCATGACGATCGGAAACAGGAACGGGGTGATCGTGAGCAGGATGGCGATGACCATCGCGCCACTCATCATGTTGCCGAACAGGCGCACCGCCAGCGCAAGCGTGCGCGAGATCTCGCTGATGATGTTGAAGGGCAGCATCAGCGCGGTTGGTTGGAGATAAGAGCTCAGGTAACCACCCAATCCCTTGTCACGCACCCCATAAAGGGATGGCCACGAAGACGCACAACGCGAGCGCAACTGTCGTCGACAACGAGCCGGTCGGCGGTTCGTAGTAGGGGACGATCGTGCCCAGCGCAGCGGCCGCAATGAAAAGGAACATCGTGCCCAGAAAGCCGAGGTAGCGGCGCGGCTCGCACAGGCCGATCTGGTCGATCTGGGTCACGATGCCGGTCACGGCGATCTCGAGCAGGTTCTGCCAGCGCGAACGCTTGTTTTCGCCGGTCAGACGGCGCGTGACCAGCCAGGAGCCAATCGTCAACAAGAACATCAGCACCCAGGTGAACACGATCGTGGCATTGAGCTTGAACAGGCCCTGTTGCCAGAAGATCCGTCGTCAGGCTGAGGCGCATGGCCACCCTCCAGGGTCTTTGAGCGCAAACCGTGCGGATGCCTTGTCCGTCTGCGCCGCTCCCAGGCGCGGTCAGCCGGGTCGCGGCCATTCTCGCGACGACAAAGCCGACCAGGCAGGCGAGCGAACGCTCCCAGCTCCCGGCGCCTATCACGTAGAACCCGGACAGCGTGACCGCCAGGCGCACCAGGAGACTGCCCAGATGCAACAGCGGCGAGGATGAAACGAACAACGTACGCCGAACCACCCACCACAGGCTGCCAAAGTAAAAGGCACCCAGGACCAGGCCCGTCAAACCGGCGAGAAGCAGTCCGATCGACAGGTCGACGGATTCAGACATCGGCATCATCGTTTTCCTTTTCGTTCTCCTGGATGGCACGGCCTTCCCGGACCAGCCAATGCCATGCGTTGATGCAGCCCAGCACCAGTCCGGCCACCAAAAGCGCCAGCGTCCACGACCGTTCACCGGGGTATCGGGCATCCAGCCAAAGGCCCAGCGCCGATCCCAGCAATGTCGGTACGGCCACCGACCAACCGACAAGACCCATCGTGCCCAAGGCCGAACCAGAGACCCGGTGTTCTTTGCCGACGAGCCGCGAGTTTGCGCCGGGCCCGCGCCTCGACATCGGCCGCCATGGGCCGGCGTTGCGACGGGTCGGGCGCTTTCTCGGGCTCGCTCATGGTGACGGCACCTGCAACCTGGACAGCCGGGCCACGAAACCGGATTCGAGTTTGGACAACAACTGGCGCCTGATCTGCGCATCCTCGTCCTGCGCGCGGAACTCCTGCGCCACCGCCGTCCGCAGGCTGGCCAGATCCTTGCCCAGGATCGCCCGGCGAACCGAAACGCGGACCTCGGGACCGGTCTTGATGATCACGCCTTCGTCGATCGCCACGAACACCTCGCCTTCGGCCAGCGTCTCGAAAGTGAGGATGCCGGGTGTCAATGCGGCCACGCAGTCGAGTCGCCGGGGTAGCAGGCCGAACGAGCCATCGATCGTCTCGGCGACGATTCGAAGAACGCTCTCGCGGCGCAGGAAAATCCGAAACGGGAGCAGGATCTCAAGATTCACTGGCGGCCTCGACGGGCCCGGGCTGCGCGTGCACCGGGATCACGGTCTGGGGAAGTCCCCTTGCCTCGCTGATCGGCCCGATCATGTAAAGCGCGCTTTCGGGGTAGTCCTTGAACTCGTCACGCAGGATGCGCTCGCAGCCGTCGAGCGCATCGTGCAGGCTGACGGACTTTCCCGGTGTACCGGTGAACTGCTCGGTAGTGAAAAATGGTTGGGTCAGGAAGCGTTCGAGCCGGCGCGCCCGGGCCACGATCTTGCGGTCTTCGGACGAGAGCTGCTCGAGCCCGAGCATCGCGATGATGTCCTTGAGTTCGGCATACTGCGCGAGCGTTCGACGAATTTCCTGCGCCAGCGCGTAATGGGTCGCCCCGACGATCCCGGGCGTGGCCATCTTGGAATTCGATTGCAAGGGATCGATCGCCGGGTAGAGCCCTTCGCTGGCACGCCTGCGTGACAGGACGATCGATGCCGATAAATGCGAGAACGTGTGCACGGCTGCCGGATCGGTAAAGTCATCCGCAGGCACATACACCGCCTGGATCGATGTGATGGCACCGGTAACCGTATTGGCGATGCGCTCCTCCAGACTCGAGAGCTCGGTACCCATCGTTGGCTGGTAGCCCAGCCGCGACGGCATCTGACCCATCAGGCCCGACACCTCCGAGCCCGCCTGGATGAAGCGGAAAATGTTGTCGATCAACAGCAGTACATCGCGTTGCTCATCGTCGCGAAAGTATTCGGCCATGGTCAGCGCCGCATGGCCGACACGAAAGCGCGCACCCGGCGGTTCGTTCATCTGCCCAAAGACCATGACCATGTTGTCCAGCACCCCGGCGGTGCTCATGTCGCGATAGAGCTCCTCGCCCTCGCGACAACGCTCACCGATCCCGCAAAAGATGCTCACCCCGTGGTGGTGCCCGACCATGTTGTGGATCAATTCGGTCAGCAGCAGGGTTTTTCCAACACCGGCCCCACCGAACAGTCCGGCCTTGCCGCCGGTTTCCAGCGGCAGCAGCACATCGATGGCCTTGACGCCGGTCTCGAAGACCCGCGACCGGGTTTGTCGCCTCGCCAGCGGTGGCGGCGCGCAATGAACCGAGCGCCATTGCACATCCTGCGGAGGCGGCAACTGGTCGATGGCCTGACCGAACACATCGAACATGCGCGACACGATGCCGGCCCCGACCGGCGCCAACAGGGGCCCACCGCTGTCGCGTACCCGCATGCCGCGGGCCAGACCCTGGGTGGAGGTCAGCGCAATGCAGCGAACATGTCGTTCATCGTGCTGGGCCTGCACTTCGATCGCGACCCGCTGGTCGGCGCCGGTGCGCAGCAGGCTTCGGATCTCTGGCAGCTGCGACTCAAAGCAAACATCGACAACACTGCCCCGAACGGCGCTGACCAGGCCGACGTTTTCCGTGCGGGCACGTGGGTCGTTCATAGAATACCGATTCCATGTTCATCGTTCCCGAACCCGCGACTCACCCTCTGGCGCGGCGTGCAACCCACGCGCGATCCGCGAGCGCGTCGGTCTCAGCCATGGCGCCCGATGTCGGTGGGCCCGGCGGTCGTGCATCCGTGCGACGATGGCCGCCGCGAACTGGTGAGGCCCCTGACCAGCGCCACTTCGCCGCCGACCTGGTGATACAGTTCATGAACCCAAGGCGAGGGGCACACCTGCAGTCGGATGATTTGCGTCACCGTCACCGGCGCGCCCGCAGGCCTTCGAATGTCAGGTCTGCCATCGGATCATCGATGGATCGCAGTGCCGGATTGATCCGTCGATCCTAGATCAGTCCGGTCAGCATTTCGTTGATTGTTATCAACCCCAAACCAGTCTCAATTGCAAAGGAATCCACCATGGCCAGAAGAACTCCCTCGATGACCGCGTTGCTGGGCCTGCTCGCAATCGCGGGCTACCAGAATCGCGACAAGATCGGCGACCTGATCGGCAAGGCCAAGGACGCGCTCAGCGGGGCCGGTCAGGGTGGCGGCGCCGCACCAGCCAGCGAGCTGGAAGTGATGTTCGACGAAAAATCGGCCGGCGGTACGCTGTCCTCGGGCCTGAACGACGTGTTCGAGACCTTCAACAAATCCGGGCACGCGGACACCGTGGGCAGCTGGGTCGGCAAGGGCCAGAACCGGCCGCTCGATCCGCGAGCGCTGCAGGCGGCAGTGGGCGACGACACGCTCGATGAACTGTCAGCCAAGCTGGGGTTGTCCAGGCCGATATCCTGGCCCGGCTGTCCGCGTCGCTGCCCCCGGCCGTCGATGCCTTCACCCCGGAAGGCCGGCTGCCTGACGCGACCGAGGCGTCGCGTTTTCGCTAAGCCCTGGCTGCGCGAGAACGGGGCCGGTACGAATTGCCGACCCGCAACCCCGACGCCGCCGCCGGCTTCTACGGCAAGGCGATCGGTTGGCAAACGCAGGACTCGGGAGCGCTGCGTGCCGGCGATGGCTGTCGCCCAAGTTGGCCGATCCGGTGAAAGGCAGGGCCTGAACCTGCCTCCGGCCGGGGTGCGGCTCAGCCGGCAAAGTCGGCCCGCACCGGCGCCGGCAACCGGGCCGCCAGCCTGGCGAAATCGTCCCATTGCAGGATCTCGTCGCCTACCCCGCCGGTAAACACATTGGCGGCGATCGCCCGACCAAGGTCTCCACCGGCACGCCACGCAGTTTGCGCAGCGGCCCGGGCAGCAGCGGGTTCAGCCATGGCCACACGAGCAGCGTCACGCCTTGCAGCAGCCCGTAGCGATTGGTCGGAGTCAGGATCATCGACGGTTGGAACAGGCTCAGGCGCGCAAAGCCCAGCGCCCGCAGGCCATCCTCCACCTCGCCCTTGGTGCGCAGGTAGAACGAGGCCGAGCGCGCATCGGCGCCCACCGACGACAGCAACTGAAAATGACCGATGCCGGCCTCGCGACAATGGGTGGCAAAGTGCAGCAGCGCTGTCTTCTCGATGCGCACGAACTCGTCGCGGCTCATTTTCGACGGCTGGCCCACGCCCAGCGTGCAGATCGCGGTGTGGTGGCCGCCCAGCCTGGCTTCGTACGAGGCCGGATCGAACCAGTCAAAGCCGTGCTGCTCGACCAGGACCGCCTCGCCGGCCGGCAGCGGCGTCAGCGGCTGGCGGCCCAGCAGGGTCAGGACGAGGCCGGTGGCACCGGCCAGTGCGCGTGCGGCGCAAGACCCCACGGCGCCGGTCGCGCCGACCATCAGCACCGATTGCGTCGAATCCATGAATCACTCCCCGGGCTATACCTGGTGGGGTCATTGTGAACGTTCCGGCCCGCGGGGCCAATCAGCTGAATCCCGGCGCGCAGAAAGCTCTGCACGAACTGGCGCTGGAACAGCAGGAAGGCCACCAGCAGCGGCGCGCTGGAGATCAGGGTGGCGGCATTGATGATCGCCCAGTCGATGCCCTGGTCGGTGCCGGCGAACACCGACAGGCCGACGGTGAGCGGCCGGGTCTCGACCGAGTTGGACACCACCAGTGGCCAGAGAAAGTTGTTCCAGTGATGGCTGACCGACACCAGCGCATAGGCAAGGTAGACCGGCTTGGCCAGCGGCACGTAAACCCGCCAGAGCACGCCCAGCGAGCCGCAGCCCTCGATCCGGGCCGCCTCTTCGAGCTCCTTGGGCACGGTCTTGAAGGTCTGGCGCAGCAGGAAGATGCCAAAGGCCGACGCGATGTAAGGCAGCGCCATCGCGGCCAGCGTGTCGACCAGGCCCAGTTGGTGCATCGTGCGGTAATTCTCGACCAGCACGACATCGGGCATGACCATCAGCTGCACCAGCACCAGCGCGAACGCGATGTCGCGACCGGGGAACTCGTAGCGGGCGAACGCGTAGGCGGCCAGCGTGCTGAGCACGAGCTGGCCCGCCAGGATACTGCCCACCAGCGCGAACGTGTTCAGGAAGTACTGGGCGAACGGCGCCGCGGCCCAGGCGGCACGAAAATTGTCCAGCGTCAGCGGCGCCAGCAGATCGAACCGCGCCGAGTACTCGGTGGGATGGAAAGCCGACCAGACCGCGTACAGCAACGGCAGCAGCCACAGCAGCGCCAGCAGCCACGCGCCCAGCGTGTTGAGACGGGTGTCCCAGCGGCCCGGGTTCAGCATGCTCGTATGCTCATCGGGTCAGGCTCATTGGTAATGGGTGCGCCGCTCGAGCAGGCCGAACTGCAGCAGGGCCAGCAGCGCCAGGATGGCCAGCAGCACCGCGGTGAGCGTGGCCGCGTAACCGGCATCCCAGTACTTGAAGCCGGTTTCGTAAATGTAGAACAGCAACAGCGAACTGGCGTTGTCGGGCCCGCCACGGGTCATCACGACGATGTGATCGACCAAGCGGAACGCGTTGATCACCGCGTTGACCAGCACGAACAACGTGGTGGGCATCAGCAGCGGAAACGTCACCCGCCAGAAGAACTGCCAGCGCCCGCAGCCTTCCAGCGCTGCCGCCTCGCGCAATTCGGGGGACTGCTGTTGCAGCGCGGCCAGGTAGAAGATCATGAAAAAACCGGCCTCCTTCCACACGGCCACGACCATCACCGCGCCCAACACCGTTTCCGGCGTGCCCAGCCAGTTGTGCGCGGCGCCACCGAACAGGCCACGGACCTGGTCGAGTAGTCCGTAATCGGGGGTGTAAAAGAACAGCCAGATGTTGGCCACCGCGATCATCGGCAACACGGTGGGCGTAAAGTAGGCGAGCCGTAGCAGGCCCTGCCCCGACAACTTGCGATCGACCCACAGCGCCATCAGGATCGCCAGCGCGATCGAGGGCACGATGGTGCCCAGCGCATACCAGAAGTTGTTGGTCAGCGCGGTCCAGAAAACCGTGTCGTCGGCCAGCGCCCGGTAGTTGTCCAGGCCGATGAAGCGCGCCGGCCGGTTGGGCCGCGCAGTGGTGAAGGCGCTGTGCCAGAACGTGGCCAGCGCCGGGTAATGGGTGAAGGCCACCAGCAACACCGCCGCCGGCAGAAGCAGCAACCAGCCGACGACGGCGTGGCGGTGGCCTCGTGACATCGGAACGCCCGCGCGCTCAGCGGTACGCGCGCAGGATGCGATCGGCTTCGCGCTGCGCATCCTTCATCGCCTGCTCGGGCGACTTGGTGCCGGTCAGCGCGGCCTGCAGCCCGTCGTTGAGCGCCTTGGTCACCCGCTGGTTCTCGTGGGTCGACAACTCGGCCACCGCGTATTGCAACTGGTCGCGGGCAACCGTCGGCGCCGGGAAGTCGGCCAGGTACTGCTTCATCTCGGCGGTTTCCCAGGCGGCCGGGCTGACCGCGATGTAGCCGGTCGCCGTTGCCCAGCGGGCCGCGCGCTCAGGTGCGGTGACCCAACGGATGAAGGTCATGGCCGCCGCGCGCATCCTGCGGGCTGGACTTCTTGAACACGTAGAAATTGCCCCGCCGGTCGGTGTGCCGCGTTGCTTGCCCGCAGGCAGCATGGCCACCCCGAACTCGAACGGCGCGTTCTTGCGGATGTTGGTCAGGTTGCCGGTGGTGGTCCAGATCATCGCGGCCTTTTGCTCGAAGAAGTCCTTCGGGGTGGTGCCCCACTCGACGACCCCGGGCGGGTGGATCTTGTGCTTGCGCGACAAATCGACCCAGAACTGCAGCGCGGCGATCACCTCTGGCTTGTCGAAGTAGGTCTGGGTGCCCTCGGCATTCATCAGTTCCACCGCGTTCTGCGTGGTGAACCCCTGGAACAACCAGTACGGAAAGCCCGACGAGGGCACCTGTATGCCCCAGGTCGACACGTTGCCCGAGGCATCGGTCTTGGTCAGCTTCTTGCCGTACTCGACCAATTCGTCCCAGGTCTGGGGCGCGCGCTCGGGGTCCAGCCCGGCGGCCTCGAACAAGGCCTTGTTCCAGTACATGACCACGGTCGAGCGCTGGAACGGGATGCCCCAGGTCTTGCCGCCGGTCTGGCTGTTTTTCATGAAGCCCGGATAGAAGCCGTTGATCCAGGCCTTGTCCTCGGCCGTGGTGACCATCTCGTCGAACGGCACGACCACATCCTCGTCGATCAGCGTGTACATGTCGGTCGACAGGATCACCGCCATGTGTGGCGCATCTCCCCCCTTGGCGGCGGTGAGCACCTTGGTGATCGTGTCCTGGTAGCTGCCGGCATACACCGGGTTGATCGTGATGCCGGGATGGTCCTTCTCGAAATCACTCTTGAGCCCGTCGATGATCTTGGCCACCGGGCCACCGATGGCGACCGGGTAGTAAAGGCTCAGCTCCTGCGCGCCGGCCGGCAGCGACACGGCCAGCGCGGCCGTCGCGGCCAGGGCGCCGGCGCGCCGGCGAAGGGTTCTTATCCAGGGTGTCATGGCGATTCTCCTTGGGGACGTAGGTGGGTCTTGGAGGGGTCAGGCGGACAATCGCCGCCCGTGGTCGGAATCGAATCGGTGCACGGCCGCCGGCGCCCAGCAAATGCCGACCGGGTCGCCGCGTCGCGGCAGATCGGTCGCCGGGGCGCGCAACACGAAGCGCACCGCGGCATCGCCTGCGGCCTGGCCGGCCTCGCAGACCAGCAGGCACTCGGCGCCCAGGTACTCGACCGCCGCGACCCGGGTGGCCAGGCCGTCGGCGGGCGCGCAACGCTGCAACTGTTCGGGCCGCACGCCCAGCGTGTCGGTCGGCGACAGGTGATGAGGCGCGAGCGCAGGCGGGCATAGCGCCGCCGGAAACAGATTCATCGCCGGCGCGCCGATGAAGCCGGCCACGAACAGGCTGGCCGGGCGCTCGTAGAGGTCTTGCGGCGTACCCTGTTGCTCGATTCGCCCGGCGCGCATCAACACCACGCGGTCGGCCATCGTCATCGCCTCGGTCTGGTCGTGGGTGACGTACAGCATCGTGATGCCCAGGCGTTGCTGCAGGTCACGGATCTCGACCCGCATCTGCTGGCGCAACTGCGCATCGAGGTTGGACAGCGGCTCGTCCATCAGGCACACCGGCGTTTCGGCGACGATCGCGCGGCCCAGTGCCACGCGCTGGCGCTGCCCACCGGACAACTGCGCAGGCTTGCGATCGAGCAACTGGCCCAGGCCCAGCAGCTCGGCGGCGCGGGCCAGCCGTGCGGCCCGCTCGGCCTTGCCGACACGGCGCACCTTGAGACCGAAGACGATATTCTCGCCCACCGACAGGTGCGGAAACAGCGCGTAGTTCTGAAACACCATCGCCACCCCACGCTGCGCCGATGGCAGCGAGGTGACATCGATGTCGCCGATCTCGATGCGGCCGGCATCGGCCGGCTCGAGACCGGCCACCAGCCGCAGCGTCGTGCTCTTGCCGCAACCGGACGGACCCAGCAGCGCGACGAACTGGCCGGGCTCGGCCGCCAGGGTCACGTCCTGTACCGCGGCGTGGCCGCCGAAATGTTTGGCCACTCCCTGTAGCGACACACGGCTCATCCGGCCCCCTTCGGGCGGCCCATTCGGGGGCACGACCCTGGGCCGGCCCGGTTGCCGCGCATGGCAAGCGGTTCGAATTTTGGCAATGCAACGATCTCCAGACGGCGGCCGCATCGTCTCGCCGCACGAGCAGGCACGTGTCTCTCCAAGGGGTCGAGGATACACCGGGCGATGCCGGTGGTCATCGCGGCCCGCTGCATCGCCCGCCGATTGGCGTGGTCATCCTTCAAGGCTACGATGCAATCATGACAACTCGACCAACAGGACACGCACATGCCCCTGCCCCCGGTTCTCGTGCAGATCTCCGATCCGCACGTGGTCGCGCCCGGACGCCTGCTGAGCGGCGATATCGACACGCCGGCACTGCTCGCGCAGACCGTCCAGGCGGTCAGGCGACTGCAACCTCCGCCGACTGCCGTGGTGGTCACCGGCGACCTCGTCGATCGCGGCAGCGTCGATGAATATGCCCACCTGCGCACGCTGCTGACGCCGCTTGCCTGCCCGCTGTACCTGATGCCCGGCAACCATGACGATCCGGCGGTGATGCGCGCCGCGTTCGCCGACCACGGCTACCTCGCGCCGATGCCCGACCCGGCGCTGGCTCCGTACGTGTTATTCGCACAGGACCTGGGCGGGCTGCGGCTGGTGGCGCTCGACACCGTGGTGCCCCGCGCCGCTCACGGCACGCTGTGCGCCGATCGCCTGGCCTGGCTGGACACGACGCTGGCCGCGCAACCGGACATGCCCACGATCGTCGCAATGCATCATCCGCCGTTCATCACCGGCATCGCCCACATGGACCGGATCGGCCTGCTCGAGGGTGCCGACGCGCTCGAGCAGGTGATCCGCCGGCACCCTCAGGTCGAGCGGGTGATCTGCGGCCACCTGCATCGCACGATCCAGCGCCGCTTTGGCGCAACGGTGGCGATGACCGTGCCCTCGAGTGCGCACCAGATCCTGCTCGATCTGCGCGACGACGGTCCGCCGGCCTTCCTGGACGAGCCACCGGGATTCGCCGTGCACACGCAGCGCGACGGCGCGTTGGTCTCGCACATCGCGGCCAGCGGCGACTACGGCCCGATCAAGCTGTATCGTTAGGCCCTCAGGCCTGCCAGACCGCGTAGCCGGCCTCGCGCAGGCCGATCGCCAATTCGACCTCCATCTCGGCAGCTGCGCCGTAGGGCATCGGGTTGTAGCACTCGAACAGGTCGGGCAGCAGGCGCAGTCCGTAAACCTGGACATACCGATTGGCCTGGATACCGGCCTTGTGCCGATCGAAACGCAGGTCCGGATCCAGCCCGGTCATGCCGACATAGACGCAGGGCCGGTTGAACAGATAATCGGGATTGGCCCGGCGGAACCGTTGCTCGGTCCAGACCTCGTCCGACAACTCGACGACATAGACGTGATGATGATGGCGTCGCCGGGGCGGGCGGGCTTTGCCGTTGACGGACATCGACGACACCGACGGGCGTTGGTCAGCCAGCCCCGGCCCGCGCCGTGCGCCGCCCGGCGAAGGCGCGCAGTTCGGTGTAAGAGGACACGACGACGATCGCCACGGTGATCAGGATCAGCACCAGGGCGATCGGGTGCTCGGCGGGATCGAAGAAGGCGAAGAAGCTGCCGTCGGTGAGCAGCAAGCCCTGGCGCAGGCTCTCCTCGAAGATCGGTCCGAGCACGAGGCCGATGACGACGGGCGCCGTAGGCACCCCGCAGATCCGGAACAGGTAGCCGACCACCCCGAAGCCCAGGCTGACATAGACGTCGAACATCCGGCCCGACACGCCATACGAGCCGACGATGGACAAGATGATGACCCCGGCCAGCAGGATGGGCTCGGGCATGCGCAGGATGCGCGTGATCAGCGGCGCAAACAGCGCGCCGCTGGCGAACATCAGCAGGTTGCAGACGATCAGGGCGACGAACGCGGCATTCATGACGTCGGGGTGGTCCTGGAACAGGCGCACCCCGGGTTCTATCCCCTGGATGATCAGCGCCGACATCAATACCGCGGTGACCGGATCGCCGGGAATGCCCAGCGCCAACGTGGGCACCAGCGCGCCGCCGGTCACCGCGTTGTTCGAGGTCTCGGACGCGACCAGCCCCTCGGGCTCGCCTTTGCCGAAGTTCTCCTTGAACCGGCCGCTGCGCTTGGCCTCGGAATAGGCGATGAAGGACGCGGTCGAGGCGCCGGTGCCGGGCAGGATGCCGATGAAGGTGCCGATCAGTGCACTGCGCACCAGTGTCTTCCAGCGCAGCAGCCATTCGCGCAGCGGTGCGAGCTTGAACCCGCCGGCGGCGCCGACATTGACCATCGACGAGGTGCGCTCGGCAATCCGGCTGAAGACCTCGCCAAAGGCAAACAGGCCGACCACGACCGGAATCAGCTGAAACCCGCCGGACAACTCGAAGTTGCCGAAGTCGAAACGCACCGAGCCGGTCATCGGGTCGGTGCCCACCACGGCCAGGAAAAGGCCGATGACGCCGGCCAACAGCCCCTTGATCATGCTGCCGCGCGACACCCCGGCAATGCAGGTGAGCGCCATCGCGATCAGCGCAAAGGTCTCGATGGCCCCAAAGCGCAGCGCGAATCGTGCCAGCTGCGGTGCCATGACAATGAGCACCACCGCCGAGAAGAGGCCGCCGATCAGCGAGGACGTCGTCGCCCAGCCGATCGCCAGGTCGGCCTTGCCCTGTTGCGTCATCGGAAAGCCGTCGAGCACCGTGGCAGCCGACTGCGGCGTACCCGGGGTATTGATCAGGATCGCCGACAACGAGCCGCCGTAAACCGACGAGCAGTAGATCGCCAGCACCAACGCAATCGACGGGATCTTGTCCATGCCGAAGGTGAACGGCAGCGCGATCGTGATCGCCAGCACCGAGCCCAGGCCGGGCAGCGCGCCCACGATCATGCCGAAAAGCGTGCCGACCGCCATCGCCGCCAGGGTCGCCGGCTGCGCCACCTGCAGGAACGCAGCTAACAGGGCATCCATATGCGTCGCCTCACATCCGGGAGAACCACGGCGACACCGGTAGCGGGATGTTCAGCAGGTGAACAAAGCTATACCAGGTCAGCAGCGGAAACAGCACGGCGATCGCCATGACGATGACGGGCCGCCGAAAGCCAAGCCAGACCATCATCAACGCCGAGAAAGGGATGCTGGCGAACAAAAAGCCGATGACGTGCATCGCGGCCGCGTAGGCGCTGGTCAGCGCCAGCGCCCCCGCCAGCTTGCCCCAGCGCTGGCCTTCCATGCGCGCCGCCCAGTCCCGGAACGAACCCAGCAGGATGACGACGGCCATGGCCATCCAAAGCCCGATCAGGATGCGCGGAAAGAACGCCGGATCGAAACCATAGTCCTGCATCTTGTCCTGCTGGTAGGAATCCTTGGTGGTTTCCCACCAAAGGAATCCGCCAATGCCCAGCATCAACAGGCTGAACAGCAGGTCCCGCAAGCCTTGTCGCACGGGAAGAACCGCTTACTTCTTGAGCAGACCCGCCTCGCGCAACAACTCGCGGTTGGTCTCGTAGTCTTTCATCGCGAAGGCGCCGAAGGTCTTGGCATCCATGGCGCCGATCGTGACCTTGATCTTATTCAGCGATTCGACGACCGACGGATCGGCAAGGGTGTCCCGCAACGCCTTGCCCAGGGCCTCGATGACTGCCTCGGGCGTGCCCTTGGGCACGAACACGCCGCTCCAGTTGGCCATTGTGAAGTCGAACCCTTTCTCGATCAGCGTCGGCAGGCCGGGGTACTCCGGCAGGGGCTTTTCCGACCAGCTGACGATCGGGTGCAGGTCGTACTTGGGGACCAGCGGGCTTTGGTCGGAGTAAACATCGATCTCACCACCGAGAAGCGCCTTCACGGCGTTGGCCGAGCCCTGGTAGGGAATGTGCTTGGTGTCGATCCCGGCCGCCTTGTTCAATGCCAGGATCGCGATGTGCGGCAAGGTGCCCGCCCCGGCCGAGCCGAACTTGAGCTTGCCCGGCTCGGCCTTGGCGGCCTTGATGACGTCCTCGAGCGTCTTGATGCCCGAGGCCTTGGTGGCCATCATCACGACCTCGGTCACCGCCACCCGACCAACCGGGGCGAACGAATCGATGTCATAGGGGATCTTGCGCAGGTGCGGCTGCGTGGTCATCGGCCCCGTAGGTGTGATCAGCACGGTGTAGCCATCGGGCTCGGCCCGGGCAGCCTCGGCCGTCCCGATGGTGCCGGCCGCGCCGGCGACGTTCTTGATGATCAGGTCGGTCCCCAGCTTCTGGCTGAAGACCGGCTGGATCGCGCGCGCCACCAGGTCGGTGGCACCGCCTGCTGCCCAGGCAACCATGATCGTGATCGGCTTTTCGGGATAGGCGGCCTGGGCAGCGCCGTAGGGCATTGCCAGGCCGAAAAAGGTGGCAGTCGCTGCCGAAAAGGCAAGCGCACGTCGGGTCTTGGCTATCATGAGGTCTCCTCCTTGTATCGGGCGATGGACCATGCCGCAAACACGGATGGCACTCGTCACAGATTGTCGGGAGAACGATACCAGACGATCGCCTCCCTGGCCCGATACTAACCGCAATCGCGCGCCACCGATTGTCTTGCGGTCCGATTCCGCGTAACCGAAAGCGAGCCACCCGCGACGAGCCGCCGTCGTTGGATGACCGGGCTTGTGCACAACCGGTGACGCCGGCGGGAGTACCCTTGGCGATGCCGTTTACCGTTCCCGTCCCGGGATTGCCTGGCCATGTCCTTGCTTGACCTGTTCAATGTCCTTGCTTGATCTGTTCAATATCTCGGCGCTCCAGCACGGCGGATTCGTCGCGCTGGGCCTGCTGATCTACTTTGTCGTGACCCGTGCCACCCGCCAGCGACGCCATCCGTCGGCGGCGCTGGCCTGGGTGATGAGCCTGGCCCTGTTGCCCTACCTGGCCATCCCGGCATTTCTGATGTTCGGCACCCGCAAGGTCGAGCGCCCTGCGCCGGCCCGCCGCCTGGCTTTGCCCCAGGACCCCGACACGCCGCGCTGGCTGGCGCCGCTGCTGGCCGGCATGGGCATCGCCCCGGCCAGCGCCAATCAGCGCGTGACCTTCGACGCCGACGGCGCGCAGGCGCTGGCGACGCTGACCGGCTTGATCGAGCAGGCCCGGCACGAGTTGGTCCTGGGCACCTACGTGCTGGGCCATCACGGGGTCGGCCTGCAGATCGCGCAGGCGCTGATGGGTGCCGCCCAGCGCGGCGTCAGCGTGCGCCTGTTGATCGACGCAGTGGGCAGCTGGCGCGCCCCGCCGACGCTGCTCTGGCGGCTCAGCGCCAGCGGCGTGCAGGTACGCCGTTTCATGCCTTTGTTGCTGAATTCGGTGCGCGGGCATACCAATCTTCGCAACCATCGCAAGCTGGTGGTCGCCGATGGCCACAGGCTCTGGGCGGGCGGCCGAAACCTGGCCTCGGAATACTTCGTCGACCAGGTTGGCGAACCGGCCTGGACAGACCTGAGCTTCACGCTCGAGGGCGCGATCGCCGGCGAGGCGCTGGCCGCGTTCGAGCGAGACTGGCGCAAGTCATCGGACGACTGGCTCAGCGGCCGCACCCGTGCCCCTGCCGGCGCGCCACCGGCACCGGCCGGCCCGCGCGCGGTCGGCGCAACGCCGCCGCCCGCACCCGATGGGCACACCCATGTCGCCCAGTGGATTCCCAGTGGTCCGGACCGCTTCGAGGATTCGCTGCACGCGCTGCTGATGGCCGGTGTGTACCAGGCCAGGCACCGGGTGCTGGCGATGAGCCCCTATTTCGTGCCCGACGATGCGCTGCTCAATGCGCTGTGCACGGCCAGTCGGTCGGGGGTGCAGGTATGCCTGGTCCTGCCGGCCCGCTCGAACCACCGGCTGGCCGATCTCGCGCGCCACCGCGCGTTGCGCGCGTTGGCCGAGGCCGGTGCGACGATCGTGCTGACCGACGCGATGGTGCATGCCAAGGTGCTGATGTTCGATGACGATGTCGCGCTTTGCGGATCGGCCAACCTCGATGGCCGCAGCCTGTTCCTGAACTACGAGGCGATGACCGCCTTCTACAGTGCCGCCGATATCGCCTGGATAGACAAATGGTTCGATGCCCGGGCACGGGCGGGCCATGCCTACCAGCCCCGTCCGCCAAACTGGTTCCAGGACCTGGCCGAGGGCCTGGTGCGGGTCGTGGGTTTCCAGCTTTAGCGCTGGTACGCGGCGATATACTGGCGACTCGACGGCGCGCCAGCAGGCCGCCCGCGCAATGCCGGAGACACAAGATGACCAGCGACAACAAGCGGACCTCGATCCTGCGATCCGATATCACACCCCAGGCCATCGACGACGGCATCATGCTGGTGCCGACCCAGGGCAACGGGCTGGTCGTCGAAACCGCCAAGGGCCTGGTGATCGTCGATGCCGGCCCGGGCGGCCAGCAGACGCGCGACATGATCGCCGCGGTACGCGGCCTGACCCCGTCCAAGGTACGCGCCATCGTTTATTCGCACGGTCACATCGGCTACAACACCGGGGTGCCGGACTGGCTCGAGCACCTGGCCGCAAGCGGCATGCCCCGCCCCGACCTGGTCGCCCATGCCCGGGTCAGGGCGCGCTTCGATCGCTACCGGGAGACCGACGGCCTGCAGTTCTCGCTCAACGCCTGGCAGTTCTCGAAGGCGCCGCTGGCGTTGATCCGCCAGGGGCTGCATCACACCGACCCGACGATCACCTTCGACGACGAGTACGTGTTCGACGATGACCAGCGACCGGTGATCGTGCGCCACTCGCCATCCGAGACCGATGATTCGGTCTCGGTCTGGCTGCCGCGGCAAAAACTGTTGTGGGGCGGGCCGGCGGTGATCAACGGCTTTCCGAACATCGGCACGCCACTGCGCACCCAACGGCTGACCGGCCGATGGATAGACACCCTCGAGAAGATGATCGCGCTGGCCCCAACGACGCTGGTGCCCGAGTTCGGCCCATTCGAAACCACGGCCGACAAGAGTATCGAACGCCTGCGCGTGACCGCCGATGCGCTGCGCTTCATCCGCAGCGAGACGATCCGTCTGATGAACGAGGGCCTCAACGATGTCGAGATCCTGCACGAGATCCGCTTCCCGGACGAATGGCGCGACTATGGTTTTCTCGGGGCGACCTACGGCAACCCCGACTACGTGGTGCGCGACGTGTTCCGCGAGCAGAACGGCTGGTGGACCAGTCGCAACGTCACCGACCTGCATCCGGCCGCGCCCGACGAGGCGGCCACGGCCATCCTGTCCGCGGTCGACCCCGACAAGGTGCTGGCGCGCGCCGGCGAATTGTTCGACGCGGGCAGTTACCAGCTCTGCCTGGGCGTGATCGACCTGCTGGCGCTTGCGCCCGGCGACTCGGCGCCGCTGCGCCAGGCCCGCAAACTGAAGGCCGATTGCTGCGAGCGGCTGGCCCGCTCGACCGACACCTTCGTGTCGCGCAGCCTGTACTTCGGCGGCCGCGATGCTGCGAGCCGGCAAGCGGCGCTGGCGCGAGCTGCCCCACGGCCCCGCGTCGATCGACGGGGGCCAAGGGTAAACTCCTGTCTCCGCCCCGGCCAGCCTGCCCGATGATCAAGTCCAAAGTCCGTCACGTCCTGCGTATCGCCAAGCTCGTCAAGGACCCATCGTTCTCGCGCCCCGTGCCGGCCGCGGCCTGGCCCGCCGACGATGACCAGGTGCCCGAGCACTTTCGGCTCGATGAAGGCGCGCCATTCCGGATGAACGACCCCAACCGTGCGCCGATGCCGGCCCGTTGGCAATTTCCGGTCCACATGCAGGAGGCGCGCTACTCGCTGGTGCTCGAGGGCGGTGAATCGATCGAGACCGCCCGGCTCGCGATCTGCCCGGACAGCCGCTTGTTCATGCGCTTGGCCAGCGCCCGGCCGCAGCTGAGCCGCCCCGGACTGGCCTGCTCGGTGCAGTTCGTCGACGACACCACCGGCCAGGCCTCACCGGTGGCCGACATCGTGCTGCAGGGCGAGCGGGCCACGCAGGCGTGGCGCACTCGAGCTGGACCTGGCCTGGCTGGCCGGTCTGCAGGGACGGCTGGTGCTCACCTGCCGCCCCGCCCCCGCAACCCGTCGACACCCGACTGGCTCGCGGTGGCCGATCTTTGCGTGACCCGCGAAGAGCAGTTGCGTGCCGAGATCGCCCGTACCCATCGCGACACGCGGATCAAGAACGAGATCGCCCACTTCAAGTCGGTCTATCACAACCAGATGTATGCCAAGGTCCAGACCGGCAGAGCGAGGCCGCACAGGGCGTCGAGCGCCGGTGCGGCCGCTGGCCGCGCCCGGTGGCGAGGCGCCCGACCAGGGCGCCGAGCAGATAGCGGCCATCGAGCCGCTGGCCGATGAATCGCCTTACGGCTACGCGTCGCGTCTGCTCAAGACCCACCTGGCCGCCAAGGCCCCCGACTTCACGGCACGGCTGCGCCAGATGAAGCAAGCCCGCGGCTCGCTCAAGGTGTTGTCGATCTGCAGTGGCGCCGCGCGCATCGAGGCCGGGTTGGCCGCCGCCGTGCCCGAGGGCATCGCCTGGGCACTGCTGGACATCAATGAACAGTTGCTGCAGATGGCTGCCAGGCAGTTTCCGGCCACGACCCCCTGGACCTGATCGAGGCCGACGCCAACAACCTGGTGGCCACCGGCGAGCAGTGACGTGATCATCTGCGTGTCGGCGCTGCACCACCTGGTCGAACTCGAAAAGGTGATGCAGTTCGTCCGGGCAGCCTGACCGAGGGGGCGAATTCTGGAGCATTGGCGAGGCCGTGGGCCGCAACGGCAACCGCCTCTGGCCCGAGGCGAAGCGGATCGCCGACGGCCTTTTCGGCCAACTGGCGCCCCGCCACCGGCTCAATTCGCACACCGGGCAGACCGATGAGGTGATTCCCGATCGCGACTACTCGATCGGCTGCTTCGAGGGCATTCGCAGCGAGGACATCGTGCCGCTGCTCGATCGCTGGTCGAGCCGGTGCAGGTCTACCGCGTCAACTGCTTCTTGTGGCGCCTGCTCAACCTGGCCTACAGTGACAATTTCAACCTGGCCGAAGCCGGCGACCGGGCGCTGATCGCCACCTTGGTGAGCGGCGAGATCGATCACTTCCGCCGTGGCGGCCGGGGCACCGAGATGTTCGCGGTCTATCGGCGCCGCACCCTCTGAAGGACGCCGACATGACCACGGCCAAGCCCAGGCGCCCGCTCAAGACCCATCCCGAGGGGACGCCGTTCGATGGCACGATCGGCGATGCCTGGGATCAATCGCAAGCCTCCTGGCCGGTGCCGCCAACTGCGCCGGCCGATGCGCCCAACGTGTTGTTCATCATGCTGGACGACCTGGGCTACGCGCAACTGGGCTGCTTTGGCGGCCTGGCCGATCGCATCCGCACGCCGCACATGGATGCGCTGGCGGCCGGCGGCTTGCGTTACCGGAACTTTCACACGACCGCGTTGTGCTCGCCCACCCGCGCCGCGCTGCTGACCGGCGCAATCATCACTCGGTGAGCGTGGGCGTGATCGTCGAGCGGGCCACCGGCTACCCGGGTTACCACGGTCGAATCCCAAAAGACTCGGCGATGATCCCCAAGGTGTTGCACGCGCACGGCTATGCCACCTACTGCGTGGGTAAATGGCACCTGACCCCGATGAGCACAACGGGCCGACCGGTCCGTTCGATCGCTGGCCGCTGGGCCAGGGCTTCGATCGCTACTACGGCTTTCGACCGGCGAAACCGACCAGTAGACCTGACCCAGGGAGGACAACCACCGGGTCGATCCGCCGGACGTGCCCGATTATCATCGTGTCGGCCGATCTGGCGGACAAGGCGATCAGCTGGCTCAACGAGCATCACACGATCGACCGGAGCGGCGGTTTCATGCACTTCGCCACCGGGCGCCGCATTCGCCGCACCATGCGCCAAAAGACATCATCGACACCTACCAGGGCGTGTTCGACGACGGCTGGGACCTCATTCGCGAACAGACGTTTGCGCGCCAGAAGGCGCTGGGCGTGGCGCCGCAGGACACGATCCTGCCCTCGCGCAATCCGGGGATCCGGGCCTGGGACTCACTGACCGATGACGAGCGCCGGTGTATACGCGCCAGATGGAGGTGTGTATGCCGCGCCTTCGTCGAGCACACCGATACGCAGATCGGCCGGCTGCTCGATCACCTGCGCGCCACCGGGCAGTTCGAGAACACGATGATCTACCTGATGAGCGACAACGGCGCGTCGGCCGAGGGCGGCATGCACGGGCTGTCATCGGAGATCACCTATTTCAACGGCCTGAGCGAATCCATCGACGACATGATGGACAAGCTCGAGGCCTGGGGCGACCCCAGCACCTACCCACACTACGCGGCGGGCTGGGCCTACGCGGGCAGCACGCCGCAGCGCTGGTACAAGGCCTTCGTGCACGAGGGTGGCACCCGCGATCCGCTGATCGTGTCGTGGCCGCGGCGCATCGGCGACGGCGGCGGCATCCGAGACCAGTTCCTGCACGTGGTCGACATTGCCACGACCGTGTACGAACTGCTGGGTATCACCCTGCCCGACGAGGTCGATGGCGTGCCCCAGCGCCCGCTCGAGGGCACGAGCATCAGTTACACCTTCGATGCGCCCGATGCCCCCACGCAAAAGCAGCGCCAGTACTTCGAACTTTACGCGCACCGCGCGATATGGGCCGACGGCTGGAAGGCGGTGACGATGCATCCGTCGCGCGGGGCCAAGGCGCGCATCGGCGATCCCGACATGCCAGTGCGCATGGGTCGGTTCGACGAGGACATCTGGGAGCTTTACCACCTGACCAATGATTTTTCCGAGAGCACCGACCTGGCGGCGACCCACCCGGACAAGCTCGCCGAACTGCAGGCGATGTGGTGGGAGGATGCGCGTCGCTACAACG
Organism: Burkholderiaceae bacterium; assembly: GCA_041396665.1. Classification (GTDB taxonomy): domain Bacteria; phylum Pseudomonadota; class Gammaproteobacteria; order Burkholderiales; family Burkholderiaceae_E; genus JAUIAI01. The sequence continues at coordinate 72,831 of JAWKYE010000010.1, forward strand.
TGCTGCCGCTCGATGACCGGGTCATCGAGCGCTCGCAGGAGCCGCGCCCGCGACTGGTCAGGCAGCGCGACAGCTACACGTTCACCGGGCCGATCCGGCTGGTGCGCTCGGTCTCGCCCAGCGTGCTCAACCGCGATCACAACATCGTCGCCAGGATTGACACCGGGTCCCGGGGCTGCGAGGGGGTGATCGTCTCCAACGGCGGCCTGCAGGGCGGCTACACGCTGTGCATCCAGGATGGCCACCTGGTCTACGCCTCGAACTACCTGGGGCGCCGGCACACGGTGTTGCGCAGTGAACAGCCGCTGCCTGCCGGCGAGCACACGGTGGCCATGTCGTTCACGCGCACCGAGCCGTATGCCGGCCAGGCGACGCTGTACGTCGACGGGCTGCGGGTCGCCCAGGGCGCCATCGAGAAAACCAACCCGGTGATCTACGCCGTGGCAGAGGGCCTCGAGGTCGGGTCCGACACCGGCACCGCGGTGTGGCCCGGGTACTCGGCGCCGTTTCGCTTTACCGGCCGGATCATCGAGGTGACGCTGACCACCGTCGGTGCCCTGAAGGTCGACCCCGAAGCCGAGGACCGGATCGCCCGCTACACGCAGTAAGGTACTGTTGCACCGGGCAACGGGCAGCGGGTCACTCCCCCAGCACCCGTTGTGCCAGGCCCAGGTACACCGGGATACCGACCAGGATGTTCAGCGGGAAGGTCACACCCAGCGACAGCCCGAAGTACAGCGTCGGGTTGGCCTCGGGGATCGCCAGGCGCAGCGCCGCCGGCACAGCGATATACGACGCGCTGGCGGCCAGCACCATCAGCAGCAGGCCGTCGCCGACCGGCATCGCGAACAACCGGGCCAGCGCCAACGCCGCCGCCGCATGCACGATGGGTGCCGCCACCGCGTAGCCGACCAACCACGGCGACTGGCCGCGTACCTTGGGCAGGCTGCGGGCCGCCATCAGGCCCATGTCGAGCAAGAAGAACGCGAGCATGCCCTTGAACAGGTCGCCCGAGAACGGCTGCATCGCGGCCCGGCCGGCCTCGCCGCTGACAAAGCCGATCACCATCGCGCCGATCAGCAGCATCTGGGCGCCGTCGGTGAGTGCCTCGTGCATCACCTTGTGCAGTGGCAGGCCCGCGACCGCGGCCGGTGATGCCATGGGCGCACCCGCGACCTGACGGCGCAGCCGGTGCGCGAACAGCACCGCGATGATGATGGCGGGCGATTCCATCAGCGCCATCGCCGCGGCCATGTGGCCGCCGTAGGCAATCTGCTGCGTGTCCAGCGTCTGGGCGGCCGTGATGAAGGTCACCGCGCTGACCGACCCATAGGTGGCGGCGATCGCGGCCGCGTCGTAGCCGGACAGCAGGCGGCGCAACACGCCGAAACCGGCCAGCGGCACCAGCACCGCCAACAGCAGTGCGCAGGCCAGGCTGATCACCACCTGGGCACTGAAGCCCGAGGCCGCCAGCGCGAAACCGCCCTTCAGGCCCAGCGCCATCAACAGGTACAAGGAGAGAAAGCGCGAGATCGGTGGCGGGATCTCGAGATTGAGCGCAGGCAACCGGCCAGCAGGCCGAACACGAAGAAAAGGATGGCGGGATCGAGAAGGGTTTGCATCAGGCACTCCGGAAGGCCTGCGAATGCTACCCAGATGTATACATAGACGATAATCAATTTTTTCTTTTTTTCTATCGTGTTTTTACTATGAATATCACGCTGCGCCAGATGCAGATGTTCGTCGCGCTTGCCGATACCGGCAGCGTCAGCCTGGCCGCCCGGGCCTGCCATGTCAGCCAGCCCACCGCGTCGATGCAGTTGCGCGAGATGACCCAGGCGGTGGGGCTGCCGCTGCACGAGGTGATCGGCCGACGGATCCGCCTGACCGACGCGGGCCGCCAGCTGGCCGACACCGCGCGGGGCATGCTCGATCAGTGGGCCGGTTTCGGCCAGGCCGTCGACCAGATGAAGGGGCTGACCCGGGGCCGGCTGCGGCTGTCGGTGGTGAGCACGGCCAAGTACTTCGTGCCGCGCCTGCTGGGTGGGTTCTGCCACCACTATCCGGACATCGACATCGCGCTCGAGGTGCTCAACCGTGACGCGATCGTCGAGCGCCTGCGCGCCGGGCTGGACGACCTGGTGATCATGTCCATCCCGCCCGCCGACCTGGACCTCGACCAGCAGGCGTTCCTGGCCAACCCGCTGGTGGTGATCGCGCCGCTGGCGCATCCGCTGGCCGCGCGCCGGCGCATCCGCCTGGCCCAGCTGGGTGAGCAGCCGATGATCCTGCGCGAACCGGGTTCGGGCACACGGATGTCATGCGATGCGGCGTTCGCGCGCCAGGGGTTCGACCCCCGGGTGCGCCTGACGCTGGGCAGCAACGAGGCGATCAAGCAGGTGGTGGCGGCCGGCATGGGCATCGGCATCGTGTCGCGCCACGCGCTGGTGCCGCGGCCGGCCGACGAAGGCCTGGCCGTGCTGCCGGTCGGCGGCTTTCCGATTCACGCCAACTGGTTCATCGTGCGGCGACGCCAGCGCCGGCTGTCGCCGATCGCGCAGGCCTTCGAGCAGCACCTGTTGCTGCAGGCCCGGGCGATCGATCCCGGGGGGTCCGCGGGCAACGCTACTGCGGCGTCGGCACCGGGATCAGCAACTGGCTGAACAACGCTCTGGTGCCCTCGTCGTTGAAGCCCACCGCGGTGCGGGTGGCCAGCGGCTCGCGCGTGCCCACCGCGACCCGGCCGTCGCGCTCGATGAACACCCGTTCCTGGTCGAGGCCGGCAAACACGGCAGGAAGGCCGTCGAATGTCATGACCCGCGCATCGCCCAGCTGATCGATCCGGTAGGTGCCCTCGCCTTGGACCGTGCAGTTGCGGATCGAGCCATCGCTCTGACGCTGCAGGCAGCTGTAGTAAAAGACCCGTTGCCCGTTGCCCGGAAAGGACACGCGCAGGCTGGGCAGGGCCTTGTAGTAGATGCCGGTGCCGGCCGGCCGGTAGTCGACCCCCTGCAACTCGCCGAACTCCTGCGTCGTCGGGCCCCACCATTCGTGCGAGGGCAGCGACGAGCCGGCGGCCGTCGTCACCCCGTTGAAAAAGCACGGCGTGCCAGAGGCGGCCGAGATGATCTGCTCGAGCCGGATCGGGAAATACGAGATGTCGTCGATCTGGGCACTGGTGGGCAGGTTGGCGCACGCTGCGCTGGTGCCACCCGAGCCCCCCGCGGCGATGTCGGCGTTGTAGGCGCGCCGCTTGTTGTCGGGCGAATCGGCAAAACGCGGCATCGAGGCCGTCACGGTCCGGCGGACTTCCTGTTGTCGTGAACCCGGCGTGAATACCGCGCTGCCCAGCACCTGCTGGCCGGCCGGCCCCCAGCTGGCGAACGGAATCAGCCCGTCGGTCCCGGTGCGCGTACGGATGCCGGCGAGCACCGGGGCCATCAACAGCCCTGACACATCGGTCTCGACCACGGTCTCGGACCCGGTGACCGCCATGTCGCAGTAGTTGAACTGGCGGGTGCCGGTGCCGTCCAGTTGCGAAATCGTGGTGCGATAGCCAAGCCCGCAGGTGCGCCACTGGCTGCCGTTCCAGAATGTCTCGTCCCCGGCCGCGGGCGAACCGCCGAATGCCCAGGTCTGCACGGTGCCGGCTGTATTGCGCGCGTACTGCTCGTAGCGGGCCAGGTACCCATTGGCGTCCGGGGTGGCATCGGCCACCGTCTGTAACTCGGCCCGGTACAGCCAGTTGCCGCTGTCCGTGTAGGTCAGCGAGCGCACCTGCACGCTCTGCTCGGGCACAGGCGCGGCGCCGGTTCCAGTCTCGGTGCCGCCGCCGCAGGCGGCCAGCACGATGGTGGACACGGCCAGTACGGGCCAGCGGGTGCTTTCGTTGAAACGCATCGGTTCCTCCTCGTGCGTCGATCATACCCCCGCCCCCGGGGCCCCCTGCCGCAGGCCGGGCCACACCAACTGTGCCAAGCGGTTACGGGGGCGCCGGTTCTTCGTGTGCCTGGCGGCTCATCGGTCGACTGAGCATCGGCGAGCGCCCCCGTGCAGGCCTGTACAATTTCGACCGCCGATGGCCTCCCATGAGACGTACCCTGGTCGGTGCGCGATGCGAAGACGCCTTTGAACCAGAGGACACTGAGTTGAAACACAAAAGTTTGGATGCGTTCATTGACGCGATTGCGCAACGGGACCCGCATCAACCTGAATTCCTGCAGGCCGTGCGCGAAGTCATGAACAGCCTCTGGCCGTTCATCAAGGCGAACCCACGTTACGGCGAATACGCGCTGCTCGAACGGCTGGTCGAACCCGAGCGGGTGATCCAGTTTCGCGTGGCCTGGGTCGACGATCATGGCCAGACGCAGGTCAATCGCGCGTTTCGCGTCCAACACAATTCGGCGATCGGTCCGTTCAAGGGCGGGATGCGATTTCATCCGTCGGTGACGCTGTCGATCCTGAAGTTCCTGGCGTTCGAGCAGACCTTGAAGAACTCGCTGACCACCTTACCGATGGGTGGCGGCAAAGGCGGCTCCGACTTCGACCCGAAGGGCAGGAGCGATGGCGAAGTCATGCGCTTTTGCCAGGCGTTGATGCTGGAGTTGCACCGGCACCTGGGCGCTCAGACCGATGTACCGGCGGGCGATATCGGCGTGGGCGCGCGCGCAGTCGGCTTCATGACCGGTGCGATGAAGAAGCTCTCGAACAACACTGGCTGCGTGTTCACGGGAAAGGACATGGCCTATGGCGGCAGCATGATCCGCCCCGAGGCGACCGGTTACGGCTTGGTGTATTTCGCGCAGGAGATGCTGCGTGGCATCGAACAGTCGTTCGATGGGCGCCAGGTGTCTATCTCAGGTTCGGGCAACGTCGCGCAATTCGCAGCGCAAAAGGCGATGGAGCAAGGTGCGCGCGTGATCACGTTCTCCGATTCGGACGGCACGCTCATCGACCGCGAAGGCTTCAACGACGAGAAGCTACAGGCCCTGATCGAATGGAAGAACGTTCGGCGCGGACGGCTCGAAGGTTTCGCGAAAATGTTCCACCTCGACTACGAAGCCGGCAAGCGGCCCTGGCATGTGCCAGTGGACATCGCGCTGCCCTGCGCTTCGCAGAACGAATTGAACAAGCACGATGCCCATACGCTGGTCGTCAACGGCGTGCGCTGCCTCGCCGAAGGTGCCAACATGCCGTGTACGCTGGATGCGGTCGACGTGTTCCTGAATGCCGGCACGCTTTACGCGCCCGGCAAGGCGAGCAACGCAGGCGGCGTAGCCGTGTCGGGACTGGAGATGTCGCAAAACGCGCTGCGCCTGTCGTGGACCGCCGGCGAAGTCGACGAAAAACTGCACGCGATCATGAAGGACATCCACGAGAACTGCGTGCGTCATGGCTCCGGGGAGCACGGCCCGGTCAATTACCTGGATGGGGCGAACATCGCTGGTTTCGTCAAGGTGGCGGACGCGATGATCGCCCAGGGCGTCTACTGAGCTTGGACGCGCTGCTGCACCGAGAACTTGGCTAAGATCGGCGTTTGATCCCCGTTCTGCACGAGCCCGCCATGTTGACCACCCGCCCCCTGCATTCCGACTTCGGCACCGAGGTGCTCGACTTCGATCCCGCCCGGCTGGACGAGCCCGGCTACTTTGATGCGTTGCACCAATTGTTCGAGACCCGCTCGGTACTGGTGTTGCGTGGACAACGGATGAACGACGAACAACAGGTGGCGTTCTCGCGCCGCTTCGGGCCGCTCGAGAAGACCAAGACGGGCACCGTGGGAACCGGTACACCGCTGGTGATCCTGACCAACCTGGACGAGGCGGGCAACGTGATCGCGCCCAGCCACCGGCAGTGGCTCGAGGGCCTGGGCAATCAGCTGTGGCATTCGGACTCGTCGTTCAAGCCGATACCGGCGCTGGCTTCGATCCTGTCCGCGCGGATCATCCCGGCGCACGGGGGCGAGACCGAATTCGTGTCGATGCGCGCCGCCTGGCAGGCACTGCCCGACAAGCTGCGCGCCCGTGTCGAAGGCCGCGTCGGCGTGCACGACTACGCCTGGTCGCGCTCGCTGATCTCGCCCGACCTGATGACCGACGCCGAGCGCGAGGAGTTGCCGCCGGTGCGCCAGGCGATGGTCCGGGTGCATCCGCAAACCGGTGAGAAAGGGCTATACCTGGGCTCGCACCTGGCCCGCATCGAGGGCATGAACGACGCCGACGGGCGAAGCCTGATAGACGAGCTGACCGCGTTCGCCACCCGCGAGGGCAGCAGCTACACCCATCGCTGGCAGGCGGGCGACATCGTCATCTGGGACAACCGTTTCGTCATGCATCGGGGCCGGCCGTATGCGCCGACCCTGAAACGTCTGATGGTGCGAACGACAGTGGCCGGTGACGGCCCGACGCTCGGCCAGACCGAGGAGGCCCGTGCCGTGGCGCCGGCATCGACTGGCCGGCCAGGCGTGGGCCTGTAAGCCACGCATCAGCCCGCACCGGTAGTCTCTCTTACCGGCACCAGGCGCCCGTCTTACAGGAGAATCCGATGGTGGCCCGTTTTCTCGATCAACCGGTGCTGCGCAAGCTGCCCGAACCCGATCGCAGCCAGTTCGCCGCCCGCACCTGGCGGGTCAGCCACGACGCGGGCAACCCGGTCATGTCGCCGGGGCAGTTTGCCGAGAACCTGGTGTTCATCGAAAGCGGCTCGGTGCGAATTCGTGATCCGCAGGCCGACTGGAGCCTGCTGCTCGAGGCAGGCGCCTGGTTCGGCGCCGGCATGCTCGCCGCCGACCTGCAGGCGAACTGGGTGGCCCATGCCGAATCGGCGTGCGAGTTGGTCGTCGTCGGCTTCGACGCCGTGCTCGAGCTGGCCGAGCGACACGACTGGCTGCCGGTCTATTTCCCGGCACTGCCCTGCGGCCGGACCCGGCCGGCCTGGCAGGCCGACACCGGCCTGAACCTGATGGCAACGCCGCTTCGCGCGCTCGCGCGGCGCCCGCCGGTAACGATCGCGCCGCAAGCAACCATCCGCGAAGCCGCGCAACGGATGGCCACCGAGAAGGTCTCCTGCCTGATGCTGGTGCGCGACGACAGGCTGGCCGGCCTGGTGACCGACCGCGACCTGCGCAACCGGGTGCTGGCCACCGGGCTGGACCCCGGCCGTCCGGTGAGCGAGATCGCCACCGCCGCGCCGCACACCGTGCAAGCGCATCTGCCGGTGTTCGAAGCCTTGCTGCTGATGGCCCGACACAACATCCACCACGTGCCCATCCTCGAGGGGACGCGGATCGCCGGCATGGTCACAGTCACCGACCTCACCGAGCGGCACCGCACGTCGGCGGTCTTTCTGGTGGGCGACATCCACAAGCAGGACACGGTGACCGACCTGGTGCGCGTCAGTGCGCAGGTCAAGACCCTGCAACGCCACCTGGCCGCGGCCGGCACCAGTGCCTACAGCAGCGGTCACATGATCACCGCGGTGACCGATGCGCTGACCATCCGCCTGATCCATCTGGCGCAGGAAAAACTCGGCCCGGCGCCGATCGACTACGCGTGGGTGGCCGCAGGGTCGCAGGCCCGCTGCGAGCAGACCGCCAAGTCTGACCAGGACAACTGCCTGGTGCTGGACGACGCCTACGACGAGACGCAACACGGCGAGTACTTCCGGGCGTTCTCGCGCTTTGTCTGCGACGGACTCGATGCCTGCGGCTACATCCACTGCCCGGGCGAGATGATGGCGATGACCGACGACTGGCGCCAGCCCCGCCAGCGCTGGTGGCGCTACTTCAACCAGTGGATAGACCAGCCCGAGGCCAAGGCGTTGATGCTGACCTCGGTATTTTTCGACCTGCGCGCGGTTCACGGCAACGCGGCGCTGCTGGCCGGCCTGCGCCGCGACGTGCTGGCCAAGACCCGCGGCAACAGCCTGTTCCTGGCCCACATGGTGGGCAATGCGCTCAAGAACCGGCCACCACTGGGCCTGTTCGGAGCGTTGTCGGTGCCGCGCTCGGGCGAACAGGCCGGCAAGCTCGACCTCAAGCACCACGGCATCGCGCTGATCGTCGACCTTGCGCGGATCTACGCGCTGGCCGGCGGCCTTGACGTGGTCAACACGCAAGAGCGCCTCGAGCAGGCGCCCGCGCACGGTGAACTGAGCGAAAAGGGGGCGCACGACCTGCGCGATGCGCTCGAATTCCTGTCGCAGCTACGCATCGAACACCAGGCCGGACAGATGGCCCGCGGCGAGGCACCCGACAACCATCTGCCGCTACGCAACCTGTCGGGCTTCGAGCGTGGCCACCTGAAGAACGCGTTCGGCGTGGTGCAGACGCTGCAGGGGGTGCTCGCGCAGCGCTACCAGGCGGGCCGTTTCTAGGCGCAGCCCGGCCCCGTCTGGGTAACCCCCCGTTGCCCCGGGTCAGTACCTGACCCGCGCGAACATCGTGCCCTGCGAGGCCTCGAGGGCCTCGCCCAGCGTGCGGATGCCCATGGCCTCGAGCAACGGGATCAGCCGCAACAGCACCTCGGCCGTGACCAGCGCATCGCCCAGCGCCGTGTGCCGCCCGTGTACCGTGATGTCGAAACGCTGCGCAATCGCCTCGAGCCGGTGCGATGGCTGGTTCGGATGCACGAGCGCGGACAACAGCAGCGTGTCCAGCACGGGCTGACGGAACACGACGCCCGAGCTTTGCTCACGCATCTGCAGGAACTTCATGTCGAACGCGGCATTGTGGGCGACCAGGATAGTGTCGTCGGCGAATGCATGAAACACCGGCAGAACCTGGTCGATGCCCGGCTTGCCGGAGACCATGTCATCGCGGATGCCGTGGATGGGGATGGAAGCCGCCGGAATCCGCCGCCCGGGATCGACCAACTGCTCGAAGACCTCCTGGCGCAACAGCTTGCCGTTGACGATGCGCGCGGCGCCGATCTGGATGATCTGGTCACCGCCGGACGGCTGCAGGCCGGTGGTCTCGGTATCGAACACCGTGAAGGTCAGGTCGGCCAGCCGGGAATCGTCGCGTGCATGGTTGCCATCGCGGCGCTCGAACAGGTCGAAATCGTAGTACTCGGGTCGGGCCTCGTGTACCCCCGGCCCGCCGGTGGTCTCGGGCACCGGCTCGGCCAGCGGCAGCAGCACCGCAATACTTTGCTGGCCGCTGATGCGCTCCAGGCGTAACTGCCCCTGGTGCCGCTCGACGACATCGCGCACGGTCAGCGGAGAGCTTTGGTCACCCACCTGCATCGGCGCGCTCTCCCACTGGGCGAGCCAGCTTGCCAGCGCTTGGGCCGGCACCCGGTCGGCGGGCCAGGCCAGGTCGATGCGCGCACGGCCATCGTCGAGCGACAGATGCACGGTCAGCGTCTTGGCGCCAAGGACCTGCACAATCCGCGAGGCCAGGCTGGTGATGGCCTGCAGCAATGCAAAACTGTCGATGCGCAGCCACAACGCCTGGGCCTCGATGGCGACCGACACCTCGCAGCCGGCATGATTTTCGACCTGGGTTTCGATCGCCGCCAACAGGTCATCGGCCAACATGTCCTCGAGCGGCCAGCGGGTCTTGATTGCCGCCGCGCGCCGCGCCTCGAACTCGGCGATTCGCTGCCCGACCGTGGTCATCTCGCGCTCTATCGTGGCCAGCGCCTCGCCACGCCGGGTGATGTCGTCCCCGGCCGCCAGCAACCGGCCGTGCGCGGCGCGGATACGGTCGAGGAACTCGCGGCCCGCTGCGGTCAGGCCGTGCATCAGGCGGTCATGGACCGAGTCTTGTTCGAAATCGCGGGTGACGTTGTCCAGCACCAGCAAAAAGCCCGTCACCTCGCTGGCCGACTCACCGGCGCGCACCGCCGCCATCTGCACCCGTAGGATCTGTCCGGAACGGGTGGCGGTGACGAACTGCGCGGTCGGGCTGGCCACGCCACGCGCGAGGCGCCGTTGCAGGTTCTCGAACGCGTGATCGACCAGGCGCCGATCGAACGCCGCGTAAATCGAGCGACCGATGCCGATCAGCCCGAGCCGGTGGCCAGCTCGGGCTGCTCGGACAGCGCCCGGAACTGCAGCCGGGCGCGACGGTTATAGAGCAGGATGCGCCCCTCGAGGTTGCACACGACGACGCTCTGGCTCAGTTCGGCCATCAGCGCGGCCAGCCGGTTGCGCTCCTGCTGCATGTCCCGGCTGGCGGCCTCGACCTGCGCCGCCATGTCGGCGCGCAGGCGGTCGCGTTCGGCCGCCAGGTCATTGACGACCTGGGCCAACAGGCGCACCTCGACCGAGCCGCCAGGCGCGGCCAGCGGGGGACCGCCTTCGCCCAGCAACACCCGGATCTGCTCGGCCAGCCGGGCCGGCGCGCGCACGTAGCGCTCGAACAGCGCCTTGATGCCCAGCCCGGCGAACATCAGCGCCAACAACCAGCCCAGCGCAAGCAACGGCAGCCGGGGACCAAGAAGGCTGGCCACCGTGTCCCGTTCGAGCGGCGCCAAGGTCGACCAGATCGCCGCGGCCACGCCGATGAGCCAGGCCAGGATCATCAGTCCGGCGGTCACGGTGACCCAGAGAATCCGCCGATCGAATCGCATCGCGCCCTATCCGGCTGTCCGGGGCTTCGCGTGCGCATGGCGCGACAGCGCGAAGTCGGCGATCAGCTTGCACCACAGCGTGCTGCCGGCGATCGCGGTCCAGGTGTCGAACGGCCAGCCGGCCAGCACCACGCCCAGAATGACCGACACGGCCACGCCCCCGGCGACAAGGTTGACCAGGCCGGTGGCGACCGCGAAGCGGGCCGGTTCGGCCGGCGGCTCACCGCGCTTGAGCGCCACCTCGCTGTAATCGCGTCGCACGAAGATCCGCCAGGCGCGGCGTAGCCAGATGAAGGCCATTGGAAACAAGGCCAGAAACATCAGCCAGGTCATTGCAATCGCGGCGTTGAATGCCACCCTGCCCCTCCTCGTTGCGTCGGGCTGCGGCCCGCGCGCGCCCGTTGAAATAAAAAAAGGCCCCGCCGGTGACGCTGGCGGGGCCCGGTTGCCGGCTGCGGGTCAGTGTGCCCCGTCGACCGCCTTGGAACCGCGCGGAATACGCACGGCCTCGACCATCGCCTGGATGTGCGCCGGCGCCACCTTGGTCATCTTGTACACCAGGTAAGCGACGATGAAGTTGACCAACGCGCCCACCGCACCGAAGGCTTCCGGCGTGATGCCAAAGAAGCTGTTCGCGCCACCGATGATCTCAAGATACTCGGTGCCCTTGACGAAGAACAGGCCCTTGTGCGCAAACACGTAGAACAGCGTGACCAGCAGGCCGGCCAGCATGCCGGCAATGGCCCCCTCGCGGTTCATCGTCTTGCTGAAGATGCCCATCATGATCGCCGGGAACAGCGAACTGGCGGCAATACCGAAGGCCAGCGCCACCGTGCCGGCCGCGAACCCGGGCGGATTCAGCCCCAGGTAGCCGGCCACGACGATCGCGATCGCCATCGATATCTTGCCGGTCAACAACTCGCCCTTCTCGCTGATGTTCGGGTTGAAGATCCCCTTGACCAGGTCGTGCGAGACCGCTGACGAGATCGCCATCAGCAGGCCGGCCGCGGTGGACAGCGCCGCTGCCAGGCCACCGGCCGCCACCAGCGCGATCACCCAGTTGGGCAACAGTGCGATCTCGGGGTTGGCGAGCACGATGATGTCCGGGTTGACGGTCAGCTCGTTCCCTTTCCAGCCGGCCGCGTCGGCCTTGGCCTTGACATCCGCGTTCTTGGTCTTGTCGTTGTAGTACTGGATACGACCGTCGCCGTTCTTGTCCTCGAACTTCAACAAGCCGGTCTGCTCCCAGCGCTTCATCCAGCCCGGACGCTCTTCGTACCTGAGGGCCGATTCGTTGGAGAACAGGTCGCCCCCGGCCTTGACCGCCGAGTTGACGGTGCCGTGCAGGTTCAGCTTGGCCATCGCCGCGACGGCCGGTGCGGTCGTGTACAGACTGGCGATGAACACCAGTGCCCAGCCGGCCGACGAGCGCGCATCCTTGACCGAAGGCACGGTGAAGAAACGCATGATCACGTGCGGCAGGCCCGCGGTGCCGATCATCAGCGACAGCGTGTAGACGAACATGTTCAGCTTGCTGCCGGCCGTGGTGGTCGTGTACTGGCCAAAACCCAGGTCGGTGACCACCTGGTCGAGTTTGGTGAGCAGCGGCACGCCGGTGTCCTGGAAGTCGCCGCCCAGGCCCAGTTGCGGAAACGGGTTGTGCGCCAGCTGCAGCGAGATGAAGATCGCCGGCACCGTGTAGGCGAGGATCAGCACGATGTACTGGGCCACCTGCGTGTAGGTGATGCCCTTCATGCCGCCGAACACCGCATAGGCGAACACGATGGCCATGCCGACGTAGATGCCGGTCGAGGCCGACACGCCCAGAAAGCGCGAGAACGCCACGCCGACCCCGGTCATCTGGCCGATGATGTAGGTCAGCGAGGCAGTGAGCAGGCACAGCACGGCCACGGTACTCGCACCGCGCGAGTAGAAGCGGTCGCCGATGAACTGGGGCACGGTGAACTTGCCGAACTTGCGCAGGTACGGGGCCAGCAACATCGCCAGCAGCACGTAGCCGCCGGTCCAGCCCATCAGGAACAGGCCGCCGCCGTAGCCCATGTTGGAAATGAGCCCGGCCATCGAGATGAACGAGGCCGCGCTCATCCAGTCGGCCGCGGTGGCCATGCCGTTGGTGATCGGATTGACCTGGCCGCCGGCCGCGTAGAACTCGCTGGTGGAGCCGGCACGCGCCCAGATGGCGATGCCGATGTAGAGCGAAAAACTGGCGCCTACAAAGAGATAGATGGTGGTTTGAAGATCCATGGCGATCAGTCCTCGTGCACGTCGAAACGACGGTCGATGTCACCCATCTTCTTCGCGTAGTAGAAGATCAGGATGATGAAAACGTAGATGGAACCCTGCTGGGCGAACCAGAAGCCCACCGGGTAACCCCCCAGGTGGAACTTGTTCATCAGTTCGACGAGCAGGATGCCCAGCCCGAACGACACGATGAACCAGATGATGAGGACTTTCGTCAGGAGGCCTAGCGTGGCCTTCCAGTAGCCATCGCTGGCTTCGGGTTGATTCATGGATCTCCTCCAACATGTGTGGAATGCCGCCTGTCAGGAGGTCGCGCGAACTCGCGACGCTTCGGCGGGTTCCGTAATCTGGCGCGAAAACCTTACTTATCACTGACGAGAATCAAATCAAAATTACTATCGAAGAAGGTATGTCAATCTCATTTTTCTATAGGAATACGTCGCCTGCCTGGCCCATGATCCTGATCAAGGGTCAGGCAACCCAGGCATAGATACTGATTGCTGGCGGCTCTGGTATGCCGCCCCGGCCCCCGAACGGAGACCCTTGTTGAACAAACCCCAATCCCCCCGAGACCGCGCCCGCGCCCCTGAACTGCGCGACCCTGTCGAACGCATCGACCACGCCCCGATCGCCTCGGGCGAAGAGGCCCGGATCGGCGCCGTGAACAAGGCCACGGCCCGCTCGGCGAGCACCCAGGCCGCGGTCCTGACCGACGTGAGCCGAAACCGTGACGAAGCCAGCCGGGAGAACATCGACGCGCTGCTCGAGGATGCGTCGGCCGACGAACTGGCATTGATCGAAGAAGTGCTGCAACGGCGTACGGCCACCGGGCGCAGCCGGCGTAACCCTGACGAGGAACTCAATCCCGACTGGCGCGATGGCGGCTACCCGTACAAGAACCGGATGTCGCGGCGCCAGTACGAAGCGCAAAAGTACGAGCTGCAGGTCGAACTGCTCAAGTTGCAGGCCTGGATCCGCGAAGAGCGCCAGAAGTTGATCCTGCTGTTCGAAGGGCGCGATGCCGCCGGCAAGGGCGGCGCGATCAAGCGCTTCATGGAGCACCTGAACCCGCGCGGCGCACGCGTGGTGGCGCTCGAAAAGCCGTCGGATTCCGAGCGTGGCCAGTGGTATTTCCAGCGCTACATCGAGCACCTGCCGACGGCGGGCGAGATCGTGATGTTCGATCGCTCCTGGTACAACCGCGCCGGAGTGGAACGGGTGATGGGCTTTTGCTCGAACGAGGAATACCTCGAGTTCTTCCGCCAGGCACCCGAGTTCGAGCGGCACCTGGTGCATAGCAACGTCAGCCTGGTGAAATTCTGGTTCTCCGTGACCCAGGACGAACAGAAGCGCCGCTTCAAGGCGCGCCGGATCCATCCGCTCAAGCAGTGGAAGCTCAGCCCGATCGATCTGGCGTCGCTCGACAAGTGGGACGAGTACACGAAGGCCAAGGAGGCGATGTTCTTTCACACGGATACCACCGATGCGCCGTGGATCGTCATCAAGTCCGATTGCAAGAAGCGCGCACGCCTGAACGCGATGCGCTACCTGTTGCACAAGATGCCTTATTCCGGCAAGGACCTCGCCAGGATAGGGCCGGTCGATCCGCTGCTGGTCGGGCGGGCCAATCTGGTCCACGAAAAAGGCGAATCGATCATCTGAAAGCCCGCCTGCGGGCCCGCCCGACGGGCTGCAGGCGGGCTCATCTGGCGAGCCCCGCCCGGGCAACCATCCCGGCTGATTCGCTGCCGACCGGCACCATGGCCCGATACCCGCTCTGCCCGCTCAAGCTCACCGACTGTCGCGACCACGGTCCGCTGGCCGACAACGAGTTGTTCATCGTCGAAGGCGATTCGGCCGCGGCCAGCGTGTGCCGGGTGCGCAACCCGCAGACCCAGGCGGTGCTGCCGATGCAGGGCAAGCCGCTCAATGCGCTCAAGGCCTCCCCCGCCCGGGTGGCGGCCAACCCGTGGTTCAAGGCCTTGATCGCGGCGCTGGGCGGGCGCCCGGACGGCACGCTGACCCCGGCCGCGCTGCGTTACCGGCGCATCGTGCTGCTGTTCGATCCCGATGCCGACGGCATCCACAGCGGCGCGCTGATGCTGATGTACTTTCACCGCTTCCTGCCGCAGGCTCTCGAACAGGGCCGCGTGCTGATGTCGCGCCCGCCGCTGTTCAGGGTGACCGCACCGGGGCTGGCCGGGCCGCGTTATGCCGGTTCGCCGGCCCACCATGCCCGCCTGGTCGCGCAGTTGCGGGAACGGGACATCGGCCCGCTGCAGACGTTGCGCTACCGTGGGCTGGGCAGCCTGGAGGAGTCGTTGCTGATCGACGCCTGCGTGGCGCCGGCCACCCGGTGTGCCGACCCGATGTCGGCCGGTGATGCGGCGATGGCGATCCAGGTGTTTGGCGGTTCGTGACCCGCGCCCGGCGATCGCACGGGCGCCGGATCAGCCGGGCACGAAGGTGTTCACCTGGCCATCGTGCCGCACCCGGCCCGGCTGGCCCAGCATGTCCTGCTGTTGCATGGCTGCGAGCAGGCCGGCGTTGCGGGGCGTGTTGGCGATGAAGCGGCTGCCGTCGGCCAGCCGGCCGATGATGATCGCCGACACCGGCGCACCGCGCTCGTTCATCACGGTCCAGCTCTCGACGCTGGCCGGGCCATCGGCCAGTTCGACGATCGCCGGATGCGCGATGCCGTCCAGCCCTGCCTGCAGCAACGCCGGGTCTTCGCGCTCGAACCGCCTGTCCGGCGGCTCGGTGCCGTAGACGCCGGCCGAGTGCTTGGTCAGGTAATTGCCGTTCGCGGTGACCAGGCCATACCGGCCCGGGTGCGCGCGCAGCCATTGCATCATCTGGGCGATCGCGTGGGTCACGTAGTTGTTGCCCGGGCCGCCGAAATACGGCAACCCGCCGGTGACCGTGAGGCCGCGCGGGTCATCGACCTGCAGGCCCAGCGCGTCGCAGGCCACCTGCACGGCCGACGAAAAACAGCTGTACAGGTCCAGCGCGCCCATCGCGGCCACCGGCTGACGCGCCATGGCCAACGCCTGCGCGAGCACCGCCCGCATCGCCGGCGAATCATGCAACTCGCGCCGTTCGGTGATGAACCAGTGATCGTGGGCATCGGCGCAACCGTGCAGGAACACCCAGCGGTCGCGGGCGATGCCCAGCTTCCTGGCCAGCCCGACACTGGTCATGATGACGGCCGCCGCCTGGTCGATGAACGCATTGGCATTCATCAGGCGGGTGTACGGGTAGCCGATGTAGGGGTTGTCCTCGCGCACGCTGCTGATGGTGGCCGCATCGAAACCGTCGCGCCGATCGGCCAGCGGGTTCGCCGCCGCCACCTTGGCCAAGCCGGCGAGCAACTCACCCATCGCCCGCTGGTGGGCCGCCGGCGTGCGCCCCTTGGCGCCACGGATCGCCTGCTCGAAAAGCGGGTACGCGTAGATCGCGCCACGCATGCCGTGTCGGTCTTCGAGATCGGACCAGCCGCGCCGGTTTATGCCCCAGCTGATGGGCTCGCCGCCCGGGTCCTCGGCCCAGTCGAGCATGATCTTCGCGCGCTGCGCCGCTTTTTGCGTGGCCAGCGCCTCGCCGCCGGCGATCAACGCGGCACCGACCTCGCCGGCCGCGATCCGTTCGGCCAGGCGGTTGACCGACCATTGCGGCATGTTGCCGCCGGCCTGGGTATACACGAGGCGCCGGGCGTGGGCAGCGCCGATCCGTGCGGCCAGCGACCTGGGTGGATTGGTGTAACGGCCGAATGGGCAGGTGAAACGCCAGCTGGTGTCCGAGAACGAGCGGATCACCACCACCGTGTCCAGCGCCTGCAGCAACGCGTCGCCCGCCCCGCTGTCATCGGCGGCCAGGCGCACGGCATCGGCGGTGAGATCGATCGGCGAGCGGGCCCGCAGCGGGTCGGGCTCGCGCTGGGTGACCTGGCCGCAGGCCACCAGCACCGGGGTGGCATCGTCGGGTATCGCGGATTTGTTCATACCCGAGTCTACCGCGACGAACACGCTGCGAGCCGATGGGCGGCTGCGGCACAATAGAAGACACGGCGATGCACGACATGCGCCGGCAACCCCACCCGGAGACAAGGCCCGATGAGCACCTACACCAGTTACGACCTCGTTGAATTTGGCAAACCGCTGCAAACCCGGCTGCGCGAGATGCCCGTGCCGACCGGCGCCCAGGTGTTGGTGCGGGTGCGCCGCTCGGGGGTCTGCCACTCCGACCTGCACATCGGCTCGGGCGCGATGGACCTGGGCGAGGACGGCATCCTGAGCATGGCCGAGCGCGGCATGAAGCTGCCGGTCGCGATGGGCCACGAGATCCTGGGCGAGGTGGTTGCGCTGGGCCCCGACGCCGACCCCGCGGCCGCGCCGATCGGCAAGACGATGCTGGTCTTTCCGTGGCAGGGCTGCGGCAAGTGCCTGGCCTGCGACGAACTGCGCGAGAACGACTGTCTGGCACCGCGCTTCATGGGGCTGGTGCGCGATGGCGGCTACGCGACCCACGCGCTGGTCGAGCACACGAAATTCCTGGTCGACGTCGACGGGCTGGACCCCGATACGGTCACACCGTATGCCTGTTCGGGCCTGACCGTGTTCAACGCGATCCGCCGGGCCGGCTGGTGCGCGAAGGTGAATGGCTGGCCGTGATGGGGACGGGCGTGGCCTGGGCCTGAACGCGGCTGCGATCGCGGCGGGCGATGGTTTCAAGAAGATCGTCGGGGTCGACAACAACGCGGCCAAGCTGTCGGCGGCAACCGGGATGGGGGCCGATGCGGTCGTGGACGCCTCGAAGGATGACGCGCTGGACAGGCTGCGCGAGGTCACCGGCAACAAGCTGCTGGTGGTGATCGATACCGTCGGCGTACCGAGCACGTCACGCATGGCGGTGAATGCTGATCAAGACCGGCCGCTACGTGTGCGTCGGCCTGCATGGCGGCACGTTCAAGATGCCGCTGCCCTGGTTGCCGCAAAAGGCGCTGACAGTTTGTGGGTGCCACGTCGGCAGCAGCCAGATGCTGCGCGAATTGATCGACCTGGTGCGCACCGGCAAGATCAAGGAGATCCCGGTCATCGCGGCCGCTGTCGGCGGTCAACCAGACGCTGGACGACCTGGAACACGGCCGGATCACCGGCCGCGTCGTGCTCAACGCCGACTAAGCCCTGACCGCCAATGAGCGGAGCGGCCCGCCGGGCGACCGCGTTGAGCATCGGGGGTTATTACCAACAGCCTGGTGAAACAAGACGCCGCCGGGCCATGGAACGAGCGCTCGGCCATCCGAAGCCGTTCCGTGGCCCGCAGCCCCGGGGCGGAGGCAGGGTTTCGACGGGCATGCCCGTCAGCAGCCAGCGGGCCGGCCCTGCAAGGCCGGCACTGGACGGCTTGCCGAGGGAGCGAAGCGACCGTGGGGGCAAAAAACACTACGACAGGACAGCCACCGTCGACATCGATGGTGGTGCCGGTGACGAAATCGTTCTCGATCGCGAACAGGAGCCCTGGGCGACCTCGTCGGCGGTACCGGCCCGCGGGATCACGTTGTCGGCCACCATCTTTACGTACAACGCGGTGCGCTCTTCGCCCTTGAGCGGCACCATCGGGGTGTCGATGTGCCCGGCGACACCATACTGGACTCCCGCGCGGCGCCAGCTCGGGCGCGATTGCCCGCACGAAGGCCTCGACCGCACCGCCGACCGAGCCGAGCGCGACCTGGCCGGGCTTGGTTTTACGTGCCGGTGAACCACTGACCACACGATGGTGCCGTCCTTGGCCATGTGGCCGGTGCCGTAGCGCACGACGTTCGCATAGCCCCACATCTTGTCGAACGAGGCCTTGTAGCCGTCCATGTCCATCGACAGGAACGGGCCCAGTGCGCGATCACCGCCGGTGGCGGCACTGACCAGGATGTCGAATGGCGCGACCGACTTGAACAAGGCCTCGAGCGCCGCCCGGTCGCGCACGTCGCAGGCCTGGAACGTCACCGCCGGCGGCTTGCCGCAGCTTGTCCGGGTTGCGGCTGACGGCGATCGCGGTTGCGCCCCTTCTCGGCCAGTTGGCGGGCCGTGGCCAGGCCGATGCCCGAGGTGCCGCCGAAAAAACGATGGCCTTCTTTCCTGATGGATTCATCTGTCTATCTCCTCAATGGTCGATCAACGGCTTGCATTGTAGAGGTTGCTGCGATCGACCTCTGCGGCAGCGCGGTCAGCCCCCTTGTCGTAGCGCGCCGCCCGCTGGCCACCATTGCCGGGTGCCGATCAGCTCGTTCAGCGCATCGAAGTCGAACATGTCGCTGGCAAACGGCGCGGTCGTGCCGTGGGCGGCCAGGCTGTCAGAAACGGGTGGCTGCGCGCGATCGCACGTACCGCGCCACCAGGAAAGATCACCAGCGAAAGTCATTGCGCCTGCAACTCGGCCGCAGTCAGCATCGGTCTTGCCGCCTCGGACCGGCGTTGGCCATCAGGGGCACGTCCCCCGAAGGCCGAGCACACGTCGCCCAGTTGCTGCGGGTACGAGGCGCCTCGATGAACAACACGTCGGCACCGGCCTCGGCATAGCGGGCCGCGCGCGCCAGCGCGGCCTCGAAACCCTCGACGGCCACCTCTCCTCGCGTCGGTCCGCGCGATGATCAAGGTCTCGACGAGCACGCGCATCGACCGCGGCACGCAGCTTGCCCTGCATCTCGGTGGACCGGAATGACCCCTTGTCGGCCAGGTGACCGCATTTTGGAAAGGTCTGGTCTTCGAGTTGCAGCGCGCTGGCGCTGGCGCGCTCGAACAGGCGCGCACCGTGCGCTGCACGTTGAGCGCATTGCCGTAGCCGGTATCGGCGTCGACCACCAGGTCCAGCTCGACCTGGTCGCGTGATCAGGCCGATCACCTGCTCGACCTCGCTCATCGACACCAGGCCGATGTCCGGCCTTCCCAGCCGGGTATAGGCGATCGACGCGCCGGACAGATAGGCCGCCTCGAAGCCCGCCCGCTGAACCAGCGAGGCGGTGAGCGCATCAAACACCTGGCGCCACCAGGATGCCGGGTCTGGCCAGTCGGTCACGCAGCGTGTTCATCGTCGATCCTTCGGTCTTGGCAGGTGCCGGGCCGTCAAATATACCGGCTGCCGGCCCGGACAAGGTATCCGGACTGCGCTCCAAAAAAAAGCCTGGCCGACAGGCCAGGCGAGAGGGAGGAGACGGAGAGAACTGATGCAGGCGGAGGAATTACTCGGCTGACGCGTTGCCGGCAAACCCTGCATCACGCAACTGGTCGAAGCCGAAGAACGCCGGTAACCGGCAAATTCGTCAGGTCGGCCATCTGCCGCTCGTCGGCAGCAAGGGCCATGCCCGTGGCACGGGGGGTGCCGGCCGGGCCGTAGAGTTCACCCGAGGCATCGAGGCGGCGATCCCGATCGGCGGGCGCGCTCGTTGCCGGGTCGCTCACCGGCGCCGACTGGCGGGCCTGCCAGCAGCGGGCCGTACAACTCGCCGGCCAAGGCGCCGGTGCCGGCCAGGGCGGCGGTGGAGAAAAAGGATCATCGAAAGTCGGGGCTTTGCTGGGTTTCCATCCGGGAACTCTCTTGGGTTGTTCTGGTTGGAACCAACCGGCAGCCCTGTGCGTTGATGTCTGCCTTGCATGCTTCCATGGTGAAGCCCCCAGGTCACAACGAGAACTCCGCCGGGATCGAGCTTTTGATCGCCGATCCGGTCACGACCTGCCGCAGCAGATCAGGCCAGGCGTCCCGCGGTGCACTATCGAACCAGTGCAGGGCATGCCGATCGACCTTGAGCCCCATCCGTCACCGACCGACACCTGGCGCTACCGGCACGCGCACGATCACGTCGCGCAGGGCTCGTCGGTGCTGCCGCTCGACCGCCTCGCCTCCTGCAGCCGGCCATGCACCACGAGTCGGCCCCCAGCAGTTCCAGCATCGCGCGCACCTGGACGATGTCGGCCGAGGCGTCGGCGGCGACGGCGCCAGGTGTTCGGGCCGCACCCCCATCAGCCAGTTACCGGGAGCCGGCCGGCAGGTCGAGCCCGCCCAGATCGACGAAGGCACCCGCCCAGGCGACCGAGTCAGGGCCGGTACCCGGGACGAAGCACAGGTTCATCGCCGGTGAGCCGATGAAGGTGGCGACGAACGGGGTCGCCGGCGTCGGTAGACGCCAGCGGCGTCGATCTCGCCCGACACGACCGTTCATGACGATCAACCGGTCGGGTAGCCAGCGTCATCGCCTCGACCTGGTCGGGAGTGACGTACAGCGTCGTGGTGTTGACCTTGCGCTGCATGTCGCGGATCTGAGGCGACCTGCACCCGCAGCTGACATCGACGCTCAGGGGTTCGTCCAGCAGGAACGCGGCCGGCTCGCGCACCAGCGCACGGCCCATCACACCGCTGGCGCTGCCTGCCGGACAATGCGCGCGGTTTACGCTCGAGGTAATCCTGGCAGTTGCAGGCATCCGCGCCGCCTTGTCGATCCGCGCTTCGATCTCGGCGCGCGGCAGGCGTGCGGATCTTGAGCCCGTAGGCCATGTTGTCGAACACATCATGCGGATACAGCGTTCTGGAACACCATCGCGATGTTGCGCTCGGTCGGCCTCGACGTCGCTGACCACGCGCCCGGCGATTTCGATCGTGCCCTCGCCGATCTCCTCCAGGCCTCGCGACCATGCGCAGCAACGTCGACTCTGCCGCAGCCCGAGGCCGACGATGACGATGAATTCGCCATCGGCAATGTCCACCGACACCCCGTGCACGACCCGGTCTGCCGTAGCGCTTGCGAACATCGGTCAGGGTCACCGCGGCCATGTCGGCTCCGTTCCCCGGCGGGATCAGGGGTTCACTTTTCACTGTCTATCAGCCCTTTGACGAAGAGTCGCTGCATCAGCACCACCACGGCTACCGGCGGCAACACGGCCAGATGGCGGTGGCCATCGTCACCGGCACAGTCGCCGTAGTCATCGGCCTGGGCAGACCATCAGCTGATCCTCAGCGACGATGGTGTTCATGTCCGGGCTCGGTGGTGACCAACAGCGGCCACAGGTACTGGTTCCAGCCGTAGATGAACAAGATCGAACAGCGCCGCGATGTTGGTCAGGACAGCGGCAGCAGGATGTCGCGAAAAGCGCAGCGGCCCGGCGCCGTGTTTATTGCCGCCTCGAGCAGTTCGTCGGGCACCGTGAGAAAGAACTGGCGGAACAGGAAGCTGCGGCGGTCGCCGAGGCGACCAGCGGCAGGATCAGGCCGGCGTACGAATTGAGCATCCCCAGCGAGGCCACGACCTCGTAGGTGGGCACGATGCGCACCTCGACCGGCAGCATCAGCGTGAGAAAGATCATCCAGAAGAACAGCATCCGGAACGGAAACCGGTGCTACACGATCGCGTAAGGCCGACAGCAGCGAGATGACGATCTTG
Source organism: Burkholderiaceae bacterium (assembly GCA_041396665.1). Classification (GTDB taxonomy): domain Bacteria; phylum Pseudomonadota; class Gammaproteobacteria; order Burkholderiales; family Burkholderiaceae_E; genus JAUIAI01. Next base: position 95,091 of record JAWKYE010000010.1, read on the forward strand.
CCCAGCGCGACTCTATGGCCATGATCGCGCTGTTGACCAGCATGCCGGCCACCGGCGAATTGACCCCGGCACCAGGGCCCCGCCATAGTTCTCGACCAGGTGGGGCCCGGGCAGCAGCGGCAGCGGCGGCTGCGCGGATCCTCGTCCTGGCGTGACCGTGGACGCAACGAACGTCAGGTAGATCGGAAAGCAGATGATGGCGATCCCGACGATCAGGATCGCGTGGGTCACCCAGCCGGCCCAGCCGCGGCGCTCAACCATCGGTGGGCCCCGGCACGGATCCGCGCACGCTGCCGGCACGGGTGGGTGAACGCGCACGTCGCCGTCGGTTTTCAATAGTGGACCCGCCGCTCGATGAAACGAAACTGCACGACCGAGCAGCGCGACGACGATCATCAGCACGGTCGATTGCGCGGCCGTGGAAGCAACCTGAAACTGGCCGACGAACCCGTCGGCAAAGACCTTTAGGCCAGAGGATGGTCGTCGCCTGCTCTGCCCGCTGGCGGTGATCGTGTGGATGACCTCGAAGGTTTGAAGAACGCGTAGATGATGTTCACCACCAGCAAAAAGAAAGTCGTGGGACAGAGCAGCGGAAAGATGATCGCGTGAAACCGGCGCTGGGCGGCGCGCTCCGTCGATTGCCGCCGCCTCGATCAGGCTGCGCGGGATCGCCTGCAACCCGGCCAGGAAGAACAGGAAGTTGTAGCCGACCTGCTTCCAGGCCGAGGCGAGCACGACCAGGCCGACACTGCCCCCGCCGCTGTTGAGCACGTGGTTCCACTGGTAGCCCAGCGCCTTCAGGTACCAGGCAACGACCTTCCGATCGACGGCCGGAACAGGAACAGCCACACGTACGCCGGCCACCGCGGGCGCCACCGCGTAGGGCCAGATCAGCACCGTGCGATAGAGCCCGAGCCCTTGATCACCTGGTCGGCCGCCACCGCCAGCAGCGCGCGACGCTCAGCGATACCGTGACCGCGATGCCGAACACCGCGGTCGTGCGAAACGAGGCCAGGTAGTACGGGTCGCCCAGCAGGTAGCGAAAGTTGTCCAGCCCGACCCAGTGGGCCGACAGCCCGAACGGGTCGGGCAGTTGAACGACTCGCACCAGCGCCATCACCGCCGGCCAGAAGAAGAACACCAGCGTGACCGCCACCTGTGGCGGCCAGCAGCAGCAGCGGCAGCCAGCGCAGGCGGAAGTAGACGCGTTTCTCCATCGCGGGCGGCGTCAGGCGTCAGGGCCGGGCGGACGGCGGGCCGGCCGGTGACCGCGTGGCGCGCAGGAACCGGCAGGTTTGCAACGCTCGCTCAGCGGCTGCTGCGCCCTCGAAGCGGCGCAGCAACTGGTTGCTCCCGCCTGACTGCCGAATCGAGCGCCGCCCTGGCCGTGGTCTTGCCGGCCCAGACGCCCTCGAGTTCCTCGTCGATGATCGTGTGACCTTCTTGGTCGAAGCTGCTCCAGGCGCAGGCCCTTGAGTGCTCGGTCGGCTTGGCCGTCATCTGCAAGGATGGCGATGTCGGTGCCCGGGTTCTTTTGTCAAAACCCTGCTGCTTGGTCAGCTCGTAGGCCGCGGTGGTGCTGGGGCATAGTGGTGAAGCCGGTTTCCTGGTGCCACTTGGCCTGGACCTCGGGTTGCGAGAGAAACGACAGGAACCTGGCCACGCCCTTGTAGTCGGCATCGGTCTTGCCGGCCATCACCCACAGCGACGCGCCGCCGACATCGTTCTGCGGCCCTCGACCCCGCTCCAGTAAGCAAGGCAGGTTGGTCACGGTGAACGGGAATTTCAGGCTCGGCCTTGACCCCGGCATAACCGGCCGACGATTCGGTGAACATCGCGCATTCGCCCGAACGAAACCGCGCGCCGCCCTCGTTGCGCCGGCCCGAGTAGACGAACAGCCCGTTCTTGGCCCATTCGCCCATCTTGCCGATGCATGCGCTGCAGCGGCCCGTTGAAGACGAGTTCGGTGTCGGTACCATCGAAGCCGTTGGCCTTGGTGGCGAACGCCGCATTGTGATAGGCCGACAGGTTCTCGAGGTGGACCCACGACTGCCAGGCGGTGGTCAGCGGGCACTCGTTACCCGAGGCCTTGATCTTGACCAGCAATTCCTCGACCTCTTCCCAGGTCTTGGGCCGTGCCTGGGGATCGAGGCCTGCCTTGGCCAGCGCATCCTGGTTCAGGTAGAAAGCACGGACCGACGCGTTATACGGCAGCGACAGCATGCGCTGCCACCTGACGTAATACCCGGTGACCGCCGACAGGTAGGCATTGGGATCGAACGGCTCCTTGGCGTCGGCCATCACCGGGCGGGCCACCGGCTTGATCGCGCCCTTGGCCGACATCATCGTCGCCGTGCCCACCTCGTAGACCATCAGTGATGCCGCTGCTGGCGCGGAACGCCGCGATGCCGGCATTGAGGGTTTCGGGCAATTGCCCTTGTTGGTGCCGGATCACCTTGTAGTCGGACTGCGAGGCGTTGAACTCGGTCACCTGCGCGGCCAGGATGTCGCCGAGCCGGCCGGTGAACGCATGCCAACACCACTGATCTCGGTCTGGGCGGCGGTAGCAATGGCGCCGCCAGCAGGAAGGTTCCGCCAGTGGCGGCCAGGACGGACTTGTTCATGGATTCTCTCCGCGATTGGGGTCGACGATCTGGCCGCTGTGGTGCGGGCCGGGCAAGCGGACATCTTGATGTGTCCGTGTTTCCGCCCAATGACACCACAAAGGCAGCCGGGCCGTCAAAGGACATCGTGCGGCAAGGGAATGCGCCGGCGCTGAAACGGTCCGACGGGACCGAATCGTCCCTAAGCGATTACCCGGTTTTTCCAAATGTCCCGACGCGGCACAATCCAGGGTCTGCCTTTCGGGTGACCTATCTTGTCCGCTCCAGCCCCCGCCCCGTCATTGCGCGCGTCACTGCGCGCCCTGGTCAATCATCCGCTCTGGCAGCGGACGGTCAGCTGCGCTGATCCTGGTCAACGCGCTGCTGCTGGGCTGGAACCTGGCCGCCGGCGATGGCCGTGCCGCCCTGATCAGCACCGCCGACCGCGCGGATCCTGTGGATGTTCGTCGTCGAGATCGTGCTGCGCCTGGTGGGCTTCGGGCGCGACTTCTGGCGCGACCCTGAGCCCGTTCGACTTTATCGTCGTGGGGGATCGCACTGCTGCCCTCGAGCGGCCCGTTCGTGCGCCGCGCGCGCTGCGGGTGCTGCGGGTGTTGCGCTCGCTGACCATCGTGCCCTCGATGCGCCTTCGGTGGTCGGCGCGCTGCTGATGGCGGTGCCGGGGCTGGTGTCCATCGTGCCGTTGCCGTTGGTCATCTACTACGTGTTCGCGGTGATCGCCAACCAACCTGTTCGGCGCCGACTTTCCTGACTGGTTCTGGCATCTGGGCCGATCGCTGTACACGTTGTTCCAGATCATGACGCTGGAGAGTTGGTCGATGGGCATTGCGCGCCGGTCATGGAGGCCTACCCGTACGCCTGGGCGTTTTTCGTGCCGTTCATCCGGTGGCGACCTTCACCATGCTCAACCTGTTCATCGCGATCATCGCCAACGCAACGCGATGCAGAGCTTTGATGAAAGCGAGAGCAGGGAAACCCAGCAGGTGGTGCAGACCGCCCGCGCATATCGAGCGAGCGTATGCCGAGATGCGGGCGCACCGCGCGAGCAATTGCGCGGTGCTGTCGGCGCGCCTGCCCGGCGAAGACCCGCCCTGCCTCTGAGCCGGGTTCAGTCGGCGTGGCGCACGACGAACACCGAGCAGTGCGCGTGCTTGACCACCTGCGCGGCCACCGAGCCGATAAGGAAGTCGCTGAAGGTCGGGTTGTGCGAGGCCATCACGATGGCCTCGTCATTGGGGTCGGAGACTGCCCCGAGGATCTTGCGGTGGATGCTGCCCCGCACCACGCTGACCTGGGTGTTTTCGGGCAGCCGGTCGCGTTCGATCAGCGCCCGCAGCGCCTCATCGGCCTCGTCGCCGGCCCGGCTGTAGATCGTGGTGTGGAGTTCCGGCGCCAGGTAGCCGGGCATCTGCGTGATCACGTGCAACAAGGTGATCCGACCGCCGGGGCCGAGGTTCTGTACCGCGACGGCCAGTCTGCGGGCGGGCCTGGCCGCATGATCGACGGGAACGATGATGTGCTTGAACATGGGTCCTCCGGGAAAGGGATAAACCGGCGGCAGGCAGGTCCGTCCGCCGCGCCGGTGGCGTCTGACGGCTCGCCTCGGAGGGATCGCTTATCGGGCAGGCATGGGCTCCGGGCCCTGCCCGGCCCGGGTGGCGGCGGCCCGATGCGCCTCCTTACCGGGGGCCAGCCTGATCCGGCAAATTTTCCGCCGGTTCGAACATGGCCGCCGGTGCCGGCCATCCGGGTCGATCGGACCCATTTCCCCGCGTAAATGCCGGTAAGGGTTTGCGTCAGGAATCGGTCGCCCCACCCGAAATCGCCTTCCCCGGTTCGCCACCGTTACCGGGGTTGCAGATGCCTGCACCGTCGCGACGATTGCTCACAGCCCTGGAGCGGGCCATACAGTTCATCAAGGCCTGGCAGGTGTTGCCAGGCCTGAATCCCCTTCATTCAAGGAGAAGATCATGAACGCGAAACCCACCCTGTTGAGTGTGGCGCTGTTGGCGCTGACGATGCCGGCCATCGCGCAGAACGGCGACGCCGGCCAGCTGCCCCTGCCGGCCGGATCGACCCGGCCACCGTTGTCCACCCCGGCGCCGGGCAGCCTGGATGCCGATATCCGGGCCGCTGCCGCAGCGCCCCGTACCGACGAGAAGCAGCGCCTGGAATCGGTGCTGGCCACCGCCGGCAGCCGCGACGACTACGCGACGCTGATCAAGCAACAGGGCTACGAGATCACCGCGGTCAACAAGGCCAGGCCCGAGGTCATCGAGTACGAGATCGTCAAGGGCAGACAGACCTACGAGGTCTCGCTGAACTTTGACAAGAACGCCCAGCTCGCCCGCTCGGTCGAGGTGTCGAGCAACCTGTGGCGGGCCAAGGAGACCAAGGAGAAGATGGACCGGGATGCGGCCCCGGCGGCACCGGCCGCCGGGCTGCGCCAGCCGGTACCGGCCGAGCGCTGATGGCCGGCCTCAGTACGGCAGCTTGCCCTTGGGTGGCGGTACCGTCTCACCGGCCTTGTCCGGCGCCGGCGGCGCTTCGCCCCCCACGGCGGCCGACAGCCGATCGGGTCCTTCGGTGGGCAGTGCCGATTGCGCGGCGGGTGGCGCCGCGCCGACACTGACGCTGACCGCCGTGTCGGCCGAGGTGCCGGCCGGCGGGCCGCCGACGACGGTGCTGCTCGTTGCCTTGGTCACGCCCAGTCGGTCCAGCGTGGCCAGGTCGACAAAACCACTGCGATTGAGCTTTTCACGTTCCTGATACCGTCGGATCGCCGCGTAGGTCTTGCTCCCGAGCAGGCCGTCAACCTCGCCGGCCTCCATGCCGGCATCGTTCAGCGCCTGCTGCATCGCCTTCACGACATCGCGCGGCGGGGCATAGACCACCCGGCTCAGCGCACTCCAATCGCCCGACAACCGTCTGACCCTGCGCTCGTCGTCCCAGTGCACGCCGAACTCGCCGGATCGGTCGAGCCAGTACTTCCAGTGGCGGTTCCTGAGGCTGGCCGTATAGCTGGCCACCGGATAACCGAGCGCCATCAGCACCTGCTCCTCGGTCATGCCGGGCATCACGCGGCTGTTGGCGATCGCGTCCTGGGTGAACTCGTCGTAGCCACCCAGCTTGAGGTTCGGGTCGGTCGGCACGACGTAACGCTGCAGGAACGCGGCCTGCGACAGGTCCCGGCTGTAGTCATTGCCCAACGACAATTCGCGCCCGCCGATGCGCACGGTCGCGTACTTGGCATACGAGGCCTGCACCTGGACCGGCGAGCCGGCGCGCAGCAGCCGGGTGCCTTCGAAGCGATAGTTGATGTCGCTGATCCATTCCTTGTACTCGCGCAGGTTGCAGCACAGATAGCCGCTGCGCACCGCCTGCCTGGACGCAGCCCTGCGCGCCGAGCACCGCCAGCGCCACACCGAAAATCGCCCGCCAGGCAAGCGGGCGGCGGCGAAATCACCTCGGGAGAAAGCCTTGATCGGCATGGCATCGAACCTCGCTGGTCTAGGGATCCATCGGCCAGCGGATCAATGACTGGCCTGCGCGCTACACTAAGGCGCGAAGCCGTTCCGGGTCAAGCAGACCGCACCACTGGGACAGGAGACATCATGCCCACACACACCGCGTCAATCTCGCTCCCCGGACCCGGACAGGCCGGTGGCGGTGGTCACCGGTGGCGCCCGCGGGATCGGCGAGGCGATCGCGCGCTGGTTCCTGGCCAACGGGCACCGGGTGGCGGTGCTGGATATCGACGAGGTGACCCTGATGCAATGTGCGCCGACACTCGGGCCGGCCGCTGACGTGCTGGCCCTGCCCGCCGATGTCGCCGACCCGGCCCAGGTCGACGCCGCGATCGCGCAGGTGCTGGCCCGTTTTGGGCGGATCGACGCCTTGATCAACAATGCCGGGGTCGCGGTTTTCAAGCCGGTGCAGCAGACCTCGTTCGCCGAGTGGCGCGAGGTGTTGTCGGTCAACCTGGATGGCGCCTTTCTCTGCTCGCAGGCCTGCGTGCCCACGATGCAGCGCCAGGGCCGGGGCAGCATCGTCAACATCGCGTCGATCTCGGGCCTGCGGGCCAGCACGCTGCGTATCGCCTATGGCACCAGCAAGGCGGCGCTGATCCACCTGACCCGCCAGCAGGCGGCCGAACTGGGCACGATCGGCATCCGGGTCAACGCGATCGCGCCCGGCCCGGTCGACACCGAGATGGCCAAGCGGGTGCACACGCCGGCGATCCGCGCCGACTATCACGACACGATCCCGCTGAACCGCTATGGCACCGTCGACGAGATCGCCTCGGCCGTCGGCTTTCTGTGCACCGACGCCGCCGGCTATATCAACGGCCAGGTACTGGCGGTCGATGGCGGATTCGAAGCCACCGGGGTCGGACTGCCGACGCTGCGTCGTGCGACGGCCGGTTGAGGCCGGCGATCCCGTGTGCCACCCGATTCGGTCAGGAAAATGGCGGGACCGCCGGCAAAGCCGGTTACGATAGTTTTCCGACGTCACCGGGGCGCATGTCGATGCGTGCCGTTTTTTGTGGCAAACAAAGACGAACAGGAGACAACCTGATGTTCAGCAAACGACTGACCGCGGTCCTGCTCGGGTCCGTACTGTGCGCGGCCCCGGCCATGGCAGCCGACTACCCGACCAAGACGATCACGATGATCTGCCCGTATTCTGCCGGCGGCGGTGGCGACACCGCGACCCGGATGATCGCCAAGCTGGCCGGCGACCTGATGGGCGTGAACATCAATGTCGAGAACAAGACCGGCGGTGGCGCCACGATCGGCATCAATGCCGCGGCGCGGGCCGAGCCCGACGGCTACACGCTGACCTTCATCTCGACCAGCCCGATCACGATCCGCCCGCACATGACCAAGGCGCCGTACGATCCGATCAAGGACCTCACCTACGTCGGCCAGTTCGTCGCGAGCAACCAGCCGTTGGTGGTCAAGGCGGACAGCCCGTTCCAAACGCTCGCCGACCTGCTCGCCTACGGGCGCGACAACCCGGGCAAGTTGCGCTGGTCGACCTCGGTGCAGCGCGGCGGACCGCACCTGGCCGTCGAGGCGATGTTCAACCAGGAGAACATCAAGGCAACCTATATCCCGTTCAAGGGCGGCTCCAAGACACTGGCGGCCCTGCTGGGTGGGACGATCGACATGGCGATGATCGACGAAGGGTCGAAGGCGACGCTGGACAAGCAGACCCGGATCCCGGCCGAGGGGACGCCGAACAAGAACCCGGTCGCTCCCGGACGCACCGGTGCTGACCGACCTTGGCTGCCCGATCGCGCCGGCGATTTTTTACGGCCTGGCCGGTCCGGCGTGGGCCTGCCCAAACCGGTCCTGGACAAGTGGACGAGGTACGCCGTCCAAGGTGGTGGCGATGACGAGTTCAAGGCGCTGGCCAGGCAACAGAACTGGACGCTGGACTACCTGCCCCAGCGCCAAATTCACCGCGCTGGTCCACAAGTGACTACGAACTGGCCCACAAGGCCGTGGATAAGGTCGGCAATGAAGTGAAGCGGGCTGCCGCCCCGTTGCGCGACCCCGAGTGGCTGCAGCTGGCCCTGTTGCTGGTCGCGCTGGGTCTGTTCTATTTTTCGTCATACCTGCCGGCATCCCGGACCCGTCCGACATGGGCTTCGAGCAGGCCTGCCACTCCAGCTTCAGCGCGCGCGCCACCAGCTGGGTGGCCGGCTCATCCTGGCCGGACGGCTGACGGTAGCTGGCTCCGGCGCCACTCATGGGTGGCGCAGGGTCGGCCCGGTTCACCACCGGCGCGACCTGCCGGTGAAGAGCTCGCCGACGAGGTGGTACTCGGCGCGCGTGCTCGGCGGCATTGCGGCCGCGCTCACCTACGCATTCGTGCTGATTCCCCTGTCCGGCTTCATCGTCGCCAGCCTGGTCCTGCTGGTGACGCTGGCGCTGCTGGGCGAGCGCCAGCCGCTGCGCTCAAGCTGGTCCTGCCGATGGTGGTCACACCGGCGTGTGTGGTTGTTGTTCGAGAAGGCGCTGGGCGTCACGCTGCCCCCGGGACACGTGTTGACCGGCTGGATCGGGGGCTGATCGCCGATGTTGTTCGACGAGATTCTCGAGGGCATTTCCCTGGCCATCACCTGGCAGAGCCTGCTGGCGGTCATCGCCGGGGTGGCGGCCGGGCAGGCGCGCCGGCGCGATCCCCGGCCTCGGACTGCCTGATGGCGGTCGCGCTGCTGATTCCTTACAGCTTTTACTTCGGACCCTGGGTCGGCATCCCGATGTTGCTGGGCATGTTCAAGGGCTCGTTGTTTGGCAGCAGCACGACGGCCATCCTGATCCGCACCCTTGGCACGCCGGTCGCGTCGGCGACCGTGCTCGACGGTCCGCTCGCCCAGCAGGGCAAGGGGGCGAAGGCGATCAAGATGGCGCTGTACGTGTCGGTTTTCGGCGACACGTTCAGCGACGTGTGCCTGATCTTCCTGGCCAGCCTGCTGGCCGTCGTGGCGCTGAGCTTCGGGCTCGCCGAGTACACGCTGCTGATCGCGATGGCGCTGACCTCGCTGGGCCTGCTCGGGCACGCCGGCCTGGAAGGGCCTGATCGCGATGCTGCTGGGCGTGGGCATCGGCACGTCGGGCTCGACCTGCCGACCGCCGAGCGCCTGACCTTGGCAACCTCGGAGCTCGAAGAGGGCATCGGCCTGATCCCGATGCCGGGATCGGCTTCGCGGTCTCCGAGGTCTTTCGCCAGATGGGGGCTCGGTCGCGCAGTTGTCGGGCAAGGCGATCCGCTACTCGAGCGACCCGGAAGACAACCGCGTCGGGTGGGTTTCGCGAGTGCCCGCCGGTGATGTGGCGCTCGTCGGCACTGGGCACCGTGATCGGCGCGATGCCCGGCCTTGGCTCCACCGTTGCGGCCTTCATCGCCTACGGTCAGGCGCGCCGCCAGTCCAAACGCCCGGAGTTGTTCGGCAAGGGCTCGCTCGAAGGCGTGGCGGCGCCCGAGGCGGCCAACAACGCGGTGTCGGGCGCCAACCTGATCCCGCTGCTGGCCTTTGGGATTCCCGGCGATATCGCCGCAGCGCTGATCCTCAGTGCGTTCATGATCCAGGGAATCAACGTCGGGCCGCTGGCTTTTTCCGAAAGCGCGGTGCCGCTGTACGCGATCTACGCCGCGCTGCTGATGGCGAACGCGGTCAACCTGGTCCTGGGCCTGCTGATGGTGCATGTCGCGCGCTTTGCGTTCTCGGTGCCGCGTCGCCTGCTGCTGGCCAGCGTGCTGGTGATCGCCTCGGCCGGCAGTTACGCGCTGCGCGGCTCGCTGTTCGACGTGCAACTGGTCTTCGCGTTCGGGCTGCTGGGCCTGCTGATGATGCGCCTGGGCTTTCCGACGGTACCCCTGCTGATCGGCTTCATCCTGATGCCTATCCTCGAGGAGAACCTGCGCACGGTGCTGCTGCTGGCATCGACCTACGACAACCACCTGATGTTCGTCTTTCAACGGCCGGCATTCCTGACCATGACCCTGTTGCTGGTCGCGACGCTCACCTGGTTGCTGTGGCGGCGCCGGCTGCGCCGCCTGCCTCTGCCTGCAGGTGATGCCTGACTCCTTTGAAGAGCCAAAACATATGAGCACATTCGACCCCTTGCAACTGGGCATCATCTGGCAGCGTCTGTCAGGATTCATCGACGAGGCGGCCCAGGTCTTTCTACGGACCTCGTTCTCGTCGGTGGTGCGGGACAACTGGGACATGGCGGTCGGCCTGATGGACAGCCAGGGCCGGCAGATCGTCCAGTCGTCCAAGAGCGTGCCTTCTTTCATCGGCACGATGCCGCGCACGCTGGCCGCGATGTGGCGCGTCATCCCCCCGGCAGAGCTGCTACCGGGTGACGTGCTGATCTCCAACGATGCCTACGCCGGCACCGGCCACCTGAACGACATCACGATGGTGATGCCGATCTTTCGCGGCTCGACGATCGTTGCCTACGTCGGCTCGACCTTCCATTCGGTGGATATCGGCGGGGCGCCATCGGTCCAGGCGCGCGATGCCTTCGAGGAGGGTCTGACCATCCCGGTGTGCCGGATCGTCGAGCGGGGCCGCGTAAACCCGGTGGTGCTGGCGTTCCTCGAGCAGAACCTGCGGGCGCCACGCGAGACCCTGGGCGATATTCGCGCACAGCCCGCCTATGCTCAGGCCAGAGCGCTTCGCTCGGCCTGCTGGCGGGGCCGAGCGGATCGATGACCTGGACGCGCTGGTCGACGAGATCCTGGATCGCCTGAAGCCAGTATGCGATCATCGATCCGGGCGCTGCCCGATGGCCGGTATGCCGATCGGGTCGACATCGACGGCTTCGAGGAGCCGCTTCACATCTGTTGCGAGGTGCGCATCGATGACGAGATCCATGTCGATTACACGGGCACGTCGCCCCAGGTGGCCCGTCCGATCAACTTTCGGTGATGAGTTACACGCTGGCCTACACGCACTATGCGTCTGGGCGCCTGCTCGATCCCGCGACGCCCAACAACGACGGCACCTTCCGGCCCATCCACGTGAGCGCACCGCGCGGCTGCCTGGTCAACCCGGTGCATCCCGCGCCGGTCTGGGCACGACACCTGTCCGGTCACTATCTGCCGTTTGCCGTGTTCGGCGCGCTGGGTCTCCGGTGATGCCGGACAAGGTGATCGCCGATTGCGGCTCGCCGCTTTGGAACGTCTACTTCGCCGGGCGTCAGGCCGATGAGCGCGAGTTCGTCAAGATGTTCTTCATGAATGGCGGCCACGGCGCCCGACAGGACATCCGGGGCCGCCTGCCTGTCGTTTCCTCGAACGTGGCCACGGTGTCGATCGAGCGCTTCGAAGGCAGCGTGCCGTTGCTGATCCGTGAAAAGGCTGTTGCCCGAATCGGGTGGTGGTCGCTCGGCCGGGCGGTGCCGGCTGAACGCCTTCGAGGTCACCGGCAACCACCCGGTGGCGATGACCATCCGGCGAGCGGGTCCTTGTCTCGCCGCGTGGCACATGCTCGGCGGCCTGCCGGGTGCCGCCGGCGCGACCTCGTCAACGGCAAGGTCGTGCCGGCCAAGGGCCGCTACCTGCTGCAACCGGGCGATGTCGCGACGTTCGAGACGCCGGGGGCGGCGGTTTCGGTCCGCCGGAACCGGCGGGCGCGCCGACAGTCCCGACCGCCACGGCTGCCGCGTGGGGACAACGATGAACAGCACCACGACCGGGCGCACCGGCGCGGAGCATCGCTATCGGATCGGTGTCGACATCGGCGGCACCTTCACCGACTTCGTGCTGCTGGACCTGGCGACCGGCGCGTTGCACAACGAAAAGTGTCTGACCACCCCCGATGATCCGTCCCGCGCCGTGCTCGAGGGTATCGCCCGGCTGATGCAGGCGCACGGTGTGCGGGCCGACCAGACGTGGCCAGGTGATCTCACGGCACGATGCTGGTCGCCAATGCGCTGATCGAGCGCAAAGGGGTCCGGGTGGCGCTGATCACCACCCGCGGATTCCGCGATGTCTGCAGATCGGCCTGGAATGGCGCTACGACACCTACGACCTGACGATGGCCCTGCCCGCGCAACTGGCGCGCCCGGAACACTGTTTCGAGGTCGACGAGCGCCGGGGCCGCACGAAGGCCCGCGCCCTCGATCCGGCGTCGGTGCTGGCGCTGACGTGGCCGCCGCGCGAGGCCGGATCGAGGCGGCGGCGATCTGCCCAGTAACGCGTACCAAGCACGAACACGAACGGGCAGGTCGGGCAGATACTGGCCGAACATCTGCCCGGGCTCGTCACCTGCCCGTCGAGCGGATGTCGTGCCCGAGATCGGGGAATATGAACGCATGTCGACCACGCTGGCCAATGCCTATGTGCTGCCGATCTTCCAGCGCTACCTGGGCCGGATCACCGCGGCCTGCGCGGCCTGGGCATTGACAAACCGCTGATGCTGACCCTGTCCGATGGCGGCACCGTGCAGGCGAATCGACCGCCATCCGCCACCCGGTGCGCCTGGTGCAGTCGGGTCCGGCCGGTGGCGTGCAGGCCACGTCGCTGCACGGCCAGCGCGGGCCATGCCGACGCAAGCTTCGACATGGGCGGCACGACCGCCAAGGCCTGCCTGATCGATGACGGCGAGCGATGCGCGGCAACGACTTCGAAGTGGCGCGGGTCTTTCGCTTCAAGAAGGGCAGCGGCCTGCCGCTGAAGATCCCGGTGATCGACATGATCGAGATCGGCGCCGGCGGCGGTTCGATTGCCCGCCTGGACAGGCTGGGGCTGCTGCAGATCGGTCCGGACAGTGCCAGCGCCGATCCGGGCCCCGCCTGCTACGGCCGGGGCGGCATGCTGCCGACCGTGACCGACGCGGACCTGGTGCTGGGCTACCTGGGGGCCGACAGCTTCCTGGGTGGCGACATGACGCTCGACGTGGCGGCGGCCCGCCGGGCGATAGCCGAGCAGGTTGCCCGGCCGCTGGGGCTGGGCATCGAGGCGGCGGCCTGGGGCATCCATGACCTGGTCAACGAGAACATGGCCCGCGCTTCGTCGATCCACGCGCTGGAAAGCCCGCCGCATCACCGATTACACGATGCTGCCGATCGGCGGCGCCGGCCCGGTCCACGCGGCGCACATCAAGCTGGGGCTGGCGCGGGTGCTCTGCCCGGCCGGCGCCGGCGTCGCCTCGGCGTTCGGCCATTTCTCGCCGCGCCCACCCGTTCGCGTTCAGCCGTGCCGGGTATATTCTCCGCGCAGCTGCAGCACGAGGCGGTGCTTGCGCTGATCGACGACCTGCATCGACAGGGAGAGCAATTGCTGGACGCGGCCACGAGCGGTGAGCGCCAGTTGGTGATCGCGGCCGCGATGCGCTACGTGGGCCAGGGCTACGAGATGCGACGTACCGCTCACCCGGCAGATGATTCGCGACAACGACACCGGGGCGATGGCGGGCGCGTTCGAGGCGGTCTACGCGCCACTTCGGCCGCACCGAGAAGACGATGGCGATCGAGATCGTCTCCTGGCGCGTCGTCCTCAGCGGGCCGCGGCAGATGGACAAGGCCCGGGCACCGGCCACCTACACGGCAGTTGCGGCAAGCCGGCCGCCGTCGGCGCGCCTGGTTTGATGGCGGTTGGCATGACACGCCGGTCTTTCGGCGTAAAGCAACTGCCCGCCGGCTTTCGGATCGACGGACCGGTGTTGTTCGAAGAGCGCGAATCGACGGTGGTCGTACCGCCGTCAGCCACGGTGACGATCGATCCGCTTGGTGAACCTGCTGCTATCACGCTGTCCGGCGCAGGCCGGCCGGTGAAGACATCCGCAACGCACGACGAACTGGCTGTTCCCGGCGGGCCGCATGGCCGCCGGACAGCGACGATGGCCTACAGGAGACAGCGCATGAACTTCGATCTGACCCCGGAACAGCGCGGCTTTCGCGATGCGGTCGGGCGGTTTGCCAGCCAGCGGCTGGCCGACGGCGGAGCTGGCGCGGGCCCATTCGCCCGACTATCCGTTCGACGTGGCCCGGGACATGGCGGCGAACGGCCTGCTGGGCATCACGATCGCCGAGGCAGACGGCGGCCAGGGCGGCAGCCTGATGGACGCGGTGCTGGCCATCGAGACCGTCGCCGCCAGTTGCCCGCGTAGCGCCGACGTCGTTCAGGCCGGCAGCTTCGGCGCGATACGGGTGCTGGCCGAGTATGGTTCGCCCGCGCAGAAGGAGCGATACCTTGCGCCGCTTCTGCGGGGCGAAGGCGTGATTGCCGTGGGCATGACCGAACCCGAAGCCGGCTCGGCGGTCACCGACCTGCAAACGAGTGCCACGCCCGATGGCGACGGCTTTCGGATCAACGGCACCAAGGTCTTTACCTCGCATGCCTGGTACAGCGACGTGATCCTGGCCTACGTGCTTTGCGGCGGTGGTCTGGCGTCGGTGGCATCGGCTCGGTGCTGATCGATACCAAGGCCGACGGCGTGAGCTTTGGCAAGAAGACCGCGTATCAGTCTGGCGAAGAGTGGGCGCAGCTGGCTTCGACAATGTCTACGTGCCTGCCGACATGGTGGTGCTGCGCGAAGGCGGATTCAGCAGATCGCCGGGTTCAATGTCGAACGCCTGGGAATGTCACCGCGCCGTCGCGCTGGGCCGCTATGCCTACGAAGAGGCCAGACAGTGGGCGTTGCAAAGGCGCCAGTTCGGCCGCCCGCTGGCCGAGTTCCAGGGCCTGCAGTGGAAGTTCGCGGAGATGAAGATCAGGCTCGATGCCGGCCAGCTGCTGTTGTACCGGGCGGCGAGGCCATGCCGACGGGGCTTCCCGTCGGCGCAGGAAACGGCAATCGCCAAGGCCTACTGCAACGAAGCCGGTTTCCAGGTAGCCAACGAGGCGATGCAGGCGATGGGGGGCATGGGCTACAGCCAGGATTCGCTGGTCGAGTACTGCCAGCGTCGCCGCCGCGGCTGGATGATCGCCGGTGGATCGCTGGAGATCCTCAAGAACCGCATCGCCGAGTCGGTCTTCGAGCGCAGCTTCAGCCAGCGACCGGGAGCCTGACATGACCAATTAAGGTCGCGCAAGCACTGGTCCGTGCCTTTGCCGCCACCGGCACCCGCCGCCTGTTCGGCCTGCCCGGTGGCGGCAGTTCGCTGGACCTGATCGAGGCCGGCCGCGAGATCGGCCTGCCCTTCAGGCTGGCCCGGCACGAGTGTGCCGCGGTGATGATGGCTGCTGCCACCGCCGAGCCTCGATAGCTCGATCGGCGTCGCGCTGATGACCAAGGGGACCGGGAACGGCGAACGGCGCCAACGGCGTTGCCTCATGCCAGCCTCGACCGTTGCGCGGTCGCGGCGATCACCGACGGGTTCGCCGGCCCACCACGGCGTCACCACCAGTGGTACGACCAGCGGGCGCTCTACGCGCCGATCGTCAAGGCGCACAGCGACCTGGTCGGGGCGACGACCGGGCAGATCGGCCAACTGGTCGGGCTGGCATTGGCGCCGCGCCAGGGCCCGGTCCACCTGGAACTCACCGCCGGCGGCAAGAGCCGACGTCGGGCAATTGGCTGTCCGCGGGCGATCGCCGCCGGCGCCGCTGCGCCCCTCGGCCGGCAACGACCTGGCGCGGGCCGCAGACTCGTTGCCGCGCCCGCCGGCCGATCATCGTCTGCGGGCTCGAGGCCCGCGATGCCGCCAGCACCGAGGCCGTGCGCGCCGCTGACCAGGGCGCTGGGCTGCCCCGCGCTGGTCACCTACAAGGCCAAGGGGGTGATCGCCGATCATGACGACGCTTGTCGGCATCTACCGGCGGTGCCGCCGAGAAGCTTTGGCGATTGCGCAAAGCGACCTGTTGATCATGGTCGGCCTCGATCCGGTCGAATTGATCCTCCAACCGTGGCCGTTCGAGATCGAGACGATAGAACTGGCCTGGCCCCTCATCCCAGGCATTACCTGCGCCCGACCGTCAGTTGTTTCGGGCCCCTGACCGACGGGCTCGCAGCGTTATCGGTGGCGACGGCATCGGACTGGTCGACGACGGCCATCGCCCGGTTGCGCGACCAGACACGGGACGCGCTGCGCTATGGCAAGGTCGCCGATGGCGTCAGTCCCGAGCAGGTGGTCACCCTCGCCGCCCGCCAGGCCGCGAAGCTGCCGCAGTGGCCGCGCGCCACCGTCGATGCGGGCGCGCACATGTTCTCGGCCACCACGTTCTGGCCCTGCGCGCAGCCCAATGACCTGCTGATCTCCAACGGGCTGGCGACGATGGGATTTGCGCTGCCCGCCGGTATCGCCGCCGCGCTGCACGAGCCTTCCCGTCCCGTGATCGCGTTCACCGGCGACGGCGGCCTGTTGATGTGCGCTGGCGAACTGGCCACCGCGGTCGAGCAACAGGTTCGCTTGATCGTGATCGTGTTCAACGACGGCGCGCTGTCGCTGATCGACATCAAGCAGCAACAGCGGCAGTTGCCCGCCGCCGGGGTGCGCTGGGCCCCCCACGATTTCGCGGCGATGATGAAGGCCTTTGGCGGGCTGGGTCTGCGCGCGCGTACCGCCGCGTCCTACAGCGCCGCACTGCGCCGGGCGCTGCAACACGACGGACCGTCGCTGATCGACGTCCAGGTCGATCCGTCGGGCTATCCCGAGCAACTGCGTGCACTCAGGGGCTGACCAGGGGAATGACGCGGCGGACATCCACCGGGCAATACGCATGAAGGAGTTTGCAGATGTGGCGTGCTGAAACGATCCTGGTCAACGGCGAACTGATGCCGTTCGGGCAGGCGGGGATTCATCCTTTGTCGCTGGCCGTGGCTTATGCGACCACGATCTTCGAGGGCATACGCGCCTACCGTGTGCCCGAGACCGGGGCCTTGCACCTCTTTCGGCTCGACGACCACCTGGAGCGTCTGGAAGCCGGGATGAAGCTGATGCGCATGAAGCCGCCCTTCGATCGACAGACGCTGGTCGACGACATCGGCCGGGTGATCCGGGCCAACAAGCCCGATGACGACGTGTACGTGCGCCTGCTCGTCTATGTCGAGGCGATCGGCCTGCTGGCCAGCACCGAGCCGGTCGGCTATACGATCGCCGCGATGCCACGCGAACGCGCCAAGGCGGCCGAATCGGGCCTGTCGCTGGGGGTCAGTTCTTGGTCGCGCCTGAGCGACAACGCCAGTCCGCCCCGGGTGAAGGCGACGGCCAATTATCACAACGCCCGGCTCACCCAGTTGCAGGCCAAGGCCGACGGTTACGACGGCGCACTGATGCTGACGCCGTCCGGCAAGGTGTCCGAAGCGCCGATCGCCTGCTTTTTCATGGTCCGCCGTGGCCGGCTGATCACCCCGGGCGTGACCAGCAACATCCTGGAGAGCATCACGCGCGACACGATCATCGAGTTGCACCAATCCGGGGGACATCCGGTCGAGCAGCGCGAGATCGATCGCAGCGAACTGTATTTCGCTGACGAGGCTTTCCTGTGCGGTACCGGCCAGGAGGTCCTGCCGGTCGTTGCCATCGACCGCCTGCCGGTCGGGGACGGCAAGCCGGGACCGATCACCCGCGCACTGCAACGACGTTATTTCGATGTCGTGCGCAACCGGCTGCCCGAACACGCGGCCTGGTTGACGCCCAGCGACCGCGGCACGGCCGCGGCTGCGCGCGCTCACCAACCCGGCCACCGTCGCGATCATCGGGGCGTCGGATTCGGCGGGCAAGCTGCAGTCGCGGCCGATGCGCTTCATGCGTCGGCACGGGTTTGCCGGGCGGATCCTGCCGGTGAACCCGGCCCGCGCCACCGTGCTGGGCGAACCGGCCTGGTCCGACCTGGCCAGCATCGGGGTGCCGATCGATCATGCCTACATCCTGCTGGACACCGAGGCGGCCGTCGACGCGCTGCTGGCCTGCGCCGCGGCCCGTGTCAAGGTCGTGACCGTGCTGGCCGACGGCTTTGCCGAGGCCGGCCCTGCCGGCCAGGCGCGCCAGGCCCGGCTGGCCGCGATCGCGCACGACGCCGGCATGCTGCTGATCGGCCCGAACAGTACCGGACTGGTCGACACGCGCAGCGGGTTCTCCTGTACGACCAATGCCGCATTCGCGACCGACCCGCTGGTCAGCGGGCGCCTGGCGGTGATCTCGCAAAGCGGCAGCCTGATCGGCACGCTCTATTCGCGCGGCGCGGCGCGGGCAGTCGGCTATTCGACCCTCGTATCGGTCGGAAACGAAGCACTCTTCGGCGTTGGCGAGATCGGCGACCTGTTGCTCGATGATCCGGGCCACGACGGGTTCGTCCTGTTCATGGAAACGATCCGCCGTCCCGACGCGCTCGCCGCTTTCGCGCGGCGGGCGCACGCGCTGGGCAGGCCGGTGCTTTGCTATCTGGTCGGGCGCTCGGACGAGGGTCGCGCGCTGTCGGTATCCCATACCGGCGCCATGACAGGCTCGGGCCGCGCCAGTTCGAGTTTCCTGCGGTCGCACGGCATCATCGAGGTCGAGAACTTCGAGACCCTGTTCGAAGCGCCACGCGCCTTGCTCGGCCGAGCCGCCATCGGCCGGCGACCGCGGCAGGTCACGGTGCTCACGACCACGGGTGGCGGTGGTGCGATGGTCGTCGACCGGCTGGGCGAACGCGGCGTCCCCATCGCCGGATGCTCCCCGGCCGCCCGGGCGACGCTGCAGGCGCGCGGCATCCCGTTGGGCAATGGCAAGCTGGTCGATGTGACGCTGGCCGGCGCGCGCTACGAATCGATGAAGTCGGTCGTCTCGACGCTGATCGCCGATCCCGACACCGGTGCGCTGGTCATCACAATCGGCTCGTCCGCGCAGTTTCAGCCCGAGATCGCGGTCAGGCCGCTGATCGACGCGCTCGCCGAGGCCCCCGCCGATGCTGCCCCGGTGCTCGCCTTCCCTCTGCCGCATGCCGAGCAAAGCCTGAAGCTGTTGGCCGAAGCGGGGATTCCCGCGTTCCTCACGCTGGAGAGCTGCGCCGAGTCGGTCGCGATACTGATGCAGGCACGGTCGCCCGATCCGCCCGCGGGCCCGGTGGACGAACGCGACACCCGGGCAGTCGCGGACAGGCTGGCGGCCCAGGGCGCCGACCGGGCAGACGGGTTGCTCACCGAGGTGCAGTCGTCTGCCGTGTTCGAGGTGGCCGGTATCCCGGTCCCCCCCCAGGTCTACCTGCCCGGCGATCAGCCTCTCCCCGACAGACTGCCGTTCGGCTTCCCGGTCGTGGCCAAGCTGGTCAGCGCCCAACTGCCGCACAAGAGCGAGGTCGGGGCGATCCGGGTCGGCCTTCGCGATGGTGACGCACTGCATCGGGCGATCGCCGCGATGCGGCGCGATGTCGCGCGGCGCGCGTCGATGGCGAAGATAGACGGCGTACTAGTCCAGGCGATGCTGGGCGGCGTGCAGGAGATGCTGGTCGGCCTGACCCGGGATCCGCTGGTGGGCCCGGTGGTGACCGTGGGCATCGGCGGCACGGCGACCGAGATCTACCGGGATACGACGTCGCGGCCCGCCCCGGTGAGCCCGCAGGTCGCCGCGGCGATGCTGCGCGAGCTGCGCGGTTTCCCGTTGCTGGACGGCTTTCGGGGCCGGGCATCGGCCGATCTGGATGCACTGGCCGGGGCGATCGTCGCCGTCTCGCGCCTGGCGACCGTGGCAACCATCCAGGAGGCCGAGATCAACCCGCTACTGGTCCTGGAAAAAGGTCGGGGCGTCGTGTTGCTGGATGCGCTGATCCGGGTCGAGCCGACCAAAACGTGACAAGAACGTAACTCAGGTAACCGGCTCCGGACGCTGTCGGGGGTCAGCGGACACTTTCCCCGCGTCCCGGTCCGTCGTTGGCTCTTGCGGCGTCGCGCCACTGTCCAGGGGCGCCCCGTCGCCCTCGCCCTGCGCCGGTTCGACCACGATCGAGGCCGCCCCGAGCAACTGCCCGACGAAATGCCCGCCCGGACGATGCAAAAAGCGCGACATCGTCGCGCCAGAGGTGCCGACCACGGTGAAGCGCCGACCCCGGCTCGGGGTCGTGTTGTGGATCACGTCGATCGCGCGCCGGCTCGGCCCCGGGGTGATGAAGCGCTGGCGCTCGTCATCCCAGCCCGGCACGGCCAGCGAACAGACCCAGTTGGCCGACGCCCCCAGCAGGTGGGTCGGCAGGCGGTCGCGGTGGATGGTCAGGAACAGCGCGACCTGGTCGACCGCCACGGTGCGGTGGGCGCGCTCGACCAGGCGGCTCGTGTAGCGCTGCCACGCGCCCCAGTGGGGCGCGTCGGCCCGCATCGCGAACAAGCCGTTGTTGATCATCGGTCGGCGCAGCAGGCGCAGCGCGCCGGGCAGGCCGATCGCGGCGCGCAAATGCTTGAGCATCCACAGGTGCCCGCTCATCGGCGGCGGCCCGTAGTCCTCGTCGATCTCGGCGGGCACGGCCAAACCGGTGCGCCGGGCCCCTTCCATCATCGGTGCCCAGAAGTCGGCCGACTGGACCCACATGTCCGCGTCCATCCACACATAGGTGTCGTACCCGGGAAAGAACTCGCGCGCCCAGGGCCGGGCCACGAAGGACACGAATTCGATACGGTCCTGCTCGGGCGGCGGACAGACAGGCCAGCGCGCGGGCTGGATCTGCGCACCGCGCAGCCGCAGCAACTCGCGCTGGCCCGGGGTCAGGCCCAGGTCGATCAGGCCGATGTCGTATTGCTTGCGCAAGCCGACCGCGGCCAGGGAATCGAGCAGATCCAGGTACGGTTCAAAGAACTTGGCACTGGTTGCCGTGATCAGGACGACTCGGGACATGGTTGGGAAAGTGCACCTTCAGTATTGCAAAGACAGTCCGGTTTGGTCGCCAGCCCGTCGGGTCGGCCCGATACTACGGGCGCGATCCGTCATTGCCCATCACCGGGCCGGCCCGGTCGGACAAAGCCCCCCGAACGCCTGACGACCGGCGCCCGGCCACCGGCGCCGGCCGGCCCCGACCGGTATCCTTGCCCTCTTTTTCGTAACGGGCCGGGAGGCGGCGATGAACGAGGCGGCATGGAAGCCATTGACGGAACTGCAGGACAGGGTCGCGGTGATCACCGGGGCCAGCCGGGGCATAGGCGCGGCGACCGCCCGCGAATTCGCCCGCCACCGGATGGCGGTGATGCTGCTGGCGCGCACGGGGGACCAGATCGACGCACTGGCGGCGCAGATCAACGCCGCAGGGGGACGGGCGATCGCGAGGAGCTGCGACGTCAGTGACTACCAGCAGGTGGTTGCGGCGATCGAGGCCTGCCGCCAGGCGTTCGGACGCCTGGACATCCTGGTCAACAATGCCGCGGTGATCGAGCCGATCGCCCGGTTGGCCGATTCGGACCCGCAGGCCTGGGCGGGCGCGGTCGACATCAATGTCAAGGGCGTCTACTTCGGCCTGCGCGCGGCCATCCCGGTGATGCTCGCCCAGGGCGGTGGCACGATCGTCAATCTCAGTTCGGGCGCGGCCACCGGGGCACTCGAAGGCTGGAGTCACTACTGTTCGACCAAGGCGGCGGTGCTCTCGCTGACCCGCTGCGCCGACCTGGAGTACCGGGCCCAGGGTATCCGGGTCGTGGGCCTGAGTCCCGGCACGGTGGCTCACCGGGATGCAGGTGCAGATCAAGGCCTCGGGCATCAACCCGGTCAGCCAGATGGACCCTGGCGCCCACCTGCCGCCCGAGTGGCCGGCCCGGGCGATCGCCTGGCTTTGCACCGGGGCCGCGTCCGACCTGGCCGGCACCGACTTCGCGATCAAGACCGACGAGAACCGCCGCCGGGCGGGGCTGGTGTGAGCCCCCACGCTCCCTGCGGTCGCTGCCCCCCATGGGGGCTGAACCCGGACAGGGGACCCTGATCCGGGTTCGGTCGCAGCTGTTGTGCCGCCGGATTCCCCACGGTCGCTCGGCAAGCCGTCCAGTGCCGGCCTTGCAAGGCCGGCCCGTTGCGGCAGCGTCGGGCATGCCCGACGAACCCTGCCTCCACCCCCGGGGACTGAACCCGGACAGGGGGACCCTGATCCGGGTTCGGTAGCGAAGCTGTTGTGCCGCCGGATTCCCCCACGGTCGCTACGCTCCCTCGGCAAGCCGTCCAGTGCCGGCCTTGCAAGGCCGGCCCGTTGCGGCAGCGTCGGGCATGCCCGACGAAACCCTGCCTCCACTCCCCAGGGGCTGAATTCGGACGGCCGGGCGCTCGGTCCATGGCCCGGCGGCGCCTTGCTTGTGGGGGTTGGGTTGGCCCCCACGTTCGTCGCTTCGCTTGCTCGGCAAGCCGTCCAGTGCCGGCCTTGCAGGGCCGGCCCGTTGCGGCAGCGTCGGGCATGCCCGACGAAACCCTGCCTCCACCCCCAGGGGGGCTGAACCCGGACAGGGGGACCCTGATCCGGGTTCGGTAGCGAGCTGTTGTGCCGCCGGATTCCCCGCGGTCGCTCGGACGATATCGCGGCGCATCGGTTTCGTTGAATGACGCTCGGCTCAGAAGAGTGGGTGGCGTTGGTGCCAGTCGGTGACCTGCTGGAACGCGTGGCCGGCGGCCAGCACCCTGACCTCGTCGAACGCGGCGCCCAGCAGCTGGAAGCCCACCGGCAGGCCGGACGCGGTGAAGCCACCGGGCAGGGTCAGCGACGGGTGGCGGCTCATGTCGAACGGCGCGGTGAATGCCAGCCGGGCATGGCGGGCCGCGAGGTCGGTGGTCTGGCTGGCCAGGTCGGCCAGCGTCGGCGCGGCCCGGTTCATCGCCGGCAACAACAGCAGATCGACCTGCGCCAGGCAGTCGTCGATGCGCCCGGCAAAGGCCGCGCGCCGGTAACCGATGCCGAGCAGTTCGGCGGCGCCCACCCGCTGGCCAGCCTCGATCAGGCCCGACAGCACCGGGCCGTAGGCCGCGCGCCGGGCCGGCCAGGTCGCCGCATGGGTGACCGCGGTTTCGGCGACGCACAGTTGCAGCGCATCGCGCGCCATCGGCAGCAGGTCGGGCAGCCGGATGTCGATGATCTGGGCGCCCAGGCCGGTCAGCACCCGGCTGGCCGAGTCGATTGTCGCCAGCACGTCGGCGTCGGCCAGCGCGTCCAGCTGCCCGCGGTCCAGGCCGATCCGCAGGCCGCGCGCGCCGCCGGCCAGACCCGCCAGGTAGTCGGGGACCGGGCGCCGGGCGGCGGTCGGGTCGGCCGGATCGGCGCCGGCAATCGCACCCAGCATCGCAGCCGCATCGAGCGCGCTGCGGGTCATCGGGCCGACATGGTCCATCGACGGGGCCAGCGGGAACACGCCGGCCCGGCTGACCCTGCCCCAGGTCGGTTTGAGGCCGGTAATGCCGTTCATCGTGCAGGGAAAGCGGATCGAACCCAGCGTGTCGGAGCCCAGCGAGCCAAAGCACAGGCCGGCCGCGGTGGCCACGCCCGAGCCGCTGGAGGACACGCCGGTCCAGGCATCGGGGTGCCAGGGGTTGAGCGGCACCGTGACCTGCGGATGGTGGGCCGAGAACGCCCCCTCGGTCATCTGCAACTTGCCCAGCAGCACCGCGCCGGCCGCCGCCAGCCGGGCGACCACGGTGGCGTCCTGGTCGGGAACGTTGGCGGCGCGGATCGGCATGCCCGCACGGGTGACGATGCCCCGGGTGTCGCACAAATCCTTGACCGCGACGGGCACCCCGTGCAGCGGGCCGTGCCACCGGCCGGCGGCGAGATCGCGATCGGCGGCATCGGCCTGGGCGAGCGCCTGTTCGGGGGTGGGCAGCGCGTAGGCGTGCAGGCGCGGGTCCAGCGCCTGGATGCGCGCGAGCATCGCCTCGGTCAGTTCGCGGGCGCTGATGTCGCGCCGCCGGATCCGTTGGCCGGCCTCGACCAGCCCCAGAAAGCCGATTTCTTCCATCAAACCCCCTTTTGTATTAGGTTTTGCGTTTAAAACTCAGAGAAAGCGATCGAGCATCCGCCGGCTCGCCGCATCGAGCCCCGGAATATCCTCGATCAGGTAGTTGACCCCGTGCCGGTCGGTCACCACCGCGGCACCATCGCCGAGCCGGCGGATGTCCTCCTCGGCGGCCAGCACGAGGTCGGTCTGGCCCCGATCGGTGGCCACGGTCCAGGTGCTGGGCGTGGCATAGGTCGACACCCGGATCAGGCGCGAGATGCGGGGCATGAACTCGCGATCCGCCAGCGCCGCCAGCACCGCCTCGCGCGGCGCCTGGGCCAGGTCTGCCAGGCGGTCTATCCACAGCACCTCGTGGCCGGCCGCATCGACCAGCGACACCCCCTCGTCGGGTGCACTCAGCGGAAAGGCGCGCACGGCCAACACGGCCTCGTGCTCGCTTCCGTCGGGTTGGCGCACGCGCAGCCGACCATCGGGCAGCGGCGCTATCGTGGGCTGCGCCAGCGGGAAATCAGTGCCGTTGGTCATCGTCATCCGGTTCCCTGTGGTTCACCGCGGGCATCTGGGCCGCGGCCGTGCCCTGCCCCGCAGGCGCGGCCTTGTCTGCCCTCGCGCCCGGCGATGCCAGCAGGTCGTCCTCGGCCGCCTGCCTGGCCTGCGCCTGATAAAGCCTGAAGTAATGGTCGCGCCGGGCCATCAGGGTCTCGTGGTCGCCGATCTCGACGATCCGGCCCCGGTCCATGACCACCAGCCGGTCGGCCTTGCGCAACGTCGAGAGCCGGTGCGCGATCGCGATCGTGGTGCGCCCGCGCACCAGGTTGTCCAGCGCGCGCTGGATCTCCTTCTCGGTCTCGGTATCGACCGACGAGGTCGCCTCGTCCAGGATCAGCAACGGCGGATTGATGAGCAGCGCCCGGGCGATCGAGATCCGCTGACGCTCGCCGCCGGACAGCCCCTGCCCGCGTTCGCCGACCAGCGAGTCATAGCCTTGCGGCAGCCGCAGGATGAACTCGTGGGCATGGGCCGCCCGCGCCGCGGCCACAATCTCGGCCCGCCCGGCCGTCGGCTTGCCGTAGGCGATGTTTTCGGCGATCGTGCCGTAGAACAGGAACGGCTCCTGCAGCACCAGGCCGATGTTCGAGCGGTAACTGGCCACGGCGACCGAGCGGATGTCGATGCCGTCGGCCAGGATGGAGCCATTGGTCACATCGTAGAAGCGGCAGATCAGGTTGACCAGCGTGCTCTTGCCCGAGCCGCTATGACCGACCAGGCCGATCATCTCACCTGGCGAAATGGTCAGATTGAGGCCGCGGATCACGCTGCGGCTGCCATAACGGAAGGCGACGTCGCGCAACTCCAGCCGGCCGCTGACCCGCGGCAGTGGCACCGGCTTGGCAGGATCGGGCACGCTCGAGACATGATCGAGGATGTCGAACACCCGCTTCGCCCCGGCTGCCGCTTTCTGGGTATGAGACACAATCCGGCTCATCGCATCCAGGCGGGCATAAAACCGGCTGATGTAGGCCAGGAACGCGGTCAGCACGCCGACGGTGATCTCGTCGCGGGCCACCAGCCAGATCCCGCAGGCCCAGACCACCAGCAGGCCCATTTCGGTCAGCAGGGTCACGGTCGGAGTGAACAGCGCCCAGATCCGGTTGAGCCGGTCGTTGACGAGCAGGTTGTGCCGGTTGGCCTCGCGAAACCGGTGATCCTCGCGCGATTCCTGGGCGAAGGCCTTGACGACCCGGATGCCGGGGATGGTGTCGGCCAGCACGTTGGTGACCTCGGACCAGACCCGGCCGATCTTGTCGAAGCCGGTGCGCAGACGGTCGCGAACCTGGTGGATCAGCCACGCAATGAACGGAAGTGGGACAAGCGTCACAAGCGCGAGTGCCGGATTTATCGAAAATAGGATGACTGCCGTCATCGTGATCATCAGCACATCGGTGGCGAACTCGAGCAAGTGCAAAGAAAGAAAAACGCAGATCCGGTCGGTTTCCGTGCCTATCCTCGCCATCAGGTCGCCGGTGCGCTTGCCGCCGAAATACTCCAGGGAGAGTCGCAGCAAATGCTCATAGGTGGTCGTCCGAAGGTCCGATCCGATCCGTTCGCTGACCAGCGCGAGCAGGTAGGTGCGCGCCCAGTCCAGCGCCCAGGCCAGGATCGCGGCCACCAGCAGCCCGCCCAGGTACAGGCCGGCCAGCTGCCAGTCGATCGGCTTGCCGTTCTGGTACGGGATGAGGATGTTGTCCATCAGCGGCATCGTCATGTACGGCGGGACCAGCGTGGCGGCCGTGGCCGCCAGGGTCAGCAGGAACGAGGCGAGCAGCATGCCGCGGTACGGATGGGCGAAGCGCCAGAGCCTGAACAGCGTCCAGGTGGTGGGCGGGGTCTCGAACTCGCGGCTGCAGACCGGACACTCCTCCTGGCCCGGTTCGAGCACCGCCTTGCAGCTGGGGCAGACGCTGTCAAATTCCTCGACCCCGTCGGCCAGGCCGGCACGCTCGGCCTGCTGGCGCGCAAACTGGTCGGTCAACCGGATCACCGGGACATTGCGTTCAAGGGTGTGTCGCCACCGGGCGACGCGCCCGGAGTCGTCGTGCAATTCGAGTGTCCCCACCCCGCCGTGGTCCGCGTGGACCAGCCGGCTCCCCGGCCCGATCGGCCACGCCCGCCAGCCGTCGCCCCCGGCATCGTTTGCCAGCAGGCGCTGCGAGGTGAGCACGACCAGGCCGCGCGCGAAGTGCAGCCGCTGGTCCAGGTCGGTTTCGGCCAGCGAGACGATCGTCTCACCGGGTGCGAGGAAAGCCAGCAGGCCGGCGCGCCAGAACTCCGGAATGAGTTCATCGGCGATCGGGCGAAAGGTCATCAGCGGCGTTCCGGGCGGTTCGGGAGTGAGTGCCCCGGCCGGGGGAGGGCTTGGGCGGCGAAGTATATCTTGCACGCCGCGTTGGGGTTGCGAGACATTTACATGCTGAAACAGGCGGGCGGTGCGCTTTTGCGTACTTTACGGCCGAATCAGATTCCGGGGTCGATCGCGACCCCTTCGTGGAGCAGGCAGGTAGCCGCCTCAATAATATGACCGAGACACGCGACATCAAGTTGCTGCAAGTGCGTTACCTGGACGGCCCGAATATCTGGACTTATCGTGCGGTCATCGAGGCCTGGGTGGACATCGGGCCGTTCGAGGACCTGCCGTCGAACCAGCTGCCCGGTCTCTACGAGCGTCTGACGGCCTGGCTGCCGGGCATGATCGAGCACCGCTGCGGCATAGGCGAGCGCGGCGGATTCCTGCTGCGGTTGCGCGAAGGCACCTGGGCGGGCCACATCCTCGAGCACCTGTCGATCGAGTTGCAGAACCTGGCCGGCCTGCAGGCCGGCTTTGGCAAGGCGCGCGAGACCTTCACCCGCGGCATCTACAAGGTGGCGTTCCGGGCGCGCAACGAACAGGTCGGCCGGCGCGCGCTGGGCGCTGCCCGCGAGTTGTTCCTGGCCGCGGTCGAGAACCGGCCCTTCGATGTGCAGGCCGTGGTCGACGAACTGCGCGACCTGGTCGATCGGCACCATTTCGGTCCCAGCACCGAGGCGATCATCGATGCGGCCGCCGCGCGCGGCATCCCGCTGATCCGCCTGAACGAAGGCAACCTGATCCAGTTGGGCTACGGCGCCAGCCTGCGCCGCGCCTGGACCGCCGAGACCGACCGCACCAGCGCGATCGCCGAGGGCATCTCGCGCGACAAGACCCTGACCAAGTCGCTGCTCGAGGCGGTGGGCGTGCCGGTGCCCGAGGGCGAGATCGCCCGCGATCCCGCCCATGCGTGGGAGATCGCGCAGGACATCGACGGGCCGGTGGTGGTCAAGCCGGTCGATGGCAACCATGCGCGCGGCGTCACCCTCAATCTCACCGGCCAGGCCGAGATCGAGGCGGCCTGGCCGCTCGCCGATGCCGAGGGCAGCGAGGTGCTGGTCGAGCGCTACATCGACGGGGACGAGCACCGGCTGCTGATCGTCGGCGACAAGCTGGTCGCCGCCGCCCGCGGCGAGATCGTCACGATCACCGCCGACGGCCGATCGACGATCGCCGAACTGGTGGACGCGCAGATCAACAGCGACCCGCGCCGCGGCAGTGCCGAGGAATTCCCGCTGGACGTGATCCTGATCGACGACAACCCGGTGGTGCGCATGGAATTGCAGCGCCAGGGCTTCACCGGCGCCTTGGTGCCGCCCGCCGGCCAGCAGGTGGTCGTGCAGCGCACCGGCAACATGGCGGTCGAGGTCACCGACCAGGTGCACCCGGACTTTGCCGCGGCCGCGGCGCTGGCGGCCCGCGTCGTCGGCCTGGACATTGCCGGTATCGACCTGGTGGCCCAGGACATCTCGGCCCCGATCACGTCGCAGCAGGCGGCGATCGTCGAGGTCAATGCCGGCCCCGGGCTGCTGATGCACCTGAAGCCGGCGATCGGCCGGCCCCGCCCGGTGGGTGCGGCGATCGTCGATCACCTGTTCTCGCCCAACACCACCGGCCGCATTCCGGTCGTGGGTATCACCGGCTCGCGCGGTACCGAAACCGTGGCCGCACTGACCGCGCACCTGCTGGCCACCGCGCAGCGCACCGTCGGGCTGGCCTGCTCGCAGGGCTTTTTCATCGGCAAGCGGCGGGTCGATGCCGGCAACCATGACCGGTGGGAAAGCGGTCGCATGGTGTTGATGAATCCGCGCACCGAGGTGGCGGTCATCGAGAACGGCCCGGCGACGATCCTGAACCAGGGCCTGGCCTACGACCGCTGCCAGATCGGCGTCGTGACCGACCTGTCCGAACCCGAGCGGTGGCGCGACTTCTACGTGCGCGACGAAGACCAGTTGTTCAGCGTGCTGCGCTCGCAGGTCGATGTCGTGCTGCCCGAGGGCTGCGGCGTCCTCAACGCCGATCAGCCCGAGGTCCTGCGCATGGCCGACCTGTGCGATGGCAACGTCGTGCTGTTCGGCAGCATCAGGCGCTCGGCCGGCATGCAGGCACACCTGGATGCCGGCGGCCAGGCCGTGTGCATCGACGAGGGCGTGCTCGAGGTCATGGACGGCAACACGGTCCAGGACCGCCTGCCGCTGATCGCCGACGGCGACGAGGCCCGCTGGCTGGCCGCCGCGGTGGCCGCCGTGCTCGCACTGGGCGTGCCGACCAACGTCATCCTTGCCGGCCTCGAGGGGCTGGCACTGCGTAATGCCGAACTCATCGCCGCCGCCGCGGCGGCCACCTGACGAATCGCCGATGGACATCACCCGTATCCGTGCCCTGCGGGGCCCCAACCTCTGGACCCGTCGCACCGCCATCGAGGCGCTGCTGACCTGCACCGGGCCCGAGCGCGACCTGGCCTCGATGCCCGGCTTCGAAACGCGGCTGCGTGCCCGTTTTCCCGAGATCGGTGCGCTGCATCCGATCGGCCACGAGGGCCGGGTGTCGATGGCCGACGTGCTCAGCCTGGCGGCGCTGGCGCTGCAGGCCGAGGCCGGCTGCCCGGTCACGTTCTCGCGCTGCACCGAGACCATCGACGAGGGCACCTTCCAGGTGGTGGTCGAATACACCGAGGAGCCGGTGGGCCGGCTGGCCGTGCAATGCGCCCAGGCCCTTTGCCAGGCCGCCGAGCATGACCAGCCGTTCGATCTGCCCGGCACGATTGCAAGACTACGCGAACTGGACGAGGACATCCGACTGGGGCCGAGCACCGGCTCGATCGTCGACGCCGCGGTCGCTCGCGACATTCCGTACCGGCGGCTGACCGAGGGCAGCCTGGTGCAGTTTGGCTGGGGCAGCCGGCAGCGGCGCATCCAGGCGGCCGAAACCGACTGCAGCAGCGCGATCGCCGAATCGATCGCCCAGGACAAGGAACTGACCAAGCGCCTGTTGACCGCCGCCGGCGTGCCGGTGCCTCGCGGCCGCCCGGTGACCGATGCCGACGATGCCTGGGCCGCGGCCTGTGACGTCGGCCTGCCGGTGGTGATCAAGCCGCGCGACGGCAACCAGGGCAAGGGCGTCACGGTCAATGTCGAGACCCGCGAGCACGTCGCCACCGCCTACGCGGCGGCGGCCGAGTACCGCGACGACGTGATGGTCGAGCGCTTCATCCCGGGACACGACTTCCGGATGCTGATCGTCGGCAACAAGTTGCTGGCGGCCGCGCGCCGCGATCCGCCGCACGTGATCGGCGACGGCATCCACACGGTCGCCGAACTGGTCGAGGCAGTGAACGCCGACCCGCGCCGCGGCACCGGCCATGCGACCTCGCTGACCAAGATCCGGATGGACGACATCGCCCGCGCCCGCCTGGCGCTGCAGGGGATGACGACGCTGAGCGTGCCAGCGCTGGGCGCACGGGTGATCCTGCGCAACAACGCCAACCTGAGCACCGGCGGCACCGCCACTGATGTCACCGACGATGTGCATCCCGACCTGGCCGAGCGCGCGATCGATGCGGCGCGCATGATCGGGCTGGACGTGTGCGGGGTGGACATCGTCGCCGAGTCGGTGCTGGTCCCGCTCGAGGAACAGGGCGGCGGCATCGTCGAGGTGAATGCGGCGCCCGGGCTGCGCATGCACATCACGCCATCTTTCGGCAAGGGACGACGGGTCGGCGAGGCGATCATCGACGCGATGTTCGAGCCGGGCGACAACGGCCGCATCCCGGTGGTGGCGGTGACCGGCACCAATGGCAAGACCACCACGGTGCGGCTGATCGCGAAGATGCTGGCCTGCACCGGCAAGCGCGTCGGCATGACCAACACCGACGGCGTCTACGTGTCGGGCAAGCGCATCGATACCGGCGACTGCAGCGGCCCGCGCAGTGCGCGCAACGTGTTGATGCACCCCGAGGTCGATGCCGCGGTGTTCGAGACCGCCCGTGGCGGCCTGCTACGCGAGGGCCTGGGCTTCGATCGCTGCGAGGTGGCCGTGGTCACCAATATCGGCAACGGCGACCACCTGGGCCTGAACTACATCACGACGGTCGAGGACCTCGCGGTGCTCAAGCGGGTGATCGTGCAAAACGTCGCGCCCGAGGGCCACGCAGTACTCAATGCCGACGATCCCATCGTCGCCGCGATGGCCAAGGTGTGCCCGGGCAAGATCATCTACTTTGCCCGTTCGCGAACCAACCCGGTGTACGCGGCCCACCTGCTGCAGGGCGGCAAGGGCGTCCATGTCGAAAACGACGCAATCATCGTGATGCAGGGCAAGACGATCGTGCAGCACATCCTGCTCACCCAGGTGCCATTCACCTCGGGGGGACGTATCGGCTTCCAGGTCGACAACGCGCTGGCCTCGATCGCCGCCGGCTGGGCGCTGGGGCTCGAGTGGCCGGCGCTGCGCACCGCGCTGCTGCAGTTCGGCACCGATGCGACGACGGTGCCCGGGCGGTTCAACACGTTCCAGTACCGCGATGCGACGATCATCGCCGACTACGGCCACAACCCGGACGCGATGAGCGCACTGGTGTCGGCGGTGGGCGCGCTGCAGGGGCGTCGCCGGCATGTCGTCATCAGCGGCGCCGGCGACCGGCGCGACGAGGACATCCGCAACCAGACCCGGATCCTGGGCGAGGCCTTCGAAAGCGTGATCCTCTACCAGGACCAGTGCCAGCGCGGTCGCGAGGACGGCGAGGTGCTGGCGCTGCTGCGCGAAGGCCTGGTCGGCGCCACCCGCACCGACGACGTGGAAGAGATCCACGGCGAGTTCAACGCGATCGACCGGGCGCTGGAAAAACTCGGCCCGCAGGATGTCTGCCTGATCCTGATCGACCAGGTCGAGGAAGCGCTGGCCCACATTACCCGGCGGGTTAGTGGTTAGCCCCCACGCTCCCTGCGGTCGCTCGGCAAGCCGTCCAGTGCCGGCCTTGCAAGGCCGGCCCGTTGCGGCAGCGTCGGGGATGCCCGACGAAACCCTGCCACCACCCCATGGGGGCTGAACCCGGACAGGGGGACCCTGATCCGGGTTCGGCCGTGATTTGTGGGCGCCCACACTCCCTGCGGTCGCTCGGCAGGCCGCCCAGTGCTCGCCTTGCAAGGCGAGCCCGCTTCGGCAGCGACGGGCAGTGCCCGGCGAAACCCTGCCTCCGCCCCAGGGGGCTGAACCCGGACAGGGGACCCTGATCCGGGTTCGGCCGTGATTTGGTGGGCGCCCACACTCCCTGCGGTCGCTCGGCAGGCCGCCCAGTGCTCGCCTTGCAAGGCGAGCCCGCTTCGGCAGCGACGGGCAGTGCCCGGCGAAACCCTGCGGTCGCTGCCCCCGGGCTGAACCCGGACAGGGGACCCTGATCCGGGTTCGGTCGAGGTTGGTGGGCCTGCCGATCGACCGAAGGGAGCGTGGGGGCCCACCCTACAGCGCGGGCAGGTCGGCGTCGCCGAAGTCGACCCTTAGCTGATCGCCCTGGCCCTGCACCAGCAGGTAGAGGCAGGGGCTGGACAGCGCCATCGCCACGAACGCCCCCGGGGGCGGCGCGACCAGGCGCACCTGCACCCGCAGGACACCGTCGATCCGTTGCACCGGCGGCCACAGGGCTATCCGGTATCCCTGCGACGGCTGGTCGCCGGCCGACACGAACACCCGCGACGCGTCGCCTGGCACTGACCAGTCGGCCAGCGGGTGGCCGGGGACTCCGGCCAGGTGGGCCGGCCAGTCGCCGGCAGCGATGACCTGCGCCGCGACCCCGTGGGCGGGCACGGGACAGTTGTCGAACGACTGCTCGCGCAACAGAGTCAGCACGGTGCCGCCCCGGTCCGCTGCGTCGGCCCCGTTGGCCGGGAGGGTCGCTCGATCCGGGTTGCCCGGCGTGGTTGGCGCCCCGACGCAGGCGGCCGACAACCCGGCGGCTACTGCCAACGCCCACCGGGCGCCGATCGACCGCCAGTCCGCACGGATCACTTGCCCGGCCCGCGCCGCGGCCCGCCGGCGGACAGCGACTGCGCGTTGATGCCCCCGAACGGGGCCAGTTCGAAATCGATCCGTTCCAGGTCGCCCCGCGGTGACAGGACCCGGTCGCGGTCGGACAACACCGGGTAGCCACCGCAGGCCTCGCCGCGCGAGCAGATCAGCAGGTCGTTGTCGTTGTCGGTCCCGGCATAGAGAACGATCCGCGAGGCGCCGGGCACGGTGGCCGTGTACTCGTAGGCCCCGTTGAGTGGCGCCGCCAACGGCACCTCGGCCGCCACCGTGTCCGGCGCGCCGGCGTCGACCGCGTCCTGATCGATCACCAGCAGGTAGACCGGCCCCAGGCTGCCCGTGCCCGCCCCGCTGGCCCGACGTTCGACACTCACCGGCACCCGGACCGCGTCACCGACGGTCAGTTCGACGGTGATCGTCGCAAAGACCGCCTGCCCGGGCGCCATCAGGTTGCGCCGCGCGCTGACCCGGTAGGTGCCCAACCCGCTCACCGGATCGACCGCCGACCCCAGCGGGGCGACGACCACTGCCGGCGAATCGCTGGCGAGCCGTACGACACGGGTACTGGGTTCGCCGACCCGGCGCAACTCGAAGTCGATGCTCTCGCGCAGCGCGCCCAGCGCCAGCATCGAAGGGAAGGCCTCGATGCGCCCCGGCAGGGGCGCCGGCGTACCGGTGCCACCGGCACTGCGGATCGCCGCCTGCGCCGCCTTGCGGGCATTGAGTTGCCCGAACCCGGTTTCACTGTCGCGCCCCACGGGACCCAGGTCATCGACGATCTCGCCCGATCGGATCAACGCGTCAATCCGAATCGGCGTCAGCGTGGGATCGAGATACTTCATCAGCGCGACGATGCCGCTGACATGGGGAGTGGCCATCGACGTGCCCTGCAATGACGCGTAGGTGGGCTGGCGGCGACCACCGCTGATCGTCGCCATCGTGCTGAACACCCCGTCCGGCAGGCCGGTCCCGGTCGTGGACACGCGCTGGTCACCGCCGGGGGCGACGAGCGTCAGTTCCGCCCCGCCGTTGGAATAGTAGGCGCGCTTGAACTGCGCATCGGTGGCCCCGACCGCGATGACCCCGGGGCAGTTGGCCGGAAAGCCGATCGGCTGCAGGCGGCTTGCCGATGAATCGTTGCCCGAGGCCACGACCACCGTGATGCCGCGCGCCTGCAGGTCCTGGAAGTAATTGGCATCGGACGACGAACAGGCGCGCCCGGCGCCCAGGCTCAGGTTGATCACCGAGGCCGGGCGGGTGGGTATCACGCCCGAATCATTGGACAGGCCGGCGGCGAACCGGATGCCCTGGTCGATGTCGTAGAACGACGTGGCCCCCCGGTCGGTCAGCACGCGCACCGGCATGATGCGCGCCATCGGCGCCACCCCGATGCCGCCGATGGCATTGTTCGAGCGTGCCGCGATCGTGCCGGCCACGTGCGTGCCGTGAAAAGACGAGCCGACCGAGATCGAGCTGTCATCGGCATTGGCATCGATCCCGTCGCCATCGCCGGCACGGGCCGGGTCGGTGATGAAGTCAAACCCCGGCTCGAGTTGCCCGGCCAGGTCGGGATGATCGATGACCACGCCGGTATCGAGCACCGCGACCACCGGGGCCACGCGCGCGTCGCCGGCCCGCTGCGCGGCCAGGCCCAGAGCCGCTGGCAATTCGATTGCATCGTAGTGCCAGCGCTGCTTGGGATACTCGCGATCATTCGGCACGAACGACGGGGCGGCTGCCTGTAACGCCTGCATCGTGAAATTCTCGAACACCGCGCTCCACTGCCCGCTGCCGGCCAGTGCCTTGGCATAGAGGATGGTGCGCAGCACGCTGTCCGTTTCGCCAGGACCGATGCCTTGATGGCCCAGCGACGGCTGCCAGGTCGTTGGCGCCTTGCCGAGAGCCGATGCACCGCCCTGCCCCAGGTCGCGCGGCACACCCAGCAGCGCCGGGCGATCGATCGCGGCACTGCCCTTGATCAGCACCGGCTGCTGCATGACGAGCGACTTGCCGCGCGCCGGCCGGCCTGCCGCCTGCGTACTGCGCTGCCCGATCGCCACGACCTGGCCGGGCACGATGCCGGCATTGACCGCGGTCTGGTTGCGGCAGGCGGTATTGGCGCCCGGCGCGCCGATCCGCATCTGGTAGAGCGAACCGCCGTTGCTCCAACCGACGATGTCATCGAACAGGCGCACCGAGATGAAATAGTCCCCGGAACGCGTCACGGAGACGCATTCGTAGGCATTCAGGGCCCGTCGATCGGCCGACGATCAGGCCGCCCGCATCGACCACGAACAAGTCGATGTCGATGATCCTGGGGTCCGCGGCGAAGTCGATCTCGATCACCTGCCCGGCCTGCAGACTGGCCTTGAACGTGTCGCGCCGATCGCCGCTGGCGCGCACTGCCCCTTGCGGGCCTTCACCGGGCATCGTCAGATACGATCAACCAGCCAGGGCTGCTGACCGCTGCGCGGTGGCCAGCGTGTCATTGGCCGCACGGTTTGCCTGCGCCGGGTTGTTGGTGTCCGAATCGACCTCGCTGGTGTCGGCGAAAGCCTGTCGTCCACCGATCGAAGCTGGCCGGTGCCACGCCCGGGACTCGCGGCGGCGCAGGGGCCGAGCCCAGTCCCCCATCGTTGCGGGCACCATCGTTACCCACCGTGGAATCTCGAACCGCCGCCACAGGCGGCCAGCATCGCGACTGCGGCGCCGATGAACAGCCAGCCCACCAGGCGTTGGCTGACGCGCAGCACTCGGGCGGGGAAACACGTGAGAGACAAGGGCGGCATCGACACTCTCCCGGGCGATGATGCGGACGGACCCGACCCGGTGCGTGCTCTCACCCCGGGTCGTTCCCTGTTCAACCAAGTGTAGCGGCTGACCGGAACACCGGACGCGGTACGGGACTTGCGGGATCGCCAACCCGGACCCAAACAAGGAGTTCTCGCGATGAATCGTCATGCGTGCCGCCAACCCTGGTGGGCGCTGCCGCGATGGCCGGCCTGCTCATCGTCCCGACCGGCACGGACTTCGTAAAGCCGTCCCGCCACACCGGGTGGATCTCCCCGGTGCAGTTGGCGGCCGACGATGCGAAGACCCGCGCCGAGCAGGCCACGGACCGGCTGACACCGTCCGAGGAGAACACCGGGATGCCGCTGCCCGGCCAGGGCTATAGCCATGGATCGCCATTGCTGGACAAGGCCAAGGACAAGGCCAAGACCGACGAAGCACTCGACAGCCTGAAGGCACGGGGCAGGTCTCCGACGGTTCGGGCCCGGCCAACCAGACGGACACAAAGGCGGACACAAAAGCGGACACACAAGCGGATGCACAAGCGGCAAGCAAGCGGGCAAGAAGGCCACCGGTCCGGCATCCCGCCCCTCATTGACGCATTGTCAGCGACGGGGCAACGCCAGAATGGGGAAATGCCGGCACGAGCCTTCGTGCCAGCCTTCCCGACACTCATGGCGTCCGACATGGCCGATTCCCTGCGTTTGCTGCTGTCCCTGGCATGGTTGTCGCTGTTGCTCGCCTGTCCGGCGACGGCAGCCACGATCGATGACCATGCCAGTCCCGGACCAGCGGCGTCCCCACCCCTCCAGTTGGCCACCAACGACCTGTTCGCGCTGCCGATCGAGCAACTGATGCAGGTCAAGGTCGACGCGGCTTCCGGCTACTCGCAATCCGCGTCCGAAGTCGCCTCGGCACCGCAGGTGATCGATCGCTCGGATATCGCCACGTTCGGCTATCGCAGCCTGCAGCAGATCATCGGCGCATTCACCGGCGTCTGGATCCAGGAAGACGGCTACTACGCGCGCATCGGCGTGCGCGGCTTTCTGCGCCCTGCCGACTTCAACGCGCGCATCCTGTTGCTGGTCGATGGCCAGCGGGCCAACGAGATCCAGTTCGATTCGATGGGGGTGGGCAGCGATGCGTTGATCGATGTCGACCTGATCGAGCGGGTCGAGTTCATTCCGGGCCGGGCTCGTCGATCTACGGCAGCAACGCGTTGATCGGCGTCGTGAACGTGATCACCCGCTCGGCCGACAGCCTGCCCCGGGTAAGCGCACGCCTGCTGCTGGCCTCGCCACGGGCGCTCGAGGCCGGCTCGACGATCGTGCTCAGGCACGGTGAAAAAACGGGCACCATCGTCTCGCTATCGCGTCTCGCGCTCGCCGGCGAACGACTCAGCGCGCGCAGCAACTGGGCGATGCCTCGCCCGGCGCACTCGATGGCGCGGGCCCTTGCGCGACCGGGTGAGCCGCGTGCTGGTCAAGTCGACCCGACCGCTGACCCTGACGGCAGCACACGCTGACAGATCGATAGACGCCTACAACGGCCTGTACGGTGCCAACCCGGCGATCGCCGGGTATAAACGCAGCACCGACACCACCACGCCGCTCGCCGCCCGGCTGACACGCCGCTGGACAAGGACAGCAGCATCACGACCCGCGTGGGCTACTCGGCCTACCGCTGGCCTGGGCCGGTTCGCCTACGACGAGGATGACGGCAGCTCGCCGTTCTATACCGACGACGTGCGGGCCCAATGGTTTTCTACCGGATGCGCGCTACCTGCGCCGGTGGTCCGAAGGAAATACCCCGTTGCTGGACGAGCCTGCGCTCGACGCAGTTGAGCTACCAGGTGATCGACGAGGCCAACGAACAGCGACCTCTGATTCGCACAGCCACCTGTCGCGCCTGGGCGTGTTCGTGCAGAACGACTGGCGCCTCGGCGAGCGCTGGAACCTGTCACTGGGCGGGCGGATCGATCAGGCTCGAATGCCGATTCGGTGGTCTCGCCGCGCATCGGCCTCGTCTATCGACCCCAGGAGTCGACCGTGCTGAAGTTCCAGACTTGAACCGCGTTCCCGTACCCCAACGGCAACGAGGCGGCTGTACGACATGCCGACCTCGGCTACAAGACCAACCCGGACCTCACGGTCGAGAAACTGCGCTCGACCGAGTTCAGCATCGACCAGACCCTGAACAGCGAGCTGAGCGCCCGTGCCACCGTGTATAACAACGCCATATCAGGCCTGATCGACCTGCAGCTCGATCCGGTCGAGCCGGCCTGCTCGTACCGGTCAACCTGAGCGAGGCCAAGAGCACCGGCGGCCAGCTGGACCTCATCTACCAGAACCGTCGCGGCCTGAGCGCACGCCTGGGCGTTGCCGCGCAGCGCGCCCGAAACGGCCAGGGAGATCGGCTACGTTACTCGCCGGAGCACCTGTTGAAGCTGCAACTGGGCCTGCCCATCGGTGGGCACCTGCGGCTGGGCCTGCAATCGGAATTCATCGGCGCGCAGCGCACCCGCGATGGCCGGCTGGGCGGCTACCTGCTCAATCACCTGACGCTGCAGGCCGACCGGCTGCGCCCCGGGCTGGCGGTCACGGCCAGCATCAGGAACCTCTTCGATCGGCAGTACGCGTGGCCGACGGGCGACGAGTACGCGCTGTCCAGCTATCCGGGTCGCGGCCGCGAGTTCTGGTTGCAGACAACGATCAGTTTCTGATCTGACTTCTCCGATCGCGACGCCGATGCGCTCCTTCCCTGTTCGCTGCTTGATCTTGTGCCTGGCCCTGGGCATGGCCGCGCCAGCGCCGGCGCAGCAGAGCGAGTACGCGGTCAAGCTGGCCTTCCTGTTCAACTTCGGCCTGTTCGCCAAGCCCACCGCGCGTAGCGAAGCCGCGGGCTCGACCCACTACGACATCTGCCTGTACGGTGAGAACCCGTTCGGCCCGTCACTGCACCGGCTCGAGGAACGATCGATAGACAACCGGCCCATCCGGGTACGCCAGACCGTCGTGGTCGAAGAACTCGCCGGCTGCGCGATCGCATTCTTCGCCAATGCCGAATCCCCCGCAGCCCGGTTGGCGATCGCCTCGCTCGAGGGCCGATCGACGATCACCGTGTCGCAATCGGACGCATTCGAGGGACTGGGGACGATCTTCAACCTGGTCCTGGTCGAGCGCAAGGTCGCGTTCGAGGTGAACCTCAAGATGGCACGTCGCAACGGCATCGGCATCAGCTCCAGCCTGCTGCAACTGGCCAGGGCGGTGCTGTGACCGACTACCGGCACAAGCTGCGCCGTTTGTTCCGGATACGCTCATTCGGCTGGAAGGTGTTGCTGGGTCTGGTCTCGGTGCTGGTGCCGACGATGCTGGCCGCCTTCACCTGGATGTCCTACCAGGCCTACGAGTCGCAGCGCGCCGCGCTGCAGACCGAGATCCGCACGCAGATCAACATCGTGTCGGCCAACGTCCCGGCCTCGATGATGTTCGAGAACCGCGCCGAAGCGCAGAGCATCCTCGACTCGATGGCCGCATCGCCGCATCTGGACTCGGTGTCGGTGTACACGACCGACGGTCAGTTGTTCGCGCGCTTCCAACGACCCGCGCACGACGGCGAGGATCTTGCCCAGTCCGGATCGGCCGAGGATCCGAACCACTTCCGATACGAAACCCCGGTGATGACGCGTTCGGAGCGCATCGGCAAGGTCGTCGCGATTGGCTCGTATGATGATCTGAACCAGCGCTTTCGCAGCGAATTGCGGGCATCCGTCGCGCCGCTGCTGGTCGTGACCACGCTGATGCTGTTGCTGGGTCAGCAGGTGACCAAACGGATCGCCGCACCGATCCGGCGGCTGTCGCACCTGATGGACGAGATCTCGACCAGCGGCCGCTACGATACCCGGGTGCGCGCCGAATCGCGCGACGAGGTCGGCCGCCTGGCCTTCAATTTCACGAACTGCTGCGCCGGATGGCGCGCCATGAACAGACGCTCAAGGTCGAACTCGAGCAACGGCAACGTTCCCTGGCGCTTTTTCGCGCGACTCGCCTACCAGGACCCGGTGACCCGGCTGCACAACCGCCGCTACTTGACCGAAACCCTGAGCCGGGCACTGTCGCCCGACGACGATGCGCCCCGGCACCTGGCGGTCGTGTTCATCGACCTGGACAACTTCAAGGGGATCAACGACACGCTCGGGCATGACGCCGGTGACGAGTTGCTACGCGAATTGGCCAGCCGCTTTCGGCAGGTGGCCTGCCCGACCGATGTCGTCTGCCGGCTGGGGGGAGACGAGTTCGCGATCATTGCGGCCGAAGCGGCCGACCAGTACGGCACCGCGACGCTGGCCGCGCAGATCCTCGAGGCTGCCTGTTCCAAGGTGATGATCGCCGACACCCTGGTGTCGGTGTCGGCCTCGATCGG
Organism: Burkholderiaceae bacterium; assembly: GCA_041396665.1. Taxonomy (GTDB): domain Bacteria; phylum Pseudomonadota; class Gammaproteobacteria; order Burkholderiales; family Burkholderiaceae_E; genus JAUIAI01. The sequence goes on from JAWKYE010000010.1 coordinate 135,205, forward strand.
GGTCGCGATGGCCCTCGAGCCGGGCACCAGCGCCTCGACGCTGTTGCGCAATGCCGATATCGCGATGTACAGCGCCAAGAGCCAGGGCAGGAACCGGGTCGTCTTTTTCTCCGAGGCCTTGCAGGCGGCGACGCAGCGCGAATTCGACCTGCGGGCGGCGCTGCGCGTGGCGCTCGAGCAGCAGCAGTTCCGGCTCGTCTATCAGCCGATCGTCGATCTGCGCTCGGGCCGGGTGGCCAAGGCCGAGGCCTTGCTGCGCTGGACCGCTCCCCAGGGCCCGGTGGGGCCGCTCGAGTTCATTCCGCTGGCCGAGGAGATGAATCTGATCCAGCCGATCGGCCGTTGGGTGTTGCGCCAGGCCTGCCGGCAACTGCAGCAGTGGGAGGCCATCGGCATCGACCTGGTGATGAGCGTGAACGTCTCGGCCCGCCAGCTCGAGGCGCCCGACTTCACCGACGAAGTACGCGCGATCCTGCAACAGACCGGGATCACGCCGTCGCGGCTTGCACTGGAATTGACCGAGGGCCAGATGATCGGGTTCGACGACGTGACCAGCGGCCACCTGGGCGAACTGGAATCGCTGGGGATCAAGCTGATCGTCGATGATTTCGGCGTCGGGTTCTCGTCACTGTCCTACCTCGCCCGCCTGTCGATCGACGGTCTGAAGATCGACCGGGTCCTGACCCAGGATCTGCAGACCCGGGACGGCATGACGGTTGCCTCGGCGATCATCGCGATGGCGTCCCGGCTTGGCTTGGAAGTGGTGGCCGAGGGTGTCGAGACCCGCGAACAGGAACAGGCATTGATCGAGCTGGAATGCCCGTTCGTCCAAGGCTATCTGTACAGCCGACCGGTCGAAGCGGACGAGTTCCCGGCGATCGTCGGCCGGATCGAGCAGGCGTCCAGCGCGATCGACCACACGCTGTTCATCGGGAGATGACACAAACGTAATCGGTGGACCGCGACGCGCACGGGCCTTGTGGTTCAGAATCGATCGGGTCAATCACTGCTGCAGCGGGGTACCTCGTTGGTTGCCTGTCCGATCTGTCATCACCCCGGTCGCCGCCTGCTCGTGGCGCACGGCATCGACGTGTTGGTCTGCGACCATTGTTCCCACCAGTTCGCCGATGTCAGCCCGTCCGAATCGCACCTGGCCGATCATTTTGGCGATCACTACTTCGTCAGCGGCGGGGTCGGCTACCCGGACTATCTGGCCGATGGCGCGTTGCGCGTGCGCCAGGGCAGAACCTATGCGGGCATCGTCGATGCAATCATGCAGACGAAGGATCAGGCCGCGCCGCGCCGCCTGCCTCGATGTCGGCTGCGCCGCCGGCTTCATCATGGCGGGCTTTGCCAGCCAGGGCTGGCAGGTGCACGGCCTCGAACCCAATGCCTCGATAGCCGCCCATGCCCGCGAGCAGTTCGGCTTCACGGTCACCGAGGGCGCCATCGACGACGCCGCTGAGGGTTTCGAACTGGCCGGGCAGGCCGCCGCATTCGACCTGGTGGTCGCGATCCAGCTCGTTGCCCACCTGCGCGACCCGCAGGCCGGCTTTCGGGCGATGGCGCGACTGCTCAGGCCCGGCGGCCTGCTGCTTGTCGAGACCTGGAACAGCGCGAGCCGCACCGCGCGCTGGCTGGCCCGTCCTGGCACGAATACAGCCCGCCCAACGTGTTGCATTACTTCACGCCGCGCAGCCTCGATGCGCTGGCCGCAGATTACGGGTTGACCCGGTCTCGTCGGGCCGGCCGTCCAAGCGCATCAGCGCCGCCCATGCGCGCTCGCTGCTCTTGCACAAGTACGGCACCCGCGGGCCGGGCGGCCTGCTCACCCGGGCACTGGCAGCGATCCCGGGCAACCCGACGCTGCCCTACCCGGCCGAGGACCTGTTCTGGCGGCTGTACCGTTCGGCACCCGGATCGTGCGCCGCTACGAGCCCCGCTTGCTGAAATACTCGTCATAGCGAAACACCCAGTCGTTGTCGGGCTGGGTCAGGTGACAACCCCGGCAAGCGGCCGCGGCCGGCCCGGCAGGGGTGGCGCCGTCGGCCGCGTAGCCCGCGTAGACCCAGTCGCCGGTGCGCATCTCGGGGGCCACCTTCGCACCCGCGCCAGGGCTCTTGGCCATGACGAACACCAGCGACAGGCTGTCCTTGACCAACTTGCCCTCAGCGTTCTGTACCAGCGTGCCATCGGCATTGCTCTTGGGCTTCCAGATCTCCATCACCGAGATCGTGCCGTCGGGAAAGGCCTGGCCGGGCTCGGTTTTGTGACCGCGCGGGCTGATGTAGATGTCGCGGATCTGTTTGCCCTCGACCTTGTCGATCCCGACCAAAAAGCGTGGCCACTGCCGATAGCCGGCCGGAACCGCGATCTCGCCATCGACCAATCCTGGTGCCACCACCGGGTCGGCCGCGGCCATCCTGGTCCGGGCCATGTCGCCGCCATGCGGGCCGCTTGAGCAGGCCGCCAGCACCAGCAGGGCCATGCCGGCGGCCAGGGGACGTAGCAGGGAACGTCGCGGGGGACGTGTCGATCGGTTCATGGTCATACTCCCGGATCAGGTGGATGGATGAACGCCGCCGACGGTCCGCGAAGGCGTAACACCCCGGGCGTTCTGCAGGGGACTAGTCGCCTGCGTGCGATCCGGATGCACGCCCGCGCATCGTCGCGGCCAATGGACGCGGACAGGGGCCGATCAGCGGCCGGGAGGGGAAACGATGATCGACACCCGGAAAGTGACCGAGCGGCTGCCCGGGCATCGGGCGCTGGCCGAGGCGCTCACCGAACGCGGCTATGCCATCGTGCCCGCGCTGCTACCGCCTGCCGACTGCGCCGCCCTGATCTCGCTCTACGATCGGCCCGAGGCGTTTCGCAGCCGGGTCGTGATGGCCCGCCACGGGTTCGGGCGTGGCGAGTACCAGTACCTGGCCTACCCGCTGCCCGACACGGTCGCCCGACTGCGCACCGCCTGCTACCCGGCGCTGGCGCAGGTGGCCAACGGCTGGGCGCAGTTGCTGGGCGAGACGCGCCGCTTCGAGCCGGACCACGCGCAGTTCCTGGCGCGCTGCCACGCGGGCGGACAGCGGCGCCCGACCCCGCTGCTGCTGCGCTACGGGCCGGGCGACTACAACTGCCTGCACCAGGACCTGTACGGCGAATGGGTGTTTCCGCTGCAGATGACGGTGCTGCTGTCGCGCCCGGGCGCCGATTTCGAGGGTGGCGAGTTCGTGCTCACCGAACAAAGGCCGAGGCGCCAGTCAAGGGTCTCGGTCGTGCCGCTGCGCCAGGGCGATGCGGTGATCTTTCCGGTGAGCCAGCGGCCCGCGCAAGGCAGCCGCGGCCCCTATCGCACGACGATGCGGCACGGGGTCAGCGAGGTGCGCAGCGGTCTGCGCCACACGCTGGGCATCATCTTTCACGATGCGGCCTAGCCGAGGTGATCGCGCGCAGGTGAACCGCTTGCTGCCAACCGATCCCGGCCAGCCTCATGCGCGACAGCAAATCCGTCACGCTGGACAGTATCGGACAGCAGATGCTCACGTTGTCCGACTGCCTGTACCACGTGGCCATCGATCTGCCCGACGTCGATGCCACGGCTGCCACGGTGCTCAGCGATGCCGTCGGTGAGCGGCTCGGCCTGGCCTGCCCCCAGCCTCAGCGCAACAACAGCGTCGGGATCGTGGCCGAGCGCAGCAGGTTCGAGGTCTTGCTGCCAAAGAACAGACTGCGCCACGGCGAATGGGCATAGGCGCCCATCACGAGCAGATCGATCCCACGCTCCTGCACCTGGCGCGCGACGATGTGCTCGGCATCGCCAGGGATCAAAGACGCCTCGACCTCGAATCCCGCCTGCTCGAGCCGCTGGCGCGCCCATTCCAGCTGCTTTGGCTTGGCCTGGCTGGCCGCGCCGGACATCAGCAGGTGAATGGGCATGCCGCGAAACAGGTCGCTGACCGCCACCATGTTGACGCCACGCCGCGTCACGACGCCGCCGTCGAACGCGATCATCGCGCGGCGCGGTTCGCAAAAGCCCTCGGTGACGGTGAGGATGGGCCGCTTGAGCGCGCGCGCGACGATCTCGACATTGCGGCCCAGATCACGCTGCGTCGCCTGGGCCGAGGCACCGCGCCGACCCAGCACGAACAAGCGGGTCGTGACCTCCTGGTCGACCAGTGAATCCACCAGTGAACCGTGCCGCTGGCGCCGTCGGGCGCCGGGATGCCGGCGGCGATCGCGCGTTCGCGCAAACCGTTCAGGAACACCCGCCCGGCCTCGCGCGCGGCCTTGCTGCGTACCGACTCCTCGCGCGTGAGTTCACTCAGCAGCAACTCCTGCGCATCGATGCCGATCGCGCCACTGTGGTCGGCGCCGCTGGACACCTCGGGGTGGCGGTCGATCACGTGCAGGAATTCCAGCGGCGCGCCCAGCCGCCTGGCCGCCCAGGCGGCATAGTCGGCCACGTACTCCGCATGGCGCGACTGATCGACGCAGGCCAACACCTTGCGTTCCGAAGAGGGCAGGCCGACACCGCCTGCGCTCGCAGTCATTGGGTCGTTCCCATCAGCTGCTCGACCGCTTCCGGCTTGTCGTGAACAGCGAAGCGATCGACCATCGTCGCGCTGGCCTGGTTCAGGCCGATCACCTCGACCTCGGTGCCCTCGCGGCGAAACTTCACCACCACCTTGTCCAGCGCGCTGACCGCCGTGATGTCCCAGAAATGCGCGCGCGACACGTCGATGCTCACCTTGTCGATCACTTCCTTGAAGTCGAACGACGCGATGAAACGCTCGGCCGATGCAAAGAACACCTGGCCGGTCACCAGGTAGGCACGCATCCGCCCCTCGTCTTCGGAACGTGAGCCCACATGCAGGATCTTGCCGACCTTGTGCGCGAAGAAAAAACCCGACAGCAACACGCCGACCAGCACGCCTTTGGCCAGGTCGTGGGTGATGACGACGACGACCACGGTGGCCAGCATGACCACACTGGAACTCTTGGGATGCTCGCGCAGATTGCGGATCGAGGCCCAGTTGAACGTGCCGATCGACACCATGATCATCACCGCCACCAGCGCGGCCATCGGGATGCGCGCCACCAGGTCACCGGCGAAAACCACCATCACCAGCAGGAACAGGCCGGCGGACAACGTCGAAAGCCGCCCGCGACCGCCGGACTTCACGTTGATCACCGACTGGCCGATCATCGCACAGCCGGCCATTCCACCCAGCAAGCCGCTGGCGATGTTGGCCACGCCCTGGCCCGCGCACTCGCGGTTCTTGTTGCTCGGCGAATCGGTCAGGTCATCGACGATGGAGGCGGTCATCATCGATTCGAGCAGGCCGACCACGGCCAGCGTTGCCGAAAACGGCAGGATGATGCCCAGCGTCTCGAGCGTGAACGGCACCTGCGGCAGCGCGAACACCGGCAGGCTGTCGGGCAGTTGCCCCATGTCGCCCACGGTGCGGATCTCCAGACCCATCGTCAGCGACACGATCGTGAGCACGACGATCGCCACCAGCGGCGAGGGCACGGCACGCGTGAGCAACGGGAACAGGTAGATGATCGCCAGCCCCGCGGCCACCATCGGGTAGACGGCCCAGTTGACATTGACCAGTTCGGGCAATTGCGCCATGAAGATCAGGATCGCCAGCGCATTGACGAAGCCCGTGATCACCGAGCGCGACACGAAGCGCATCAGCGAGCCCAGGCGCAAGGCCCCGGCGATGATCTGCAGCAGGCCGGTCAGCACCGTCGCGGCCAGCAGGTACTCGAGCCCGTGCACCTTGACCAGCGTCACCATCACCAGGGCCATCGCACCGGTGGCGGCCGAGATCATGCCCGGCCGTCCGCCGGTGAAAGCGATCACGGTGGCGATGCAGAACGACGCGTACAGCCCGACCTTGGGGTCGACCCCGGCGATGATCGAGAACGCGATCGCCTCGGGGATCAGCGCCAGCGCCACCACGAGACCGGCGAGCAAGTCGTTGCGAACATTGGACAGCCAGTCCTGGCGCAGGGATTTCATGCGGTATCCGGGTTTGGGGTCGGGCCGCGCGCGAGCACGAGCCCCGATGAGGAACGCGCAAGTTTACGCGACCCTGCCGCGGCGCCGCTGTCGGCCGGGATCGGCGGGCGCCACCGGCGCCCGGACGGGCACAGCGAGCAGGCGCGAGCCTAGGCGAGGCCCAGATCCGCTGCCCGCTCGGCAAACCAGTAGGCACCCAGTGCGATCAGCAGCAACGACATCGCGGCGCCGCTGCGACGGGCGAGCACGGCGCGTCGACCCAGCAGCACGAACAAGGGCAGCACCGCCGCCACGAACGCCAGCTGGCCCAGCTCGACGCCAAGGTTGAAGCCGAACAGGCCCAGCGCCACCGACTGGCTGACCGCGCCGGACTCGATCATCACGGAGGCAAATCCCAGGCCGTGGATCAGCCCGAAGGCAAAGGCCAGCATCGGCGCATTGAACACCCGCCGTTGCAGCAGGTTGGCCGCGGCGGCCAGCACGACGCTGGCCGCGATCGCCGCCTCGACCGGGCCGGGCGGCAGGCTGAGGTAGCCCAGCGCCGCCCGGACAAGGTCACCGGATGGGCAAGCGTAAAGGCCGTGACGCTCCAGAAAACCTCGCGCAGATCGGCGATGATCGCGCGGCGCCGCGCGTGCGGACCACTCGCCGTCAGGCGCGCACTGGGCCGCGTCGGGGCCCGCGTCGAGGCGATCAGCAGCGCGAGCAGGAACGCAAGATGATCCCAGCCGATCAGGATGTGATGAATCCCCGAGCGCACGAAGCCGCCCAGGCGCGACACCAGCGTATCCGGTTCGCCAGCCTGCCGGGGATCGGCCAGCGCGAGTCGCTGCCCGGTCTGGATCAGGTGCGTGCGCCCGTCCTGCTCGACGATGACGCGGTGGCTCGCATCGAAGTCGGCGAACAGCGTGTAAAGCAGTGTCAGCGGTTCGGCCGAGGCCGGGCAGCGCACCAGGAAGGCCAGCCGCGCGTGCACCCCGTCGGCGTGCCGGTACAGCGACTGCACCGGCGCATCGGGCGCACAGTCCCGCTCGCCGGCGAGTACCGACAGGCCGCCACCCGCCAGGTCGGCCAACGCCGACGCACGCGCGCGGATCTCGCCGTGGGTCAGTGCGCCATCGCGATCGGCATCCAGGTCGAGCACCATGTCCAGGTCACGCAGCGGGATATCCCACTGCACCTGCAGATCGCGACGGTCAGCGTCGTCGGCCGACTCAGTGAGCGACAGGAACGCATGGCTGACCTGGTGGGCAAGCGCCACGGGACTCGCCGCGGTGAGCCCGGCGGCCAGCGCCAGGCAGGACAGCAGGCGTTTCATCCGAGTTCCTCCTCGAACAGGCGGGTGACCTGCGGGTCGGAGTAGGCATTGCGGTCGATGAAGTCGCGCACCATCCGCAACGGAGCCTCACGGCCCGCGGCGCGCGCACTGCGCACGAGGATCAGCAGGTCCGGGGTTTCACGCTGCCCCTCGTGCCAGTTGAGCATCGCGTGGCGAAATGCCGGTTCCGGCTCGTCGCGCACCAGCAGCAGCCACTCGGCCCGCTCGCGGTGGTGGGTTTCGATTCCCAGCCGATCCGCCTCGGCGAAGCGGGCCGCCAGTTCGGCGTCGGCGGCCTGCTCGGGCCCGATCGAGCCCGTGGCCCGGGCGGCGAGCACACGGCGTAGCAGCAGCGCGTCCGGCGTCTGGTCCAGATCAGGAAAGAACGCCTGGATCATCACGGACACACGATCGGCCTGCCCGGTCAGCGTGAGCCACCGGGCATGGCTGTCGAGCGCGACCACGCCGGCATCGGCAAGCGAGCGGCGATAGTGACGGGCGGCATCGCTGTCCCGGCCCTGGCGTGCCGCCATCTCGGCCAGTACGAGTTCGGTCCAGGGCCGCGATGTGGCAGCGGCGCGGCCCGAGGCGCGCCAGGTGTCCATCCACTGCGCGTGCAGCGCCGGCTGCCCGCCCAGTTGCGCCAGGTCGGCCGCGCACAGCGCCGACTCGGCGCGCGGCTGCAACTGGTGTGCGCGGGTGCAGGCGGCCAGCGCCGAGGACAACTCACCGCGCACCCGGAGAATGCCCGCCCTCATGAACCAGGCCTCGGCCAGTTGCGGGTCGCGCTTGAGCAGGGTATCGAGCAGCGCGAGCGCCGGCTCGAACTCGTGTCTCGCCTGCAGCAGGCCGGCGCGCAGCAGGCCGGCCCGCACGTCCGAGCGCAGCTCGGCGCCGCCCAGCAGTTGCCCGGCCCGGCCCAGGTCGCGCGGATCGCCGCGCTGTCCGGCCTGCCACAGGTGCCGGCGCGCCAGCGCGATCCGCTGCTCGGTCGTCAGTGCGGCCGCGCGCGCCGCCGAGCGCAACAGCGGATCGCGGTTCTGTGCCGGCAGCTGCATCACGACGACATCGTCGGCGCCCGGCGCGACCGGCTGGGCCTGCACCGCGGCCATCGCGGTGGCGAGTACGGCAGCGGCCAGCCCCGGCCGCTGCCACCTGCAACGCCCCGGATGGCGGGGATCGGGTGCTTTTTCGGTGATCATGATTTCTCCGTCATCACGGTGACAGGCATAAATCCTGCCCGTGACCGACAAGACGCCCCTTCACAATTCCATTACCCTTGCTAGCACTCGGGCGGGAGAACGGATGCACGCCCATCCCCGGGCGGCGATCCCCGAGCTTGCGGGTCGTGCATCCGCCTGCCCACCGGACGACTAGCAGGGGGAGTTGACGGTCTGAAGCGCGATCGACCGCGATGAACGGGGCCGACCCCTGGTCGGCCGTTTCCGGCGCCCTTGCGCCCCCACATGCGCAGACGATGGATACACCCGAATTCAACTACGAGGAAGCGATTGCCGCCTGCGAGCGCGGCGATCGACGCGCGTTGCGCCGACTCTACGATCGCGAGAGCCACTGGTTGCTGGGTGTCGCGTATCGGATCGTTCGCGACCGGCAACTGGCCGAAGACGTAGTGCAGGAAGCCTTCGTCAGTGTCTGGACACGGGCCGCCACCTTCGATCCGGCACTGGGTTCGGGCCGTGGCTGGATCTACACGATCGTGCGCCACCGGGCGTTGCGCGAGGTGCGCAGTCCCGAGCGCAAGCGGCGGCTGGTGCTCGATGATCCCGACACGCTGGAGTCACTGGCGCACGAGCTGCCAAGTGCCACCGATGTCCCCGACCGGGTCGCGCTGCGCCGCTGCCTGGATACGCTGGACGCCGATCGGCGGCTGTGCATCGAGGCCGCGTTCGTCGAGGGATACACCCAGACCGAACTGGCCGAGCTGCTGGACAAACCGCTGGGTACGATCAAGTCGTGGATCCGGCGAGGCTTGCTGGCCCTGCGGGAGTGTCTCGGATGAACCTGAATGACCACGAGGACCGGATCGCCGCCAGTGCCCAGTACGTGATCGGCCTGCTCGAAGGCGATGAACTGGCCGAGTTCGAACGAGCGCTGACGCGCGACCAGTCGCTGGCCAGCGAGGTCGGCCGCTGGCGCGATCACTTCCTGGGCCTGACGCACAAGGTCGCGCCGATCACCCCGTCACCCGACCTGTGGCCGCGCATCGATGCCGACATCGCGCGGATCATGCAGCGCCGCAGCGCGCCGGTCACCGCGCCCACGCCCCGGATCACCGTGCCGCCCCGCGCGCCTTCGCTGTGGTCCAGCCTGGCCTTCTGGCGCGGCCTGAGCGCGATGGCCGTGGCGGCCTCGGTCGTGATGGGCACACTGCTCGCCACCCGGACCCCCGAGGTCCAGTTGTACACCGCGGTGTTGCGCTCGCCTGCGCAGGACTCGGGCTGGATCGTGCAGGTCAAGTCGGGCACCGACATGCGCCTGATCCCGCTCGATGCCGCGATCCAGGTCCCGGTCGGCAGGTCGCTCGAACTCTGGACCCAGCCGCCACAGGCGAGCGCCCCGGTTTCGCTCGGCCTGATCCAGCCCGGACGACCGATCGCCATCCCGCTCGAGCGCCTGCCGGGTCTCGCGCCCAGCCAGTTGTTCGCGATCTCGCTCGACCCGCCGGCGGATCGCCGGCGGGCGCCCACCGGCCCGATTCTCTTTGCCGGCAACATCGAGAAGCTCTGACGGAATCCGGGACGCGGGCAAGCCGCGTGCCCGCCCAGGGGGCCGGTACTGCCGATCATTTCCTCGATCGCCGTGCATCCGGCAGGCATCAAGCGTGCTAGTGGCTGATGTAGTCCTGATCTCGACGCAACCGCCTCGAGAACCTCATCCGCCAGAACAAAGAGGAAAAACATGAAGAATCTTCCCTTGTCGCGACTCCCGCTGACCGCGTTGGCCGTCGGCGTCTCGCTCGCCATCGGCAGCACCGCACTGCACGCGTCCAGCCACCGGGAGGCGCCGATGATCACCGGCATGCCCAAGGTCGACGCCACCGACTACTACGCGTTTCGCAGCTACGAGCCCGGCCGCGAAGGCTACGTGACGATGATCGCCAACTACGTGCCACTGCAGGACGCCTACGGCGGCCCGAATTACTTCAAGCTCGACGACAATGCGCTGTACGAGATCCACATCGACAACAATGGCGATGCCCTCGAGGACGTGACCTTCCAGTTCCGCTTCACCAACTCCAACAAGGCGTTCGCATTGCCGGTCGGCGGCAAGATGGTGCAGATCCCGCTGAACCAGAAGGGCGGCATCACCACGGTCAATGACGCCAACCTGAACGTGCGCGAGAGCTACACGGTCAACGTGGTACGTGGCGGCAGCCGCAGCGGGGCGGGCCAGGCGGTGACGAAGATGGACGGCACCCCGACGTTCGACAAGCCGGTGGACAACATCGGCCAGAAGACCTTCGGCACCGGCTACGACGCCTATGCCGCACAGCACATCCACGACGTGATGATCCCGGGCTGCGCGAACCCGGCGCGCATCTTCGTGGGTCAGCGCAAGGATCCGTTCGCGATTCCGCTGGGTCAGATATTCGACCTGATCAACATCGATCCGCTGGGTCCGACCGCGGGCGGCAACACCGATACCCTGGCCGACAAGAACGTCACCTCGATGATCGTCGAAGCGCCGATCGCCTGCCTGACCAACGGCACCGAGCCGGTCATCGGCAGCTGGACCACGGCCAGCGTGCGCCAGGGCCAGGTGATCGACCCGCGCCCCGAGGGCTATGGCAACGGCACCCGCCAGGGCGGCGCCTGGGCCCAGGTGTCGCGGCTGGGCATGCCGCTGGTCAACGAGGTCGTCATCGGCCTGGGCGACAAGGATCGCTTCAATGCCTCCAGCCCCAAGGATGATGGCCAGTTTGCCGACTACGTGACCCATCCGACGCTGCCCGCGCTGGTCGAGTTGCTGTTTCCCAGCGCGCCTGCGCCGACCAACTTTCCGCGCACCGACCTGGTGGCCGCGTTCCTCACCGGCCTGAAACTGGCCGACGGCACGGTGGTCAACCAACCGGCAACGTGGTGCCGGCCGAGATGCTGCGCCTCAATACGGCAATCGCACCGACTGCCGCCGGGTCGCAGAACAACCTCGGTGTCGCCGGCGGAGACCTCGCCGGCTTTCCGAACGGTCGGCGCCCGGGCGACGACGTCGTGGACATCGAACTGCGGGTCGCGATGGGCGCGTTGTGCGCGCTCACCGGACCGACCGATACGCTGAACGTCGGTTGCGTCCCGGCAGATGCAGCGGCCGGTGGGGCGGCGATCACCGACGGGGTGGACACCAATGCCAGCCAGTTCCCGGCAGCCTTCCCTACCTGTCGCGCCGCTGCCCGGTTCGACCACCAACTGATCCTCAAACAGGAGTCACCGATGAAGACATTCCCTTCGAAGACGCGCGGCGTCACCCGCGTCGCGGCAGTCGCAGCCGTTCTGGCGCTGGCGGCCTGCGGCTCGGACGACCCGGCGCCGGCCGCGCCGGGTCCGGGCCCCGGACCCGGCGCGATGATGGGCGAGCTCTGCCCGATGCGGCACTGGGCTCGTCCGCGGCACTGATTGCCTACCTGAAGGACTGGCCCAGTCCGAGACCGGCAGCCCCGTCGATCTGACGACGACGATGCTGCCGGTGGACGACACCGGCGCGGCGATCGACATCTGATCCGCCGGCGGTAGGACGCGGCCGGCCGAACCGGCCGCGTGCGGGCCACGCGGATGGCCGACCCGAAAGCCTTCAGGCCGGTCACGAAAGAAACAACATCGACTCCGACAACACTGCATAACCGGGAAACACAGGGCTATACTCGCCGACTGTAGGGCCGTGAGGCGGTCGCCCACGCTACGGTCTTTGCGTCCTGACCGACGCAACCACGCTGTTCTCCGGACTGAAGCTCATTTCATGACTGCCTGGCTCCAATCGCTGGCTCGTGTCTCGTGTCAGGGCGCTCGCCCCCTGATCGGTTCGGTTCGCCGCCCCCTCGCCCGGGGTGGTCGCTAGCGCCACCCGTCGCGCCCATCTTGACCTGCCTGCCTGCCCGACGACCGGTCGTCCACGTCGCCGCGTGTCGAGCGCGTCCGATACCGACGGGCCGCGCGCCGGACCGTCGCCCCCTTTTCCCACCCTTCGGCAGGCCCGGCCCGGGCGACGCCGCCAACCCCTCCAGACAGGTCAGGACACCATGACGCGCACCGCCTCGACAGGCCAAACGGACGAGCCCGACGACCCCCTGATTACCCGGGCCGTACGTCGGCGACCGACCCAGCCGATCACGCTGGGCCAGTTGTATGCGAACCGCGAAACGAGGGCACAGCATGCGCCGGCGACGCCACGACACCTGGCGCAACCGGACGCGGCACTGACGGTTTCGGCCCGATCCGAGGCCTTTCGCGCGCGCTTTTTTCCCTCGTCAACCGTTGAACAATGGTCTGACTGGCGCTGGCAGTTGCGCCACCGGCTCAAGTCGCTGGCCGAGATCGAAAGGGTGTTCGAGATCACCGACGACGAGCGCCGGGCCATCGTTCTGCGGGCCGGTGCCCTGCCGGTGGGCATCACCCCGTATTACGCCAGCCTGATGAGCCTCACCGACCCGCACGAACCGTTGCGACGCACGCACCTGCCGGTCGGCGACGAGTTCATCCACTCGCCCGGCGAGGCCGACGACCCGCTGGGCGAGGACAACACGTCTCCGGTACCAGGCCTGGTCCACCGCTATCCCGATCGCGTGCTGTTCCTGGCCACGGGCTTTTGCTCGACTTACTGCCGCTACTGCACCCGGTCGCGAATGGTCGGCGAGACGGGGGGCGAGTACGAGTTCTCCAAGCCACAGTGGGATGGCGCGATCGCCTACATTGCCGCGCACCCCGAGATCCGCGATGTGCTGATCTCGGGCGGCGACCCGCTGACCCTGTCCGATGACCGCCTGGCCGACCTGCTCGGGCGCCTGCGTGCGATCCCGCACATCGAGTTCATCCGGCTGGGCAGCAAGGTCCCGGTGGTGCTGCCGCAACGGATCACCCCCGCGCTGGTCGCGATGCTCAGGCGCTTTCACCCGTTGTGGATGAGCATTCATTTCACCCACCCGACGGAACTGACCCCCGAGGTCGCGCAGGCGATGGCCCGCCTGGCCGATGCCGGCATTCCACTGGGCAGCCAGACCGTGCTGCTCAAGGGCATCAACGACGATCTGGCCGTGATGAAACCGTTGATGCACGGCTTGCTCAAACTCCGGGTCAAGCCCTATTACCTGTACCAGTGCGACCCGATCACCGGGTCCGCGCATTTTCGAACCCCGGTCGCCAAGGGACTGGAGATCATCGAAGGCCTGCGCGGGCACACGACCGGCTACGCGGTGCCGCAGTTCGTCATCGACGCCCCCGGCGGCGGTGGCAAGATCCCGCTGTTGCCCAACTACGTGGTCGGCCGTGACGGCGACCACCTGGTGTTGCGCAACTTCGAAGGCCATCAGTACCGATATGCAGATCCTCTCTGAGATCCGGCGCCCGGCGCCACCCGGACCCGGCCCGTTGCGGATCGGGTTTGTCTACGATCTGCGCGACGAGTATCGCTCATTGGGGTTTTCGGACGAGGCCACGGCCGAGTTCGATTCGCCCGAGACCATCGATGGCATCGCGCGGGCCCTGGCCGCAAACGGCGCACGGATCGAACGGGTCGGTCGCGGCATGGCGCTGGCCGAACGGCTGGTCGCGGGCGAGCGGTTCGATCTGGTGTTCTCGATCGCCGAGGGGCTCGGCGGTCGGTCACGCGAAGCCCAGGTCCCGGCGCTGTGCGAGATGTTCGACCAGGCCTATGCGTTCTCGGACCCGCTCACGATGGCCGCCACGCTGGACAAGTCGGTCGCCAAGCGGCTGGTGCGCGATGCCGGCATCGCCACCGCACCGTTTGCCGTGCTGGCCGACGCCGCCGACGTCACCGGCTGGCTGGCGGTCGCATCCGCCGATGGGCCGGGCGGCGACCCGTTCCCGGTGTTCGTCAAACCGCTGGCCGAAGGCACCGGCAAGGGCTGCTCGGCCGCGTCCCGGGTCACGGACGCGCAGGCACTGCTGGCTGCCGTCGAACAGACGGTGTCCCGGTACCGGCAGCCCGCGCTGGTCGAGCGCTTCCTTGCCGGACGCGAGTTCACGGTCGGCATCATCGGTCACGGCGACAACGCCCGGGTGATCGGCGTGCTGGAGCTGACCGTGCGCGATGCCTCGGGCAGCACCGTGTACGGCTTCCAGAGCAAGCAGTCGCTGGGCAGCCACTTCTCGTGCCGGCTCGCCACCGATCCCGAGGCCCGGCTTGCCGGCGAGCGGGCGTTGGCCGCTTATCGCGTGCTCGGCTGTCGCGACATCGCCCGCCTGGACATGTTGTCCGATGCCCAGGGCTCGCCACTGTTTCTCGAAGCCAATCCCATTCCCGGCCTCAAGGCCGGTTTCTCCGACCTGGCCGTGCTGGCCGAACTGGCGGGTTGGCCCTACCAGCAGCTGATCGGCGAAATCCTCGCCGCCGCCTGCGCGCGCCTGCACCTGAAGGCCGGGCAATGACCGCCTGGGTACCCGTGCTGCACGGGGCCAGTGGCGGGCGGGCCGACGAACAGGACACGCTGACAGCCGCGCAGGCGATCCGCGACGCATTGGTCAGGCTGGGCTATTCGAGCGACGTCATCGGCACCGACCGGCACCTGGCTGCGGTGCCGGTGATCCGCGCGCGCGGGCCGGCCGCCGTGTTCAACCTGATCGAGGCGCTGGACGGCGATGGCCGGCTGGGCGTGCTCGGCTGCGAAGCGTTGCAGGCGGCCGGCCTGCGCTATACCGGCAGCCCGCGCGCCGCCTACCTGCAAAGCAGTTCGAAGTTGCTGACCAAGCAGTTGTTCGTCGGCGCCCGCCTGCCGACGCCCGCCTACTGGACCCGGTCCGCTCCGGCCGGACAGCGGGTGATCATCAAGTCGGTGTGGGAACATGCGTCATTCGGTATCGATCAGGCATCGGTGGTGGCCGCAGAGGACGCGGCCGAACAGATCCGCGAGCGCCAGGCGCGGTTCGGCGGACAGTTCTTCGCCGAGGCCTATGTCCCGGGACGCGAGTTCAACGTTGCGTTGCTCGAGCAGCCCGGCGGCCCGCGCGTGCTGCCGATTGCCGAGATGAGCTTCGATGCGCTGCCGGCCCACCTGCTGCCGATCGTCGACTATCAGGCCAAGTGGGACGAGTCCAGCGACGGCTATCGCCTGATGGATCGACGCTTCGGCCTGGAAACCCGCGAACCCGAGCTGGCCGCCCGCATCGCCGCCCTCACCCGCCGTTGCTGGCATGCTGCCCGGCTACGCGGCTATGCCCGGGTCGACCTGCGGCTCGACGCGGCTGGCGGCCTGCAACTGCTCGAATTCAATGCCAACCCCTGCCTGGCCCCGGACGCGGGCTTCGTGGCGGCCGGTGCCCAGGCCGGGATCGGGTTCGATTCCATCATCGGCGCGATCGTCAACGCCGCGCTCCAGGACTGCCCAGACTCATGTTCCGCATCCGTCCCCTGACCGACGCCGTCGCGCCGGCAAACCGACGCATCATCGCCGAGATCCAGCAGGTCATCCGCGACCAGTTCCCGCTGATGGACGAGCGCGACATCGCGAAACTGCCAGACCAGATCGGGGACCCGTACACGCACGGCTTCATCACCCGCGTGCTGGTTGCCGAGAATGGCCGCGGACTGATGCGCGGCTTTGCCATCGTGATGATCGATCCACAACTTCAGTTCATGTTCCTCGAGCTGATCTCGACCCCGCTGGGCGCCACCGGCAGCGGGGTCGGTGCCGCGCTCTACGGTGACGTGCGTCGCCTGGCCAGCGAACGCGGCCTGCAAGGCATCTACTTCGAGTGCCTGCCCGATGAGCCCGAACTGAGTCCGGACCCGGCGATACGATCCCAGGACGTCGCGCGGCTGGGCTTTTACGATCGTTTCGGCGCCTCCCCGATCATGGGCACGCTTTACGAAATGCCGGTCACCCCCGGTACGCCGGACAGCCCTTTCCTGGTGTTCGACGGCCTGGGCCAGCATCCGCTGCCGCCGGCCTCGACGTTGCGCGAGATCGTCGACGCGATCCTGGTTCGCAAGTACGCCCACCTGTGCCCGCCCGACTATCGGCGGCGGGTTCGCGAATCGATCCACGACGACACGCTCCGGCTGCGCACACCCCGCTACGGCGCGAAGCCGGCCCGCCAGGCCCGGCTCGCCAAACCCGGTGCGTGCGCCGCGCGTCCGATCCCGCTGGTCATCAACGATGGCCACGATATCCATCACGTGCGCGAACGCGGCTACGTGGAAGCGCCCGCCCGGATCGGCGCGATCCGGACAGAGCTGGATCGAAGCGGTCTGTTCCAGGTCGTCCCGGCCAAGGCGTTCGGCGACCGGATCATCCGGGCGATCCACGATCCGCGGCTGGTGTCCTACATCGAACGGGCCTGTGCCGAAGCACCGCCTGGCAAGTCGATCTACCCCTCCGTCTTTCCGGTACGCAATGCCCGGCGCATGCCCAGGGACCGGTCCGTGCTGGCCGGCTACTGGTGCATAGACACCTTCACGCCGATTCATCGCAACGCCTACCCGGCGGCCCGCGGCGCGGTCGACTGTGCGCTCACCGCGGCCCAGGCGGTGCTCGACGGCGCCCCGGCCGCGTATGCACTGGTACGTCCCCCCGGGCATCACGCCGAATCGAAGGTGTTCGGTGGTTTTTGCTATTTCAACAATGCCGCGGCCGCGGCGCATTTGCTCTCGCAGTACGGCCGCGTGGCCGTGCTCGACATCGACTACCACCACGGCAACGGCACCCAGGACATCTTCTACCAGCGCGCAGACGTGCTCACCGTGTCAATCCACGGCGATCCCAGCTTCGCCTACCCTTACTTCACCGGCTTTCGCGATGAGCGCGGATTGGGCGAAGGCGCCGGGTACAACCTGAACCTGCCACTGGCCGAACACACCGACGCGCCGACCTACCTGGCCACCCTCGAGAAAGCGCTGACGCGCATCGACAGGCACAAACCGGCCTGGCTGGTCGTGGCGCTCGGTCTGGATACCGCCAGGAACGATCCGACCGGCACCTGGCAGCACGGCCCCGACGATTTCCGCCGCCTCGGCCACCGCATCGCCTCGACGGGCCTGGGCTGCGTGTTCGTTCAGGAAGGCGGCTACCGGGTGCGCAACCTGGGTCTGCACGCCAGGGCGTTCTTCGAAGGGGTGGCGGCCGCGATTGCAGACCGGGCGGGCAGCTCGCCCGGGCCATCGCCGCTCGGCCACCCGGCCGATCCGCCCGCAAAACCGCCGTTGACCTGGCGTGACTCGGTGCAGCAGGGAGACGAGGCGGCCATCCTGGCGATGGTCAATGCCGCGGGCAACTTCTCGGTCGACGAGGCGATCATCGCCCAGGAACTGGTGCAGGAGCGGATCGCCCAGGGCCGCGCCAGCGGTTACGAGTTCATCGTCGCCGAGCGCGGCAGCGCCCTGGCCGGCTATGCCTGCTACGGCAAGACGCCGGGCACCGAACACGCCTGGGACCTGTACTGGATCGTCGTCGCCCCCGACGAGCGCGGCGGTGGGCTGGCCAGGGAATTGCTCGCGCGGGTCGAATCGGCCGTCAGGGCGGCCGATGGCCATTACCTGCTCGCCGAAACCTCGTCGGCCCCCTCGTATGCCGCCGCACGCGGCTTCTATGCCACGACCGACTTCGAGATGCTGGTGGAGATCCCGGATTTCTACAAGCCTGGCGACAACAAGTGGATCTTTCGGAAAACCCTGATATGAACGACTCCCCCACCCTGCGCAGAGCCGGTTCGCCGCCCCAGGCCATCGCCGTGGACGATCCACTGGGCTTCTGGTCGGCGCGCCCGTGCCTGGCCGCGCCGGCACATCTGGGCGCGCGCGGCCGAGGCCTGATGGCCTTGCGCGACATGGCTGCCGGAACGCTGATCGAGCGTGCCTGCACGGTCGAGATCGGCGCCGAGCAGAGCAAGCCCCTGGATGCGATGCAACCGCTTGGCGATTTTTACTTCGAGCATCCGCAGGACCCCGCCAGGGGCCTGATGGCCTTTGGGTTGATGAGCCTGATCAACCATGACGAGACGGCCAATGCGGACGTGCGCTGGCAGTGGCACGCCGACCTGGGATGGCTGGCCGACCTGGTGGCGATCCGCGCGATCCGCGCAGGCGACGAGATCACCTACCGGTACAAGTGCCCGCTGTGGTTCGACGAGCAGGCCTGAGGCAGGCCTGCGGCGAATGTCGGATCAGAGCACCCGGAACATGCCGTGCGAGCGGTTTTTCGTGTGCGGGCGCACCTCGCCCGGCCATCGTCCGGCCTCCAGCGCGGCAATCCATGCCGGGCTGCTGATCACCTCGGGCCCGTCGATCTCGTAGATCGCGGTGTAGACGGGAGTCGGCGCCGGCATCGCCTTGGTCTGCCCGCCAAGCGTCATCTGGAACGGCTCGCCCTTGCACCGGGTCACCGCGTGAACCCCCGGCACCTTGAGCAGGAACGGAACATGCTCGGTGTCGTAGACCTCGTTGAACAAGGCCTCGTGCTCGGCGGCGACATCCATCGAGGCGAAGAACAGGTAACGGCTTTGAATCGGCATGCGGGGCTCCTGGACGGGCAAGGGGATTCAGATGTTACAGCGCCGGGCGGTGCGCAGGTTCACCGGGTGGCCAGCGCCTGCAGCGCCTTGCGGTCGGCCTTGCCGGTGCTGCCGCTGGGCAGTTCGTCCACCAAGTGGATAACCTGCGGCATCTTGAAGCGTTCGAGACGCTGGCCGGCCCACTGGCGCAATTCGTCCAGCGTCGGGTCAGGCTCGCCGGCCAGCACCAACGCCAGGTGGATCGCCTCGTTGTCATCTTCATCAGGCTGACGCACACCGGCGGCCAACGCCGCGGCCACGCCGGGGTGGCTCAGAAACGCCGCCTCGACCTCGAGCGGCGATATCTTGTTGCCGGCGCGCAGGATCAGGTCCTTGGCACGACCGATCAGGCGGACCCCGCCACCAGGCAGGGCCTGCGCGAGATCGCCGGTCCTGAACCAGCCATCGTCGAATGCCGACCCGGTCATCGCCGGCTCGTCCAGGTAGCCGAGCATCGCCCACGGCGAGCGGATCTGCAGCTCCTGCGTCTGGGCATCGAGCCGCCAGTCGATGCGATCGCCGGCGCGCCCGATGGTGCCGCGCTGGTCGGCGAAATCGGCCGGTGCCACGAAAAAATCGCAGGTGCCGGTCTCGGTCAGGCCGTAGATATCGCCGATCGCTGCCGCGGGAAACGCCGCCATCACACGTTCGGCCAGCGTCTGCGCGAACGGTTCGCCACCGGCCATGATGTGACCTGCGAACGGCGAGACCCGTTGCAGGCCGACCAGGTGGCGTAGCATGGTCGGCACCGCGGAAAACCGCTGCACGGCACCCGAATCGAGCACCGACAGCGTCTCGCGCGCATCGAACCGCGCGCGCAGGTGCAGGCAGCCGCCGTTGAGCAGCGTCAGCCAGCTGACCCACTGGCCGAAGCTGAAGGTCAGTTGCAGCGCCACCAGCGAAGCCTCGCCGGTCTGCCAGCCGGTCATCCGCTGAATCATCGCCAGCTTGTCCGCGGCCCGCTGCGCGGACAACACCACGCCCTTTGGCTGGCCGGTCGAGCCTGAAGTGAAGATGATCGTGCCCGCGCCATCGAGCAACGGCCTCGCGGGTGGCGGTGCATCGGCAATCTGCGAGATGCCGTCGTCGATCACGAACCGGCTGCCCAGCCGGGCCAGCAAAGCGGCGCGCGCGGCCGGCGGCGTCGCCAGGTGTACCGGCACCACGACGCCCCCGACCTGCCACGCGGCCAGAAAAGCGGCGATATCGGTGGCACGGTTCGCCACGTCGACGACGATGGGTTCGGTGCGCGCGACCCCGTGGGCCCGCAGGAGACCGGCCAGTTCGTCGGCTCGCGCCTGAACCTGCGCAAAGCTCAGTTGACGATGACCATCGTCGATCGCCATCGCGGTACCGCGCTCGATCGCCTGCGCCCTGAATCGCTCTGCTATGCTCATCGATGCTCGCCGCCACGGGGTCATGCAGACGCCAGGCTAGCACGTTCTTTCCGACCGGAATCCAACCGATCCCGCGCATCGGTTTCCGATTTCCTTTCCGTCATCCCCATGCCAGGAGGCCCCCATGCCCGGTGCTGCATCTGTCCTTTACGAACGCCGGGGCCCGGTCGGCCTGATCACCCTGAACCGGCCGCAGCGTATGAACGCGATGGATCAGCAGATGCTGATCGACCTGGACGCGGTGCTCGACCAGGCCGAGGCCGACCCGGACACCGGCGCGGTCGTGGTCACCGGAGCCGGCAAGGGCTTCTCATCGGGGTTCGATCTGAAGGCGCAGGCCGGCAATACCCCGATCGGCGTCGAGCAGTGGCGTGAACCGCTGCGGCGCGACTTCGACACCGTGATGCGGTTCTGGCATCTGAAAAAGCCGACGATCGCCGCGGTGCACGGGCCCGCGCTGGCCGGTGCCTGCGAGCTGGCGATGGCCTGCGACATCACGATCGCCACCGCGGGCGCCACGTTCGGCGAGCCCGAGCTCAAGTTCGGGGCCGGCATCGTCGTCATGATCCTGCCCTGGATCGTCGGCGCCAAGATCGCCCGCGAGATCATCCTCACCGGCGAGGACGCGCTGCCCGCGCAACGGGCCTACGAGATCCGCATGATCAACCGGGTCGTGCCCGAAGGCACCCACGTCGAAGAGGCGCGGGCCATCGGCCGGCGCATCGCCGCGTTCGATCGGCCCTTGGTCAGCGAAACCAAGCGCGCCCTCAATCGCAGCTACGAGTTGATGGGCATGGGCCAGGCACTCGAGGCGGCGCTGGACATCGACCTGCTGATCGAGGGTCAGGGCATGGAAAGCAAGCGCCTGTTCCTCGAGATCGTTCGCCGCGACGGCCTGCGCGCAGCCATCGCCTGGCGCGATCAACGGATGCTCGCGCGCTCGACGGACGGCGTCAATCCGACGGCAGCGGAATGAACTCGTCGTCGCCCGGCACCGCCGCGAACCGACCCTCGCGCCAATCGGCCTTGGCCGCCTCGAGGCGGTCGCGATCGCGGGCAACGAAATTCCACCAGACGATCCGGTCGCTGGCCAGCGGCGCGCCACCGAAAAGCACCAGGCGGCTGTCGGCCACCGCGGTCAGGCGCGCCGGCGCCTCACCATCGACGACCAGCAGTTGGTGCTCGTTCAGCTCGGCGCCGCCGTAGCGCATCTTGCCCGACACCAGGT
Source organism: Burkholderiaceae bacterium (assembly GCA_041396665.1). Classification (GTDB taxonomy): domain Bacteria; phylum Pseudomonadota; class Gammaproteobacteria; order Burkholderiales; family Burkholderiaceae_E; genus JAUIAI01. The sequence continues at coordinate 156,908 of JAWKYE010000010.1, forward strand.
AGGCCGCACGCTCGGCATAGCCGTCGGGCAGCGATAGCGTGGCCCCTTGTCGCAACTCGGCATGCAGGCAGAACAACGGCGAGTGCGTGGGCACCGGCGAACGGCTGTCGTAGGCACTGCCGGCCAGCAGGATCATGCGCAGGCCCTCGCGCTCGATCACCGGCAGCGAATCGGCCGGATGATGCGTGAACGCCGGCTCTGTCTCCTCGCTGCCATCGGGCAGCGCGATCCAGATCTGCACGCCGTGCAGGCCGAAGTCGCGGGCCCGCCAGTCGGGTGCGGTACGTTCCGAGTGCACGATCCCGCGTCCGGCGGTCATCCAGTTCACCGCGCCCGGCTCGATCGCCTGGGTGAAGCCGAGACTGTCCCGGTGCAGGATCTGCCCATCGAACAGGTAGCTGAGCGTGGACAGCCCGATATGCGGATGGGGCCGCACATCCATGCCCTCGCCGGCGGGCAGCACGGCCGGGCCGAAGTGATCGAAAAAGACGAAAGGCCCGACCCGGCGCCGGCGCGCCGAAGGCAGCATGCGTCGCACGTCCAGGCTGCCGATATCCTTGACATGGCCCTCCAGCATCAGCGGGGAACCGGTTGCCATCGCTACCTCCTTGCGTATCAGTGGGGTCTGACCGCGTATCGGTCAGAAACGGCCCTGCTGGAAATCGTGGATCGCCTCGTGAATCTGCTGCTCGGTGTTCATGACGAACGGCCCGTAACGCACGACGGGCTCATCGAGCGGACGGCCGGCCACGACCAGGCAGCGGGCGCCGCCGGCAGCGGCACGCAGCGTCACGCCATCGCCATCGTCGAGCACCGCGAGGTGCCCCCGCCCGACCTCGGTCGCCTGCGACCCGACGCTCATCCGGCCGTCGAACACGTAGACGAAGGCCGCGTGACCGGCCGGCACCGGGACCAGCAGTTCGGCGCCCGGTTGCAGGCCGACATCGAGATAGAGCGGTTCGACCGCCACCGCGGTCACCGGCCCACGGGCCTCGAGAAACTGCCCGCTGAGCACCCCGACAGAGGCGCCGGGCACCGGCTCGATCCGCGGCACCAGAGCCGGATCGATGTCCTGGTAGCGCGGCTCGCACATCTTGTCGGTCGCCGGCAGGTTGACCCAGAGCTGAAAGCCCCACATCAGGCCATCGACCTGCTCGGGCATCTCGGCATGCACGATGCCCTTGCCGGCCGTCATCCACTGGATGCTGCCCGGGCCCAACTGGCCACGATTGCCCTGGTTGTCCTCGTGACGCATGCGACCCGCGAGCATATAGGTGACGGTCTCGAAACCGCGGTGCGGGTGGTTGGGAAAGCCGGCCAGGTAGTCGCCGGGCACATCGGAGCGGAATTCGTCCAGCAGCAGGAACGGATCCAGTTCCGATAGCGCCGGGCCGCCGATGACGCGGCGCAGGGCCACGCCGGCGCCGTCACTGGTCGGCACGCCGGCCACCACACGGGTGACGCGTCTCGCGGCCCCGGTCACGGCCGCGGACGGTACCGGGGAATCAGTGGCAGAAGCGGAGGATTTTGCAGGGTGCATGGCAAACCTTGCTCGAAAGCGTCGGGAGGAACGGCTCGTGGCCGATAAGGGGATCTTACGTCCGTGCAACCGTCGTGCCTGTCAAAGCCGCGCCGGCGGCGGGTGAATGCCGCCGATGCGGGTCGCGTCAGCCTGGCGACCCGGCAAAGCCGGCGTAGTCCACCCGCAAAGGCACACCGGTGTCCTGCTCCAATGCGTCGCGGGCCCGCTCGATCCGCGCCCGGGTGATCTGCGCGATGTCGCGGGCCAGCCCGTGCGCATCGCAAAACGCCGCGCCCGCCCGCTGGCCGGGTTGCGACGGATCGAGCGGCTCGCGCGACTGCACGAGCGTGAAGCGGATGTCGCGCCCCTGCGCGCGACGCTCCAGGCACGCGTGACCGACACTGCCCGAGCCGGCAAAGCAATCGAGCACCCTGCCCTCGTCGCCGACGAACGCGTCGATCAACTGGATCAGCAACCCGACCGGCTTGGGATGATCGAACGGGATGCCCAGACGGGCCAGCCGGGTATCGTCGCTACCGCCGTAGCGGATCACCGACGGCAGGTTCTCGGTCAGGTTGTCGGACAGCCAGTAGCGACGCTCGGGTTGCTTGCGGTGATCGGCGCCGAAGACGATCTGGCCATCGGCCAGCAGACGGGCCATCGTGGCCGGCGGGTTGCGCCAGCCACGCGCCGGTACCGGACAGGGCCGGCCGGTGACCGGGTGCAGCAAGGGCTCGTGGTAGTCGGGTGGCGGCGGTGCGCGATTCGGCCAGGCCATCGACACGGTCCGATAGACGCGCCCCGACGCGTCCAGGTGCCGGTAGGCGGCTTCGCCCGGCGGGATGTTCTGCTGCGCCAGCCACTGGCGGTAGTCGCGCCGTGCATCGGCAAGCCGGTAGGGTCGCCGGCAATCGGCTTCGCGCACCGGCAGCTCGTGGCGACGGATCAACTGGCGCAGGCCCTCGGGCGCCCTGTTCTGCCCGATCCGGGCCACCAGCCTCGCGGCTTGGGCCAGCATCGCCGGCGCATGCGGCTTGTCACGATGCAGCCGACGGCGTTCACGGAACTTCTTCAGGTCGCGCGCAAACGCGAGGATGCGTTCATGCTGGCCGGCCACCCGGCCGGCATCGCCCTTGGGATTGAGCTTGTCCCAGATGATCTCGCCCAGATCGTTGGCCTCGCCGAACAGGCGCGCCAACAGGCCACGCAACGCCGGACCCTGGTGCTCGTCGATGTGCACGAGCAACGCGCCGTCATCGGTCATCAGGCGGCGCAGCGCGTGCAGGCGCAACGCCATCATGTCCAGCCAGGCCTCGTTGCTCGCGAAGCGATCGTCGTAGATGAAGCGCCCGCCGGTGTTGTACGGCGGATCGATCAGCACCAGGTCATAGCGCACGGCATCGCGTATCGCCAGCGCCCGCATCACCGGCAGGCAGTCGCCGGCGATCACGACGCCATCGGCCTCCTGACAGGCCGCCTGCGACGGTAACGAGACGGTTTGCGGTGTCATGACAACGATCGGCACCCGAAAAAAAGGGGCGGTCAGCGCCGCCCCTTTCAGGATGCCGCAAAACCGAACGGTCAGTCCAGCAGGCCGTACTGCTTCATGAACTTCAGGTGCGCATCGAGCGCCTCCTGGGCCAGCTCGCTCTTCTTGGCCATGTCGCTCCAGGCTTCGACCGCGATCTTGCGAAACGCGTTGCGGTCCGCCTGCGGCCAGTCGATCACCGTGATGTCCTTGCCCGCCTTGTCGCGACCCACCAGCCGCTTGTCCTCGAGATCGGCGTCGCGCATCATCGAGGTGTAGGCAGCCGTGTACCAGACTTCGAGCGTCGTCTGCTCACCCTTGCTCAGCTTGTCCCAGACCTTCTTGTTGACGACGAACTGGAGCACCGCCATCGAGTGGATGCCCGGGTAGATCGGGTACTTGGCGATCTTGTGCATGCCGCTGGCCTCGTTGTTCACGTAGGCCGAGGCATCGGCCGCGTCGACGATGCCCTTCTCGAGCGCGGTATAGACCTCGGAGAACGGCAGCGACACCGGCGTGGCGCCGGCACGCTTGAAGACCTCGGCGGCCAGCCCCTCGGGCGAACGGATCTTGATGCCCTTCAGGTCGGCGATCCCCTTGATCGGCACCCGCGACACGAGCGCCTCGCGCGCATACGGACCGCAACCGACCACGTGGATCTGGCCCTTCGTGTACTTGTCGTACAACTTTTGCATGATCTCCTTGCCACCGCCGTGCATGCAGAAGGTCTGCATCTGGTCGACGGTGTCATAGCCGGCGATCAGGTCGCCCATCAGGGCGAACGCGGGATCGCGACCGGAGAAGTAAGCCACGGCATTGAGGTCGCCATCGAGGATGCCATTGGCCACGGCATCGATGGTCTCGCGATGGGGCACGACCGCCTTGGTCGGCAGCACCTCGACCTTGAGCTTGCCCTCGGTCATCGCATCGAGCTTGGGCGCCCAGATGTCGGCCATGTACTTGTGCGCCCAGTCACCCGGCGCGGAACTGGCCTGCAGCTTCAGCGTGCGGGCATCCACCGGTGCGCTCAGCGCGACGGTCGCGGCAGCCGCCACGATCAGCGATGTCAATGCTTTCATAGGTTTGTCCTCCGTAGAATTCGTTTTGATTTTGTTGGCGGCCGGCTCACGGCTAGAAGCCGTCGGCCATGCTGAACATCAGGTAGGCGATGATCGCGGCCAGCACGAGGCCCCCGATCCAGCCTGCATGCCCATAGTAGAAAACTTCGTCCGGTTGACGGGTTTCGCTCACGGTTTGTCTCCTCCACCCTTTCCCGGGTCTTCCTCAGTGTAGCAGACCCCGGCGACCGGCAACCGGTGATGGGAATGGTCCTGTCAACGGCCGTGCAGCTGAGCGTGGTTGAACACGCAGCCGTCGGCCAGCCGGCCCTCGAGCGCGTCGACGATGTTCTGGGCCGAGCCGGTGGCCATGCGACACAGGCCCTCGACCGTGGAGGCCGCGGTGTGTGGCGACAGCACGGTATTGGGGGCGCTGAACAACGGGTGGTCGGCAGGCGGGGGTTCGAGTTCGAACACGTCGACCCCGGCACCGGCGATGGCCTTGGCATGCAGTGCCCGTGCCAGCGCCGCCTCGTCGACCACCCCGCCGCGCGCGCAGTTGATCAGGATCGAATGGGCCGGCATCGCCGCCAGTTCGGCTGCGCCGATCAGGTGCCGGGTCGACTCGTCCAGCGGCACGTGCAGCGTGACGAAATCGGCCTTGCCCAGCCAATCGCGAAAGCCGGTGGCCGATTCGACCCCCATCTGGTCGGCAAGCGCCTTGTCCAGTGCGATGTCGACCACCACGACCCGCATGCCGAAGGCTTTGCAAAGCGGCGCGACCAGGCGACCGATCCGCCCGAACCCGATCACCAGGACGGTACGACCGGCCAGCTCTATCGTGGGCAGGCTGCCCCGCAACCGGTAGTCGCCCGAACGGGTCATGGCATCGTAGCGGGCGGTACGGCGGGCCAGGCTGAGCATCATCATCAGCACCTGTTCGGTGACCGACCACTTGTTGGCCTCGGCGGCGATGGCCACCGGGATGCCACGCGCGCTCAGGTGGGCGACGTCGATGTTGTCGCAGCCCACGCCATGGCGCGACACCACTTCGAGCAAGGGCGCGCCGGCCAGGATCTGGGCATCCAGGACCGCGCTTCGCACCAGTACCGCGTGCGCATCGGCGAGCGCGGCTCGCAAGGTCGACGGTTCGCAGTCCGGCAGGGATTCGATCTGCAGATCGGGGCGGTTGTGCAGGATGGCCATGCCATCGGCGTGGATCGGCTCGGTGACGACGACTTTTTTCATAGGTTCAGGGCAAGAGGCAGGTCGATGGAGGCAAAGGGCAGACGCCGTCGGCGGACCGGGTCGCCAACGGGACGGTCGATGGAATGATCATTTGCATTGATCGGCGTTTCTGGGCAGACTCGGCGCCGACCGGCATCGATTGCCGAATATAACAAAGACGCAGCTGTCCGCTTGCCGGCCGGTTTGCATAGCGTTTTGCGGCCCTCGCGGGCCGGGACCGGAGGCAACATGAACACTGCGGACACCGCCGACCTGGCCGGGCTGCGCGACACCCCTCGCGACGGCCTGACCTTCATCGATCACCTGAGCCGGTTCAGCGGCATCTCGGTTGCGCAGTTCTACCTGTTGGTTGCCCTGGTGACCGTCTGGGAGGTGTTCTCCCGCTATGTGCTGCACGCGCCCACCACCTGGGCGTTCGAGATCGTGCAGGTGCTGTGCGCGTCGGCCTGGATGATCGCGTCCGCCTATGTCACGCTCTACAAGCGGCACATCGGCATCACCGTGCTGTATCTGGCGGCCGGTGACGGTACCCGGTGGTGGCTCGACCTGTTCGCGATGGTCGTTGGGGTCGTTGCCTTGTTCATGCTGGTCGACGACACGCTGATCCGGGCGCTGGAGGCGATCGATCTGCGCGAGAAGATGGGCAGCGCGTTCAACTCGCCACAACCGATGGTGCTCAAGACCGTGCTGATGCTCGGCTCACTGATGTACCTGGCGCAGTTGCTGGTCAACCTGTACCGCCATTTCGACTCGACGCTGATGCGCCGCCTGACCTTGCTGGTCGGCGTGTTGATCATCGTGCGCCTGCTCTCGAGCATGGGCGGCCACTACCTGGGCGAGGAGAGCCTGCCCGGCATGCTGTCGGCCGCAGCCTCGAACGCGGTGTCCGGGCTCGACCCGTCGCAGATGATCGATGCGCGCGAGTACGGCATCGGCTCGGTGAGCATGGTGATCGTCGCCGTGCTGATGATCCTGATGATGACCGGCATGCCGCTGGGCATCGTCACGCTGGATCGTGTCGGTGCTGGTGGCGCTGGTGTTCTTTCGGCCCGCGCGGCCTGTACCTGGTCTCGACCAACGCGTTCGGCCTGCTCGAGAGCTACTCGCTGATCGCGGTGCCGCTGTTCGTGCTGATGGCCTCGCTGCTCGAGAAGGCCGGCATCGCCGAAGACCTGTTCGATGCGATGTCGATCTTTGCCGGCAACCTGCGCGGTGGCGTGGCCGTGCAGACGGTCGTCGTCGCGGTGATCCTGGCCGCAATGTCCGGCGTGATGGGCGGCGAGATCGTCATGCTGGGTCTGGTCGCGATGCCCCAGATGCTGCGCCTGGGCTATGACAAGTACATGACGATCGGCGTGATCTGCGCCGCCGGTTCACTGGCCACGCTGATCCCGCCCAGCATCATCATGATCGTCTACGGCCTGTCGGCCAGCGTGGGCATCGGCGACCTGTTTCTGGCCGGCTTTCTGCCTGGCCTGTTGCTGGCCGGCCTGTACGCCGGCTACGTGCTGGTGCGCTGCCACTTCAACCCGTCGCTGGCCCCGACCGCCTCTGAAGTGGCAGAAAAGACCGGCCACCGCGTGTCCTTGTCCAGGAACCGGATGTACGCGGTCATCCTGTCGGTGCTGCTGATCGCCTGCGTGATGGGGTCGATCTACTTCGGCATCGCCTCGGTGACCGAGGCGGCCGGGGTCGGGGTGGTCGGCGCGATGATCGCGGCAGTGCGGTTTCGCCTGAACTGGACGATGCTGCAAGAGGCGCTGGTGGGCACGATGTCCACGGTCGGCACGATCATCTGGCTGATCATCGGTGCGGTTTCCTTCGTGGGGATCTACAACCTGATCGGCGGCGGCGACTTCATGCGCTCGCTGTTTACCGGGCTGGGCCTGCCGATGGGCATCATCCTGGTGATGATGGGCATCCTGGTGATCCTGGCACCTTCACGGAGTGGATCGCGATCATTCGATCGACGGTGCCAGGCAAGTTTGCACCGGTGATCAAGGATCTCGCCCCGGCCCTGGTGGGCATGGAACCCGAGTGGGCGGCCGTTTGGTTCGGCATCCTGTTCGTGATGAACATGCAGATCTACTTCCTGTCGCCACCGTTCGGACCCGCCTGCTTCTGGCTCGCGCCGGTGGCGCCGCCCGAGATCTCGCCAGGACATCTTTCGCGGTGCTGCCGTTCATCGCGCTGCAGATCATCGGCCTGATCTGCGTGATGATGTTCCCCGACATCGCCTCAAGGTACCTGCCAAAACTACTGAACTAAGAATCAGCGCCCCCACGGTCAGGCCTTCAGGGCCGGCACTGGCGGCTTGCCGAGCCCTGACGCCGAAGTTTCGACCTATTGTCGGATGAGAAACGAGCGACCAACCGGGCATGTGACGAGCGCGCGGCCGCCCGAAGCCGTTGCAGCCCCGCGGGGGTGAAGGCAGGGTTTCGCCGGGCACTGCCCGACGCTGCCGTAACGGGCCGGCCCTGCCAGGCCGGCACTGGCGGCTTGCCGAGCGACGCAGGCGGAAGCCGTACTCTGGCGGTTGTTTTCGCGCTTCTTCGCCAGGCGGCGCGAAGTCCGGTTGCGACCGGGCTAGTGGCAAGCACCGATGATGCTGCGGCCCTTGCCGACCTCCTCGGTGACGAAACTTCGAACGCGGTCATCTCGATGGCCTCGTCGGCGATCTCGTCGGCGATCCCGATCGGCACGATCACCACGCCCTCGCCATCCCCGACCACGACGTCGCCAGGCCAGACCGCCACATCGCCGCAGCCGATGGGCACTGATGTCCAACGCCTGGTGAAGCGTCAGATTGGTGGGCGCGGACGGCCGGTGGTGATAGGCGGGAATCGCCATCCGGGCGATCTCGGGCGCATCGCGAAAGCCGCCATCGGTGACGACGCCGGCGACCCCGCGCATCATCAGGCGGTCACCAGGATGGACCCGGCCGATGCGGCGCGCGGGCATCCTTGCGGCTGTCAAAGACCATCACGCAGCCCGACGGGCACTGCTCGACGGCGGCCCGCTGCGGGTGCCTGGGGTCTTGGAACACGCTGATCGGGTTCAGATCCTCGCGCGCCGGAATGTAGCGCAGCGTAGAACGCCTGCCCGACCATGTTGGGCAGGGCGGGGATTGAGCGGATGGACATCCTGGATGAACTGGTTGCGCAGGCCGCGCTTGTACAACGCAGTGCACAGGCGGTACTGGACGGCCCGGAACCTGTCGGGTGGCGTCGGATAAGGATGCAGAATTCATGGCTGACTCGTCGTGGAAGTAGGTGGGGGCATGCTCAGTAGATCGAGGGTCAGACCGGCCGGCCGAAGCCGGTTTCGAGAAAATCGAAGTCGCAGCCTCGTTGGCCTGGGTGATGTGCTGGCTGAACATCCAACCGTAGCCGCGCTCGTAACGGGGCCCAGGGCCTGCCAGGCCTTGCGGCGGGCCAGGCCCATCGTCGGGTACCTTCATCGAGATCGAGCGCGCGGCGACGTCCAACTCGATGATGTCCCCGGTCTGGTAGCAATGCCAACGGGCCGCCGACATGCGATTCGGGCGCCACGTGCAGGATGGCATGCCGTAACTGGTGCCGCTCATCCGGGCATCGGACAGTCGCACCATGTCGCGGACCCCCTGCTTGATCAGCTTTTTTGGAATGGGCAGCATGCCCCACTCGGGCATGCCCGGGCCACCGATCGGCCCGGCATTACGCAGCACCAGCACGTGATCGGCGGTGACATCGAGGTTTTCATCGTCGATTGCGGCCTTCATGTCGGCATAGCTGTCGTAGACCAACGCCGGACCCGAGTGCTTGAGAAACCGCTTTTCGCAGGCCGCCGGCTTGATCACGCAACCACCCGGGGCCAGGTTGCCGGTGAGGACGGCCAGCGACCCTTCGTGGTAGACCGGGTTGTCCAGACCGCGAATCACGTCGTCGTTGTGCACCTTGCTGTCGTCCAGGCCCTTGCCGATCGGCTCGCCGCTGACGGTGATGCAATCGAGATCGAGCAGTGACTGCATCTTGCCCATCAGTGCGCGCAGGCCGCCCGCGTAGTAGAAGTCCTCCATCAGGTAGCGATCCCCGTTGGGCCGGATGTTGGCCAGCACCGGCGCGACCCGGCTGGCCGCCTCGAAGTCGTCCAGCGTCATCGGTACGCCGGCGCGACGGGCCATCGCGATCAGGTGGATGATCGCGTTGGTCGAGCAACCGGTGGCCATCGCCACCCGGACCGCGTTGCGCACCGACCGGGCCGTGATGATCTGCGTCGGGACCAGGTCTTCCCAGACCATGTCGACGATGCGTCGCCCACTGGCGGCGCACATGCGGATGTGTCCCGAGTCGGCCGCCGGAATCGACGAGGCGCCCGGCAGCGTCATGCCCAGCGCCTCGGCGATCGCGGTCATCGTGCTGGCGGTGCCCATGGTCATGCAATGGCCGTAGGAGCGGGCGATGCCGGCCTCGACCTCCAGCCATTGCACGTCGCTCAGCTTGCCGGCCCGCCGCTCGTCCCAGTACTTCCACCCATCGGAGCCGCTGCCCAAAGTCTGACCGTTCCAGTTGCCGCGCAGCATCGGGCCGGCGGGCACGTAGATGCACGGCACCGCGGCACTGGTCGCGCCCATGATCAGCCCCGGCGTGGTCTTGTCACAGCCGCCCATCAGCACCGCCCCGTCGATCGGATGCGAGCGGATCAACTCCTCGGTCTCTATCGTCAACAGGTTGCGATAGAGCATCGTCGTCGGCTTGACCATGGGCTCGGACAGCGAGATGGCAGGCAGTTCGATCGGAAAGCCGCCTGCCTGCAGGATGCCGCGGCGCACGTCCTCGACCCGGTGCTTGAAGTGCGCATGGCAGGGGTTGATGTCCGACCAGGTATTGATGATGCCGATCACCGGCTTGTCCTGCCAGTCCTCGGGGCCGTAGCCCATCTGCATCGTGCGTGAGCGATGGCCGAAACCGCGCAGGTCGTCGGCCGCGTACCAGCGGGCGCTGCGCAGTTGCGCCGGGGTCTTACGGGGTTTCGGGGTCTGGCTCATCGGACGTTCTCCAAGGCGGTGGAATCTTGCTACACTGATATATGAGTCTACCGGAATCGGGGGAACGCATGTCCCAGGAAAATGGCGGACCGCCCACGGGCGCGGCGCGGGGCAGCGACAGGTTCATCATGGACCGCAGCCGGCCTGCCGCGGCGCAGATCTACGAGCACCTGCATCAACGCATCGTCGAACTGGACCTGCAACCCGGGCAGGCCTTGTCCCGGGTCGCGCTCTGCGAGCAATACAAGGTCAGCCAGACACCGATCCGCGAAGCCATCCTCAAGCTCGAGACACTCGGACTGGTCGACGTGTTCCGGCAATCGCGCACGATCGTCGCAGTCATCGACATCGAGGCGGCACGCGAGGCACAGTTTCTGCGCACCGCGCTCGAGTTGGAAGTCTGCCGTGAGATCGCGCTGCGCCGCGACCCGTCGCTGCTTGCCGACGCGCGCGACCTGCTCGCGCGCCAGGCCCACGCGCTGCGTGCCCGCGACCTGCTGAGCTTTCACCGGCTGGATCGCGCGTTTCACGAAGCGCTGCACCAGGTGACCGGCAGACACGGACTCTGGCAGCTGATCAACGAGCGCAGCGGCCATGTCGACCGACTGCGCAAGCTCTACCTGCCCAGCGCGGGCAAGGCCGCGACGATCCTGGCCGATCACGAGGCAATGGTGGCGGCGATCGAGACCGGCGAGCCGGACATCGTGCAGGCGGCCGTACGCAGCCACCTGGGTGGCACGCTGCGGGCACTGCCGCAGATCATTGCGCAGTATCCCGCCTACTTCGACGGCGAGGCCGCCACCCGGGTGTGAACCGGCGGCCTGTGTCCACCCTAACGGCGCAGGCCCTGCAGAATCAGTGACACCAGGCCCTGCCGCATCTGGGGCGGCGTTGGGTAACGCAGCACATCGGGCGGCCCGGCGTCGCCGACTCCGACCACGGTGCCCCCGGCATCGGCCACCGCCTGGCGGTCGGCCTCGTCTAGCCAGCCGGTCAGGATCACCGGCATCCGGTGTTCGGCCCGCTGGGCGGCCAGCCATCGACGCAGCCCCTCACCGGGGCCGACCACGTCAAAACGAACCGGCGAAGTCAGCCGCTGCACGGTCCCGGCCGATTGGCGCGAGAACAGCGCGACCGCACCGTTGACCCGCTTGGACAGGCCCGCCAGCAACGCGGGCAAGGCATCGGGGATGCGCGGCTCGGCGCCCACTGCCGCGGGATCGTCTACCAACGACCCCTCGAAGGCGACGAGCAAGGCCGTCGCCAGCGGCAGGCGGTCGATGCGGTCTTGCAGGAATGCCTGGGAAGCCAGTGGGTCTGTCATTTCTTGTCCCCGGATCGTGATCGGTTAGGTCGCGTTTTGGGGCATTGTATGCCCATGGGCGCGTCACCTGCTGACCACGAGCCCGGCTTTCTTGCTCCTATATGATTGCGCTTTTCCCGGCCCGGAGCCCTCCCCATGCCTGACACCTTGCACGCCCTGCTGGCCAATCATCCGGATACCGCACCCGCGCTGGGTGCGCCGGGCCGCGACTGGCTCACCTTCGGGGGCCTGCGCGCGCTGGCCGACCAGACGACCCGGGCGCTTGCCGCTCTGGGCATAGGGCGTGGCGACCGGGTCGCCATCGTGCTGCCCAACGGCCCCGAGATGGCGGCCGCCTTCATCACGGTGGCCCAGGGCGCGACGACCGCGCCGCTCAATCCCGCGTACCGCGAGGACGAGTACGAGTTCTACCTGGGCGACCTGAATGCCCGGGCGCTGATCGTCGCCGACGACTACGACGGCCCGGCGCTGGCCGCGGCAGCGCGCCAGGGCGCGCGGGTGCTGCGCCTTTCGGTGCCAGCGGGCGCACCCGCGGGTCAGTTCACGCTCCAAGGAGAGCCGGCCAGGGCGATCGCCGCCGCTGCCGCGCTCGCCGATGACGTGGCGCTGGTCCTTCATACCTCGGGCACCACGTCGCGGCCCAAGATCGTACCGCTGCTGCAACGCAACCTGGCCGCCTCGGCCCGCCACATCGGCGACACGCTGGCCCTGACCCCGGCCGATCGCTGCCTGAACATCATGCCGCTGTTCCACATCCACGGCCTGATCGCCGCGGTGCTCAGTTCGCTGGCCGCCGGCGCCTCCGTCTACTGCACCCCGGGCTTCAATGCACTGCAGTTCTTCTCGTGGCTGGCCGACATCAAGCCCACCTGGTACACGGCGGTGCCGACGATGCATCAGGCGATCCTCGCGCGCGCGGCCCGCAATGCCGATGCGGCCATCGACGCGCAACTACGCTTCATCCGCTCATCGTCGGCGTCGCTGCCGCCGCAGGTGATGGTCGCGCTCGAAGCGGCGTTCAAGGCGCCGGTGATCGAGAGCTACGGCATGACCGAGGCCACCCACCAGATGGCCTCGAACCCGTTGCCGCCCGCCGAGCACAAGGCCGGCTCGGTCGGCATCGCGGCCGGCCCAAAACTGCGCATCGCCGACGAAACCCACGACCGTCTGCTCGAGGGCGATGCCACCGGCGAGGTCGTGATCTGCGGCCCCAATGTCACGCCCGGCTACGAGGGCAACCCGCAGGCCAACGCCAAGGCGTTTTTCGAGGCCGACGGCCTGCGCTGGTTCCGCACCGGCGACCAGGGCACGCTGGATGGCCAGGGATACCTGCGCATCACCGGCCGGCTCAAGGAGATCATCAACCGTGGCGGCGAGAAGGTCAGCCCGCTCGAGGTGGACGAAGTGCTGATGGACCATCCGGCGATCCAGCAGGTGGTGACCTTCGGCATCCCGCACGACAAACTGGGCGAGGAAGTGGGCGCGGCCGTGGTGCTGCGCGAAGGCCAGAGCGCCGACGAAAAAGCGATCCGCGAGTTCGCCGCCAAACGCCTGGCCGACTTCAAGGTGCCGCGCAAGATCGTGATCCTGGCCGAGATCCCCAAAGGGGCGACCGGCAAGCTGCAGCGCATCGGCCTGGCCGCGAAACTAGGCCTCTGATCATGAAGATCTGCATTTTCGGCGCCGGCGCGATCGGCGGTTACATGGGGGCCAAGCTGGCGATCGGCGGAGCCGACGTCAGCCTGGTGGCGCGCGGCCCGCACCTGGCGGCGATGCAGCAGAACGGCCTGACCCTGATCGAGGACGGCCAGCGCCAGACGGTCCCGGTGCGTGCCGCCGAGCGGGCCGAGGAACTGGGCGTGCAGGATTACCTGGTGATCACGCTCAAGGCCCACTCCGTGCCCGGCGTGGTCCCGGCGATGCAGCCGCTGCTCGGGCCGGACACCACGGTGGTCATGGGGGTCAACGGTGTGCCCTGGTGGTATTTCTACGGGCTGGAGGGACCGTTCGCGAACCGTCGCCTGGCCACCGTCGATCCGGGCGATGCGCAGTGGAACGGCATCGGCCCGCAACGGGTGCTGGGCTGCGTCGTCTACCCGGCGGCCGAGGTACCCGAGCCCGGGGTCATCGCCCACCTCGAAGGCAACCGCTTCTCGCTGGGCGAACCCGATGGCAGCAGGTCGGCCCGCGCCCAGGCGCTGTCGCAGGCACTCTCCGCGGTCGGGCTCAAGGCGCCGGTTCGCCCCAAGATCCGCGACGAGATCTGGGTCAAGCTCTGGGGCAATCTGTCGTTCAACCCGATCAGCGCCCTCACCCACGCCACGCTCGAACAGTTGTGCACCGACCCCGGCAGCCGCGCGGTCGCGCGCAACATGATGCTCGAGGCCCAGGCGATCGCCGAGGCTCTGGGTGTGCGTTTTCCGATCGACGTGGACAAGCGCATCGAGGGCGGGGCCGCGGTCGGCGCGCACAAGACCTCGATGCTGCAAGACCTCGAACGCGGCCGACCGATGGAGATCGATGCGCTGGTCACCGCGGTGCAGGAGATGGGCCGCCTGGTCGGCGTGCCGACCCCGACCATCGACACGGTGCTGGGCCTGGTGGCGCTGCGTGGACGGGTTGCGGGCTGCTACCGGTAACCGGTGAGATCTTCGCAAGCGCCACGTCGCCCACCGGCGTTCAGGACGCTGCGAGCGCCTGCGCGAACACGGCCACTGCACGGTTCGGATACTCCACCTTGTGCAACAAGCCGAGCGGCGGTAGCGCCAGGCTCGCGTCGCTCTCGATCGGCCTGACCAGCCCCGCCTCGATCCAGGGTTGGGCGACGCTTTGCGGAATGAGCGTCAGGTAGGCGCCCTTGCGCATCAGTTCGAGGGTCAGCGCCGGGGTGTGGGTCACGATGCCGCAGCGATTGGCCACGGGCCAGTTCGCCTGGGCGGCGATCGCTTCGAAGTGCTCTCGTGCCACCGACGCGGTGCGCGCAAGCAACCAGTGCTGGCGCCCCAGTATTTCCAGACTGGCCTGATCCGCCGCTGCCAGCGGATGGTCGACCGCGCACAACACCACCAGGCGGTCGGCCCGGCATTGCCGAAACTGCCAGCCTTCGGGGATGACCGCCGGCTGCCGCAGACACAGGATGTCGCAGGCATCCCAGGTAATCAGATCGAGCGGATCCCCGGCGCTGACTTCGCGCACCTCGACGTGAACCCGGGTGTAGCGTCGGGCATACCCGGGCAGGAACGGGTGCAACAGGCTGCCCATCGCCGCGGGCGTCGCGGCGACCCGCACATACCCTTCATTGTCGGCCACCGCGTTGGCGACGATCTCGGAACCGTCCTCGAGGGCGGCGATCACCCGTCGGGCAACCGGCAGCAGATCGAGGGCGACCTGGGTCGCTTCGACACCCCTGGCATGACGCAGGAACAACGGGGCGCCGAGCAGCTTTTCGAGTTCACCGAGCATCAGCGAGACAGCTGGCTGCGTCAGGCCGATGGCCTCGGCCGCGCGCTTCATGCTGCCCAGTTCCCGCAACTTCAGCAGCACCAGCATGTGGCGGAACTTCGCCTTGGTGGTGAAGCGACGGAAGATGGTCGTGGAACTCGGATTCATGACGGATTCATGTCGGGCTGAATCTGGGTTTATCTATAAGTCTGCGCTATACGATGCCGGAATAAATTATTGGTCTTTTATACGCAGCTTGTCTAGCTTCGAGGGTTGCGCAAAGGAGTTCCGGCAATGGCAATCAGCGATCTGACACCCCAGGCAATCACGCTCGACAGTGGCGTGGTCATCCACTACGTGCGCGAGGGCACCGGGCCGACCGTCATCTTCATTCACGGTGCGATGGGCGACTGGCGCTCGTGGGAGAAACAGTGGCCTGCATTTACCGCCGACCACGACTGCCTCGCGGTCAGCTGCCGGTTCAGCTTTCCGAATCCAAACACCATGGCCTCGCCGGATCATTCGGCGCTGGACGATGCAACGGATGTCGAGGGTCTGATGGACGCACTGGGAATCGAACGTGCGATTCTCATCGGCAGCTCGTACGGCGGGTTTGCCTCACTGGCGCTGGCCTTGCGCCGGCCCGAGCGGGTGCGCGCCGTGGTGGCGGTGGAGCCACCGATGATGAAGTACGCGCAGATGTTCCCCGATACGGCGCCGGTGGCCGCCCGGTTCCATGCTGCCACCGTCGTGCCGTCGCGCGAGGCCTTCGAGCGGGGCGACGACCAGACCGGCGCCACGTTGCTGACAGGTGGCATTGCCAATCAGGATCCCGCCAGCCTGGACCCGACCGTGATGGCGCGGCGCCGGCAGAACATACTCGCGGCGCGCCGCATCGCCCTGTCGAGCGATGAATTCCCACTGCTGGACCCGGCAGGCCTGGCCGCACTGCCGATGCCGGTGCTGCTGCTGACCGGCCGCAATACCGGGCCGATATTCAAGGCGATCATCAGCGGGATCACCCGCGTGATGACAAAGGCCCGGCTGGAAACGGTAGACGGCGCCGGCCACGGCGTGAGCATCGAGCAGCCCGAAGCCTTCAACACGCTGGTTCGCGGGTTTCTGGCGTCTTCGGTGGGGACAAGGGAGACAGGGAAGGAGCCGCCACGCGGGTCATAGCGGGTCATGCGGGTCATCGTTCGACACAGCGGCATTGACAGGGGGCAGACCACCACGGTCGGAAGCTGACCACCACGGGTCCGGCTCGATGTGTTCGCCCGGATCGGGCGAAGCACCCCCAAAAAAGCGGCAAAAGCGCTCCAGCTGGAGCGCCCGGTCACCGTTCAGAGACCCCGCCGGCTAGGCCGACTTGCCGAACACGAGGTCCGGCAGCCAGGTGACGATGATCGGCACGTAGGTCACGGCAATCAGCAACAGCAGCATCAACGAGAAGAAGGGGACGGTGCCGCGGATCACCTCGGCGACCGGCCGGCGCGTGACATTGGCCATGATGAACAGGTTCAGGCCGATCGGCGGCGACAGCAGCGCCAGTTCGATGTTGATGATCATCACCACCGCGAAGTGGGTCATGTCGATCCCCAGCGTATTGACGATGGGCGCCACGATCGGCAGCACGACCAGGATGATCACGGCCCCTTCGAGAAACATCCCCATCAGGATCAGGAAGAAATTCATGAAGGTCAGAAACTGCCAGGGCTGCAGGCCGAGTTCGGCGACGGTCAGGGCCAGGGTCTGCGGCAGGCCGGATTTGATGATCCAGGCCGACAACAGCGTGGCGCCGATGATCTTCACGACCACGACCCCGGTGCGGTCGATCGACTCGGTGAACAGGCCGACCAGATCGCGGGGCCGACCCGTGCGGTAGACGAACAGCACGGCGACGATCGCGATGCTCGCGCCGAGCACCGCGGCCTCGGTCAGCGTGACGAAGCCCCCGTAGATGCCCCCCAGCACCACCACCGGGATCGCGTAGGCCGGCAGCGCGTGCAGGTTGCTGGCCAGCAGCTGGGCGCGGCTGGCGCGCGGCATCGGCACGCCGCCGACCCGCTCGGCCACGAAGAAGATGTAGATGCCGAACAGGGTCGCCTGCAACAGGCCCGGCACGACACCGCCCAGGAACAGCCGGGGCACCGACTCCTCGCCGATGATGCCGATCAGCAGCATCGGCAGCGAGGGCGGGATCAGGATGCCGAGGGTGGCCGCGGCCGCGGTCAGCCCCATCGCGAACGACGGCCGGTAGCCGTTGTCTATCATCAACGGGACCAGCAAGGTGCCCATGGCCAGCGCGGTCGCCATCGACGAGCCGTTGATCGCGGCGAAGATCGCGGTGGCCACCACCCCGGCGATCGCGAGCCCGCCGCGCATCCAGCCTATCCAGGTCAGCGCGGCATCGAACAGCACGCGCGCGATCCCGCCACCGCGCATCGTGACGGCGGCGAGCAGAAAGAACGGCACCGAGATGAGCACCGGCGAGTTCGGGTGATCGAGCGCGTGCTGTCCCAGGCCCGGGATGGACACGCCGTCCTGCAGCAGCAGCAGGGCGGCCACGCTGCCAGCACGATGTAGATCGGCACCCCGAGCACCAGCAGCAGGCACACGGCCACCAGCCCGAGGATGAGCAGCACGAGGGTCAATTGATCAGGTCCCCGGTTTCCAGCACCAGCGTACCGGTCAGCAACCGGTGGAAGCGGTTGAGCACGAACAGCGCGTGCAGTGCAAACCCGGTGCTGAGGGCCGAGTAGTAGATCCAAAACGGCAGGCGAAGCGAACTGTCGGTGCGCTCGTCCCACTGCAGGGCGTCCTGCACGACGAACCAGCCCGAATAGACGATCAGCAGGCTGAACAGCAGGCCGAGGGTGAGGACACGACCTCGGCCCAGAACTTGCCCCTCGCACCGAACCGGGTCCAGACGATATCCATCCGGATGTGCGCGCGCCTGTGCTCGATGCGGGCCACCGACAGCAGGATGGCCCAGACGATGCCGAACACCACGACTTCGTAGATCCAGTCGGTGCCGGAGCCGGACACAACGTAGCGCTCGAAGACGCCGTAGACGGACAGCAGGTAGGCAGCAGCGAGTATGGTGGCCGTGACCCAGCCTATCGCCCGATCCAGCGCATCGAAAAATCGGTTCACTTCACCGCTTCTTTCGCCAGCCTGACGACCGCTTCCGAGATGCCGAGCTTTTCGATCATCTGGTCCTGAACCTTGAGCATCGCCTGATTGGCCTGCGCGACATCGTCGTCGGCGGCCGAGACGATGCTGATGCCGATCTTGTTCAATTGCGCCCAGTGTTCGGTCTCTTCGGCCAGAATGGCCTGGCGCTGCTCGTCGGTCACCTCGTTCCAGACCTCGGTGAACAGCTCTTTCTGGTCGGCGTTCAGGGCGGCCCAGTAGGCTTTGTTCAGAATCGGCATCAGGTAGCCGATGATGCCCTGATCCCAGAAGCCGTGGCGTATGCCGGCATCGATCAGTTTGTTGGTCAGCACCCATTCCGCGCCTCCCATCGTGGCATCGACGACACCCTGCTGCAGCGCGAGCGGCACATCGTTGCCGGGCATCGCGACCGCTGCCGCCTCGATTGCATCCATCCGCATCACCACAGCTGCGCCGCCGGGAATGCGCACCTTCATGCCCTTCATGTCGGCGAAGCGGTTGATCGGTTTTGCAGTGGACCAGATCATCACCTTGCCCATCGACCAGAAGTGACCCGGAACGACCACCCCCATCTTCTGCTGCAGCCCCGCGGCGAGCGTGTCTCCCAGGTTGCGATCGAGCATCGCGGCACGTTGCTCGTCGCTCATGCCGTTGAGCACCGGCAGATCGAACACGTTGATGTCGGGCGAGATGCGTGACAGGTACGGAGTGACCAGCACCGTGAAGCCGGCATCTCCGCGCGCCACCGCCTTGGCTGCATCGCGGCTCGAGTACAGTTGCGACGAGTCGTACAGCTTGGCGGTCAACTCCCCGCCGCTGCGCTTTTCCAGGCGTGCCAGGAATTCCTTCATCATCCGCGTGCGAAGATGACCCGGCGCGGTGTCCATCGTCACGACGAGTTCCTTGGCCGCGTGCGCCTGGGATGCTGCCCCCAGGGCCAGACCGGCGGCAACGGCCAGGGCCGCAGTCAGGTGGGCGATCTTCATGGTCTCCTCCGATTGGCAGGCGCGAAACCGCGCTTGATCCTCGGGCATGTTACCGACTGCTTATGCAATTGAACAATAAGAAAGGCCGGCCTTCGATGAGCAATGCTTATCGATGGGCAGCGGCAGCGACACCGGCCCCGCGAGGCTGTTGCCCGCTTCGGCGCTCAGGCACCATTGCATCTGCGACGCAGCGCAAAACACATTCGCCCAATCAGGAGCGCCATGAACCTACTCGAGACCCGGGCACTGCCCGCCATCTCCACCCGCCTGCTCTGGGAGGCCATTGTCGATATCGCGCCCACCGAGGACCTGGGGGCCGGACCGCTCGGTGGGCGGGCAATCGTGCCCATCGTCGGGGGGCGGTTCCGGGGCGGACCGGAGCTGGCCGATTTTCATGGCGAGGTGCTGGCCGGCGGCGCCGACCGGCAGTTGCTGCGCGCCGACGGTGTGAAGGAGTTGGACGCTCTCTACGAGATGCGGGTTCACGACGGCACCCTGCTGACCGTGCGCAACCGGGTGATCATCGATGACCCCGGGGCGGGTCCGCGGTATGCGCTATCGCGAATCCACCTGACGGTGCCGGCCGGCCGATGGGACTGGCTCAACCGGCGCCTGTTCCTGGGCACCCTGCAGTCGGCCCGTCCCGAGCGTCAGGCCGTGATCATTCGGGGCTGGGAAGCCGTTGCGACCTACCCGCAAGGCGGTTGACGCTCGCAGCAGGCTGGATGCGGCCGGCCGATGAAGATCTCCGCGCTGGTCAATGCAATGTGGGCAAGGTGATCCGATGCCTGGAACCGACGATCGGCATGCATCTTTCCTCAGTCGCCCTTGCCCAGCACCACCGGCACCTCGATCTCCGCAGCACCTCGACGCACCCGCATCCTGACCTGGAAGCCCGCGTCGTGGCGCTCGAGGACGTCGTACAGGTCGTCCAGCGTCTTGACCGGGCGCCCGGCCAGGCCGGTGATGACATCGCCGACGATCACCCGGCCGTCGGCCGAGCGCCGAAACGGGCGTAGCCCGGCGCGGTCGGCGGGCCCGTCGCGCTGCACCCCGATCACGGCCAGGCCGGGCTCCAGGCCCAACGCGGCCAGAAAGCCCGGCGGCGCCGCCTCGATGCCCAGGACCGGACGCACGAAGCGACCATCGCGGATCAGCCGGGGCACGATGCGGTTCACCTCGTCGACCGGGATCGCGAAGCCGATGCCCGCCGATGCGCCCGACGGGCTGTAGATCGCGGTATTCACACCGGCCAGCCGACCGGCCGAATCGAGGAGCGGCCCGCCCGAGTTGCCCGGGTTGATCGCCGCATCGGTCTGGATCACCCCACGGATCTTGCGGTCGTTGTTCGAGGGGATCTCGCGCTCGAGCGCGCTGACGATACCGGTCGTGAGCGTCTGGTCCAGGCCGAACGGGTTGCCGATCGCGTACACGCGCTGACCCACCTGCAGGTCGCGGCTCGTGCCGATGTCGATCGGGCGCAAGCGCTCGGGCGGGGCATCGATGTGCAGCACCGCGAGGTCGCGATCCGGGAACCAGCCCACGAGGCTCGCCTCCCAGATCGACTGGTCGGCCAGCGTGACGGTCGCCGCATTGCTGCCGGCCAGCACGTGGAAGTTGGTGACCACGTGCCCGTCCTTGTCCCAGACGAAGCCGGTGCCCGAGCCACGCGGCACCTCGGTGACCGTGGTCGAGAACAACTGCCGCGCCAGTTGCACGGTGTTGATGTGCACCACCGACGGCGACGCACCCCGAAAGACCTCGACATGGCGCCGCTCCTCGGGGCCGAGCGAGCCCCGCGGGGTGACCTCCCGGGCCCGTGCGGCCGGACCCGGCTCGCGGGCCGGCAGCGGCGGCACGAGCATTACAAGCAGCGCGGCGCCCAGTGCGGCGCGGGCAAGAGATCGCAGACCAGCATTCATCGGAAAGCTCCCGGCATCATCAGAATTTTTCGGTATACGGACGCAATTCGATCTCCCACGACCAGGCCGAGGGCGGCGCATCGACCTGCGCGAGAAAGGCCGAGGCCACCGCATCGGGATCGAGGCGCGCGTCATCGGCACCGGCAACCGCCTGCTCGGCGCTGTCGTACACCGAGCCATCGACAACCAGGTGCACCACGTGGACCCGCTGCGGGTGCAGTTCGCGCGCCAGGCTCTGGGCCAGGCCCCGCAGCGCGAACTTGCCCATCGCGAAGGCCGCCGAACGGGCAAATCCCTTGACACCGGCCGTCGCCCCGGTGAACAGCAGCGCGCCACCCCCCTGGGCCAACATCCGGCGCGTCGCCTGCTGCGCGGCGAGAAACGCCCCGTAGGCGGTGATGTCGATCGCCTGACGAACCGCCACCGGATCGAGATCGGTTATCGCACCGGGTACCCGGCGGCTGGGGTTATAAAGCATCAGGTCGACGCCGCCCAGCGTACGATCGGCCTGCTCGAACAGCGCGGCCACCTCGCGCGGATCGGCCGCGTCGCAGGCGAAGGCGTGCGCGCCACAATCGGCGGCCAGCGCCTCGAGGCGCTGCTCATCACGGGCGGCCAGCAGCACCTGGCCGCCGCGCGCCCGCACCTGGCGGGCCAGCGATGCGCTGATGCCGGGACCGGCACCAATGATGACTGTTCTCATGTCGACTCCTTTCAGGGGGAACACGACGAGCCGGCAACATCCGGCAACCCCTGGTGACGACTCGTAGCCCGGACTCATCCTTCGCATCAACCTGCCGGCCGGCGCCACCGGCCTTTCGTCGTCCGGGACATGATTCGCCCAAATTAGGCGCCTGCGACCGAAGGGATTCTGAGACAATTCCGGTCACGGCGTTTCGAGTATATCGGCAGGCCGGCGGCTGAGACCCGGTGACAACCTTCCCCGCTTCGGAATCCGCACACCGGCAACAGTCTGCACCCTCCCATCTCTCTGCATTCCTTCGCCCCTGCCCGCCGTCCCGTCATGATTCGCTCGGTCGCCGCCATTTCCACCCTGCTTTCCGGCATGGGTATCCTGCTGGTCGGCTCCGGCCTGCTCGGCCTGCTGATCGCGCTGCGCGGTGCCAACGAGGGCTTCTCCGGGCTGACCATCGGCTTGCTGATGTCCGGCTTCTACGTTGGCTACATCATCGGCGCCCGGCTGTGCCCGCGGATCATCCGCGAGGTCGGGCACATCCGGGCCTTCACCGCGTTCGCCGCCTCCGGCGCCGCGCTGTCGCTGGCCTACGGCCTGGTCGTCGACCCGGTGTTCTGGTGGGTGCTGCGGGTATTGACCGGCGTATCGCTGATCGGCATCTACATGGTCATCGAAAGCTGGCTCAACGAGCGCGCGACGACCGACCGTGGCCAGATCTTCTCGGTCTACATGATGGTCAACCTGGTCGCCGTTGCACTGGGCCAGGTGCTGATCCTGAGTCGAGGGGCCCGACAGCCTGGTCTCTTTTGCGATGGTCTCCATCTTGTTCTGCATGGGCCTGTTGCCGATCGCGCTCACACCCGTCGCGCAGCCCCAGCCGATCCGCACCGAGCGGCTGTCGCTAGCGCGGCTGTACAAGACGACCCCGGTAGGTACCGCGGGGGCACTGGCCTCGGGCCTGGTGACCGTCTGTTCTGGTCGCTGGGCGCTGTCTATGCGCGCAACCTGGGCCTCGATGACGGCCAGGTGGCCGGCTTCATCGTGGCCGCGATCCTGGGGGGTGCCACGCTGCAGTGGCCTATCGGCTGGCTGTCGGACCACTTCGATCGACGCCACGTGCTGGCCGGCGTGGGCCTGGGCACGGCGGCCGCGTTGATCGCCTTGTTCCTGGGTGGCAACGCCCGGATAGAGTTGCTGACGATCAAGGCCTTTCTGTTCGGCGGATTCAGCTTCACGCTCTACTCGTTGTCGGTCGCCCAGACGCACGACCGCTTCTCGATGAGCGAGGTGCTCGAGGCCACCAAGAGTCTGCTGATGCTGCACGGCATCGGCGCGGCGATCGGGCCCGTCCTCACCGGCGCGGCCATGACCTGGACCGGCGCCGGCTTTCCGATCGCGCTGGCGACCATGGTGCTGGCGATGACGATCTTCACGGTGGCGAGGATCCGGATCGACCCGCCGGTGCTCGCTCAGGACAAGACCCTGTTCGCACCGATCGAACAGACGTCGGCCGTGGCCATGGACCTGGATCCGCGCACACCGACTGTCGAGCCCGACCCGTCCGACGGGCCGGACACCCAGCACGCACCGATGTCGGACACGGCCGAGGAGACAATCGTCTGAGACTCGGGGGCTGCGCAGGGGAACCGCATTCATGCGACACTTGGCGCCTGATTCGATGATCCCCTGGAGACCCTCATGAACGGTGCCGAAGCGCTGGTGAGAACCCTGCTCGCCAACAACCTGGATGTCTGCTTCACCAACCCGGTACGTCCGAAATGCATTTCGTCGCCGCGCTGGACACGGTGCCCGGCATGCGCTGCGTGCTCGGCCTGTTCGAAGGTGTGGTGACAGGCGCGGCCGACGGCTACGCCCGGATGGCGGGCAGGCCCGCGGCCACGCTGCTGCACCTGGGGCCCGGCCTGGGCAACGGCTGCCAATGTGCACAACGCCCGCAAGGGCCGCACGCCGATGGTGAACATCGTCGGCGAGCACGCGAGCTATCACCTGCAGTACGAAACCCCGCTGCGCACCGACATCGAGGCCATAGCCGGCGCGTGCTCGGACTGGGTGCACACCAGCACCAGCGCAGACGCGGTACTCGGTGACGCCGCGACCGCGGTGGCGACCGCGCGCGCCGGCGGTCGGATCGCGACGCTGATCCTGCCGGCCGACACCGCGTGGAATCCCTCGCGCGGGCCGGCGGGGGCCATGGCCGTGCCGGCGCTGCCCAAGGTAGATGACAAGCGCATCGGCCAGGCGGTCCAGTACCTGCGCAGCGGCAAGCGCTGCACGCTGATGATGACCGGCCCGCTGCTGGTCGAACCCTATGCGTCGCTGGCCGCGCGCCTGGCCGTCAAAACAGGTTGCCGGCTGCTCGCGCAGCAATCGAACGCGCGGATGTCGCGCGGCCTGGGCCATCCGAACATTGCCCGCGTGCCTTATGTGGTGGCACAGGCCAGGGCCGCATTGGCCGACATCGAGGTGCTGATCCTGCTCGGGGCCAATCCCCCGGCGTCGTTCTTCGCCTACCCCGACCAGCCCAACATGATGTCGCCCGAAGCCTGTGACACCTTCGTGCTCGCCAGTCGCGACGACGACCTGGTCGCCAACCTGGAGGCACTGGCCGACGCCGTCGGGGTCGACAGGCGGTCGCCGCTGGTGCTGCCCGAACCGTCGCTGCAGCGGGTGCCCGAAGGCGCACTGACCGCCGACAGTCTGATGTAGACCGTGGCAGCGCTGCTGCCCGAACGCGGTGCTGTGCGATGAGTCGGTCAGTTCGGGCCGCATGCTGCTCAACCACACCGCGCACAGCGCCGCACGGCTACCTGCAGATCACCGGCGGTGCGATCGGCACGGCTCGCCGCTGGCCGCCGGGGCGGCGATCGGCGCGCCAGGACGCAAGGTCGTCAGCCTGCAGGCCGACGGCAGCAGATGTACACGTTGCAGGGGCTGTGGACGCAGGCCCGCGAGCAGCTCGATGTCACGACGATCATCCTGGCCAACCGCGCCTACCGCATCCTGCAGGGCGAACTCAAGAGCGTGGGCATAGACGAACCCGGCGAACGCGCCCGCCAGATGCTCAGCCTCGACAACCCGACGCTGGACTGGGTCTCGCTGAGCCGCGGCCTGGGCGTGCCGGCGCGCTCGGTCACCACCGCCGAGGAACTGGCCGACGCCCTGCTCGGGCCTGCAAAGCGGCGGCCCCAACCTGATCGAGCCATGCTGCCGTAGATGGGGCCCCACGCTCGTCGCTCGCTCCTCCGCTGCCCCCGTGGGGGCTGCCGGCGTAACGGCTTCGGACGGCCGTGCGCTCGTTCCATGGCCCGGCGGCTTCTTGCTCATGGACAACCCCACGCTCGTCGCTTCGGTCGCTCGGCAAGCCGCCAGTGCCCGCCTTGCAAGGCGGGCCCGCTCGGCAGCGCCGGGCGGTGCCCGGCGAAACCCTGCCTGCGCCCGTGGGGCTGCCGGGCCATGTAACGTCTTCGACAGCCGTGCGCTCGTTCCATGGCCCGGCGGGCGGTTTGCTGGGAAATTTTGGAATGAATGAGTCTGCGCAACCCCTCCATTGAAAGTCATCCGCCCGACGATCCCCATGGGGCCTGGCTCGAGGAGCGGCAGGCGGTGTTGCTGTACGAGGCGCTGGCGGCGCAGGAGGCCGATCACCGGATGGCCTTCATGCTCAAGCGGCTGGCCGAGACCGCCGCGCAGCAGGCGGACATCTGGGCCGACCATCTGACCGACGCGCAGCGCCAGGCACCGGTACGCCTGGGCGGTCGTGCCCGCCTGGCGATATGGCTGGCCGGGCACTTCGGGGTACGGCCGGTGCGCGACATCCTGTCGGCGTTGAAGGTGCGCGGGCTGGGAGCGTACAAATCGCCGGCCTACAAGGGCCACATCGCGATCGACGAGGTGTCGCAACTGCAAAGCGGGCCGTCGGGCGCGGGCAACCTGCGCGCCGCGGTTTTCGGCATCAACGACGGCCTGGTCTCCAACACCAGCCTGATCCTGGGCATGGCCGGCGCGGCGGCCGAACCGCGCACGCTGATGATCACCGGCCTGGCCGGGCTGCTCGCCGGCGCGCTGTCGATGGCGGCCGGCGAGTATGTCTCGGTGCGCTCGCAACGCGAGGTCCTCGAGTACCAGCTGGCGCTCGAAAAAGCCGAGCTGGCCGAGTACCCCGATGCCGAGCGACGCGAACTGGCGGTGATCTACGAAGCCAAGGGCCTGGACCCCGAGGATGCCGACCGCATCGCCCGGACGCTGATCGCCAATCCGGAACTCGCGCTGGACACGATGGCCCGCGAGGAGCTAGGCCTGAACCCGGACGAACTGGGCTCGCCGTGGGGAGCCGCGATCTCGTCGTTCATCGCGTTCGCCTTCGGCGCCGCGGTGCCCGTGCTGCCGTTGCTGCTCGTCGGCGGCACGATGGCCATCGTCGCGTCTGCGGTGCTGGCCGCCGTGGCCTTGTTCACCGTGGGTGCAACCCTGTCGCTGTTCACCGGCCGCGACGGGCTGCACTCGGGCCTGCGCATGCTGGGCATCGGCTTCTCGGCCGGCCTGGCCACCTGGGCGATCGGCAACCTGTTCAACCTCGGGCCCGGCCTCTAAGACAGGTCCACACCGGCGCCACCCGCCCCACCGGCCGGGCATACCCCGCCTTTGGCTGGATGGCCTGGCGACCGCTGATCGGTCACCCGCCATCGCATCGCCGATCGATGCAGCCGCTTTGCCCCCTTTTTCGGGCGATCGGCGCGCTCACGCCTGCCCGATCATGGGGAACCATGCAACAGCCCAGGACTATGCGAAAGCGGCGCAGACGATTGTGACTGACCCCACGACCATCCCTCTGAACAAGACCAGGGGCACGGCGCCACGCGTCGGCGCCCGGGCGGTCCTCGTGTCCGCCGACACGTTATCGGGCCCGGCGACGGACGTCGCCCTGGCCACCACGGTGCAGGCGCTGTGGCCCAGCGGGTCGGTCGTACCGGCCAGTCTGATGGCGATAGCCAAGCTCGCGCTGGTGACCGGCAAGCCCACGGTCCGCCGGATGCAGATGGCCAAAGGCAGCCCGCCGCAAAACGTACTGGCCATGCCGATGCCCGCCGTCGACGATGGCCGGATCTCGCAGGCAATGGCCGTGGTGCTGCCGGCGATGAACGCTGCGAACACCGCCGCCGGCCCGTCCGACGCCCAGGGTGACAAGGCGCCATCCGACGAAGATCCGCTCGCCGACCGAAACCGCGCGATCAGCGCATTGCGCCTGCTCGCGGCGCTCAACGGCCAGGCTCGCTTCGAGGACGCGGCGACGGCCTTCGTCAGCGAGATGGCCCAGCTCACCGGGGCGACCCGGGTCGGGCTGGGCCTGGTCAATGGTGACACCATCCAGGTTACCGCGCTGTCCGGATCCGCCAGCATCAATGCCAAGAGCCCGTTGATCCGCGACCTGGGCATGGCGATGGACGAGGCGATCGACCAGGCCTCGACGATCGTCTACCCGGGCAATGAGACACGCGGGGCACGGGTGATGCTCGCCCATGGTCGCTTCGTCGCCCGCCATGACAGCCCGGTGCTGTGCACCGTGCCTTTGCTGATGACCAACGACAAGGTGCGCGCGCTGGTGGGCGCGATCTCTCTGGAATTCGACAACGACCGCCGGCTCGACACGCGTGCGGTTCGCTTTGCCGAGAGCGTCGGCTCGTTCCTGGGTCAGCCGATAGACGCGCGGCGCCGGCTCGGTGCGGCGCTGACGGGCAGGTTGTCGGCACCAGGCCGGACGGCCCCGCGAACTGCTGCGCACGGGTTCGCGGGGCTGGCGCATCGCGCTGGCCGCCACGGTGGCGGCGCCGCGTTGCTCGCACTGGTGCCCGTCCCGTACCGGATCAATGCCGACGCGCGAATCGAGGGGGCGATGCAGCGGGTGCTGACGGCACCGGTGGCCGGCTACATCGGGACCGTGCATGCGCGGCCCGGCGACCGGGTCGTCAAGGGCCAGCCGGTGATCGACCTGGACGATCGCGAACTGCAACCGAGCAGCGCAAATGGACCAGTGAAATCGCCCAGACGCAAAAGCGCTACGGCGAGGCGATGGCTGCCGAGGACCAGACCGCATCGCCGTGCAGCGCACCAAGCTCTCCCAGGCCCAGGCGCAGTTGGCCATCGCCGACGACCAGCTCGATCGCATCCGGCTGGCGCGCACCGTTCGATGGCCTGGTGATCGGCGGCGATCTGTCGCAGTCGCTGGGTGCCCCGTCAAACGCGGCGAGACCCTGGTCACGGTGTCGCCGCAGGGCGACTTTCGCATCATGGTGCAAGTCGATGAGCGCGAACTCGGTGCCGTCAGCCCGGGCCAGCGCGGCACCGTCGTGTTGCCGGCGCTGCCCGGCGCAGCATCGACATCGAACTGGAACGCGTGATCCCGGTCGCGCTGGCGCGCGACGGGCGCAACCTGTTCGAGGTGCAGGCCAGACTGCTCGACGACCCGGCCGGCCTGCGGCCCGGGATGTCCGGCATCGCCAAAGTGAGTGTCGGCAGGCGACCGGTGCTGGACAGCCTGACGCTCGACCTGCGCCGGTGGCTGAGCAATGCACTCTGGAAATGGCAGCTCTGAGATGACCGGACTGCTCAACAGCGACAACTGGTACCGGCTCGTGCCGCTGCGGCCGTTTGCGGCCGAGCACGAGATGTCGCGCCACGTGTACCGTGGCGAGGCCTGGTGGGTGCTGCGCGACCCGGCCACCGGCGATCATCACCGGATCAACCGGATGACCTACGAACTGGCCGTGGCTGGACGGCGAAGCCACGCTCGATGCGGTCAACCAGCAGTTGCTCGCGGCGCTGGGCGACGCTGCCCCCACCAGGACGAGTTGATCGTGGCGATCGCCCAGCTGGCCGAGGCCAACCTGTTGCAGGCCGAGCGCGCGAGCGACCTGCGCCAGCTGCAGTTGCGCTCGCGACTGCGCAAGCGCCGGGAACTGCTGGCCGGACTGAATCCCTTGTCGTTCAAGGTCGCGATATTCGACCCCTCGGCATGGGTGGAGCGGCTGGCCGGCCCGTTCGGCCCGTTGTTCACCCGCGCCGGCTTGATCGGCTGCGCGCTGCTGATGGGGCTGGCCGGCCTGGTGGCGATCGGCCAGTTCGACCGTTTGCAGGCGGACATCCCGCGCGCATGGTCCGGCCCCGGCTTCCTGTTCCTGATGTGGATCGCCTACCCACTGCTCAAGCTGGCCCACGAATTCGCCCACGCGCTGACCGTGCGCCGCTTCGGTGGCGAGGTGCACGAGATGGGTGTGCGCCTGTTGGTGCTGATGCCGGTGCCCTACGTCGATGCGTCCAGCGCCACGTTGTTCGCCGACAAGCGCGAGCGCGCGCTGGTGTCGGGGGCCGGCATTCTCGCCGAACTCGTGATCGCCTCGGGTGCCGTGCTGCTGTGGGCAATGATCGAACCGGGTTTGTTACGCGACCTGTGCCTGGCCATCGTCGTCATCGGCACCGTGTCGACCGTGCTCTTCAATGGCAACCCTTTGCTCAAGTTCGATGGCTACCATGTGTTGTGCGACCTGTTCGAGTTGCCCAACCTCGCGCCCTGGCGCGCGCCAGTACTTCCAGTACTGCCTGCAGCGACACCTGCTGGGCGTCGAGGCGGCGCGTCGACCGGCAGTCCCGCCATGAGCGACGCTGGCTGCTGGGCTGCCGGCCTGGCCTCGTGGAGTTACCGGTTGATCCTGTTCGTGTCGATCGCGATCTACGTCGGTTCGCTGTCCTGGGCCGCCGGCCTTGCAATCCTGGCGCTCGGCCTGTGGACGATGCTGATCGGGCCGGCTTTCAAGGCCGGCGACTTCGTGCTGCATTCACCGTCACTCAACGGCAGACGACACCGGGCGCTGGGCCTTTACGGCGGCACGCTCGCCATCCTGCTGGTGCTGGTCAGTGTACCGGCCCCCGCAACCACGGTGGCGATGGGCGTCGTCTGGCTGCCCGATCGGGCGCAGATCCGTACCGAGGTGCCGGGCACCGTGGTCGAACTGCTGGCCCGGGACAATGAGACCGTTCGCACCGGCCAGCCGGTGATTCGCCTGACCAATGACGAGTTGCAAGCAGGTACTGCAGGCCGAGGCCACCGTGCAGTCGCTACACCCGGCAGATCGACCAGCTGCGCCAGTTCAGCCAGGAGGCCGCCCTCACCGGCGACAAGGCGATCGACGAGGCGCAGGCACGGCTGCAGGACGCCAGGCGCCGGCTCGATGCGCTGGTGCTGCGGGTCAATGCCGACGGCCGTTTCGTGCCGCCGCGCGCGGCCGATCGGATGGGCTCGTGGCTCGACCAGGGCAGCACCGTCGCCTACATTCTCGGATGCGCCGGCCACGACGATCCGCCTGGCCCTGCCCAATGACACGGCCGACCGCGTGCGCGACCAGGTCCGCGGCATCGAAGTGCGCCTGGCCGATCGCGGCGACACCGCGTTCAGCGCCAGTATCGTCAATGATTCGCCAGGCGGCAGCGAACAATTGCCCAGCGCGGCACTGGGTGCGGCGATGGGGCGCATCGACACCGACCCGACCGACAGCAGCGGCCCCTGCCGACCGCGCCGGTGTTCCTGCTCGATGTGGCGATCGCCGAGCTGCCAACCCACGCAGCCGGCCATGTGCGCTGGTGCGATTCGATCATCCGGCCACCCCGGGCTGGCCTTGCAGGCGCACGATGCGCTGCGCCGGTTGTTGCTGAGGCATTTTTCGACATGAACGGCCACGCGAGCCTGCTCCCCTTCCCAGGCCTGGCCTGGGGACCTTACCCGCAGCGGCGGACCGTGGCCGGCGACCCGGATCGCTGGACGCGCCTGCGCCGCCGGGCCGGTGGCTGGCTGATGCTGGGCCGACAGCTTGCCGGTCCCTGGGAACGACAGGCCGATCGACATTTCGCACGCGCCGTGCTGGCCCGTGCCCGGGGGCACGAAAGCTGCTCGAAAGACGAGTTGGACAGCCGCTTACGCGGCCTGCGCGCGCTGCTCTCGCGTGACGGGTTACAGCCGGCGCACCTGGCCGCGGTGCTCGGCCTGTTGGTCGAGTATTGCCGGCGCACGCTGGACACGACCCCGTTCGACACCCAGCTGGTCGCGGTGCGGGTGCTGCTGCGCAACCGGCTGGCCGAGGTGGCCACCGGTGAAGGCAAGACGCTGGCGGCCGGCCTGGCCGCTGCGGTGGCCGCGCTGGCCGGCATACCGGTCCATGTCGTGACGGCCAACGACTACCTGGTCGAGCGTGATCGGACGATGCTGCGGCCGCTTTTCGATGCGCTGGGGCTGCCATCGGCCCAGGTGCTCCCGGCCGACGCGCCAGCGCAACGCCGCGCCGCCTACCGCTCACCCATCGTCTATGCCACGGCCCGTGAACTGGCTTTCGATTACCTGCGTGACCGCCTGCTGCTCGATCGCGGCGAACCCGAGTTGATGGCCCACCTGCGCGGTCTGTCCGGGCAGACCGATGACGCTGGCGGGCCGCTGATGCAGGGACTCTGCATGGCGATCCTCGATGAGGCGGACAGCGTGCTGCTCGACGAGGCCTGCACACCGCTGGTGTTGTCCCGGCCTTGCAGTCACCCTGCCCCGGCGCAGGAATACCGCCAGGCGCACGCGATCGCGCGCCAGCTGTGGATCAATCGGGACTTCCGGCTCGATCCCGTCTACCGCCAGGCGACGCTGACCGCCGCCGGCCGGCGACGGGTGCGCGAAACCGCGCAGGCGCAACAGCATGCAACGATCCATGCGCGCCACCGCGAAGCGCTGGTCGCCACCGCGCTGGCCGCGCTGCACCACTACCGCCGCGATCGCGACTACCTGGTGATCGATGGCGCGATCACGATGATCGACCAACCGACCGGCCGGCTTGCCCACGGTCGCGTCTGGTCGCGTGGCCTGCAACAGATGATCGAACTGGGCGAGGGGCTGGACCCCGGCCCGGGCACCGAAACCGCTGCCCAGATCACCTACCAGCAGTTCTTCGCGCGCTATCTGCGACTGTGCGGCATGAGCGGCTCGCTGCGCGAGGCGCGCGTCGAACTGTCCTGCGTCTACCGCCAGACCGTCACGCCGGTGCCACCACGCCTACCCTGCCGGCGACGCCACCTGGGCCAGCTCGTGCTCGACGATGCCGCCGGCAAATGGATGGCCGCCGCACGGATCGCCGCAAGGGCAAGCCACTGCGGCCGCGCGACACTGATCGCCGTCGATTCGGTCGCGCACGCCAGGCAACTGTCGGCGCTGTTGACCCGCAGGGGGGTCCGGCACCAGTTGCTCGATGCGCTGGCGCATGCCGAGGAAGCGCAGATCATCGCCCGGGCCGGGCGCTCGGGCGTCGTCACGGTGGCCACCAATATGGCCGGCCGCGGAACCGATATCGTGCTCGACGATGCCGCACTGGCGTGCGGCGCTCGCTCACGCTGGTGTGCCAGTTCAACCGTGAGCGGCGCATCGACCGCCAGATGTTCGGGCGCTGCGCTCGCCAGGGCCAGCCGGGCCAGGTGATCCGGCTGGTGGCGCTGGACGACGAGACCTTGCTCGAACTCGGCGCGCCGATCGCCGCCCTGGTGCGCGCGCTGCTCGCCGCCTGCGCTGGCCGTTGCGCGGTGCGCTGGGTCACCTGGTCTTCGCCTCGGCCCAGCGGCTGGCCGAATCGCGCCAGCGCCGCCAGCGGATCCGCCTGCTCGACGCCTCCCGACAACGTGACCGGATGCTGGCCGTATCCGGTGACGGTGAATGAAACCAGAACAGAGAAATGCCATGAACAGACCCCGCTTGATTCCCCTCCTGCTAATGCTGGCCTGCGGCCCGTCGATCGCCGCGCCGGGCGACATGGACTGCCTGATCCAGCCCCACCAGGTGATCCAGGTCGGCAGTCCCGTGCCCGGTGTGATCGGCGCGGTCGGTGTCGAACGCGGCGACGAGATCCATCAGGGCCAGGTCATCGCCAGCCTGCAGGCCGAGGTCGAGCAGGCCGCACTGCGCCTGGCCCGTGCCCGCGCCCGTTCCGAGGCCGAACTGGTGGCCGCCGCGCAGTCGGGCAGCTTGCGCGGCGCGAACTGGCACGGGCAAACGAGCTGGCCAACGAAAAGTTCGTCAGCAAGACCTTCGTCGACAAGGCCTCGACCGAGGCCTCGATCGCCCAGTCAAGATGCAGCAGGCCCAGGAGCGCCGGCGCCTGGCCCAGATCGAACTGGAAGTGGCCACCGCGCAGCTGGCCCAGCGCACGATCAAGTCGCTATCGACGGCATCGTCATCGATCGCTTCCTGTCGGTGGGCGAGTATGTCGACGACCGCCCGGTGGCGCGCATCGCGCAGATCGATCTGCTGCGCGTCGAGGTCGTGGTGCCGGCCAGCCTGTTCGGCCGGATCCGACCCGGCCAGGTGGGCACGGTCACGCCCGACGATGGCTCGGGCGACACGCTGCAGGCCAGCGTCAGCGTCGTCGACCGGATCGTCGACGCGGCCTCGGGAACGTTCGGTGCGGCTCGAGCTGCCCAACCGCAGGGCCGGATCGCGCCGGGCCTGCGTTGCCAGGTCCGGCTCGCCGACGACATCGCTGCCGAGCCCGCGACACCGGCAGCGGCGCCTGTCGCTGCGACGCGCGGCTGAACACGCAGGCCGCGCCAACGACCCTGTCATGAAAAAACCGCCCCCCATCCTCGTCATCGCGTCCGGGCTGGTCATGCTGGCTTGCGCGATCGTGCTGATGGGCGACTTCTTTTTCTACCTGCCCGACCGGCAGACCGAGATGACGCGCCAGCGCCAGCGGGTGGCCGACCTGCTGGCAATCCCGACGATAGACCTGCTGGGCAAGGGCGAGATCGACCGACTGGCTACCGTCCTGCACCGCATTGCCGAGCAGGACCCCGACATCGAATCGCTGGCCGTGCGTCGCCAGGACGGTCGCCTGATCGTCGCCACCCGCCGGCACGCACAATTCTGGCCCGTCAACGGCATCCAAGGCACGGTCGATCACCTGGCCTTGATCCCGGTGCGCACCGACTCGCAGCTGTGGGGCTCGATCGAGGTCGCGTTCACCCGGCCGCAGGCCGGCCCGATCGCGTTCTTTCAGCGTCACCCCGCGTTGGGTGCGATGCTCACGCTGATCGTGTCCGGACTGCTCACGTTCAGCCTGTACATCCGGCGCATCCTGCACCAGTTCGATCCCAAATCGGTCATTCCCGACCGGGTGCGCGCAGCGTTCGACGCGATGGCCGAGGGAGTCGTGATCATTGACAACAAGGGCCGAATCGCGCTGGCCAACAACCGTTTCCGCACCATCGGCACGGGTACGACCGAGCAGCAACTGACCGCCCGTCCGCTGTCCGCCGTCCCGTGGCTGTCGCAATACATGCCCGGCGAGCCCAAGGATCACCCGTGGAACCGCAGCATGCGCGAGTTGATCGAGATCACCGGGGTCGAGATCGCCATCGACCCCGGCTCCGAGGACGAACAGGCCCGCCTGCTGGTCGTCAACTGCGCGCCGATCACCGATGGCCAGAAACAGGCTCGCGGCTGCATGGTCACATTCGACGATGTCACCGCACTGCACCGCGCGAACCGCCGCCTCGAGTACACGCTGCGCCAGTTGCAGGATTCCCGGCGCGAGGTCGAGCACAAGGCGGCCGATCTGGAACGCCTGGCCAGCGTCGATTACCTGACCGGGGTGCTGAACCGGCGCGCGTTCTCGGAGCAGTCCGAGCAGGCGTTCGCGCGCGCGGTGGCCGAGCGCGAACCGTTCTCGTGCATGATGATCGACATCGACTTCTTCAAGAAGATCAACGACACCTACGGTCACTCGGTCGGCGACCTGGTGATCAAGGCGGTGGCCGAGATCCTGATGGCCTGCACCGCGACGGCGACCTGGTCGGCCGCTACGGTGGCGAGGAATTCTGTGTGGCCCTGCCCAACACCGGACTGACCGCGGCCACGACGATCGCCCAGCGCATCCGCGAGCATCGAGCACGACCTGTCAGCGTCGCTGTCCGAGGTCAAGGGTCCCAAGGTCACGACCAGTGTCGGCGTCGCGGTGTTCGATCGACGCTACCTGACGCTGCACGCGCTGATCGCCTCGGCCGACGAGGCCTGTACGAGGCCAAGGAATCGGGCCGCAACTGGGTCCGCGTGGCCTCGTCCGAGACCATCGAAACCGAGCTCGGGCTCTAATCTGCGCCAATCAGAGCGCCCGCCGCCGGCGATCTTCAGGTCTTCGCCGTCGGCAAGCCCGTACCGACGATGCCACGGGCTGAATCGCGGACCGCCGGCGACTTCGTCGCGCGCACGTAGACGAGCAGCATCAGCAACGTACTGCCCATCACGGCGACTGACCCGACCCCCAGCAACGGGCCCAGCACCGACTCGGGCGCCAGGCCGCCGTATAAGGCGAACAGCCCGCCCACCAGGATCACGGTGCCAACCTGGTGCAGCAACAGTTGCGTCGTGGCAAGGCGCGTGGGCGTCTGCGGGGACCAGAGCCGGTAGATCGTCGCATAAAGCAGCGATAACACGGTGCCAAGCAGCAGGATATGCGCGTGCGTGACATGTTGCGTATGGTTGTGCGAACTGGCCATGTAGATGCCAAGCCCCATGCCGAGAATGGCAAAGACCAGGCCAAACAGCGTGTGTCGGTGCGCGATGGTAGTCACGGTAGATCTCCTTGTTCCGGGTCATGTTCGTTGACGAATCGACGACGGCCGTCGCTTGCTGGTCGATCGGTCGACGCGGTATCCAGTCACTTGTGCGCGGCCGCAATCCGGATTCGCACCGGTAGTTCCGGCAGGCGCGGGCTCCGCCAGCGTGATGAACCGCTGACCCGCGATCGAATCACAGAACCGGCGGAATTCGGCGTTCGTCAACGTCCAGCCGGGAATCGCCTGCAGCGAGTCGATCCATCGCCCGATGCGCGCCAGTTGTCGAAGTCGCAGCCCACGAGGTCGCCCAGGCTGATGATCGATCCGCCCATCAGGTCAGCCAACGATGGCGCTTCGCCACACAGGTAGGGTTTTCCGTGGCCGAGGAAATGCGCATCGAGAATATCGAGCCAGCGGATCGATTGACTGCGTCCCCAGGCGATCGTGGCATCGTTACCCGCTTCGTCACGTCGCCGGTGATGGGGTAGTAGCTGTGGGTAGACGAACTGGAACCCGAAATCACGGTAAAGGTTCGTCTCGAACCACGCGATGAGCTCATCTATCCGGGCCTGCTGCCGGATGTCCTCGGGATAGAGCACGGATCGGGTGCGACGGGCCAGGTAACGCAGTATGGCGCTGGCCTCGGTGAGCACGAAGTCGTCGTCGACCAGCACCGGCACCTGACGGTTCGGGTTCAGGGCGCTCAGTGGCGGCTGATGCTGCTCGCCCTTCATCAACGCGACACGGTGCAGCGTGATGGCCAGATCATCATGTTCGCAAAGCGCGGCGACCGCTCGCGACGTGGTGGCCACTGGATCGAAATAGAGTTCCATGAGTTTCTCCGGGATGAGCGTGAACCCAGCTTAGGGTTCACCGTCGCCTGACGCATCTCGAACGCCGTCTGAGCACCCGGCTCTTTTCGAGAAGCCCGCGCGGCTATGCGCTGACCGCGGCCGGCGAGGAGTTGCTGACCCACGCACTGGCCATGGAAACCGAGGTGCTGACCGCACAGCGCCGGCTCGCGGGCCGGGACGAGCAACTGGTCGGCCCCGTTCGTGTCTCGACGGTCGATGACCTGGTGATCCATGTGCTGGGGGCGATCCTGCGCGACTTTTCGCGCCAACACCGTCGAGTCCGCCTGGATGTCGCGGTCAGCAGCGGCCATGCCGACCTGGCTCAGCAGCAGGCTGACGTGGCGATCCGGCCAGGTGAGTATCCGAAGGAAGGTGACGTGATCGCACGTCGCCTATGTGCGGTGGGGGTCGCCCTGTACGCAAGTCCGGAGTACTTGGCACGACATGGTCGGCCCAATGGCCCCCATGACTGGGCGACGCACCGGATCGTACGCGGCGACGACAGCGTGGCTTCGATCCCCATGGAACGATTCGTCGATCGGTTCGTGCCCGCGTCGGCCGCGGTCTTTCGCAGCCATTCGATGCACATCAGGCAGAACGCGGTGCGCGAAGGCCTCGGTATCGGGCTGCTGCCCTGCTTTGCCGCCGACTCGGATTCCGGACTCGTTCGTCTCGGTGAGACCTGGCCGCAAGCCTCGGCCGTCCTCTGGATCATCGTGCACGCCGACCTGCGGCACAATGCGCGTGTGCGGGCGTTCGTCGCGTTCGTGCAGGAGGCGTTGATGCAGATGAAGCCGCGATTCGAAGGGTCCGCGCCGGCACGCTGGAAGCCGTGACGGCGCGGTTCGATTCACGCACGCGCTCGCGCGCGGCGTCTCACAGATCGGATGTCACGCGGGCCACCGTAGGCGCCTGAGCCGTCCGCTGGTCATCGCCGATCCCAGCACGATGATCGCCGCACCGGCCAGCATCGGCCAGGTGACCGGCTCGTCCAGGAACAACCAGCCCCACAGCATGCCGAAGGCCGGAATGGCGAACGTCACGGTCATCGCCCGCGCCGCGCCCAGGCTCTGGATCAGCCGGAAGAACAACAGGTAGGCCAGCCCGGTGCACAACACGCCCAGCACGATCGTCGCGCCCCAGGCAGATCCGCCGGGCATCACGGCCGGCCAGAACCAGAGGCCCGGCACGAGCAGGCAGGCGGTTGCGCCCAACTGGCTGCCCAGCGCGTTGGCCAGCGGATGCACGTCGCCCAGGTGGCGCCGCACGTACGATGCCGAGATGCCGTAGCAGAGCGTGGCGGCGAGCGCCGCCGCCACGCCGGACACCATGTCGCCAGTCGACACGTCGGGCAGCCGCGAACCGCCGGCCACCAGCACGCTGACCCCGACGAAGCCGATGAACAGGCCGGCCACCTGCATGCCGGTGAGCTTTTCACGCAACCACGCGTAGGCAATCAGCGCGGTCCAGAACGGTGCGGTCGCGTTGAGCACGCTCATCAGCCCCGAGGGCAGAAACAACACCGCCACGCCGAACAACACGAACGGCGCCGCCGAGTTGAACAGCCCGACGATCAGCGCGCGGTGGCCCATGGCCAGGACCCCGCGCAGCCGGCCACGCCAGATGATCACCGGCAACAGGGTCAGCGCGCCGATGCCGCAGCGCATCAGCATCAGCGGCGCCGGACCGAACTCGGGCGCGGCGATGCGCATGAACAGGAAACTGGCCCCCCAGACGGCCGCCAGCAAGACGAAATCGACGAGGTCCGACGTACGGACCGGGGCTGGGTCGGACATCCCGATATTCCTAGACGACCTGCAGGCTTGGCGTTGCGGACTTGGCCGTCGGGACGGCCTCGCGAGGCCATCGCGGCGACGGCCCGCGCCTCGAGCGCGAGCAATCGCCGTTTGCGCGCCAGGCCGCCGGCGTAACCGGTGAGCTGGCCCGCGGCACCGACCACCCGGTGGCACGGGACCAGCACCGACACCGGATTGCGGCCCACCGCCGCGCCGACCGCCCGGGCCGCCGCGGGCCGACCAAGCGCCGCGGCCAGCAGGCCATAGGTACGGATTTCGCCGGGCGCGATGTCCAGCAACGCCTGCCAGACCGCGCGCTGGAAGGTCGTGCCCTGCAGCGCCAGCGGCGGCAACGCGCCGGTCGGACGCTGCGCGAAGTAGGCGTCGAGCCAGCGGCGCGTTTGGGCCAGGACCGGCACCGTGTCGATGCGCGCCGCGGCGACCGCCTCGCCAGCCTGGCTCGGGAAATACTTTTGGCCGTGGAACCAGGCGCCGCACAGCGCGCCGTCCTCACTGGCCAGGCGCATCGCGCCCAGCGGGGTGTCGATGTCGCAATAGTGCATGGTTTTACTCCTTGGTCGGATTCGATTCAACGGCCGGTGCCGTAGCGCCCAGCCGCTCCCACAGATGCATCACCGCGTAGGCGCGCCAGGGCCGCCAATCCTGCGAGGCGCGGGTGGCCTGCGCCGCGGTCTTCACGCCCAGCCCCTTCATCACGCCCAGGTCGGCCGCCGGGAACGCATCGGGCCAGCGCAGCGCGCGCATCGCGATGTACTGGGCCGTCCAGTCGCCGATGCCGGCGATGCTGGTGAGCGCGCGCAGCGCCGGCGGGACCGGTGCGCCGGGCGCTAGCTCGAGTGCACCCGATGCGATGGCCTGGGCCAGCTGCTGGATCGTGCGGGCCCGTTTGCCGATGATGCCCAGCGCCGCGATCTCGTTTGGATCCTGCGCCGCGATAGCGGCGGGGGTGGGAAAGCAATGGGTCAGGCCCAGCGCCGCCGGCATCGCCATCGGTTCGCCAAAGCGCTGCACGAAACGCGAGGCCATCGTGCGCGCCGCCTTGACCGAGATCTGCTGGCCCAGTACCGCCCGCACGCCGATCTCGAACGCATCGACCGCCCCGGGCACGCGCAGGCCGGGCCGCGCCGGTGGCCAGAGCGCCCAACACCGGCAGGAACTGCTCCGGATCGGCATCGAGGTCGAACAACGTGCAGGCCAGCGCCAGCGCGGGCGCAACTCCGCGGCGCCAGCGTGGCACTCATGCTGATCGCCAGCGTGTTCGCCCGCCGACCCGGCGCGGCACTGAGCCAGCCGCAGATGGGCCCCCGCGGGCCGGCCAGCGTGAGCGTGCGCGAGTAGCGCTGCTGCGCCACGTGCTCGACGCCGCCGATCGCGCGCGAGCCGAGAAACGCGCAGATCCAGGGCCAGTCGTAGGGCGCCCGCCAGGTGCACTGGAACACCATTGCCTCGTCATCGACCCCGGCCGGCGCGACATCGCGCGGGCCGCCGGCACTGCCACGCAGTTCGGTGGGGCTGAGCCGGTACGACTCGCGGATGCTGGCATTGAAGCGGCGCAGGCTCTTGAAACCGGCCGCCCCGGCCACCTCGATCACCGGCAGGTCGGTATCGGTCAGCAGGCGCTTGGCCAGCAACAGCCGGCGTGTCTGACGCCAGGCCACCGGACGGACACCGTAGGTGGCTTCGAACACCCTGCGCAGGTGGCGATCCGACACCCCCAGGCTGGCCGCCAGGCCGGCCAGCGAGCCCGCGTCGGCCAGGTCGCGTTCGATCAGGCGCGCCGCCTCGGCGGCCAGCCGGTCGGTGGCATCGATCGCCGACTGTCCGGGAGCCAGCTCGGGCCGGCAGCGCAGGCAGGGCCGGAAACCAGCCCCTTCGGCAGCGGCCGCCGACACGTAGAAGCGGCAGTTCTCGGCGCGCGGCATGCGCACCCGGCAAACCGGCCGGCAATAGATGCGGGTCGTGCGCACCCCGACGAAGAAGCGCCCGTCGAAGCGCTCGTCACGCGAGACGAGCGCCCGGTAACAGGCCTGCGGGTCGGTGACCAGACCGGCCGGGGCCGGGGCCTGTGACGAGGCGGTGGTGGTGGAATCCATGCCCCATTGTGCCCCCACCGCCAGCCCGTGGCTGGCCGTTTTCGGACATGATCATCGGGGCCGGTCCGTCGCCCTGCCCGCCCGGCCAGTCTAGCCGGCGTCGGCGAACTCGAGCATCAGGTCGTGGGCGGCGATGGTTTCGCCCGAGCGCACGTGCACGGCCTTGATCTTGCCGGCCCGCTCGGCGCGGATCTGGGTCTCCATCTTCATTGCCTCGATCGACACAAGCGGGTCGCCGGCCTTGACCTGCTGGCCGCTCTTGACCGACACGGTGACCACCATGCCGGGCATGGGCGCCGGCACGTGCCGCTCGTTGCCCGCCTCGGCCTGCGGCCGCTGCGGCGCCTTCTTGGCCCCGGCCTTTTCCACCCGCATCGTGCGCGGCTGCCCGTTCAGTTCGAAAAACGCCCGCACCACGCCCTCGTCCTCGGCCGGCGCCGTGCCGTGCAGGCGCACCAGCAGCGTCTTGCCCGGATCGATGTCGACCGCGATCTCCTCGCGCTCACGCATCCCGTAAAAGAATGTCTGGGTCGGCAGCGGACTGACATCACCGAACTGGCGGCGATGCTCGCAGAACTCCTGGAACACCTTCGGGTACATCAGCCACGAGGCCAGGTCGGAGTCGGATATCTTGTGGCCGGCGGCCTTCTCGGCCTTCTGACGGGCCTTGTCCAGGTCGACCGCCTCGATCTGGTCGCCCGGCCGATAGGGCGCCGGCGGTTCGGCCCGCAGCACGCGGCGCGACAACTCGGGCGGAAACCCGTCGGGCGGAAAACCCAGTTCGCCCTTGAACAACGAGATCACCGATTCGGGAAATGCGATCTCGCGTTCGGGATCGGCGATGTCGGCGGCCGTGAGTCCGTTCGCGACCATGTAGATCGCCAGGTCGCCCACGACCTTCGAGGTCGGGGTCACCTTGACGATATCGCCGAACAACTGGTTCACCTGGGCATAGGCGGCCGAAACCTCGGCCCAGCGATGCTCCAGGCCCATCGCGCGCGCCTGCTCGCGCAGGTTCGTGTACTGCCCGCCCGGCATTTCGTGGCGATAGACATCGGCCGTACCCGAGCGAATGCTCGATTCGAACGGCACGTAGAGGCGGCGGACATCTTCCCAGTACTGGGCAATGTCGCGCATCGCGTCGTGGTCCAGCCCGGCCGGCGCCTCGCCCTCGGGTCCGAGCGGATCGCGATCGCTGCCGGCCAGTGCCATCGCGATCGCATTCAGGTTGGGCTGCGACGTGAGCCCCGACAGCGCATCCATCGCGCCATCGACCGCATCGGCGCCCCGCGAACCGCCGCCAGTACCGACGCGGCGGCGATGCCGCTGGTATCGTGGGTGTGGAAGTGGATCGGCAGGCCGGTCTCTTCCTTGAGCGTGCGCACCAGCAACTCGGCCGCCCGCGGCCCGGCAGATGCCGGCCATGTCCTTGATGCCCAGGATATGCACGCCGGCCTTTTGCAACTGGCGGGCGATGCCCACGTAGTACTCGAGCGCATACTTGGGACGGGTCTTGTCGAACAAATCGCCGCTGTAGCAGATCGCGCCCTCGCACAGCTTGCCGCTCTCGAGCACCGCATCCATGGCCACGCGCATGTTCTGCACCCAGTTGAGCGAATCGAACACGCGGAACAGGTCGACCCCGTTGGCGGCCGCCTGGGCGACGAAGTAGCGCACGACATTGTCGGCATAGTTGGTGTAACCGACGGCGTTGCTCGAGCGCAGCAGCATCTGCAACAGGATATTGGGTACGGCGTCGCTCAACTGCTGCAGCCGCTGCCACGGATCTTCCTTGAGAAAGCGCATCGCCACGTCGAACGTCGCCCCACCCCAGCACTCGAGCGAGAACATGCCGGGCAGCATCCGCGCGTAGTACGGCGCGATGCGCAACATGTCGATGCTGCGCATCCGGGTGGCGAACAACGACTGGTGCGCATCCCGCATGCTCGTGTCGGTGAGCAGCACGCGCTTCTCGTCGAGCATCCATTGCGCGAACCCGGCCGGCCCCAGGCTTTGCAGCTTCTGGCGGGTGCCCGCTGCCGGCTCGCCACGCAGGTTGATCGAGGGCAGCCGCAGATGCAGGTGATCGAGGTCGGGCATCTGGCGTCCCTGGACGTCGGGATGCCCGTTGACACTGACCTGGGTCACGTACCGCAACAGCTTTTGCGCACGATCGCGCCGCTTGCCGAACTTGAACAGCGCCGGCGTCTGGTCGATGAAGCGCGTGGTGACCGTCCCGGCGATGAAGTCCGGATGGTTGATGACATTCTCGACGAACTGCAGGTTGCTCGACACGCCGCGGATGCGGAACTCGCGCAACGCACGGTCCATCCGCTGGATGGACTCGCGGGCCGAGGGCGCCCAGGCCGTCACCTTGACCAGCAGCGAATCATAGTAAGGCGTGATCACCGCACCCGAGTAAGCGGTGCCGGCGTCGAGCCGGATACCGAAGCCGGCCGCGCTGCGATAGGCCTGGATACGCCCGTAGTCCGGGGTGAAGTTGTTCTCCGGGTCCTCGGTCGTGACCCGGCACTGCAGCGCGTGGCCATTGAGGCGGATCTGCGACTGTTCCGGTACCGGCGAGCCGGCCGCACCAATGCGCACGCCCTCGGTGATGCGGATCTGCGCCTTGACGATATCGACCCCGGTGACCTGCTCGGTCACCGTGTGCTCGACCTGGATGCGCGGATTGACCTCGATGAAGTAGAACTCGTCGGTATCGGCATCCATCAGGAATTCGACGGTGCCGGCGTGCGGGAAGCCGACCGCGCGGGCCAGCTTGAGCGCGGCCTCGCACAGCGCCTGGCGCCGCTCGTCGGTCAGGTATGGCGCCGGCGCGCGCTCCACGACCTTCTGGTTGCGCCGCTGCACCGAGCAATCGCGCTCGAACAGGTGCACGACATTGCCGTGCCGATCGCCCATGACCTGCACTTCGACATGCCGGGCCCGGCGCACCAGCTTTTCCAGGTAGACCTCGTCATTGCCGAATGCCGCACCGGCCTCACGCCGCGCCGCGTCGATCTGGCCGGCCAGGTCGGCCTCGTTCTCGATCACGCGCATGCCGCGCCCGCCACCGCCCCAGCTGGCCTTGAGCATCAGCGGGTAGCCGACCTCCCCGGCCATCCGCTTGCACTGCTCGATGTCGGCCGGCAGCGGCTCAGTGGCCGGCATCACCGGCACGCCGGCCGCGGTGGCCGCGTGCCGTGCCGCCACCTTGTTGCCCAGCTTGGTCATGACCTCGGGGCTCGGGCCGATGAACGCGATCCCCGCGTCGGCGCAGGCGCGCGCGAAGTCCGGATTCTCGGACAGAAAACCGTAGCCCGGATGAATCGCATCGACATGGGCGCGACGCGCGATCGCAATCACCGAATCGATGTCCAGATAGGCCTGCAGGGGTTTTTTACCCGTGCCGACCTGATAGCTCTCGTCGGCCTTGAACCGGTGCAGCGCAAAGCGGTCTTCGTGCGAAAAAATCGCCACGGTCCGGATACCCAGCTCGGCCGCGGCACGCATCACGCGGATCGCGATCTCGGACCGGTTGGCAACTAGGATCGTCTTGATTTTCTTCATGTTTTCATTCCGGGTGAAAAGCGAGGGCGGCTCATTCCGAGCCGGGGTCATTCTAGACCACCGGGCTCGTGCGCCGCGGCCGCCGGCGTGCCCGACCCGGCCGCGATACCGGCCCCTGGCAAGGCACCCGCCCGGTGCATCCGACAAACGGCCGGCCCAACGACGGTTTTGCGACAGGCGGCGGATACTCAGCGGTTAGACTTGGGGCTGACAGCATGAAGACGCGGTAATCCCGTAGCGACCAATGCCCGATCGACCCTTCCCCCTCCGGCGACCCTTCGTCCTGGCCCTGAGCCTGCTGTTAGTGTCCTGCGGCGGCTCGGGCGATCCGGTGGA
The DNA here is from genome assembly GCA_041396665.1 of Burkholderiaceae bacterium. Taxonomy (GTDB): domain Bacteria; phylum Pseudomonadota; class Gammaproteobacteria; order Burkholderiales; family Burkholderiaceae_E; genus JAUIAI01. The sequence continues at coordinate 201,154 of JAWKYE010000010.1, forward strand.
CAGCGGCACCGGGCTCAATGAGAAGTCGTGCACGCTGCAGTACACGCTGCCGCAGGCCGGCACCGCCACCGGCACCGACCCGCTGCTGGCCAATCAGTGGCATCTGCAAAACACCGGACAGTTCGGCGGCAAACCGGGCGAAGACCTGCGCGCGATCGCGGCCTGGGCACTCAATCGCGGGGACGGCGCGCGCGTTGCGGTCGTCGACGATGCGATCGAGGTCACGCACCTGGACCTGCTGCCCAACGTGGTCGCCGGGGCCAGCTTCAACTACCGGGCGGCCCGCTTCGGTACCGCCTACCCGCTGCCCTGCTTCACCGGCGATGACCACGGCACCGCGGTGGCCGGCCTGGTGGCGGCACGGGCCGACAACAACCTGGGTGGCGCCGGGGTGGCGCCCGATGTGCAACTGGTCGGCTACAACCCGCTGAGCACCAATGTCGACGCCGACATTGCCGACGCCCTGACCCGCGACCTGCAGGCCAACGACGTGTTCCACAATTCGTGGGGCGCCCCCGACAGCGGCCCGCTGTACCCGGCAGAAGCCCTGTTCGTCAACGCAATCAACACCGGCCTGGCCAGCGGCCGTGGCGGCAAGGGCTCGGTCTACGTGTTCCCGGCCGGCAATGGTGGCTGCTATGCCCGGGCCGCCGACGGCTCGTGCTATCGCGAGAGCTCGAATTTCGACGGCTACGTGAACAAACTGGGCATCATCACCGCCTGCGCGGTCGACAACCAGGGACGCGCCCCCTATTACGTCGAGCGTGGCGCCAACGTGATGATCTGCGGCATGTCCAGCGGCAGCAGCATAGGCATCACGACCACCGACATCGAGAACCGCTTTCGCAACAACTTCTCGGGCACGTCGGCCAGCGCGCCGATGGTATCCGGTGTGGCCGCCCTGATCCTGGCCGAGAATCCGTCGCTCACCTGGCGCGACGTGCAACAGGTGATGCTGCGCTCGGCCCGCAAGAACGACCCGGCCGACGCCGAGTGGCGCAGCGAGTTCGGGCTCGATTTCAACCCGAAATACGGCTTTGGCGTGGCCGATGCGCAGGCGGCGGTGACGCTGGCCCGCAGCTGGACATCGATTGGTGGCAGCGAGAGCCTGGTCAGCTGCGGCCCGTTCACGCGCGCGCCCAACCTGGATCTGCCCGACCCCCCGCTGCTGGCCAACAACACCAGCGGCACGCCGGTGACCGTGACGGACACCAACCCGGTGGCCGGCTGCCCGATCAACAAGATCGAGTTCATCGAGATCCGCCTGACCGCGGACCACAGTTACTCGGGCGACCTGCGGGTCGATCTGGTCAGCCCCAACGGCCTGGTCAGCGAGTTGGCCTATGAACGCGTCTGCCCGGACAGCGGCGGCGGCGATCCGTGCGGCAGTTATACCGACTGGCCGTTTGGCTCGGTGCGCCACATGGACGAGCCTGTCGACGGAGACTGGCAGTTGCGCGTTACCGATGTGCAGGCCCGCGATTCCGGTCGCTTCAATACCTGGTCGCTACGCTTTTTCGGACGCCCCTGATGAATGCAACTTCCCTTCGCAGGATGTCGGCGCTGTTGTTCGCGATGCTCGTGCCCGCCACGCTGGCGGCCGCGCAGCCGCCGGTGCCAGGCCCGGTGATCAGCAAGTACGATCGCGCCAACTCCAATGGCGACGTCGCCGGCCAGTCGATCACGCCGCAGGCGCCGCCCACGCTCTACTGGTATGACGGCGATCGGCGCAGGTTGCTCGTGCCGGCCCGGGAAGCCGCCACCGCCTCGTCCGACCCGGCGGTCAGCGCACGGTCGGCCACGCTGTCCGCAACCGCTGCGGCGGGCGGCAAGGACGCCACGATGGCCGCGATCAGGGCGGCGGGCAAGAGCGCCACCTTCATCGATGCCGATGGCTCCGGCAAAGCCAGGTCGCTGCCGGGCGGAGTCGTGGTCACCGTGGCCAATCCGACGACGCAATCCGACCTGGATGATCTGCTCAGCGAATTCGGTACCCGGGTGCTGCGTCCGGTGGGAGCCGGTGGCCGGGTATGGCTGATCGAATCCGGCGCAGGCCTGGACGCGCTGACCCTGGCCAACACGATCCACGAGAGTCGCAAGGTGTTGTCGGCCTCGCCCAACTGGGCCACCGCGCGCAAGACCAAGTAAGGGCGCGCGAGCCGGCTCAGAACCCGCTTTCACGCACGATCACCGCCGCCAGGTTGGTGAGCCAGTCGCCCAGCAGGCTGCGCCGGCTCGCCTCGATGTGCGCGGTGCCCGTGCGCAGCCGCAGGTCGGCATTGACCCGCTCGCCGGCCGGGCGATCGAGCGCGATCCGCACCCGGTACAACGACGCCCGCGGCACCAGGCGGCCATCGGGCTGGCGCAGCGTGGCCACCCGGCCACCGGCCACATCGGCCAGCAGCGGTTCGGGCAGGCTCTGCAGGCGCACCGATTCCACGGCCTCGACCGTGCCGTGGATCGCTTCGTCCAGCACGTTGCGCAGATAAAACCGCGCCCGCGCGCCACTCGACACCCGCGCGACATCCTCCTGGCTGACCAGTGCATCGACAACCCATTGCGCCGGATCGATCAGGATGGCCAGTGGCTGGCGCGCACTGACCCAGGTGCCGGCACCGACCTGGTGGTCCCGGTCGACCAGCCTGCCGGCAAACGGTGCGCGCAGGCTGAGCCGGTCCAGTTCGTCCCGCTCCGAATCGATCGCCGCCAGTTCGCGCGCCAGTTGCTCGAGGATCAGGTTGCGCCGCGCGGCGCCATCGGCGCGTCCGACGCTGCCGGCCATCCCGGCGCAGCGCCGCCGCCGCAGCCTCGAGCTGCAACGCGCGCCCCCGTGTGTCCGGGCGAATCGAGCTCGACCAGCACCGCGCCCTCGCGCACCACGCCGGGTTCGTGCAGCGCCAGCACGCGCGCCGCGAACGGGCTGTAGATCGTCTGGGTACGGGCCGGGTGCAGCCACGCGTCACCGCTGACCTCGCGCTGCCAGGGCACGAACAAGGCCATCAAGACCAGGCCGGCCAGCAGCACCAGGAAGGCCGACCGGGCCGCGCCGGTCTCCCCGCGCCGGGCGATCCAGACCTTCGCCTCGGACCAGACCGGGCGCACGATGAACCAGGCGATCTCGACCGCGAACAGGAACAGGCCCAGCACCTTGAAGAACAGCAGATAGACCGCCAGTGCGATGCCCGCGAACACGATCAACCGGTAGGTCCAGGTCAGCCAGGCGAAGATCACCAGGAAGCGTCGCAACGACGGGCTGAACGGTTCAGGATCGGGCTCGCGCCAGCCAGGCCAGCCCGCGACGCAGCGCCGCGCGGGCGAGCGCGAAGCTGCGCGCGTGCAGGTTGGGCAGATCGAGCGCGTCCGACAGCAGGAAGTAACCATCGAAGCGCATGAACGGACTGGCGTTGATGCCCAGCGTGATGATCCAGCTGGTCGTGGCCAGGAAGAACAGCGCGCTGCGCAGGCTGCTGTCGGGAATCAGACTCCAGGCCAGCGTGGCAAACCTGGCTAGCGCAGCTCGATGGCCATGCCGTCGCGGCGATCCGGAAGCGATCCTCGCGCCTGGGCAGCTCTGCAGGATTCGCCGGTATCGGTGTAGAGCATCGGCCAGAGCACGAGAAAGGCCACGCCCATGTGGGGCCACCCTGACCCTGCCGCGTGGCGGTCACCGCGTGGCCCAGTTCGTGCAAGGCCTTGGCACAGATCAACGCCAGCCCCCACCCCAGCAGGCCGGTGGCCGACATCGTGTTCACGAAGGTGCCAACGAAGGTCTCCCACTGGCGGATCGCCAGCAGCAGGCCGATCACGGTGGCGCTGATCGCGGCAACCACGAACGCCCGGGTGTAGAACAATCCGCAGAGCGGCGCGAGCCAGTTCAGGAAGCGTTGCGGGTGCACCAGCGGGATGCGGATGAACAGGTAGTGATGCAACAACCACTTCCAGTAGGACAACTGACCGCGCTGCTGCAACGCGGTCAGGTGCGCAACGCCCTGCGCGTCGCGCACGGCCAGCAACTGCTGGCCGCGAAAGAACTCGGCCACCTCGATCACCTGCTGCGGACTCACCCGCAGCGAGGTCTCGCGGTTGATCGCCGCGGCGATCAACCGCGGATCGCGCAAGTGCCATCGGCTGAGCACCTCGAACTCCGGCCAGCCAATGCGAAAGAAGCGGTTGCCGACCGGGTCCTGGATCATCCAGGCAGGCGAGCCGTCGCGGTTGGCGGACGCCGTGAACAGCCGAAGCTCTTCGCGCAGCGCAGACAGCGGCGCCAGCGCCGCACCAAAGCCGACGCTCACAGCCCGGTCAGCTCACGCAGCGCGGCGAGCGGGCGCCGGAACAGGTAGTAGCCCAACCGCGACGATTCGCCGTAGACCTTGGCCGTCCCCTTGAGCCCGATGCGCACGATCGCCTGCTGCGCGTCGGTGAGCGCATCGAACCGGGCCCGCAGCCGGTAGGCATGCACGCCGGCTGGCGACTGCACCGCCTGGTAACTCGTTTCGAACAAGGTGGCGGGCAATGGCTGCAGCGGCGCCACATCGAGAAACACCCGCACGCTGGCGCCAGGCTCGAGATTGATCGCATCGGCCGCGGCCATCCAGAGCAACAGGCCCGCGTTGGCCGGATCGGCCAGCAGCGCCACCCGCTCGCCGGTCGCCACCGGTTTGCCCTGCCAGTCGTTGACATCGCCGAACACCACGACACCGGCCCCCGGCGAGCGCACCTCGATGCGCGCCAGTAGGTCTTGCACCGACGCAAGCTCGGCCTCGCGCTCGGCGACCTTGCCGTTGAGCGAGGCCAGCTCGGCGCGACTCGCATCGCTCGCGAACGCCCGCTGCGCGGCGGCCAGCGCATCGGCGCGGGCCACCTGCAACTGCCGCGCGGCAACCTCGCGCCGGTTGCGCAACGTCGTGTCATCGAGTGTGAACAGCCGCTGGTCCTTGTCGACACGCTGGTTGGGCCGCACATCGAAGGCCGCGATCACCCCGTCCATCGGCGCGGACACGGCCAGCGCATCGAGGCCGATGATCTCGGCCGGGGCCAGCACCGACAGGCGCACCGGGATGAACATCAGACCCACGATGACCAGCGGCAACAACCAGCCGGCATGCCGGCGCAACAAACGCCGGCGCGGACGGGGCGGCGCCAGGTGCGACCAGGCGTGGCCGTAGGCCGAGACCGTGCGCATCAGCACCTGCTGGATGGCATCGGGCGGCGCCTCGTCGAGCGCGAACGCGACAAAGCCGAGCATCTGCGTGTCCGGCGCCAGCACCGGATGGATGAACAGGTAGTTCGAAAAGCCCGGCTGCCAGCCCTCTTGCAACGGCGCCGGCAGGTCGGCGCGCTCGAGAAAGAACGGATCGTGTTCCGGATCCTTGCGCAGGCGAACCTCTATCCATCGGCCCAGTGCCTGCAGCCAGACGGTCAGCGGCGAGTCGTCGCCCAGGCGCGCCAGACCGGACACGGTATGCAGCAGTGGCCGGCCGCTGCGCGACTGCCAGACGAAGGCCTGGCGGAACGGCAGCAACTGCCAGGTCTCGTTGGCCAGCGAGAACATCAGCTCGGGCAGGGTACGGGCCAGGCGGGTCCGTTCCTGCAGGTGGGCATAGACGCGCCAGACATCGTCGGCGCCGCGGGCGGGCCGAACGCTGGCGGTCACCTGTGCCGGCGCCGGCGGCGCGTTCATTTCGGGACGGGGAATCGCGCGGCGCCGCTCATGCCGGCCAGAAGTTCAGGATGCTCGCCAAGCACGGCGGCCTCGATCTCGATCGACTGGCTGACCGCATCCACCCGGCCATTGAGTGCGCTGACGCGGGCCGGGTAGATCTTGCCGGTTTCATCGATGCGCACATCGAACGTGGACTTGTCGTTGAGCCAGACCAGCCAGCGCGACGGCACGTTCAGGCGAAGCTTGAGCGGACCGGCATCGACCAGGTCGAGCAGCGGGTCACCGACGCGCACCCCCTGGAACTGGCGTACGTGCTGCTTGACCAGACGGCCGGTGAAAGGCGCCCGCACCCGGCACTGGTCGATCTGCACCTGGTTGAGGTTGAGTTCGGCCTCGGACTTGGCCACCGCCGAGCGCGCCATGCTGACCTCGGTTTCGCCCGCGGCCCGCAACGCCTGCAACCGCTCCTTGGCATCGAGGTTGGCCCTGGCGGAGGCCAGCTCGGCCTCGACGATCGCCCGACGCGCCGTGGGCTCGGCGCAATCGAAACGCACCAGCGTGGCACCGCGCCGGAAGGTCCTGCCCAGGCCGCTGGCGATCTCGTCGATCTGCGCCGACATCGGCGAGACCAGCGTGGTCTCGCGCTCGGGCACGAGCAGCACGCGCGGCGACGTTGCGGCAAAATCGGCACCGCCACTGGCATTGCCCTGGGCCAGCGCGGCCGAGCAAGACAGGCCTGCCGCGACAAGCACGAAACAGGACACGAGCGGGCGCGCAAGCGCCCCCGAGAAGGAAGTCTGGCGAGTCATCGCAACACTATAGCAGTCACCGGCGAGCCCGCCCGTGACGGCCAGCAAGGATCACTGGATGATCACGCCCGACACCGGCTGCGGCGTTTGCGCCACTGCCGACGGGCTCGACTGGTGCAGCCGGTCGGCCAGGAAGTCGGCATAGGCCTCGACCGCAGTGCGCGACATCTGACCCACCATCTGCTGGGTCACGTCGTGCGGCAGCCGGCTCACGTAGGACGCACTGCCCGCCCGCTTGCCCGCCGCCGATACCAGCGCCATGTTCCAGCGGCCCAGGCGCTCGACCTGGCCGGCGGCGCCCGCCCTGCCGCCGGCTTTGACCGGGGCGTCGAGTTCGGCGGTGACGACGAGTGTCCAGGGCGCGACCCCGTCGACGACCTTGACGCCCTGGTCGGCCAGCGACTCGACCAGGCCGTCGCGCACGCTGGCCCGGATTGCGCCATCGACCCCTTCGAGTTCGAGTTTCACCCGTGGCGAAGTGGCCTGCGCGCTGTCGATCGGACGCGAGAACACCCCCTTGTGCCAGGCTTGCAGCGATTCGTCCAGCACCGAACTGAGCTTGCCCAGATCGGCATTGGGCTCGGCCGGCGTCAGGTCCAGGCCCAGCGAGTTGTACAGCCTGCCCCAGGCATTTTGCGCATTGGCATAGGCCACCTGGCGCTGGTAGGACGACAGCAGCGCCCGCCTCGGTGCGGATCAGTTCGAGCTCGGAATCGACCCGCGAACTGGCCGAGGCTGCAAGTGGCCAGCCGCTGGTCGACCCGCACTGGCGGCCATCATGCCGGGATTCCTCGCGGGCCAGGTTATAGCGCAGCGCGGCCGCTTGGACCTGCGTGAGCACGGCCCATCGCCTGGGCCATCCGGCAGATGTCGTCGACGTCGAGCTGGGCATCGCGGGCACGGCCCAGCGACGGGATGGACGCCAGGCGGAACAGGTCCGCCGAGACGCCCGCAGGCCCGCCTGGGCCCAAGGAATTGTTATACAGGTAGCGGTTCGAGTCGTACTGCCAGCAGCCGGCATCGAACGACAGGCCGGGCAGCACCGAGACCAGCGCGCGGCGCGCATCATTGACGCTGATGCGCTTGCGGTAGTCTTCCTCGCGCAATTCCCGGGCGCTGCACCAGCGCCAGGTCCTCGGCTTTTTCCATGTCGGCCGGCAGCGGCGGCAGTTCAGGCTCTTCGACGTCGACCAGCTGGAAGTCGACCCCTGGCGCGAGTTCATCAGCGACGACAACTCGGCCTTGGCCACCTCGAGGTCCTGGCGGCGGATCTGCAGCAGCGTCGTCCGAGATCAGGCGCTTGCACGCTGGTAGGCCAGCGCCTGTGCCTGCGGCGGCAGGCCCTGCTGCTCGATCTGGCGGGCGCGGGCCAGCGCGGTGTTGCTGCGCTGCATCAGCTCGGTGATGTTGTCGGCCAGGCGCTGGGCACCCAGCGCGCGCGCCAGTAGGCGATGCGGGTGTCCTGCATCAGGTTCTGCACGACCTTGCGCTGCGCTCCTCGGCCACCAGCGCCTGGTCGGCCAGCGACCGCGCCCGGTAGGACACGCCAAATCGAGCAGGTTCCACGAGAATTCGAGCCCGCCCAGACGGCGCGTGCGCTCCTGCGACGACGGGATTGGCCAGCGTCTCGACGCCGGTCTCGATGCTCACCGAGCGGCCGCGAATCATTGTTGCAGGTCGCAGCCGGCATGGCCATCAGCGGGGGAACATGTCCCAGTTGCCGACGTCCAGCTGGCGTTGTGCGAGCGTCGCCTCCATCATGCGCGGGCGAAGTCAGGTTGTAGTTCATCACCCGCGCGACGACATCGGTGTAGCTGAGCGGCCCGTTGACCGGCTGTTGATCGGCGTACATCGCGCCCGGTCACTCGCAACTCCTTGATCGCGTCAGCGTCAGGGGGCTCGGGGTCTGGCGCAGCCAGCAAGCCGACCACGCGAGCGCGGCCGCGACCAGCAGCCGCCGGGTCTGCCGCCACAGGCGGGGATTCTGATATCTCATCTTGGACATCGCTGACGGCAATTTCTGATACCTGGATTCTTCAGCAAATCCGCGCCGGTTGCGCGCCGGATCGGTTTACGGTAGCGCATCTGTTCGGAGAGAGTTTTCCGGCTTCCGGGGCGATCTTGTCGGACAGCACGCTGCGCTTGACCGCCTTGGGCCGGAGGCTTGGGCGGCGGCGCGCCAGTCGTCGTCGACACTGGCCTCGGACGCCGACTTCCTTCGCCCCTGGCGAGGCCTGCTCGTTCAACCAGGTCCACCTGCAGCGTCTCGAACGGCCGCACCGCCGCGATCGGCGACAGCATGCTAGCGTCCTGGCCTCGTAGAGGCGCTCATCGAACGACCAGTCCTCGAGTTCCGCCCTAGTAGTCGCCATCGGTGCGCTGCGGGGCGGGCTGAGCGAGATGAAGCCATTGCCCTTGGTCTCGGTGCCCCGGTCTGATCGGCACGAAGGGCGCGGCCGGGGCCGTGGTCTCGGGGGTTCGAGCGGCAGGTTGATGCGGATCTCGCCAATCGCGGTACCGCCGTGCCGTCGTCGACCGCGAACTGCATGCTGCCGGCGCGGGTCGGGCTGTCGACCGGATCGGGCTCACCTCGATCGCGGGATCGGGCACGAAGAAGCTGGTGACTGCAACTGTTGCTGGGTCAGCACCTGGCCGATCGTCACCGGCACGCCATCGAGCAGGAACTGTCCGCTGGTGGCCGGGGGCAGCATCGTCACCGTGATCGTCAGTGCCTGTTGTGGCACGTCGGGATCGCTGGGACCACAAGGAAATCGGGGATCTGCGCCTGAATCGCGTTGGCCGGAAGTCACTGGCGTCCATCATTGTACGTGAACGATGGGCGCGACAGGCAGATCGTTGATCGAGCAAAATGTCGATCGTCAGCGTGTTGGACACCGGATCGAACAGGCCGCCCGCGTCGGCAACCGAGAAGCGCAGCTGCGGCAACGCCGCCAGGTTCTGGTTGTTGCTGTCGGGTGCCGGCGTGAACGCCAGGCTGCCCAGTTTGGCCACCGGCACAAACTGGCCGGCGGTGACCGGCACACCGCCCAGCAGCAGTTGGCCGCTGCCCGGCAGGGTGTCGAGGCGTACGCCGCCAAGCGAGTCGCCGGCATCGGGGTCACTGAAGCCGAAGTCGGCCGCCGAGAACGCCAGCGGCACACCACCCTCGTTGACCAGGTCCTCGCTGATGACGAACGCGCGATCAGCCCCCTGCGGCGGATTGTCCAGGCCGTTCAGGGTGATCGTGATCGTCGTGACCGCCTGCCCCCCCTGCCCGTCCGACACCGTGTAGCTGAATTGGTCAGTCAGCGACTGGCCTGCCGTGAGGGCCAGCAACGCGGGATCGAGCGCATCGGCGGTATAGCTGTAACTGCCGTCTGCCTGCAGGGTCAGCGTGCCATAGGTGCCGGCCAGCGGCGTCGCGACATTGCCCACCGTCGCGCCCGGCACGTTGCCCGGCACGACGCCCACGACGGTCAGTGTGTCGTTGCTGTCCGGGTCGGCGTCGGCCTGGTCGCCCGGCGCACTGGCATCGATCGCCTGGCCCAGCGCCGGGGCACTGCCATCGGCCGGTGCGGCATTGACGTCGGGATTGGCCGTGGGCGCGTCGTTCTCGCCCACCAGCGTGATCGTCAGCCGCGTGCTCGCGCTGCCGGTCCCGTCGGTCACCGTGTAGGTGAACACGTCGTCGACCGACTGCCCCTGGGCCAGTGTGTTGCTGACCGGGTCGGGCAGATAGGAATAGGAACCATCGGCCTGCAGCCTGAGCACGCCCCAGCCGCCCTGGATGTCGGTGTTCAGACCGCCGGGCCCGGCGGCCGGGATCAGGCCCGCCTGCACCGCGGTGACCGTGATCGGATCGCCGTCGATATCGGTATCGGTTTGCTCACCGGCAACCGTCGCGAGAACGACGTTGCCGGTCAACGGCACCGGTGCCAGGGGATCGACCGGCTCGTTGATCGTGCGCTGGTCGGGATTGGCGGTCAGATTGTCGTTGGCGCCGCTCACGTCGATCGTGATCGTCGTCGTCGCCAGTTGGCCCAGCGGATCGCTGACCGAGTAGGTGAACACATCCTGGACCGTCTGGCCGGCATTGAGCGCCTGCGCGATCAGGTTGGTCGTGTAGGTGTAGGTGCCGTCGGACTGCAGCACCAGGTCGCCATAGGTGCCGTTGATCGTCGTGTTGAGCCCGCCGCTGACCGCACCGCCCGGGGTGCCGGCCTGCACGCCGACCACGGTGAGCGAATCGCCCTCGGGGTCGGTATCGGCGACGTCGCCCGGCTGGCCACCGGCGACGCCGTTGCCGGCCAGCGCATTGCCGGCCAGAGGCGGGTCGTCCTCGCCGACACTGCGGGTATCGGGCAGCGCGGCCGGCGGATCGTTCTGGCCGTTCAGCGTCACCGTGAACGTCGTCACCCGCGAATTGGCCTGGGTATCGGTGATCGTGTAGGTGAAGACATCGGTCACGACATCGCCGGGCCCCAGGGTGTTGGCCGCCGGACCGGGCACGTAGGTATACACGCCGTTCGCGTCGACCTGCAGGCTGCCGTAGGTCCCGGCCACCGGGCCGCCGGCGCCCACACCGGTGCCATCGGTGATCGTCGTGCCGGTGTTGCCCGCGGCGACGCCGGTGACGGTGATGACATCGCCGTTCGGGAAGTCCGGATCGGTGTCGGTGTTGTCCCCCGCCGCGATCTGCGCGGCGCCGGGCGCCACCAGGTTGCCGCCCACGGTGACATCCTCGTCGATCGTGCGGGCGTCGGCCACCGGCACCGGCGGGTCGGGCATCGGGTTGATCGTCAGGTTGATCGTCGTGCTGGCGGTCAGCGCGTCGCCCAGCGTCTCGTTGACGATGCCGTCGCCGTCGGCGTCGCCGTAGTTGCCACGGTCATTGACCGTCACGGCAATCTGGTCGGTGCCGTTGAAGTTGAGGTTGCCCTGATACCGCAGGCCATCGAGCGTGGCATTGATGTCGGCAACGCTGCCCACCAGCGTCAGGCCGCCCGTGCCGTTGCCGGTGATCACCGTGGCGCCGGCTCCGGTGACCGTGAGCGCGCCATCGGAGACGCCCAGCACGACCTGGAAGTTCGAGGGCGGGGTCGCGGGATTGAAGTTCTCCGCCAGGTCGGGATCGGCGATCGTGATCGCGTTCGCCCCGGCCAGCGTGAGCACCGCGTCCTCGTCGACCGAGGCGCTGGCGAGCGCCGAGGTCACCGTCGGCGCGGCATTGACCTTCACGTAGCCAAAGTCATGGTCGGTACACAGTTCGCCCTCGGACAACACCACGTCGGTGAGGCCGTCATCGAGCACCGTGTTGCCCGGTCCGGTGCCGCGATCGAACTGGATCGCCAGCGCGCCGCTGTCGGCATCGGTGACCGTGGTCGGCACGGTGATCCGGTAAGGGCCCGCCGGCAGCAGGCTGAACGTGTACTCGCCCAGCGCGTTGGTCGTCGTGCTGGTGGTCACATCGTCGAGGTTGCCCAGGATGCCGTCCACACCTCCCGAGCGCAGTTGCACGGTGACGCCGTCGAGCACGTTCTCGGTGCCCTCGATCACGGTGTTCTGGCTCAGCGAGTCATCCCACAGCCGGCCACGCATCGTCGCCAGGCCCGCGCCCTCGTTGTCACGGAAGGTGTTGACCGCACCGCCGTAATCGGCATTGCTGCCGGTGCGCTCGCCGGTGGTGGTCGTGGTGACCGTCGAGCCGGTACCGGCGGCATCTTCGAGCGCCGTGTCGAGGCTGACGCCGGCCGCGCCCAGGCTGGTGTAGGTGACGATCGCGTCGCGGCTCGGTACCTCGTCGAGCGGGCTCGGCACCGTGGCCGTGTATTGCACGGTGACCGAGGCGCCGCTGGCCAGGCTGGGCACACGCACGTCCAGCGCCGTCGCGGTGCTGTTGTCGGTGGCGGCGCCGGGCAGCGCGGTAGCCGCGGTGAAGTCGATGTTCGTGGCGCCGGCAAAGTCGTCGAACAGGCGCACATCGTGGGCGGTCTGCCCACCGGTATTGGTGAACGTCGCCTCGAAGGTGACGACATTGCCGCTGACATTCACGACCCGCTTGTCCAGATCGAAGATGGCCGGCTGGTCGACCGTCTGCGTGTCGGTGTTGGACGTGCCGCGCACCGCGCCCTGGGCAAAATAGTCGAAGTTGACCGGCAGCGGCGTGCTGACCGTGCTGCCGGCCTCGTTCTCGACGATCGCGTTGAACTCGATGATCACGAACTCGCGGTCCGCATCGGTGTCGCTGTTGACGAGATTGCCCAGCCGGAACACCGGATCGGCACCGCTGGCCAGCGGACCGGCCGCCAGCGGCGAGCCGCCGGCGTCGGTGATCGCCGACGGATCGAGCGCCAGGACTGGCGTGATGCCGGCAATGTCGGGCGCGGTCGTGCTCCCGCCGATCTGGTCGAGTGACACCCCGATCAGCGTGCTCGAATCGATCCCGGTGCCGCCATCGTTGGCCACGAACGCGATCGTCGTCGAACCGTCGTTCACATAGCGCAGTCCCGCCGGCAACGACGGGCGCACCTCGGTGCCCGGGCTGCTGCCCTCGGGAATCTGCAGTACCGCCCGGTAGCGAACCACTTCGCCGGGCACGAGCCGCGTGACGCTGGAGGCTTCCGAGGTGTTCACGACGAACAGTTCGGGGGTGACCGCATCGATGGCGACCGGTGCCGTGTCCGAGGCCACGTAATCATCGACCCCGCCGGCGCCGCTGCGCTCGGTGTCGCCGCTGGCCACGTACGGGGACAGGTTCGTCGCCGGGCCGGGCAGCGAGGTCCAGGTCGCGGTGGCCGTGTGATCCAGGGTCTGGCCGACGATCACCGTGTTGTCCACCGTGGCCTGGAAGGTAACGGTGATCGTGTCGGACGGGGCGACAACGGCCCAGGTGCCCGAGATCGCGCCGCCGGCCTCGGTGAGCGTCAGGTTGGCCGGGCCGCCGGTCTGGGTCAGGCTGCCTGGCACGTAGGTCATGCCGGCGGGCACATTGTCCGCGAGCGCGACATCGTAGCCGGCGACCAACCCGCCGCCGGCCAGCGTGATCGTGTAGGTGATGAGGTCGCCGGCATCGGCCGAACTCACGCTCGGTGAACTGCTGATCGTCAGCGCGGGTTCGACCACGCGCATGTCCGGGGCCAGCTGGTTGCCGGTATTGCCACCGGTGTAGGTCACGTTGGCGCGGTTGTTGAGCAGCGTGCCGTTGTTGACCTGCGCGGTGTCGGTCACCAACGCCGTATAGGTGAAGGTCAGCGTGTCCGGCTGGGCGTTGTCGGTATTGGTGTTGGTGATCGTGCCCAGGCTGAAGGTCACGCGGTTGGCCACCCCGCCGGTACCCGAGTTGCTCGGCACGGTGGTGGCGAACACGTTGCCCGAATCGAAGCTGACGCCTGCGCTGGCCACCACCCCGGTGCCCACCGGGTCCAGGCTGACAAAGCTCAGGCCCGGATCGAGCGTGTCGACGAACTGGGCCGACGGCGTCGTGCCCTCGGGCACGCGCAACTGGACCTGGTAGCGCACGATCTCACCCACGGCCACGTCGCCCAGGCCCGGTGCACCACCATTGTTGTCAGACGTGTGGGCCTGGTCGGAGCTGACGAAGGTCTTGCTCAGCGCCGGCAGCGCGGTCGTCACCCGGGCCTGGTCGATCCGATCCTCGGTCGTGTAATCGGTGCCGTTCTCGACGGCGGCGAAGTTTGTCAGGGTCGCCGGATTCTGCGCCATCGTGTTGGCCGGCGCGTCGGCCCGCACCGTGGCATCGTAGGTCACCAGCAGCACGTTGGTGCCGGGCGGGCGCGGCGCACCGCTGCCGTCCACCCCGGCGGGCAGCGCCCCGCCGGCGCCCGGAGTCGCTTCTTCGGGATCGATCAGTTCCAGACCGGGTCCGAACAGCGCGGCGATCGCCGCCGCCTCGTTCGCCAGTGCGCCACCGCCGGCCGCACGCAGGTCGCCGGTCACCGACAGCGTCGTGCCGTCGCCACGCACCACGCGCAGGTGGGCGACCGAGGCCGGATCGATGTTGGCGGGCAACTGGTCGCGAAACCGCACGTCGAACGCGCCGCGTGGTCCATTGCCCTCATTGGTGATCACCAGCGCGAAGCGTATCTGGTCGCCGGCATCGATGTTGCTGATGTTCATGTCCAGGTTGGCGGCCTGGGCATCCGACAAGGTGCCGATCAGCGGGTTGGCGCCGGGATCGCCGGCCGTACGGATGCCGGCGGCCGGCCCGCTGTTGGTGTAGGCCGGGTCGTAGACCGAGGTCGGCCGGTTGACATCGTCCTGCACCGCGCCCTTGATGATCGAGACGTCCGGACCGGCCAGGATGAACTGGTCGATCGCCGCCGATTCCAGCTGCTCCGACGCGGTGTTCCGGCCCGCCTGCACGGCCTGGGCGGCAAGCCGCAGGCCGGGCGCGAACGGCTCGTCGGTCAAACGGGCGGTAAAGAACACCTCGATCAGCAGCGGGGTGTTGGACAGGTCGCTGCGATCACCGAAGTCGAAGTTCAGACCGTTCGAGACCGGGTCTATCGACAGCGTCGGCGTGGCCACCGGCGTGCCATCACCGCCGGTGGAGCGCACGGTGAACTGGCCTGCCAGCGGGGTGTCGGTGAACGCACCGGCCGCCGACCAGCCACTGGGCGTGCCGTTGGCGTCTGGGTCGGTGACATCGATCACCGGGCGCGGCACGAAGGTGTCGAGCGCGAAGTTCTCGAAGTCGCCCGAGGGAATCGTGTAGGTGAGCCGGTAGGTCACGGTGTCGCCGGCGCCGACCAGCGCCGGGGTCGCCGCCAGCGGCGCACCGTTCTGGCGATAAAGCTCGATCGTCACCGCATTGGTGGCGATCTGCGCGTTGACCAGCGTGTCGTCGCCGTCGCCGAACAGGCCCACCGCGTCCGGGTCCAGCGTGGCATCGAGCACCGTCGCCTCGATCACCGCCCGGTTGGCGATCCAGTCGCCCTCGTTCAGGCTCAGTTCGCCCGAACCAGGCACCGGGTTACCGCCCGAATCGGACGGATTGACCCGGTAGTTCTCCAGCACCTGGGCACGGAACACCAGTTGCGCGGTCATGCCGTTCACCTGGGTATTGTCGGCGCCGAACAGATCGCCTATCCAGATCGCGCCGGCCGGCGTGCCGACCGTCGAGCGCAGGTTGAACACCACCTGCTGCTGGCCGTTGGCCAGCGTGGTCACCGTGTAGTGGGTGCCGCGCACCAGGGTCACCGGCGTGACGGTGCCATCGGCCGAGGTCACCTGCAGCTGCGGGTTCGCGGCGCTGGGCGCCGTGGTCGCATCGAGCAGTTCCAAGCCG
This sequence comes from Burkholderiaceae bacterium, assembly GCA_041396665.1. Lineage (GTDB taxonomy): Bacteria > Pseudomonadota > Gammaproteobacteria > Burkholderiales > Burkholderiaceae_E > JAUIAI01. The sequence continues at coordinate 216,935 of JAWKYE010000010.1, forward strand.
TCTGACAGGGTGTCGGTCAACAGGAAGTCGCGCGAGCCGGCGCCACCGGCCGGCGTGGCATCGCCGCCGAACGCAAAGTAATCGGAGACGTTGATGTCCAGCGTGTACTCGATGACATCGCCGGGCGAGGCCTCGGGGACACCCACGTTGACGACCACCGCCTGATCCTTGTCGACGGTGATCGACTGGGCCTCGAACTGGATCGCATTGGGTTGCGCCAGCGACGGGGTGATGGTCGGATCGCGCACATCGCCCGGGTCCCAGCCGGCGGTGACCGTGGCGCCGGCCGTGGCCGGCACCGTATCGCCGGTGGCCGGATCGAGGATCACGTTGCTCGAGGCATCGAACTCGGGCACGTAGAACTGCACGACCATCGAGGCATCGACGGTGGCCGAGGTGCCGGTCTGGCTGCCGATGACACGGCTGACCGCGCCGCCCGGCGTGATCGCCGACGGGGTCGCCCCATCGGTTGCGGCGGCGCTCACCAGCACGCCGTTCACGTTGGTCCAGCCCGCGCCGATCGCGGAGTCGCCGATGACGCCGGGCGTACCGGTGATCGGCGCGTACTGCAGCATGTCGGCCAGCAGCGCGCCGAAGTCCAGGTTAGTCAGCGTCTGGCCGGCCGCCAGGTCCAGGTCGATCCGCATACCGGTGAGAAAGTTGGGACCGGTCGCGCGCTCGAGCTCCTCGGACAGGTAGGTCGTATTGACCCGGTAGACCTGCGGCGTGATCGCCAGCGTCGACAAGGCACCCTGCACCGTCGGGTCGGTCTGCGGGTTGTCCAGCGCATCGGCACCGTAGCGAAACCCGCCCCGGAACGCCAGGTTCAGCGCGGTTCCCGCGTCCGCATCGGCATCGACCTGGCCCTGCAGCACCACCTGCAACGGCTGTTGGGCCGGGCCGTAGCTGCCCAACGGCAGGTCGATGACGATCAACTGGTCACCGGCCTGGTAGCCGGCCTGGATGGTCACCAGCGAGGCGCCGGTGGCGTCGCGGTAGAACGGATGGCTGACCGTGCCGTTGAGAATGTCGGTCGCGGTCAGCGTGATCACGGTCGTCTCGACCGGCGAGCCCAGAAAGGTCGCCCCCGAGATCGTCAACCCGTCCGGGTTGGCCCCGCCGTCGGCGCCCGTCACCGGCACGAACAGGTCGATGTAGGGCGCGTAGCCGGTATCGACGGCATCGGTGTTGTCGAAGCTGAGGCTGAAAGTGAAGTCCTCGCCCAGCAGCGGGTCGCTGGTGCCGCCGCCGGGGTGTCGCCGGTGCCGCCCGCGGCCACGACGCTGCCCGCCGAGACCGTGGGCACCGGGCCAGCAGGCCGCCCCACGACTCGCGGCTCGCCTGCGCGATGATCACCTCGGCCTCGATATCGCCGACCTGCACCTCGAGATCCCAATCGCCGCCAGCGCCGCGGCGCCGGTGTCGTCGCTGGAAGCGGCCACGTCGGCACGTGTCGCCCGGGCCACCGCGGCCAGGAAATCGGCCCCTTCGCGCCCCTGGGCGACATCGCAACCGTAGATCAGGATGTCGCCGCCCGGCGCGAGCTGGTCGCCAATCGCCGACCACTGGGCCGCGTAGGCCCCCAGCGAGGCCTCGTTGAGCACCGAGTCCCCCAGCGTCAGCCGGCCGGCCGAACCGTGCGAGACCAGGTGCAGCGAGCTGACCGGCGCGGCGGCGTCCAACATCGCCCGGGCAATTTGCTGCACACCATTGGACGCGGGATCCAGCAGGATGACCCGCGCCTCGGCGGGCAAGCCGGCCACCAGGTCCTCCCATTGGTCGACCGACGGGTCGATGACGACCAGCGGGCGTGCCGCGGCGACGGATGCGGCCGTGGCCGGCGCCTCAACCAGCAGACGGTCGGTGTCCCGGGGCAGGCTGTCGATCGCCGCGGGCACGCGCGAGGCGCGCGATTCGGTGTCTTCAGGGGTATCGGCCATGCCCTCGGCGCCGACCGAGCCGTCGAACAGCATCCTCGCCTCGAGCGCCAGCGGCGGGGCGAACACTGAATCGGGAGATCCGGCGCCTGCCGGACCAGGTTGGGGCGATACGGCCGCGGCCGGCCATATCATCAAACTTCTATCGTCTCGACCCACGAAGCATCAGCCATTCTTGACAACAAGAGCGGCCTAGACTAACTGCCTCATCTGTAAACCACGCCGATAACGAACGTTAAAAACCCCACAGTCGTCTGTTATTCACAACACGAGCCGGATCGCAGCGCGGACCTCGGATCGGCCGGTCCTCAGCGGCCGTTGGCCCGCACCGGGGCCGCTCGGACAGGCGCCTTCAACCGTTGCTTCGCCTGGTCCAGTTGCGCGGAAAAGGCCTTGGCGGGTTCTTTTGCCCCTTGTCCGTCGGTCAGCGCCGAGCGCTTGACGACCCCGGGCTTGACGGGTGGCGCGCCGTCGTCGGTGACCGGGACCTTCTCAGGTGACGGCTTGCGGATCTTCTCCTTGTCGGTCTCGATCCGGCCCAGCACCGCGGCCGGCGTGAAGCCGGAAAACGGGTCAGCCCCCACCAGCGGCGACAGGTCGTCGTGGGACTTGACCAGCGAGTACGGCGCGAGCACGGCCATCGGCTCAAAACGCGTGGTCGGATCGTTGGCGACCGGCCCGCGCTCGCCCGGCAGGTCGGGACCACCAGGGGGCAACACGGCTGTCGGGCCCGGCGGCGGTGGCACCGGCAGTTCGGGTTGGCCAGGTGGTGTGACCACCGGCGGATCGACTGGTCCGCCGTTCGATCCGTCATCGGGCGCCCCGGCCAGATCGAAGCGCAGCTGCGCCCGGTCGGTCGCCTCGCCATCGCAAACCAGGTAGCTGAAGACATCCTGCGCCTGCTCACCCGGGGCCAGAGCCGAGGCCGCAGCGTTGGTCACGTACTGGTAGCTGCCATCGGCGGCCATGGTCAGCGTGCCAAAGCGGCCCTCTAGCGGCTGACCGACCCCGCCTTCGGCAAGTTCCAGCGGATCGCCCACGGCCAGGCCGCCGACGGTCAGCGCGTCGCCATCCGGGTCGGTGTCGGCCTGATCCCCCGGCCCTGCGCCGGTCAGCACATTGCCCGCGATGCTGCCACGGGCCTCGCCCAGCACCCGCAGATCATCGTTGGCCTCGGGCGCCTGGTTGTCGGACACCACGTGGATCGCGACTTCCTGGGCGTCGCCGGCGCCATCGCGCTCGGTGACCTGAAGCCGGATCACGGTGTCGCCCCGGTAGTTTTCGTCGGCGGCAAAGGTCAGGCCGCCCAGCACGGTGTTCAGCTCGTCCAGCGAGCCCCAGACCGTGACATGGGTGGTGCCGTTCTCGAACGCCTCGCCCACGCCATCGGGAATGGTCACCCGCCCGTGGTAGGAGGCGATGACGAGCTTATAGTCACCCGGCGGCACGGCGCTGTTATCCGGATCGACGATGCCGATGACCGAGGTCAGGCCCGGGCTGCCCGGCTCGCCGGGCGGCAGCAGGAACTGCAATGACTGGCCCGCGTAGACGGTCGCCGGATCGTCGCCACCCACGAAGACCGGTGGCACGCCGTCGGTGGCATCGGCACGCCCGGGAGGCTGCTCGAGCGGCGCCAACGGCGGCGAATCACCGGGAAGGTCGAAACTGGCGAAGCAGGCACCGTCGAAGAGCATTCTCGGTTCGAGCGCGAGCAATGACACGGACGCGCGAAAAGCGTGCGGACTGGCTGGATATTTCATGATGTCGTGAGCCGCCGTTACCGGCCGTTCACCGTTGATCCCCTGAGCAAACACTATAGCGCAAGCCCTGGCCCGGGCCCCTGCGGCCCGGGCGCGCAAGTTCGCCGAAATGTGAACTATTTGGCAGCGGGCACCGCCGGCGTCACCTGGCGTTCGATCTCGACCATCCGGGCAATGCCCGAGCGCCCGGGAAAGTCGCGCAGCACCGCCTGCACCAGGTAGGGCAGCGCCTCGACCCTGGCCGGTTCGCTGCCGCGGTTGCTGGCCGTCGCCTGGTAGATGCGCACCGGCGGATTGGTGCGTCTATCGGCCATCTCGAGCCGCAGCTCGCGCTCGTAGGTGTACGCGTCGTAGTGGCTGTCGTAGTAAGGCCCCCAGGTGAGCGGCACGCCGATCGCCAGCGCCCCGCCCGAGTAGCCGTGACCGAAATAGAGCGATGATGAGAACGCGGGGCTGCGCTCGATCACGCGGGTGCGCTTTTCGCGCGTGTCGTAGGTGAAGCTCACGTCCAGCACCGGCACCGCCGTCTCGACGAAACCGGCGGCGAGCAACTGCTCGCGAACGATCCGCCGGTAGGTCTGGTACTCGAGGTCCTGCGCCAGCTCGGGCCGCGGAACGAGCCGGAAGCTGCGCTGGTCCAGGCCGGCCGGCCAGTCGTGGAACACGGTGACATCATTGCGGATCGGCAGCGCGCAGGCCGCCAGCGCGATGATGACCAGGCCCGCCAACGCCAGCCTGCACCCGCGCGCTGCCGGGTCAGCCCGGGTTTTCATAGAAGATGTAGAACGTCGAGTAATCGCTGATTTCAAAGTACACCCGTTTTTCGTCTGCGCCGGCCTTACCGTCCAGGTTCGCATCGAGCACACCGTAGCCGTAGCGATAGGAGCGCGGCTGGCCATCACCGGTGCCCATCGCGGTCGAGAGCTTGTCGATCTCGAGGAATCGCTTGACCAGCGTGGCGCCGGCATAGATCTCGAGCACGCCGTTGGTGCCGGTCCAGTTCTGGATGCTGCGCGAGAACTTGTTCTGCGTTTCCTGGGTACAGGCGCCCAGCAGGCCCGTCGCCAGCAGCAAGATGCCCGCCGCGCGCGACCAGCGGTGCGCGCTGCTGCCCGCTTCGACCGTCTTCACCTGATCGACCTTACAATGAGGGTCCAACCGAATCTCCCGACATGAGCCAAACAAGCCAAACCGTCATCCGCCGCGAAGACTATCAGGTCCCCCGCTGGCTCGTCGACCAGGTCGAACTGCAGTTCGATCTCGACCCGCAGGACACCCAGGTGCAGGCCAGGCTGCACATGCGGGCCAACCCGGATTTTCCGACCCACGTAGGTTCGGGCGCAGCTGGTGCAGATGACCTGACGCTGAACGCGCAGGCGATGCGGCTGGTTGACCTGCGTCTGGACGACGAGCCGCTGGGCGCCGACGATTACCGGTTCGCGGATGACCTGTTGGTCCTGGCCCCCGGCCGCGAACGCTTCGTCCTCACCGCGCAGGTGCAGATCGACCCCGCGTCCAACAGTACCCTGAACGGCCTGTACCAGTCCAACGGCAACTACTTCACCCAGTGCGAGGCCGAGGGCTTTCGACGGATCTGCCCCTACCCCGACCGACCCGACGTGATGGCGCGCTTCCGGGTGCGCATCCGCGCCGACCGCGCGGCCTGCCCGGTCCTGCTGTCCAACGGCAACCTGGTCGACCAGGGCGATTGCCCCGACAAGCCCGGCTGGCACTACGCCGACTGGGAAGACCCGTTCCCCAAGCCCTGCTATCTGTTCGCACTGGTGGCCGGCAGGCTGGTGTGCGCCGAGCGCACGATCCGCAGCGGCCAGGCGCAAGGACAGGCCACCGACAAACTGCTGCAGGTCTGGGTGGAACCGGGCAACGAGGACAAGACCGACCATGCGATGCAAAGCCTGGTCAAGGCGATCGAGTGGGACGAGGCCCGTTACGGGCTGCCGCTGGACCTCGACCGCTTCATGATCGTTGCGGTGTCCGACTTCAACATGGGCGCAATGGAGAACAAGGGCCTGAACATCTTCAATACGAAGTATGTTTTCGCCACTCCGCGGATCGCCACCGACATCGACTTCGGCGGGGTCGAATCGGTCGTCGGTCACGAGTACTTCCACAACTGGACCGGCAACCGCGTCACCTGCCGCGACTGGTTCCAGCTGACACTCAAGGAAGGCCTGACGGTCTTTCGCGACCAGCAGTTCTCGGCCGACATGCGCGCCGCCCAGGCGTCCGACGACGCCGAGGCCGCCAGCGCCCGCAGCGTCAAGCGCATCGAGGATGTGCGCCTGCTGCGGGTCGCGCAGTTTCCCGAGGACGCCGGCCCGATGGCCCACGCGATCCGCCCGGACAGCTACAGCGAGATCAACAACTTCTACACGGTCACCATCTACGAAAAAGGGGCCGAGGTCATCCGCATGCTGCACACGCTGGTCGGCGAGGCGGGCTTTCGCAAGGGAATAGATCTCTACTTCGCCCGCCATGACGGCCAGGCGGTCACCTGCGACGACTTTCTGGCGGCGATCGCCGATGCCAACGGCCGTGATTTCGGCCAGTTCGCCCGCTGGTACTCGCAAGCCGGCACCCCGGTACTGGGCGTGCAGGGCCACCATGATGCCGCCAACCGCCGCTATGAGTTGGTGCTGAGCCAGCACTGTCCCCCCGCGCCCTCGCAACCGGCGAGCGCCCCCTTCCACATCCCGGTGGCGGTCGGCCTGCTCGATGGCCGCGGTGTCGCGCTGCCGCTGCGCCTGGTCGGCGAGAACCGCGCGCCGGCCGGCGACACCCGGGTGCTCGAACTGACCGCAGAGCAGCAGCGCTTCGTGTTCGAGGACATCGACGAGCCACCGGTGCCCTCGCTGTTGCGCGGTTTCTCAGCGCCGGTCGTGCTCGACTACCCGTACGAAGACCATGAACTGGCCTTTCTCGCGCGCCACGATACCGACCCGTTCAGCCGTTGGGAAGCGATGCAGCGGCTGGCCGTGGGCGCCGTGCTGGCCGTGATGGCTGGCGCCGACGCCGCGCACCGCTCGCGCCCGCTGGCCGAGGCGCTGCGCGAGGCCATCAGCGACGACACGCTCGATGCGGCCTACCGGGCCTTGCTGTTCACGCTGCCGGCCGAGGGCTACATCGCCGAGCAGGTCGCGCAGATCGATCCGGTCGCGCTGCGCGCCGCCCGCCACGCGGTGCGCCTGCAGGTGGCTGACGCGCTGGAGCAGCCGCTGCGCGACCTGCTCGGGCGCCTGCGCGACAGCGGCCCCTACCGGCCCGACACCGTGTCCGCCGGCCGACGCGCGCTACGCAACCTGGCCCTGGCCGCACTGGTCGAGGCGGGCCAGCCCGACGCCTGGGCGCTTGCCGATGTGCAGGTTCGCGATGCCGACAACATGACCGACCGTTCGGCAGCGCTGGCCGCGTTGGTCAACAGTGCCGCGCCCCAGCGCGAGGCCGCGCTGGCCTTTTTCGCCGAGGAGTTCGCGCGCGAGCCGTTGGTCCTGGACAAGTGGTTCTCGCTGCAGGCCAGCATGCATCGCCAGGCTGGCGAACCGCCGGTCCTGGACCGGGTGCGCACGCTGTGCGCACGGCCGGAGTTTTCGCTGCGCAATCCCAACCGGGCGCGCTCGGTGATCTTCGCGTTCTGCAACGGCAACCTGGCCGAGTTTCATGCCGCCGATGGCAGCGGCTACGCGTTCTGGCTCGAGCAGATCCGCGCGATCGATCCGATCAATCCGCAACGGGCCGCCCGGCTGGCAAGGGCGATGGACCGTTGGCGCAAGTTCGATCCCGATCGCCAGCAGCGGATGCAGGCCGCACTGCGCGAGGTTGCGCAGACCGAGGGCCTGTCGCGCGATGTCGGCGAGATCATCGCCAAGGCGCTGGCCCACTAGGTCCTGTTCACCGTTATTTGTTTCCGGAGTCTTACCCGATGGCCAAGATCAGCCTGACGCAGTACCTCGTCGAGAAGCAACGCGAGAAAAACCTCATCCCGTCCGAACTGCGGCTGCTGATCGAAGTCGTCGCGCGAGCCTGCAAGCGGATCAGCTACGCGGTCGGCAAGGGGGCGCTGGCCGATATCCTGGGCGAGGCAGGGTCTGAGAACGTGCAGGGCGAGAGCCAGAAAAAGCTCGATGTCATTGCCAACGAGGTGCTGCTCGAGGCCAATGAATGGGGCGGGCACCTGGCGGCGATGGCCTCCGAGGAAATGGATCATCCCTACCCCATTCCGAACCGCTACCCGAAGGGCGAATTCCTGCTGCTGTTCGATCCGCTCGACGGCTCGTCCAACATCGATGTGAACGTGTCGATCGGCACGATTTTCTCGGTGCTGCGCATGCCCGCCGACGGCAAGGCTCCTACCGAGGATGATTTCCTGCAGGCCGGCAGCAAGCAGCTGTGTGCCGGCTACGCGGTCTACGGCCCCTCGACCTTGCTGGTGCTGACCGTCGGTGACGGCGTTGCCTGCTTCACGCTCGACCGTGAAACCGGCAGCTGGTGGCTGACCCAGGAACGCATGCAGATTCCGGCAAAGACCAAGGAGTTCGCGATCAACGCGTCGAACAGCCGGCACTGGCTGCCACCGGTCAAGCGCTATGTCGACGACCTGTTGGCCGGCAAGGACGGTCCGCTCGGCAAGGACTACAACATGCGCTGGGTCGCCTCGATGGTCGCCGACGTGCACCGCATCATGACCCGCGGCGGCATCTTCATGTACCCGCGCGATGCCCGCGAACCCGACAAGCCCGGCAAGCTGCGCCTGATGTACGAAGCCAACCCGATGGCCATGCTGGTCGAACAGGCCGGCGGCACCGCCAGCACCGGCACCGAACGAATCCTAAACGTACAGCCCGAAAAACTTCACCAACGCGTCGCCGTGATCCTCGGCTCCACCGAAGAAGTCCAACGCGCCGTCAGCTACCATCAGTCGCAATAGGCAGGACAACCAACCGGCAGGACAACCAACCAGGTCGTCGCGCAAAACCATCGCGACCTCAGGACCTGGTCCGCCCGACCCGGCGACGAGCGCCGGGCCGATCCCAAGCCGCCTTCGGGTCCGGCAGCCCCCGGGGGGCGGAGGCAGGGTTTCGCCGGGCACTGCCCGGCGCTGCCGGAGCGGGCCCGCCTTGCAAGGCGGGCACTGGGCGGCTTGCCGAGGGAGGCGCGAAGCGCCGACCGTGGGGGCTCTCTAACCACTCCTCCCCGCCATCGCCTCCATCGCCGTCATCCTGCTCACCACCCCGCGCAGCCTCTCGTCGGCGCCCAGCACCAGCACCGGCATCTCGCTGCTGGCCAGTTCGGCCATGCATTCGTCGATCACCGCGTCGGCCCTGACCCGGCTGGGCGCTGGCAGGTTGCCAGGCCGCTGCCACCACTCATCACTTCGGTCCTGGTTGGCATCGACGAAGGCGCGCGAGACGACCGCCTTGACCATGTCGGCCTCGGTGATCAGCAGCACCCCGCCCTCGTCCATCGCCTCGCGACAGCGCTCGACCCCGGTATCGGCCAGCGGCAGCGTCGGCGCCGGGCGCGCGATCGAACCCATGTTGACGACCCGCGCACGGTTGACGTCACGCACGAATCGCTCGACGTAGTCGTCCGCCGGCTTGAGCAGGATGTTCGGGCCGGTATCGAGCTGGCGCAATTCGCCATCCTTGAGGATCGCGATGTGGTGCCCCAGCTTGAGCGCCTCGTCCAGATCGTGGGTGATGAACACGATCGTCTTGTTCAGCGTTTTCTGCAACTCGTTGAGCTGGTTCTGCATGTCGTTGCGAATCAGCGGATCGAGCGCGCTGAACGCCTCGTCCATCAGCAGGATCTCGGCATCGGTGGCCAATGCCCGGGCCAGGCCGACCCGCTGCTGCATGCCGCCCGACAACTGGCGCGGGTAGTGATCGCCAAACCCGCCAAGGCCCACCAGCTCGATCTGCGCATCGGCCTTCTCCATTGCCTGGGCCTTGGGAGTGCCCGACGTCAGCAGGCCGAAAGCCACGTTCTGGCGCACCGTGCGATGCGGCAGCAGGCCGAAGCGCTGGAACACCATCGATACCTTGTTGCGCCGCAGGTTCAGCAGGTCGCGATCGCTCAGGCCGATCACGTCGTCGCCATCGATCAGGATGCGCCCGGCCGTGGGTTCGATCAGCCGGTTGAAGTGGCGGATCAGCGTCGACTTGCCCGAACCGGACAGGCCCATGATCACGAAGGTCTCGCCGGCCTCGATACTCAGGCTGACATCGCGGATGCCCACGACATGCCCGTGTTGCTCGAGGATCTCCTGCTTGCCCATGCCTTGTTCGATCAACGGCAGGATGGACCTGGGATCGGGCCCGAAGACCTTCGAGATGTTCTGTACCGAGATTTTTTCCATCGGGGCTTCCTATTTCTGGATCTGCAGATGCGCCTGCACCCGCCGACCGTAAGACTGCGCGATGCGATCGAAGATGATCGCCAGGAAGACGATGCCCAGGCCGGCGAGCAGGCCGCGGCTCACCTCCAGCCGCTGGATGCCCTGCAACACCTGGTAGCCCAGGCCGCCGGCGCCGATCATCGATGCGATCACGACCATCGACAAGGCCATCATCGTGGTCTGGTTGATGCCGGCCATGATCGTGGGCATGGCCAGTGGCAGCTGCACCGTGAGCAGGCGCTGGCGCGGGGTCGCGCCGAACGCGGTGACCGCCTCGAGCACCGCCGCATCGACCTGGCGGATGCCCAGGTTGGTCAGGCGGATCATCGGCGGCACGGCGAACACGATGGTCGCGAGCAGCGCCGGGATCTTGCCGGGCCCGAAGAGCATCACGAACGGGATCAGGTAGACGAAGATCGGCAGCGTCTGCATGATGTCCAGCACCGGCAACGCGATCGCCTGCAGGCGCTCGGAGCGCGACATCGCGATCCGATCGGCAGGCCGATCAACACCGCCAGCAACGTCGAGGTCACCATCAGCGCGATCGTCGCCATCGCCGGCGTCCACAGCCCGAAAAAACCCATGAAGAACATCATCAGCGCCACGCTGACGGCCACGCCCACGCTGCGCGAAGCCACCCAGCCCAGTGCCGCAAATCCAAGAATCACGACGTACCAGGGCAGCGCGAGCAGCGAGTTCTCGATCCAGTTGAGCAGGTGCAGTACCGGCAGGAACGCGATCTCCAGCGCCTCGCCGAACTCGATCACCAGCCACTCGAACCAGCCGTCGACCGTCTTGCGCAACGCCCGGGTGTTGATCAGTTCGGGAAAGTTTTCATCCATCGTGCAGGCTTCCTGAGAGCGAATGAGAAACCGCCTGAACGGACCCCCGACACTGCAGGCGCAGCGTCGCGAGTCCCGCCCAGGCGGCCAGGCCTGGCACCGGCCCCGTCCTCAAACGGCGTCCGGTGCGCGGGTTGCCTCAGAGCGAGGCTTTCACCTTGGCGGCGACTTCGGCCGGCACCCAGGTGGTCCAGATGGCCTCGTGGTTCGTGAAGAAATAGTTGGCCACTTCCTTGGGCGAGGCCGACTCGGTGTCACCCCAGGCGAGCACCTTGTTGATGACCTCGTTGGGCACCTGCACCTTGGCCAGGAAATCCGTGACGACCGGCGCCTTGGTCTTGAGCTCGGTCACGACCGCCATGGCCACCTCGCCCGACTTCCAGTCGGTCACCTGCGGCTTGGCGCAATCCTTGTCGGTCAGGCACTTGAAGCGCTCGGCATCGTAGGGCGGCATGTCCAGGCGCACCAGATTGTACTTGCCGATCACCTCGGTCGGGCCCCAGTAGTAGGCGACCAGCGGCTGCTTGCGTGCCACCTTGCGCGCGATGCTGGCCTTCAGGTTGGCGCCCGAGCCCGGCGAGAACAACTCGTAGTTCGAGTCCTTCAGATTGAGTGCCTTGAACAGGTTGATCGAGACGATCTCGCAACCCCAGCCCGGCGGGCAGCCGTAGATTCGGCCCTTGCCATCGGAGGTGGCCTCCTTGAACAGGTCCGCATGATCCTTGAGGTCGTGGATCGATTTGATTTCGGGATGCGCCTTGGCAAAGTAGTCGGGAATCCACCAGCCCTCCTTGCCGCCGCTGGCGAACACATCACCCGCCTTGTAGACATTGCCCTTGGCCTTCATCTTTTCCCAGATGGTCTCGGCAGTCGAGAGCCAGAGTTCCGGCGCGATCATCGGCTCGCTCTTGGCCAGCATGCTGGTCGCCGTGGGAACGGTGTCGCCCGGCACCAGTGCCGCATTGCAGCCATAACCGTCCGCAAGGATCCGCTGGGTCACGTGGGCGAGCGTGGCGGCGCTCAGCCAGGTCATCTCGGCAATCGTGATCTTGTCCTTGGTGCCGCAGTCGGCGGCCTGGGCCAGTGTGGGCGCCAGACCGAGCAGGCCGGCGACAGCCAGCGCCCCCAGGTTTCGGGAAAATGATTTCATCGTTGGATCTCCAGTTGCATGGCGCACGGCAACCTGCACGTCGCGCTAAGCACGACATCATATCATTTCATTAAATTACGTTTACTATTGCTATCAATCATTTCAAATCAATTGAAATGCCCCCTTCCTGAGGATCGGCATGTCGATCAAGCTCGAACAGTTACGCATCTTCGTCATCGTGGCCGAGTCGGGCAATATCCGCGATGCGGCGATCCGGCTCGACAAGACACCGTCGGCGATCTCGATGTCACTCAAGCACACCGAGGACCGCATCGGCTCGCCGCTGTTCGAACGCGACCGCAAGAACGCCCTCACCCCGTTGGGCCGCTACGCCTACGACACCGCCCGCCACCAGATCGCCGGGTTCGATCGCGCGATCCAGGGCATCCTGGCCTACGCCGGCAACGCCATCGGCCGCGTGACCGTCGGCTGCGTCTCGTCGGTGGCCTCGCGCGCGCTGCCCCGCCTGCTGCAGCGGTTCATCGATGCCCATCCGCGGATCGAACTGGATGTGCGCGATGCCGACAGCCTGGCGGTCGAGGCGCTGGTCGAATCGGAACAGGTCGACCTGGGCATCGGCCTGCCGCCGACGCGCCACGAACCAGTGAACTTCCGCCCGCTCTATGCCGAGCGCTACTATCTCTACTGTCGTACCGACGATCCGCTGGCCTTGCTCGGGCGGCCGGTCAAATGGGCGGACATCCGCGACAAAGCCCTTATCCTGAATGCCGGCTCGCAAGGCATCGACAATCCCGAGCACCGGCAACTGGCCGCCCGCTCCCGGCTGTTCGTGCGCAACCTGACCTCGCTGCTGGCGCTGGTGCAGGCGGGCACCGGCGTCACGGTGCTGCCCGCGCTCGATGCCGTGGTGCACGGCCCGCAGGTCGTCGGCCTGCCGCTGGCCGACCCGCTGGCCCGCCAGGTGATCGGGTTGCTGACCCGTCAGGGGGCGGCGCAGGCGCCGGCCGTACGGGCATTCGACGACCTGGTGATCGAAATGCTGGGCGATCCCGCGTCGATCGCGACCGGGTAACGAGGCCCGCGACTCGAGGCCCGCGACTCGAGGCCCGCGACTCCCTGGGGGCCGACGATCAGGGGTCGCCGAGCAGCGCCGCCACGTGGGCGGCGGCAGCCTCGGCCAGTGCATCGAGCGCGTAGCCGCCCTCGAGCGAGGCGATGACCCGGCCGTGCCCGAGCGACTGCGCCATCGTCACCAGACGCTCGGTCAACCAGTGGTAATCGGCCGCCTGCCAGTTCAGCCCGGCCAGCGGATCGTCACGATGGGCATCGAACCCGGCCGAGATCAATAACAGGTCGGGGGCGAATGCCTCGATATGCGGCAGCCATGTCTGCTCGCAGGCCTCGCGGACCGCCACCCCGTCCGATCCGGCCGGCAGCCCGACATTGAACATGTTGGGGCCGAGCGGCCTCTCGCCGGTTCCCGGGTAGAGGCCACGCTGAAAGCTCGACACCATGATGACCCGCGGATCGTCGCGAAAGATATCCTCGGTGCCATTGCCATGGTGCACATCGAAGTCGACGATCGCGACCCGCCGCGCCCCCGCCTCGTCCAGCGCATGGGTGGCGGCAACCGCGATGTTATTGACAAAGCAAAAGCCCATCGGCCGGGCCCTTTGCGCGTGATGACCAGGCGGGCGGACATTGCAAAAGGCCCGCTGGTATCCCTCCTTCATCACCAGGTCCACCGACCGCACCACGGCCCCGGCCGCGTGCAGCATCGCGGTCCAGGTGTGCGGGTTCATCGCCGTGTCCGGGTCCAGTGCCACGAGACCGCTGGCCGGGCTGGCCGCCGCCAGCCTGTCGAGATGGTCGGCATCATGCGCGCGCAGGATCTGGGCGCGGGTGGCCGCCGGCGCTTCGAGCGCGTCCATGCGCGCCAAAGCCCCTGCTCGAGCAGGCGCCGGTGCACGGCCTGCACGCGCTCCGGGCATTCCGGTGGGGGCCCATCGCGTGCAGCGTCGACGATGGGTGGGTGAGGTAGGCAGCCTTCATGGGCATTTCCGTGCAAGCGGTTGATCGATGCGGTTTGGATATCCGCAATCATCGCACCCCGTTCGCGTGACCGCGCTGCCGCAGTCGCCCCCGCGGCGGCGACCCACTCGCTACAATCATCGTTTCCCCGTCTCGAAAGTGCAACGTGCGCGAATCTTCCCCTGCGGCCCGGCCGCCCCGCGACCGACGATGGCTATGGCGATTGGTGGTGCTGCTGATCCTGGCCGTCGGCGTCGGCGGGTTCGTGGCCTTGCAAAAGTTCAAGCCACGGCCGGCGGTCAAGCCATTGGTTCGCCAGTTGCCGCTAGCCCGCGTGGTTGCGCCCGTCATCGAGACGGGCGCCCTGCCCGTGAGCGGCCAGGGCCTGGTGACCGCCCCGGTTCAGGTCACCGTGGCGGCCGAGGTCTCGGGCCGGGTGGCCAGGGTCAGCCCCTCGCTGGTGGCCGGCGGGCGCTTCGCCAACGGCGAGGTGCTGATCGAACTGGACCAGGCGCCGCTGCGCCGCGCGGCCCAGGCATTGGCCGATGTCGAATCGGCCCGGGTGGCGCTCAGCCTGGCCGAGCAATCGGTGGTGCGCACCCGCGAGCTCGATCGCGCAGGGCTTCCAATCGCGTCAGACGCTCGACGAACGCCTGGCCAACCGCGACCAGGCGCTGGCCGCGCGCGCCAGGGCGCGCGCGCTGCTCGAGACCCGCTCGATCGACCTGGGCCGCACCCGCATCGTGGCACCGTTCGACGGGCGGGTCCTGAGCCAGAACGTGCATGCCGGCGACACCGTGCAGCCGGGCCGCGAACTGGCCCGCATTTTCGATGACAACGCGCTCGAGGTGACCGTGCCGCTGAGCGACCGGGACATCGCGATGGTCGACAACCCGTGGCGTGAAGCTGGTGCCAGGCCCACGGACGCCAGGGTCGAGATCGAACACGGCGGACAGCGCTATGCCTGGCCGGCCCGGGTCGACCGGGTCGAGGCCGCGGTCGACGCGACGACCCGCACATTCAACATGGTGGTGCGGGTCATCGAGCCGCGTGCGCCCGGCGAACCGGTCGGGCCGGCGCCTGGCAGCGCGCCCACGCGGCGCGGCCCGCCGCTGCTGGTGGGCATGTTCGCGCAGGTCGAGATCGCCGGGCGTGACCAGGGGCGCTTTTTCACGCTGGCGCGCAATGCGCTGCGTGACGGTGACCAGCTCTGGCTGGTCACCCCGCAGGACACCATCGACATCCGCCCGGTGCGGGTACTGGGCGAGCGCGGCGACCGGGTGGCGATCGCCGCCGAGCCGGGCAGCGAACACTGGCGCATCGTCACCAGCGACCTGCGCATCGTGACCCCGGGCATGGCGGTACGCCCGCTCCCCGAAGCCGACCTGGCTCCGACCGACAAGCTGCGCCAGTCGTCCGGGGCCCGGCCGACGCTGGCGGCGGGCAGACCGTGACCGGACTTTCGCCATGAACGGCCTCATCGCCTGGATGACCCGCCATCCGGTGGCCGCCAACCTGCTGATGCTGCTGATCATCGTCGCCGGGATCGCCAGCGCTGACCATCCGCCAGGAGGTCTTTCCCGAAATCAGCTTCGACACCATCGAGACCCGCGTCACCTATGTCGGGGCCGCCCCCGACGAAATCGAGGAATCGATCGTCCAGCGGATCGAGGAGCAGATCCAGGGCATAGACGGCATCGAGCGCATCATCGGCATCGCCGCCGAGGGTCTGGGCGTGGTGCGGGTCGAACTGGCGCGCGGCGTGTCTTCGGCGCGCAAGCTGGACGAGATCAAGTCGGCGGTCGATCGGATCACCAGCTTTCCCGAGCAGATCGAGCGGCCGGTGACCCGCGAGATCGTCAATCGCCAGCGGGTGCTCGAACTGGCGGTTTACGGGGATGTCGACGATGCGGTGCTGCGCGAACAGGCCTATCGGGTCAAGGACGAATTGTCGGCACTGCCCGGCATCTCGCTGGCCGAGGTGTCGCGGGTGCGCGACTACGAGGTGTCGATCGATGTGCCCAACGAGGTGCTGCGCGCCTACGGCCTGACGCTGCAGGACATCGCCCAGACGGTGCGTCGCTCGAGCCTGGACCTGCCGGGCGGCGACATCAAGACCGCCGACGAATCCATCCTGTTGCGCACCAAGGGGCGCAACTACCGCCAGCGCGATTTCGAGGACATCATCATCGTGTCGGCCGCGCGCGGCGCCAGCGTGCGCCTGGGCGACATCGCGACGGTGCGCGACGGGCTGCGCGACGAAGACCTGATCATGCGTTACAACGGCAAGCCGGCAGCCTTCGTGCAGGTGTTCCGGGTGGGCGAGGAAAAGGTCCTCGACGTCGTCGACAAGGCCGAATCCTACCTGGCCACGACGCTGCAACCCAATCTGCCCCAGGGAATCTCGGTGGCGATCTGGCGCAACGATGCCACCGAGTTCCGCAACCGGCTCGATCTGCTGGTGCGCAACGGCATCTTCGGCATCATGCTGGTGATGCTCGCGCTGTCGGCGTTTCTCGAATTGCGACTGGCCTTCTGGGTATCGGCAGGCATTGCGGTCTCGTTCATCGGCGCGTTCGCCGTGATGAACCTGATCGGCCTGTCGATCAACATGATGTCGCTGTTTGGCTTCATCCTGGCGATCGGCATCGTCGTCGACGATGCGATCGTCATGGGCGAGAACATCCACGCCGAGAACGAACGGCGCGACGACCCTCTGGCCGCCGCCGTTGCCGGCGCCCAGCGCGTGGCGCTGCCCGTAACGCTGGCCGTCGCGACCACGATCGTCGCCTTCACGCCCCTGCTGGTGGTGCCGGGCACCGTGGGCAAGTTCCTGTTCCAGATTCCGGCCATCGTCATCATCGTGCTGTGCATCTCCGTAATCGAGGCCTTGTTCATCCTGCCGCATCACCTGGCCCGCTCGCAGGCCAGGGAACGGGCCGGCGCCGGGGCACCCGGCCCGCTCACCAGGGCGTCCAAGGCCGTGCGCGACCGGGTCGACCGGGCGCTGCGCCGGTTCATCGAGGGTCCGCTGGATAGCGCGCTGCGCTTTGCGACCGCACGTTACGGGGTGGTCATCGCCTCGGCCTTCACCATCTTTGTGCTGACCATCGGCGTCATCAGTGCCGGCTACATCCGGTTCTCGTTCTTTCCGCAGGTCGAGGGCAGCTTCGTGACCTCGTCGCTCGAACTCGCCCAGGGGACCCGGGCCGAGGCCACGCTCGAGCTGGCCACCCGGATGGCCGACCAGGCACACGCGGCCGCCGAAGAGCTCGCCGGTGACAGCCGCCTGCTGATCGCCAACATTCTGGTCAGCGTTGGCCAGCAACAGGTGTCGGGGCCGGGAGCCGCCGCGGCGCTTGGCCTGATCGAAGGCAACCGCGCATCGATCGTCGTCGAGTTGACCGATCCCGAGAGCCGCAGCATCACCGGGCGCGAGTTCGAGAAGCGCTGGCGCGAGAAGGTCGGCCAGGTGCCGCAGGCGCGCAAGCTGTCGTTTGCCTCGAACGTGATCAACCTGGGGTCGCCGGTGCAACTACGCCTGTCGGCACGTAGCGAGGACGGCCTGCTGCAGGCGGTCAACGAGATTAAGGCCGACCTCGCCCGCATCGACGGTGTTTACGATATCCGCGACGATCGCGAACCGGGCAAGCGCGAGGTGCAGTTCCGCCTCAAGCCCGAGGCGCGCACGCTGGGCATCACCGTCGATTCGCTGTCGCAACAGATCCGCGCGGCGTTCTTTGGCTCGGAAGCCGTGCGCGTGCAGCGCGGACGCGACGAGGTGCGGGTCTACGTGCGCCTGCCCGGCAACGAGCGCGATGCGCTGACCGACATCCGCAACTACCGGATCCGTACGCCGGGTGGCGGCTTCGTGCCGATCGCCCAACTCGCCGACGTGACCCAGGGCTACGGCGCCCCGACCATCGTGCGCGAGGACGGCCGGCGGATGAGCAGCGTGCTCGCCGAGGTCGATCTGGCGGTCGTCACCGGGCAGCAGGTCACCGAGCGCCTGACCCGGGATGTCATGCCCGGGCTGATGGAACGGGTGCCGGGCCTGAACTACTCGATGGGTGGCGAACAGCGCGAACAGGGCCAGACCCTGCCCTCGCTGGCGCGCAATTTCGCGCTCGCGGTGTTCTGCATGTACGCGTTGCTGGCGCTGGCGTTCCGCTCCTACGTCCAACCGTTCATCGTCGTCGCTGCGATCCCGTTCGGCCTCGTCGGCGCCACCATCGGCCACCTGCTGCTGGACCTGAGTTTCGGCCTGACCAGCCTGTTCGGCATCGTCGGCCTGTCGGGCATCATCGTCAACGGCGCGCTCGTGCTGATCGACTTCGTCAATGAGCAAAAGGATCTGGGCAAGTCGGCGCGCCAAGCCATCATCGATGCCGCCAAGAGCCGTTTCCGCCCGGTGTTCCTGACCGCGCTCACGACATTCCTGGGCATCCTGCCACTGATCCTCGAGCGCAGCATCCAGGCGCAGTTCCTGATTCCGCTGGCGGTGTCGATCGCGGTTGGCGTGCTGCTGGGCACCGCGCTGCTGATGCTGCTCACCCCGGCGCTGGTCATGCTCGAATTCGACGTGTCCGAGCGGCTCGGCCGCAGGCGCTCCTCCCGAAAGCCGTTGGAGCCCGCCGGTGGCGACTGACCACCGCTGGCCCGGCAAGCCGGGCACCGCGCTGCCCTCGGACGCCTGGCCGCGCCTGTCCAAGCGCATGAGCGAACTTGGGCTTTGCTCACGCCGCGAGGCCGACCTCTGGATACCCAACGGGTGGGTGCGGGTCGATGGCGAGGTGATCGACACGCTGGGCACCCGGGTACCACCCGATGCTGTCATCACCGTCGATCCGGCCGCGCGCGCCGAACAGGCCGAGAAGGTGACCGTGCTGCTGCACAAGCCGGTCGGCTATGTTTCGGGCCAGGCAGAGGACGGTCACGAGCCGGCGATCGTGCTGATCCGTCCCGAGAATCGCTGGGCCGAGGACCGCACCCGGATCACGTTCCAGCGCGGCCAGTTGCGCGGCCTCGCCCCGGCCGGGCGGCTGGACATCGATTCGACCGGCCTGCTGGTGCTCACCCAGGACGGGCGTATCGCCCGCCAGTTGATCGGCAACGAGAACCCGCTCGAAAAGGAGTACCTGGTGCGGGTCGAAGGCCGCCTGGACGAGGCCGGGCTGGCGCTGCTCAATCACGGCCTGACGCTCGATGGCAGGGTGCTGCGCCCGGCCAGGGTGTCGTGGCAGAACGAGGACCAGCTGCGCTTTGCGCTGCGCGAGGGCCGCAAGCGCCAGATCCGCCGGATGTGCGAGGCGGTCGGGCTGAAGGTTTTGGGCCTCAAGCGCATCCGCATCGGCCGGGTGCCGCTGGGTCAGTTGCCGGTGGGGCAGTGGCGCTACCTGGGACCGAACGAGAAGTTCTAAGCCGTTTGAGGAGTCGTCCCCTCACCACCAAGGATAGAACGCCGGCATCTGCGAGGCCTTGCTGGTAAACGCCGGCACGCGCTTTTCCAGGAACGAGGCCACCCCCTCCTTGCCATCGACCAGGCTCGCGTAATAGATGGCCAGCGAATCGATCTTGTGCGCCTCGAGCGGATGCGCGGTGGCCGAGTTGCGGTACATCATCTGGCGGGCCAGCGCGATCGCCACCGGCGAGCGGTTCTCGATGTACCGGGTGGCCAGCGCCCGCGCATCGGCGAGCAGGGCATCGGGCGCGCACACGGCCTTGACCAGCCGGGCATCGCGCGCCGCCTGGGCATCGATGATGTCGCCACTGTAGACCCAGTCCAGCGCCTGTTGCATGCCCACCAGCCGCGGCAGGAACCAGGTCGAACAGGCTTCGGGGTGACGCCGATCTTGCCGAATACGAAGCCGATCCGCGCTTTTTCCGAGGCCAGGCGCACGTCCATCGCCAGCGTCATCGTCGCGCCTATGCCCACCGCCGCGCCATTGATCGCGGCGATCACCGGCTTCTTGCAGTCGTAGATCGCCAGCGTCACACGCCCGCCGGTATCGCGCACGCCGCGGATCATCGCCTCGTCGTCGAGCCGCTCGTTGATCTCTTG
This sequence comes from Burkholderiaceae bacterium, assembly GCA_041396665.1. Classification (GTDB taxonomy): domain Bacteria; phylum Pseudomonadota; class Gammaproteobacteria; order Burkholderiales; family Burkholderiaceae_E; genus JAUIAI01. Next base: position 237,092 of record JAWKYE010000010.1, read on the forward strand.
TACCGTCGGCTGCATCGATTCGTCCAGCCCGAACACGTTGCCCTCGGCGGTCAGGTCCATGCCCGCACAGAACGCCTTGCCGGCGCCGGTGACGATGATCGCGCCGACCGCGTCGTCTTCGCTGGCCGTCTCGAACGCGTCGATCAACTCGTTGGCCATCTGCACGGTGAAGGAATTCATCTGCTCGGGGCGGTTCAGCGTGATCGTCAGGATGCGGTCGGTGATCTCGGTGGCAAGCGTCGCGTACTTCATGGGGATCTCCAGGGGCCGGTGAAGGTGGTCGAGGGCAGAGCTTTCCCGCATTCTAGGCGTGTTGCTACACTGGCCGCTCCACCTGCCGCGCTGCCCCGGTAGCGCCGGCGAGCCCACTACCCATCCGGTGCGCCCAACATGATCGAAAGAACCCTCTATTCATCCGACCACCAGCTGTACGCCGACATGGTGCGCCGTTTCGTGGCCACCGAGATCCTGCCGTTTCATGCCCAGTGGGAAAAAGACGGCGTGGTGCCACGCGAGATCTGGCGCAAGGCCGGCGAGAACGGCCTGTTGTGCACGTCGATCGGCGAGGCCTGGGGCGGGCCAGGCGGCGACTTCCTGCACGGTGCCATCGTCACCGAGGAACTGGCCCGGGTGGTTGCCGGCGGACCCAACTTCAGCCTGCACTCGGACATCATCGCGCCCTATCTCGATGCCTATGGCAGCGACGCGCTCAAGCAGACCTGGCTGCCCCGGATGGTGACCGGCGAGGCGATCGGCGCGATCGCGATGACCGAACCCGATGCCGGCTCCGACCTGCAGGCGCTGCGCACCCGGGCGGTCACCGAAGGCGATCACTTCGTCATCTCGGGCCAGAAGACCTACATCTCCAACGGCCAGTTGTGCGACCTGGTCATCGTCGCCTGTCGCACCAACGACGCGCCCGGGGCCAAGGGGATCAGCCTGGTGCTGGTCGAGACCGACCGACCGGGCTTTAGGCGCGGGCGCAACCTGGACAAGATCGGCATGAAGGCACAGGACACGTCGGAACTGTTTTTCGACGAGGTACGGGTGCCGCGCAGCAACCTGATCGGCCACGAGGGGCGCGGCTTCATCCAGCTGATGGAGCAACTGCCCCAGGAGCGCCTGCTGCAGGCGATCAAGGCGATCGCCGTGATCGAGGGCATGGTCGACGAGACCATTGCCTACACCCAGAGCCGCAAGGCGTTCGGCAAGGCGATCGCCGACTTCCAGAACACGCGCTTTCGGTTGGCCGACGTCAAGTCGAACGCGGTGATGATGCGGGTCTACATCGACCGGTGCATCGAGCTTCACCTGCAGGGCAAGCTCGATGCGGTCGATGCCGCGATGGCCAAGTTGCAGGCCACCGAAATGGCCTCGAAAGTCATGGACGAGTGCCTGCAACTGCACGGCGGCGCCGGCTACATGTGGGAATACCCGATCGCCCGTGCCTGGGCCGAGGTTCGCTACGCGCGAATCGCCGGGGGGACCGCCGAGATCATGCGCGAGATCATCGGGCGCAGCCTGGTGGGCAAGAACCGCTGAGGGGCGGGCGACGGCCGGACGGACAGCGGATGCGGGCGACGGTTGCGATGATCCGCACGGCGGGCATCCTGCCCTGGCTCGCGTTGCTGACCGCCGCCCTGCCGGTGATCGCCGTCCATGTCAGCCTGC
>JAWKYE010000011.1:0-200228 GCA_041396665.1 Burkholderiaceae bacterium
GTCTTTTCGGCGAGGTAGTCGCCCAGGGGCTTGAACTTGCGCTGCAGTTCGGTCGGTGACTCGTCGGGGATCGCCGTCACGCGCAGCGTGTCGGCGGCCAGCACGGCCAGGGGCAGGGCGCTGCCGGCAAGTGCGACGGCGCTGGTGGCCAGGAATTTGCGAATGGACAGTGACAAGGGAGGCTCCACAGGATGGATGAATGGGATCAGCGCGAAAACTACCAGATCGAGCGGTCGCGCCGGAAGAACGGACATTACACCGGACGACCATCGCGCTGGCGGCGCAGGTCCATCAGGCGTGGCAACAGGCGGGCAATACCGAGAAACGGGTGAAGCCGCTGGGCCTCGCGGATGCTGGCGATCGCCGAATCGACATCGCCGCGACGGATCGCAATCATCGCACGGCCGGCCAGCGCCCCGTAATGACGCGGCTCGCGACGCAGCGTCTGGGCGATATCGGCCAGCGACTCGGCATCGTTGCCCATTTCATAATGCAGCGTGGCGCGCTGGTTCCAGCCCTCGGCGAATTCCGGCGCCCGGGCTATCAGTTCATCCAGCGCCCGCATCGCCGACACGGGATCTGCGGCATGGCGGGCCAGCATCGCCTCGCGCATCAGCGAGTCGGTGTCGGCGTCTCCCGAATGCATCCATAACGCCCAGATGGCCCTGTCCAGTTGCTCCGCCTCGCCGGCCGTAGAGGCATTGCCGAGCAGCGAGAACAATTGCGCCAGGCGCAGCGAGCGTTCGGGGGACGCTTCCCAGGCCGACGCTGCGCGCCCCCCGGCCGGGAACCCGGGAAGCAGGCCGATCGCCACTGCCAGACCGAGCGCCACGGCCCGTGATGCGCGGGCAAGCGGCCGTTTGAACAGGCGCGACGACGGGCCAGGCCCGGGGTGGCGGCCTGGGGACCGGTCGAGCCTGGCTATGGCTGGCGCAGGGCGGTTCATGCGAACATCGTAGCCGCGGTTCCGGCCGGTCGGGCGATACCCGAGTCTGCATACGGGTCGCCCCGGCGTGCCCCGGCCGCCTGTCGTCCCAACGGAGTGCCCATGCTCAGCGCCGGCCAGATGTCGTTGCACGACGTGTATCTGCTGCACGGATCCGAGGCCAATACCTCGCCGCGGTCGCGCCGCGGCATGACGATGCGCTTCATGCCCACGACCAGCCTGTTCGATCGCGAACTGGCGCGCAGCAAGGCCGAGCGGATGAAGATCACCGATCATGCGCAGCGGGCGGTGTTCCTGCTGCGCGGCGGCGATGTCTGCGGCCGCAACGCGTTCACCCCGTTACCAACGGCCGTCAGGCCGGGCACGGTGTAAGGTCCGTTCGCTACTGCCCGACTTCTTTCACACCCTTCGTCCCATCACCCCGACTTCAGAGTGTTGCCAACCATGCCTTCGATTGCCGCTGCCACTCCATCCGCCGCCCCCCCGTCATGGCGCTCCCGCCTCGCGCGGCTCGCTGGCACTCTCGTCGTCGGGTCGGCGCTGCTGGCTGCCGGCTGTGCGCCGTTGATCACCCAGAATCCGGGCGGCAAGGTCAGCCCGGCCAACGTCGTGTCCGAGGGCGAGGACGAGCACCTGATGCTGGCCGGCCATGACGTCGTCAGCTATCACGGACGGCACCCACCGGATGGGCGACCCGGCAATCAAGTCGGTCTACGAGGAAGTGACCTTCCGGTTCGCCAGCCCGAGCACAAATGAATGTTCGATGCCGACCTCGGCCCGCTACGTGCCGATGTACGGCGGTGTTACTGCGCCAACGGCATCGTCTACGCCATTCCCCAAGGCTTTCACCAGACTTGGCGGCCGCGGTCGATGGACGCCTTCATGCTCGACAAGGAGGCCAACATCAAGCTGGCCGAAAAGTACTGGGGCGAGAAGTGCAGGGGTCCAATGCGCTGGTCCAGCGGCTCTGTTGGCCCGACGATGAAGGTCGACCACTACAAGTCCGGCAAGGAACTGGCCGAGATGGTGGCCGCCGCCAAGGCGCGCTGAGCTCGCCGGGGCGGTACCGCCCTGGCCGTCGTTCTGTCATACTCGGTTTTCACCCCGATCGCGACACGGTCCGTAGAGAAAACCCATGACATGGCCGATCACTGCGCGCGATGACGGATCGCACCGGCCTGGCCGTGGCCAGCCGCTTTTTCGCCGTCGGCTCGCTCACCCTGCACAGCGCCGGGCCGGCGGGCGCGCTTTCTTCAGCACCCAGGCGCCGCCGATGAATCCGTTCGGGCCGGGCGGCCTCTGCGCGATGGCCGCAGGACAGCCGCCGGCAACCGTGCTGGCAGGCCTACGGCCGCCGATCCCGGGCAGTCGCAGCGCCAGGTCCACTTCCGCTCGGGGCGAGCGGGCCGGCGCTCGCCCATACCGGTGCTGACCAGGCCGACTGGTGCGGCCACCAGGCGTTCGACGACTTCTCGGTGGCCGGCGCGTCGCTGGTCCGCAGGTCTTGCAGGCTTCCAGTGCCGATGCCTACCGCGAACATCGCCGGCTGCCGATGGCCGAACGGCTGCTGGCCGCGATGCGCGCGGCCGAGCAGGCGGGCGGCGACAAGCGCGGCAGGCAGGCTGCTGCCCTGCGCCTGCAGGGCATCGAGGCCTACCCGTCGCTGGACCTGCGGGTCGATGATCATCCCGATCCGCTGGCAGAACTAGCCCGGCTCTATGAGAAGAGCCTCGAGCGCTACCAGCCGTTTCTTGCCTGCCTGCCGGGCCGCGACCGCCCGGGCGGGCTGCTGCGACGCGAGCAGATCGAGCAGCACATCGCCGACTTTCACGCGGCCCGGGGCCTGGCCCGGTGAGCCCGCTGCTAAGCGTCGAGGGGCTGCAGGTCGCTTTCGGCACGGCGGCCAGCCCGGTCACCGTCGTCGATGGCATCGACTTGTCGCTCGAGGCCGGCCAGACGCTGGCGCTGGTCGGCGAGTCCGGCTCGGGCAAGAGCGTCACCGCGCTGGCCATCATGGGCCTGCTACGCTTCGGCCGGGCGCGTGCCGGCCGGCCGTATCGTGTTCGACGGGGTCGACCTGCTGACGCTGGCGCCGCAGCCGATGCGGGCGACTTGCGCGGCAACCGGCTGGCGACATGATCTTCCAGGAGCCGATGAGCTCGCCTGCCAACCCGGCCTACACGATCGGCGAGCAGATCATCGAGGGCCTGCTGCGGCACCGCCCGGTGATCGCAGGCACGCCGGCGCGCGATCGACGTGCTGGACCAGGTGCGCACCTGTCGCCGGCGCTGCGGGTCGACGACTACCCGCACCAGTTGTCCGCATGCGCCAGCGCGATGATCGCGATGGCACTCGCCCAGGAGCCTGCGCTGCTGATCGCCGACGAGCCGACGACCGCGCTGGATGTGACGATCCAGGCGCAGATCCTGGATTTGCTGCGCGACCTGCAGGCCCAGACCGGCACCGCGATCATCCTGATCACCCACGACCTGGGGAGTGGTCGCCGAACTGGCCGACCGGGTCGCCGTCATGTATGCCGGGCAGATCGTCGAGCAGGCGCCGGCCCAGGCGCGGCTTCGACTTCGCCCTGAGCACCCGTACACGGTGGGCCTGCCGTCCGTGCCGCCGTCGGTGGCCGCCGGCCGGCAGCGCCTCGCGCCATCCGCGGGCAGTTGCCGCTGCCCGGGGCGCGACCCGACGGCCGTCGCTTCGCCCCGCGCTGCCCGTTCGAGCAGCCGGCCACCGCGGTCGCGCTGCCGCCGATGCGTGCCGCGTCGGCGCGGGCGCTGGAGCCCGGATGTCCTGCTGGCACCCGAGCCACTGGCGACCCCGCATGAGCAGCAACCCGTTGTCACCGGCCACCCTGTTGCTGGAGGTGCGCGAGCGGGTGCGCCACTTCAGGGTCGGCGGCGGCTTGCCCGGTGGCGGGCACCAGGTCGGTGCGCCGTCGACGGGCCGGCTGCGAGTTGTCGCCCGGCGAGACCTCGGGGTGGTTGGAAGAATCGCTGCGGCAAGTCGACGCTGGGCCGGTTGATGCTGCGGCTGATCACGCCCACCGCGGGCCAGGTGCTGTTCGAGGGCACCGATCTGGCGTCGCTCGACGCGGCGGCGCTACGTCGCACCTCGCCGCGCGATACAGATCATCTTCCAGGATCCGGTACTCATCACTCAACTGGGCAGACGACCGTCGGCGCGGCGCTGGAGCTGTTGGCGCTGCACCGGCTGGTCGCCACCTGGCAGGGCCGCCGTGAGCGGGCTTTCGCGCTGCTCGACCAGGTCGGGCTGCGCCTCGCGACCGCTATCCGGCATAGTGGCCAGCGCCAATCTGCATCGCGCGGGCGCTGGCCGTCGAGCCGCGGCTGATCGTCTGCGACGAGTCGGTGTCGGCGTTGGATGTCGGTGCAGGCCCAGGTCGTAGAACCCTGCTGCAGACCTGCAGCGCAGTCTCGGGCTGGCCTATTTGTTCATCGCGCACGACCTGGCGGTGGTGCGCCACATCGCCCACTTCGGTCGCGGGTGATGTACCTGGGGCGTATCGTCGAGGTGGCGCCACCCGAACAATTGTTCGAGGCAAGCCCACCCGTACACCCAGGCGCTGCTGGCGGCGGTGCCGGTCACGTCGCCGCGGCTGCGCCGTGCCACCGTCGCGCGGTTGCAGGGCGACATGCCCAGCCCGATCGCGCCGCCGCCGGGCTGCCATTTCCATACCCGCTGCCCGCATGCCCGCGAGCGTTGCCGTGCACGAGCAACCGTTGCTCGTGCCCGCCGCGCCCGGCCAGCAGGTTGCCTGTCACTTCGGCAGGATATCTGGCGCCATGCCGGTGTCCTGCCCGTTTCCGAGACCGTCGCCGATGCGCGGCTGTCCCGACTGCAATCGGCCTTTCGTCCCGGGCCGACCCGATCACTCCAAGGAGCTTGTCTCATGAAACGAAACCTTCATCCGCTGCTGCTCGGCCTCACGCTGGCCTTCACCAGCCTGCTGCCGCTCACGGCGTCGGCGCAGACACTGCGCGTCGGGCTGGCCGAAGACCCGGATGCGCTCGATCCCACGATGGCCCGCACCTTCGTCGGGCGCATCGTGTTCGATGCGTTGTGCGACAAGCTGGTCGATGTCGACGAGAAACTCAACTACGTGCCGCAGCTGGCCACCAAGTGGGCGTGGTCCGATGACGGCAAGTCACTGACGATGACGCTGCGTGACGGCGTGACCTTCCACGACGGTGAGAAGTTCGATGCCCAGGCGGTCAGCTACAACATCGACCGCCACAAGAACATGAAGGGCACGCGCCGCGGGGGCGACCTCAAGCCGGTGACCGGTGTCGAGGTGATGGATCCGCTGACCGTGAAGATCAACCTGTCCGCGCCTTACCAGCCGTTGCTGGCGGCACTGGCCGACCGCGCCGGCATGATGGTCTCGCCCAAGGCGGCCGAAGCGGGCGGAGAAGGATTCGCGCTCAAGCCGGTGTGTTCCGGCCCGTTCAAGTTTGCCGAGCGCATCGCCCAGGACAAGATCGTGCTCGAGCGCTTCGATGGCTACTGGGGCAAGGCCGACATCCATTTCGACAAGGTGGTCTACCTGCCCATTCCCGATGCCACGGTGCGCCTGGCCAACCTCAAGTCGGGCCAGCTCGACTTCATCGAGCGGGTTGCCGCCTCGGACATGGCCGGCCTGCAGAAGGAGGGCAGGTTCAAGACCGCCGCCATCACCGAGATCGGCTACCAGGGCCTGACCCTGAACGTGAACAACGGCGAGCAGGCCAAGACCAGCGCCTTGCATGATCCGCGGGTGCGCGAGGCGTTCGAGCTGTCACTCGATCGTGACGGCATCGTGCAGGTCGTGATGGAAGGACAAGCCGAGGCCGGCAACCAATGGGTGTCGCCGGGCAGCGCTTTCTATGCCAAGAGCGTGCCGCCGGTGAAACGCGACGTGGCCAGGGCCAAGGCGCTACTCAAGGAAGCCGGGGTCACCAAGCCCACGGTCAAGTTGCTCGCGGCCACCACGTCCGATGCACAAAAGATCGCCCAGGTCGTGCAGGCGATGTCGGCCGAGGCCGGGTTTGACGTGAAGATCCAGACCACCGAGTTCGCGACATCGCTGAACATGGCCACCAAGGGCGAGTTCGAGGCCTACATCCTGGCCTGGAGCGGACGCGCCGACCCCGATGGCAACCTGTACATCTTCCACGGCTGCAAACAGGCGCTGAACTACTCGGGTTATTGCACCCCCGAGATGGATGCGCTGCTGAACCTGCAACGCACGCAGGCCGATCCGGCCGCGCGACAAGCGACGTTCGAGAAGATCGCCCAACTGGTGGCCAAGGAAAAGGCGGTGCTGTACCTGTACCACCGCAAGTGGCTCTGGGCCTACGTGCCCGCGCTGTCGGGCGTGCGGGATCTGCCGGATGGGCTGCTGCGCGTGCGTGGCCTGAAGCTGAACTAAGTCCAGGGACGGCGGAAAGGGCTGATGCTGCGCTTCCTGGCCGGCCGCGTGGTGGCCATCGCCACCACGCTGTTGCTGGTGTCGATGCTGATCTTCGGCTTGCAGCAGCTGCTGCCAGGCGACCCGGCCACGACGCTGGCCGGCGAGGAGCAGGATCCGGCGGTCATCGCCCAGCTGCGCGAGAAGCTGCACCTGGACGAACCGCTGCCGGTTCGCTACGGCTACTGGCTGGGCGGCGTGTTGCAGGGCGATCTGGGCGATTCGCTGCGCTCGCAGGACAAGGTGGTCAAGCTCATCGTGCAAAAGCTGCCGGTCACCATCGAACTGGCACTGCTGGCGATGCTGATCGCTGTGGCGATCGGCATTCCCACCGGTGTGTTGTCGGCGATCAAGCCCAACACCGGATGGGACTACCTGGCCAACATCGTCGCGCTGGCCGGCATCTCGACGCCCAATTTCTGGCTCGGCATCCTGATGATCATGTTGTTCTCGGTGCACCTGGGCTGGTTCCCGGCATCGGGCTACGTGTCCCCGTTTGAAGACCTTCGCGCCAACCTGTCGGCAATGATCATGCCGGCGTTCGTGCTGGGCACCGGGCTGGCCGCCGTGCTGATGCGCCACACCCGCAGCGCGATGCTGCAGGTGCTGCAGGCCGACTACGTGCGCACGGCCCGCGCCAAGGGGCTGACCGAGAACATCGTCATCATCAAGCACGCGCTGCGCAACGCGCTCACGCCGGTGATCACGCTGGGCGCGCTCGAACTGGGCAGCCTGTTGTCCGGCGCCGTGCTCACCGAGCAGGTGTTCACGATCCCCGGGTTCGGCAAGCTGATCGTCGATTCGGTGTTCAACCGCGACTACCCGGTCGTGCAGGGGGTGGTGCTGGTCACCGCCACCGCGTACATCCTGCTCAACCTCGCGGCGGACCTGGCCTACTACCTGGCCAACCCGCGCTTGCGCAGCCAGCAGGGGTAAGCGATGAGCACGCTCGACGTGGCGGCGGTGGCCGCGGGCGACCCGGCTGCGCAAGTATCGACCGACCTCGACGGCCTGACCGTCGCCGGCCCCGGCCCCTGGCCCGGATGCTGCGGCGCTCTGGCCCGCAAGCCGGCCGCGATGATCAGTCTGGGCGTCGTGCTGGGCTTCATCATCATCGCCGTGTTCGCGCCGTGGATCGCGCCCTACGATCCGATCGCCACCAGCTGGGGCGCGATTCGCAAGGCGCCCGATGCCGCGCACTGGTTCGGCACCGACGAGCTCGGCCGGGATGTGTTGTCGCGGGTGATCTGGGGCACCCGCGCCTCGTTGCTCGCCGGGGTCGTGTCGGTCAGCATCAGCCTGCTTCTGGGTGTGCCCATCGGGCTGTTGGCCGGCTACGCCGGCGGCTGGATCGATACCGTCATCTCGCGGATCACCGATGCCTTCCTGGCCTGCCCGTTCCTCATCCTGGCGATCGCGTTCGCCGCGTTCCTCGGGCCCAGCCTGACCAACGCGATGATCGCGATCGGCGTGTCGGCCACGCCTATCTTCGTGCGCCTCACCCGCGGCCAGACGCTGAACGTCAAGGTCGAGAACTATGTCGAGGCCGCGCGGGCGCTGGGCAACCCTCCGCTGCGCATCGCGCTGCGCTACATCCTGCCCAACGTGATGGCGCCGCTGATCGTGCAGACCACGTTGGCCATTGCCGCGGCGATCATCGCCGAGGCCAGCCTGTCGTTTCTCGGGCTGGGCCAGCAACCGCCCGACCCCAGTTGGGGCAGCATGCTCAACACGGCCAAGAACTACATGGACAACGCGCCCTGGATGGCGATCTGGCCGGGCATGGCGATCTTCGCGCTGGTGTTGTCGTTCAACCTGTTGGGCGACGGGCTGCGCGACGCGACGCGATAGGGTCGGGCGGTGCAGCGGGGAAGGCGCCAGGTCCGGGGCGATTTTCTGGTGGATTCCGCTCTTGCCCGCCTATCGTGGGCTCTGCGCGGTCCCCAGGCCGATCGATTTCGCCGACGACGCGATCGTCACCGCCCGGCCGGCTTCCTCGTAGGATCGGGCTAGCGATATCAGACTGCTGGTAATCGATTCCATCGCGGCAAAATCGGCGCCGTCGCGGCCGAGTACCCGTAGCAGAAACTCTTCGCGGACCTGACGATAGCGCGCACAGAATGCGTCACCGGAAGCCGTTGCCCGGTAAGTCCGGTCGCGCCCGGCCTGTTCATACTCGACCAGCCCCGCCGCCTGCAACTTGCGAAGACAGTAGGTGACGGTATGCCGCTCGGTGATGTTCAACACCAGACAGATGTCGGCCAGGTGTTTGTCACGGGCCCGGTGATTGACGGTGTGCAGGACCTGGATATCCAACGCACCGAGATTACGCACGCCGGCGGCCTGCGCGCAGTGCGTCTGCCAGCGCCAGAAGCCGTGCGCCACCACATAGAGCGTGTACTCGAGATCGCTGAGCAGCGCGGACTCGGGCGATGGCTTGCGCGTTGAATTCTGGTCGACCAATCTGAAACGGTCCTCGCAATGATAGTGAGCAAAAAATAGGCAAGAATTCGTGGGCAAAGTGTAGCCGTTTTCTCGTGAAACCGGTATCGGATCTCGCTATTGATCTACTGGGACGCGCCCTGATTCAATCGGAGATATGACAAGCCGTTTTCGCAACGAAGGGATGCCTCACTTGCCCGACAGTGTCGATCTGCGCAGTGATCTGCTCAGCCGCCCGACCCCGCAGATGTTTGAGGCGATGCAGTCCGCGTTTGGCGCATCCCCAGGATTCGGCCTGCGGGAGGATCCCTGGGTACAGCAGCTGGAACTGACGGCCGCCGCGGTGCTGGGCAAGGAAGACGCGTTGTTCTGTCCGACCTGCACCCTGTGCAACCAGATCGCGATCAATTTGCATCTGCTTGCGGGCGAGACCATGGTTTGCGAAGCCACGAGCCACGTCGTGACCTCCGAAGGCGGCGCACCCGCCGCATTGTCCGGTGCGATGGTTCACCCGCTGCCGGGTGACGGCGGTCTTCTGGCACCGAGGCAACTTGAACAGGCGCTCCAGGGCCGGGCCACCGAGAGCCGCGCGCGCTGCTCACTGCTGGTGCTTGAGAACACGCATACGCGCTCAGGCGGCAGGGTGCTCGATCTGCCCGCGATGCGCGCCTTGGCCGGGCTGGCACGGGAACGCGATGTGCGCTTGCACCTGGATGGGGCCAGGCTGTTCAACGCGGCCTCTTTTCTTGGCTGCGAAGTGGCTGCGTTGGCCGCCGATGCTGATACGGTCGCTATCAGTCTGAACAAGGGGCTCGGCGCGCCGCTGGGGGCGATACTTGCCGGGACGCGCGAGTTCATCGATCGCGCCGTTGTCGTTCGCCAGCGCCTGGGCGGCGGCTGGCGCCCGGCGGGTGTGCTGGCCGCGGCCGGGCTCGTCGCCATCGAGCAAGGGCCCGCGGTGCTTGCTGACGATCATCGTCGCGCCAGGTCGTTCGCGGACGAGCTCGCGCAGATCGACGGCGTCACCGTCGTCAATGCACCTGTGCAGACGAATCTCGTGCTGGCTGAAATCGCCCACCAGGGGGGAACACACGAGGGAGAGCTCAAGTTTCTAGCTGCGAACGGTATTCTCGCGCTCGCATTCGACGGGCGACTGCGATTCGCCTTTCACAACGGCATCGATGACGTGGGCGTCGAACGCGCAGCCGAGGCATTGCGCGCGCTTGCGAAGCAATGGGCAGCACGCCCGACAAGGTGTCCGTGACAATGGAGCATCTATGAGTTACCGGGTGGGCATCGACATCGGCGGTACGTTTACCGACTTTGCGCTGTTGGACGAGGAAAGCAACACGCTTTCCATCTACAAGGAACTGACCACCCCGCACGACCCTTCCGAGGCGGTATTGCACGGTGTGGTCGAACTGCTCGAACAGGGTAAGGTCGCGATGCAGGAGGTGCGCATCATTGATCACGGCACGACCCTGGTGACCAATGCGGTGATAGAACACCGCGGCGCACCGACCGGCATGCTGGTGACCGACGGTTTGGAGGACGTGCTGGACATCGGCGAGGAGCGCCGCTACGACCTGTTCGATCTGCGACTGCGCTTTCCTGAGCCGATCGTGCCCCGGCAGTTGCGCCGCCCTGTACGCGAGCGCCTGGCGTACTCTGGCCGGGTTTTGGAAGCGCTCGATCTGGACGCAGCGCAGGCGGCAGTACGGGATCTGGTCGACAATCATGGCATCGAATCCCTGGCGATCTGTCTGCTGCACTCGTATGCCAACCCCGAACATGAGCAGATGATCGCCGCCATGGTGGCGGAGCACTTTCCAATGCTGCATGTTTCGACCTCGGCCGATGTGCTGCCTTTCTTGAGAGAGTTCCAGCGCTGGACCACGACCGCGATCAACGCCTATGTCCGACCCATCGTCGATCGTTATCTCGCGAAGATCGAGAAAGGCCTCGCCGCACAGGGATTTCGTGGCCGCTTTCTAATGATGACCTCGAGCGGCGTACCGTGGGCCTGAGGCGGCGCGTCGCTATCCGGTGCGCCTGCTCGAATCCGGCCCGCTGGCCGCCGGCGTCTTGATGTCGGCGCATCACGCCGCCGCTTGCGACGCCCGGAACGTCTTGTCTCGACATGGGCGGCACGACTGCAAAGGGTGCGCTGGTACGCAACGGCCGGGCTCTGAAGAGTACGGTGGCGGAAGTCGCGCGCGCCTACAACTACCAGGCAGGCAGTGGCTATCCGGTGCGTGTGCCCACGATCGATCTCATCGAGATCGGCTCTGGCGGTGGCAGCATCGCCGAACTGGACGAACGTGGCCTGATCCGGGTCGGTCCGCGCAGTGCGGGTGCCGCGCCCGGCCCGGCCTGCTACGGACAGGGTGGCACAGCGCCGACCTTGACCGATGCCAATCTCGTCCTCGGCTACCTCGATCCGGCGTTCTTCCTCGGCGGGCGGATGAAACTCGACGCGGCCGCCGCCGAACGGGCGGTCTTCGCAGGTATCGCCCAGCCGCTCGGGCTGGAGCCGTTGCGAGCAGCCTGGGGCATTCATGAAATGGTCAATGAAGACGTTGCGCGGGCATTCCGCGTACACGCCTCCGAGCGCGGCTTCGACTACCGTCAGGCCTGCATGACCGCCTTCGGCGGTTCTGGGCCGATGCACGCGGTGCGCATCGCGCGCAAGCTTGGCGTACCTCAGGTGATCCTCGCCGGCGGGCGCCGGCGTGATGTCCGCCCTCGGCCTGCTCGTCAGTCCGCTGTCGTTCGACCGATCCGCTCTTACCGAGTCGAGCTTGTGCAACTGGACGATGCCGCGCTGCAAAAGGTGTTCGACCCGATGATCGATCGCGTGAGCACCTCGTGCGCCGACGCCGGTTTGCCAAGCGACCGGATCCAGGTATCGCGCAAACTCGGACATGTTATGTCGGACAAGGCCATGAAGTGGAAGTCACCGTCCCCGAAGGAGATGGCGCCGCGGTTATCGCAGCCGCGTTCGAGCGCGCCTACCGGGATCTCGATGGCGCGTTCACGCTCACCGAACCGCTTGAGGTGGTGAGCTGGAAGGTCGGCGCGACCGGCGCCACGCTTCGACGACGAGGCCGGGTTGCACCTGGTGCGCAAGCAGAGGCAACCGAGGCCTGCAAGGGCCGCCGCCTCCGGCGTTCCTTCGTTGCCGAATGCAACGAGCGCATCGCCTGCCCGGTGTATGACCGCTATGCACTCGCCGTCGGCACCCGGATGACCGGGCCGGCATTGGTCGAAGAGCGTGAATCGACCTGCGTGATAGACCCGAAGACGCATTCGAGGTAGACGGCTCGGGCAATGTCCTCATCCACGTCGGCCAGGAGGCAACGAAATGAACGCTCGAATCTGACGCCGTCAGCATCGGTATCGTCTGGGACCGGCTGATCGCGATCACCAATGAAATCCTCGGCTCTCTGGTCAGAACCTCGTTCTCGACCAACGTGCGCGAAAGTTACGATCTGTCGTGCATGATCTTCTGGATGCCAGGGCGCGCCTGCTCGCCCAGGGCAGCTACAGCGTACCGTCGTTTACCGGCACTGCACCGGCCACGCTGGCCCACATGCTCGAGCGCTTCCCGCCTCCGAGACCTTGCGTGCCGGTGACGTCATCGCCACCAATGACCCCTGGCAGGGCTCGGGTCATATTTATGACATCAACGTGATGCGCCCGGTATTCAAGGGCGAGCGCCTGATCGGCTACACGATGAGCATCACCCATCTACCTGACATCGGCGGGCTCGGGTTCTCGGCCACCGCGCGGCAGGTGTTCGAGGAAGGGCTGCGCATCCCCGTGTGGCGCATCGTCGAGCAAGGTCAGGTCGACCATAAGCTGTTCGATCTGATCGCAGCCAATGTGCGAACACCCGCGCAGACCCTGGGTGATCTGCACAGCAACATCGCCTGCAACGAGGTGGGTGGGCGCCTGCTGCTCGAATTCATGGCCGAAGCGGGGCTGGACGATCTGGAGGCGATCGCCGATGCGATCGTCGAAAGCTCCGAACAGGCGATTCGCGGGAAGATCGCGGAGATGCCCGATGGCGTGTATCGCAGCACCTTTGACATCGAAGGGGTGCACGCGCCGGTCAGGCTCGCCTGCGCGGTGCACATCCAGGGCGATGCGGTTGAGATCGACTTCGATGGCACCAGCGCCGCGGTCGATGTCGCGATCAACGTGCCGCTCGCCTATGCGAAGGCGTTTGCCGTCTACACCTTCAAGTGCATTACCGTGCCCGGCCTGCCGAACAACCAGGGTTGCGTGTCGCCGATCACGGTGCGCGCTCCGAGCGACTGCATCCTCAATCCGCTTGCGCCCCGGCCCACCGGTGGGCGGCACATCATCGGGCATTGCGTGACACCGCTGCTGATGGGTGCGTTGACCCAGGCGGTTCCCGGTGAGGTGCAGGCCGACTCGGGCATGCTGAATCTCGTGAACGTGCAGGGAAAGAACGATCGTGACCGGGAAGTCTCGAGCATCTTCTTTGCCTGCGGTGGCTTCGGTGCGATGAACGGGGTCGACGGCTACCCTACGCTGCCGAGTCCCACCAACATGACCGGCGTACCGATCGAGGTCTGGGAGGATTTGACCAGCATGACCATCCTGCGCAAGCGACTGCTGCCGGACACCGGCGGTGCGGGCCGCTCGCGCGGCGGGGTCGGCCAGGAGATCGTGATGCGCAACGACAGTGGCCATCCGATGACGCTTTCGTGTCTCGCGGCGATGACTGATTTCGCACCGCGCGGCTTTCTCGGCGGCAGCCCCGGATCGCTGCGCCGCTACGAGATCAACGGTGATGCGGTGCACCCGAAGGGGCGGCATCTGCTCGCGCCGGGCGATTTGCTGCGCATCGTCGAGCCGGGCGGCGGCGGGTTCGGCCCACCCGGTGAGCGCGCACCTGAGCGCATCCGCGAAGACATCCGACAGGGCTTCGTGACCCTGGAAGGTGCGCTGCGCGACTATGGCGTTCGGATCGAATGACTGGTTGACCCCTCTGCTACGTTGTTTTGCAAGACCCCCCAAACTCTAAGGAGAGACTGATGAAACTGCATCTGTTCAAGAGTCTGACAATGGCTGGCGCGCTGGCGTTACAGGTCTCGCCCGGGCTGGCCGAGCAAACCCACCAGTTCAATCTCGCGAACGAATTCGCGGCCGGCACCCTGCCCGCGCAGTCCGAGCAGCGTTTCGTGGAACTCGTGGACAAGAAGAGCAACGGCATGATCAAGATCACGCCACACTTCGGTGGCGCGCTCGGCTACAAGAGCCGCGATCAGTTCATGGCTGTGCGCGACGGCGCGGTGGCGCTGGGCAGCGCGCCGTTCGACAAGTTCGTCGGGCTCGATCCGATCTTCACCCTGCAGTCGCTGCCGTTTCTCACTCCCACCATCGAAAAGACCCGCGCGCTGTTCGAGATCGCCAGGCCATACTACGAAACCGCATTCAACAAGGCCAACCAAACGCTGCTACTCGGCGAACCCTGGACTCCGCAGGGTATCTGGGCCAAGAAGCAATTTACCTCGGTGGCCGATCTCGAGGGACTCAAAGTACGCTCCTACGATGCGACCGGAACCAAGACCCTCAAGCGCGCCGGTGCCGCACCGGTGCAACTGGCGGGGTCCGATGTCGTACCAGCGCTGGGCACCAACACCATCCAGGCCGTGCTCACCTCGGACGAGAGCGGCGTGAGCGGGCGCTACTGGGAACACGGTGCCAAATACTTCAACTTCCTTGGTTACACGATGGGCATCAGCGCCGTGACGATGAATCTCGACGCGTTCAACAAGCTGTCCAAGGCCCAGCAGCAGACGCTGCGCGAGGCTGCGAAAGAAGCCGAAGCGCAGGCCTGGGAAGTGGCGATGAAGCGCACCGATCACAACAAGCAGATCATGGCCAAGCACGACGCGGTTTATGTGAGCGATGTGCCCCAGGCTGTGATCGATCATTTGAAAAAGGCTGGTGCGCCCGAACTCGAGAACTGGAAAAAGCAGATGGGCCCGGTCGTGACGAGATCCTGGGCAAGCTGGAAAAGCGAGGCGGGTAGCGCCCGGGCCGACATGAAGACCTTCCAGTGGTTGGCATTGAGCCTGTCGCGGGCCGCCGCGCGGCTCTCCGCGCTGATTCTGGTGGCGATGGTGGTGCACGTGCTGGTGGAGATCTTCCTGCGTACTTTTCTCGATACCTCCACCTTTGCGCTCGACGAGTTCGTCGGCTACGAGGTCGCGGCAATGGCGTTTCTGGCGCTGGGCTATTCGCTTGAGAAAGGTTCGCTGATCCGTGTCACCTTGTTGCTCGATCCGCTGCGCAACCGACCCCGTGGCCGCCGACTAGTCGAGCTATTCTGTGCCCTCGCGACTCTCGCGGCCACCGCGATCCCGGCGATCTATTTTTGGCGCAGCATCCACCTGGCCTGGACGCGCGGCTACACCACCGGCACCATTACCGATCTGCCGCAGTGGGTGCCGGAGGTGTTCGTCTTCGTCGGGCTGGTCATCTTCTGGATCCAGCTGCTCGCATACACGATCCGCGTCTGGCGCAACGAGGTCGACCTCAACGCGACCGCCGAGTCCGTGCGCGACACCTGAGCAACAGATGAGACTGCCCCCTCGGTCGTCGCTTCGCTCCTCCCTGCCCCCCGCGGGGGCTGCCTGGCCTGTCAGCGGCGTCGGGAGGCCGAGCGCTCGTTGTCAGGCCAGGCGGCCGCAGTGCATCGGTTGCGCCGGCCCTGCCTGGCGCAGCTTGGTTTCATTCGTTGAGGGTCGCGCACGTCGCGCCCTGAACAACTGACATGGACGCCCTGGGTTCGGCGGCGATCATCGTCGTTTTGATCATCCTGTATCTGGGCCTTGGCGTCTGGGTGTTCGCCGGCCTGATGCTGGTTGGCATGAGTGGGTTGTTGCTGATCAACGACATGCAGCTGGCCCAGCTCGGGCCCATCCTCAAGGGCACGATGTGGAAGAGCGCGAGCAGTTGGGAGCTTGCCGCGATTCCGATGTTCGTCTGGATGGGCGAACTGATCATTCGCACCGACCTTGCCGAGCGGATGTTCCGTGGATTGGAACCGTGGGTCGACCTGCTGCCCGGGCGGCTATTGCATGTCAACGTGGTCGGATGCACGCTGTTCGCGGCGGTCAGCGGCTCGTCGGCCGCCACCACCGCGACCGTGGGCAAGATCACCGTCGCCGCATTGATCGAACGCGGCTACGACCGCCGTCTCGCGCTCGGTCTGCCTGCCGGTGCCGGCAGCCTGGCTTGATGATCCCGCCATCGATCGTCATGATCGTCTATGGCGTGCTTGCCGAACAGTCTATCGCCCGGCTGTTTGCCGCCGGGCTGTTGCCGGGTCTGCTGGCAGCCGGCTGCTATTTCTCCTACATCGCCTGGCGGGCCATTCGCTCACCGGCGCTCATGCCGGCCAGGGCACGGCGCTTCACCCGCCGCGAGCGGCTGCTGCGTGCGCTCGCCGACCTGATGCCCATCCTCGTTCTAGTACCGGTGGTCCCGGGGGCATCTACACGGGGCTTGGCACACCTTCGGAGGCCGCTGCGCTCGGCGTTCTCGCCACCGTGGTGCTGGCGCTCGCGACCCGGCAACTCAACTGGCCGATGCTGCGCGATTCACTCGATGGTGCGGTGCGCACCACCTGCATGATCGTCACCATCCTGGTATCGGCCGCGTTCATGTCGTCGGCGATGGCCTATCTGCACGTGCCGGCATCGATCGCGCAAGGCATTGCGGCACTCGAAGTCGGCCCCTATTCGCTGATGCTGTTGTTGATGCTGTTCTACCTGCTGCTGGGCATGTTCCTGGAAGGCATCTCCATCCTGGTGATGAGTCTGCCGATCACCTTGCCCCTGGTGCTTGCCCAGGGATGGGATCCGATCTGGTTCGGAGTGTTCCTGGTCATCGCGATCGAGCTGGGCCAGGTCACGCCGCCGGTCGGTTTCAACCTGTTCGTCATTCAGGGGCTCACCGGGCAGCCGATCGCCCGGATCGCGCTGGCTAGCGCACCGTTCTTCCTGCTGCTGCTGCTCACGGCGGTGATCATCACGCTGTTCCCGCAGATCGCGCTGTTCCTGCCGGATCTGTTGTACGGCTGAATCTCTTGGTACCCCATGTTTCGCCGATCAGCGCCCACAATGCCATCGCATCCGTGCGCGCGTGGCTGTTGCAGTGGCGGGTAGCGGTAGATGATGTCCGGTTCACCGACCACGATGCGGCTCAAGGAGACCGATCGGTGGGTTCCATGGACGCGAGTGCCTGCACCACCCGCATCGAGTGAGTTCGCATCGCCCCGGCGCGACCGATGTGCCGTTCGATTTGTGCGTGCGAATCGCACCACAGCGGGTAGGCGCGGCCGAGCAGCCCGTGCCCCTTGGCCGTCAAACTCACGCGGCGTTTGCGCCTGTCTGCCGGATCCGTCCATGAATCGAGCAACCCCCGGCGCTCCAGCGGTTTGATCAGGGCCGTCAGCGTGGTGCGATCCATCGCCAGGAAAGGCGCGAGTTCTCCCAGCGAAGGAGGCCCGGGACGGTTCACCGCCATCAACAGGGAAAACTGGCCATTGGTCAGATTCAGTGGCCGAAACACCTCGTCGAAATGGCGGGCCAATGCGCGAGCGGCGCGCTGCGCATGCAGGCACAGGCAGGCCTGCGCCACCTCCAGGGTCTTGTCAGGCGGAAAAATTTTCTCTACCATGTCGTCATTATGTTGATATCAACGTAAAAAGTCCATGTTCGATTTCATCCAAGGAGACCACCGATGAGCGCCACCTCGCAAACGCCCGATCCGGCCGTGATGAAAGGCGTGATCCCCTACCTGGCCATGAGCGGGCGCACCGCCGATGCCTGCGACTTCTACCAGCGCGCATTCGATGCTGCCGATCTGGGTCGCGTGCCGATGCCGGAGGGTCAACCGGGCCTGATGCACGCGCAGATCGAGATCAACGGCGGCGCGCTGATGATGACCGACCACGGCATGGCGCAAGCCGGCGTGGAGCCGGTGCCGACAAGTCACAACTTTGGTCACCTGCAACTGGTCGTCAGTGACGGCCGGCTCTGGTGGGACCGCGCGGTGGCTGCCGGGTGCAAAGTGCTCGCTCCCTACGAGCGCCAGTTCTGGGGCGATGACTGGGGTCTGCTGGAGGATCCGTTCGGTCTCAAGTGGGCGATTTTGCAAACCGGTACCCCGGGCTGAACGACGGAGGCTGCGATGACCCCAAAAAACACCCTCTGCCTCTGGTACGACAAAGACGCCGAGGCCGCGGCACACTTTTACGCCGCAACCTTTCCCGACAGCGCGGTCGGCGCGGTCCACCGTTCGCCGATGGACAACCCGGGCAACCGGGCGGGCGAGGTCATGGTCGTCGAGTTCACCGTGCTCGGCATCCCCTGCATCGGCCTCAACGGCGGGCCCGCCTTTCCCCACACCGAGGCTTTCTCATTTCAAGTGGCAACCGATACCCAGGAAGAGACCGACCGTTACTGGAACGCCATCGTCGGCAACGGCGGGCAGGAAAGCGAGTGCGGCTGGTGCAAGGACCGGTGGGGCGTCAACTGGCAGATCACCCCGCGCGTGCTGACCGATGCCATCGCCGCCGGCGGGGAGCAGGCCAAGCGCGCTTTCGCGGCGATGATGACGATGCGCAAGATCGACGTCGCGGCCATCGAAGCCGCCTACCGGGGCTGACCCGGCAAGGCGGTTACCTCTGACCCGGGAGTCCATGGCATGGCCAGACTCGTCTTCGGCATGAACCAGTCGCTCGACGGCTTCGTCGATCACCTGGCGTTTGGGCCCAGTCCCAGGCTCTTTGAGCACTTCATCGAGCAGGCAGGCAAGCAGGTGGGCAGTCTCTACGGTCGCAGGATCTACGAGATCATGCGCTATTGGGACGACGATCATCTGCAGTGGGGCGAGCCCGAGCGCGCGTTCGCCTCGGCATGGCGCAGGCAGACGAAATGGGTCGCCTCGCGCACGCTTGCATCGGTCGGGCCCAATGCCGTGCTCGTCAACGGTGATCTGGCGCAAACGATCGGCGCGCTCAAGTCCGGGCAGGACGGCGAGATCGCGGTCGCCGGCCCGGATCTGGCGGCAAGTCTCACCGCGCTTGATCTGATCGACGAGTACCGGATCTACCTGCACCCCGTCGTTCTCGGTCAGGGCACGCCGTACTTTGCCAAAGCCCGGCCGCGGCTTCGTCTCATCGGCCATGACCGGATCGACGATGATGTGATACGGCTGCGCTATGCTCCCGGCTAGATCAACGAAGCACTCTCTTCTGGACGCCTGGCACGCTTTCAAGCCGCTCCGGGCCGTCATGCAACTGAACCAGGCCAGAGCAAAGGCGCCTGCCATGCAGGACACCATCGAATAATCCATCCGGCTTACCGCCGAGCCTGACTGGGTGTGGCGTGCGCTGAGCGAAGCAGCGCAGTTCGTCCGCTGGTTCCGCGCCGAGGTGACCGGTGAGATGCAAATCGTCATCTCCCCCGAAGGAGACGTCTACACGACTGACGCTGACCGAGCGCGATTTCGCCGCCCTGCCCGAGGGCCCGGCCCTTGCGGCCTGGCAGCGCAATGAAGGCGGACGGACCCTGCAACTGGACAACATCGCCGCCCACGTCGCTTCGTAAGGCGCAAGCTTGCATCGCCCGCATGCACGCGTTGCGCCACCCATTGAACGTGGCCAGAAGCGGGCAGACCATCGCCGCCGCTCCCATGGTGGAACCGTGTCACCAGAAGCCGACCCAGTCGTTCGCCGCGGTGATTGTGAGCAATTGGTTCATTGCCTGTCGCCTATCGAGCGAGGCCTCAATGGGCCGCAGGCTTCTCAGGCAAGTGGGTCGGCGAATTTGCCTTTGGTACGGCTGGGGCGACCCATGGGTGTACCGGCAGAGGCGCTGAATCACGCCGATCTGAGCGCGCTGGCTGGCGAGTGAAGCCACGGCCTGCGCCGTCGCCGCCTGCGTCCGGTGCGCGAGCTGGTTCGGCTGCTGACTCACCACCTGGTGCTGAACCCCGAAGCGGTCTGAGCGCAAGCCTGTGAGGCAAAAAAAGACGGTCCCTTCAGTTGTGGGTCACCCTACTCGGAGACGTTCTTGAACAGCAACGGATTCGCTGGCGGGCTCCCTTGTCGCCGATGCCATACGGTCGCGTGATGATCTCGATCCGAAGCCCGCGCATCCCGTCCAGCGCGGGTGCGACTCACCGACCCGTGCGTCGCATCACGAGCATCGGCGCATAGAGCAGCGCAAAGAGCCCGAACGCCGCCACCCAGGCAAAGCTTTCGGCGACGGTCAGCGCCACGACGGCCGTCGGCGGCGAGCGCGGCGACGATGCGGCCAGCGCCGCCGCAGCGACCAGCGCATAGATCGCGACGGTTCTCGCAGGCGCGGTCAACGGATACCCGGCATGCCCGCGTGTTGCCCGGGTCATCACGCGAGCGTCATCAGGCCGATGGCGCCGACCGTCCACGCATGGATCGCTGCGGTGGCGCCACCGGCGCCGCTCCAGACAGACACGGCCGCGAGCAGAAGCCCATCGGCACGAAGGCGTAGCCGAGATGCAGCGCGGTCACCAGCGGTTCGGCGAGCGGATGCGGCTGCCAGCGTAGCTGGCGCGCGAGGTGCAGGCAGCCTGCCAGCGCCAGCAGTGCCGCGATGGCGGGCGCAAACCTGGGTAGCGCCGGCGCGACCGCCCAGACTGCCAGCGCCACCACGCCGATCGGCACGACGAATCTGTCGAAGCGGTTGAACGGCGTGGCGAGTGCACCCGGATTGTGCTGGTCGAGCCAGTTGCGGGTGAAGCTGGGCACGATCCGCCCGCCGACGATCATGATCAAGGTCAGCGTGGCGGCGATCGCGAGGCGGGCGCCGAAGATCGGCCGAACATCGTGCCAGGCCTCGTAGTGAAACAGGCCTTGCGCGAGCAGGAGCACCGCCACTGCGAGGACGGGCGGCGCATTGCGCCGGTCCTCGCCCGCGGCGATCTCGCGCACCAACACCGTCAGCAGGGCGACGGGGAAAGCGGCTGACAGCAGCGCCACGCCGATCGGCGGCAGCCCGGCCGAGAAGACGATGGCGATCCGCCCGATCAGCCACAGAGGCAACAGGCCCGCGAGCGGCCACCTGACCACCGGCAATCGTCCTGTCCAGTTTGGCACCGCGGTCAGCAGGAAGCCGGCGATGATCGCCGGCACGTAGCCGAACAGCAGCTCGTGGGCATGCCAGGCCACGGGTGCAAACGCGCTGGGCAGGCCGAGGTAGCCCAGATGCCACGGCACCCAGAGCGCCACCATCAGCGCGCATGCAGCGTGCTGAACAGGAAGAACGGCCGAAAGCCATAAGAGAGCAAGGCCGGCCCTGCCACGCCCGATGCAGGGCCATCGTCGTC
This sequence comes from Burkholderiaceae bacterium, assembly GCA_041396665.1. Lineage (GTDB taxonomy): Bacteria > Pseudomonadota > Gammaproteobacteria > Burkholderiales > Burkholderiaceae_E > JAUIAI01. The sequence goes on from JAWKYE010000011.1 coordinate 21,282, forward strand.
GGCGGCTGGCTGGTTGGCGCGTCGAGCGGTCTGCGCGGTGCCCGTTGCCGTATCAGCGGATCCCGGTCAACAGGCCCGGGCCAGGTTGCGGTCGAACCACCGTCATCCGAAGCAGGATCCGCTGGTCCGGATCCTCAGGCCGTCGTTGCTCATCAAGCCGGGCGCGATATCAACGCCGCGGCCGCCACACGATCGACTGCAACGTATATCCAGATCGAGATCCCGATCGCGCCGGCGAGCGCGATCGCCAGGAACATGATCACGTCGATTGGTCCGCCCAGATCGGCCAGTTTGGAACTGGTCACCTTCAGCACCAGGGCCACCGCCGCGATCGCGCCGATCGGCATTGACGCCTGGGCCCAGAAGAACTTCTTCATCGAGATCGACCGGTCGCGAACCAGCACGTACAGATAGAGCAGGGTCACGACGACGGCGGCGCCCACCATCAGCCAGAACAGCCAGGTGCCGAACATTTCTTCGAAGACGGCGACAGGTCTCGGGGGTCAGTTCTTTCATCGGGCGCTCCTCGTGCCTTGCCGCAGCATGGCGTTGGTGGGTTTGAGGCACCTTCATCAGCCAGTTGATCCAGAGCTCTTCCAGGGCGCAATCACCCCGGGGAACGAGGCACCAGGTCGTTGTTGTAGTCGAACTCGATCAGCATCGCGCGGGCTCCACCCGGGTGATCATCGGGCACGAGGTGTAGCCGTTGTAGATATGGCGCGCCCTGCCTGCCCGCGATCGCCGCAACCAGATGATCCTCGACCACCGGCACTCAAGCACGATGCTGGCCGCGGTCTTGCCCTTGGGCACGCCGGCCACGTCGCCCAGCGCGAACACGTCCGGGTAGCGCAGACAGCAGCGCGTCTGCTTGTCGACCTCGACCCAGCCCTGGTCGGTCCACTTGTCGGCCCAGCTCAGGCCGGACTGGCATGACCTCGGGGCGCGCTGGGGCGGCACCACGTGCAGGTAGTCGTAGCCCAGTTCGGTGTCGCCGTCGCGTCGCAAACGTGGCGATCCGCCGCCCCGGTCGATCCGCTTGAGCACGTGCGACAGCGCCGGGCGGATGCCGCCGCGGTCGGCAAACAGCATGCGCACCTTCTCGGCCACGATGGGGACACCGAACAGCGTCGAGCTGCTGGCGTAGATGATCTCGCTCCGCCACTGCCTTTTCGCTTGGCGAGGTCGTCGATCAGAAACGTGCTTGAGCGGTGCCCCTGCGCATTTCATCTCGGTGGCGGGGCGCGTGAACAGGTCGACGCCGCCGCGCTCAATGAAGTCGGACGCGGCCTGCCAGGTGCGTGCCGCGTAATCGGGGCCCGTGCACAAGGCACCGATCCCGTCCTTGCTGACCAGTCCAGCGAGAAACCCTCGATAGCGTCATGGTCCAGGCTCAGGCCGGGGGCGACGACCAGGAAGTCGTAGGACAGCGACTTGCCGTCCGCCGGTGACGGTTCGCCTCGGGGTCGATGGCGGCGGCGGCCTGGCGCACCAGCGTCACGCCGGATGGCAGCCAGTCGGCGGTCTTGGACACCACGTAACCCGCCGGTTTGAGCCCTGCCGCGACCAGCGACAGACCCGGTTGGTACAGGTGCTCCTCGCGCGGATCAAGGCGTGATCTTCGCGCCAGTGAGCCGGCCGACCAGCCGGTTGGCCAGCGCGGTCCCGGCGGCGCCGGCGCCGATGATGATGATCGCCGCCGAGGTCTGCACGGGGGCGGGCCCGCTGGCGCGCGGGCCGCTGCCCGGCAGGGTCGCGCCGACGGCGGCAGTCGCGGCCAGGGCAAGAAAGTGGCGTCGGTCGGTTTGCAAGGGCTTCTCCGCGATGGGTGTCTGCCTCTCTTTTAGCGGACGGCAATCGACCGGGGCTTGACCGTCGTCAAGTACCGGCGATCGTCCGTGCTGGAAGCGCGCCGGCCCTTGTCGCCGGTCAAGGTTGGTAGGGGTCTGGCGTACCGGCGGCGATCGGGGATGCCTGTTCAGGCTTTGCCGCCAGCGACCCAGCAGTTTTTGCACCCAGCACCTTGACCCAGGTGTTCGAGGGCAGAAAGACGTCGTGCCGTTCGCGCGATCCTCGAGCAGGCTGGAACAGGCGCGGCAGTGGCAGCCGCTGCGGAATGTCGTACATGTACTCCTGCCAGACCAGGTGGAACTTCCAGTGGCGCCATTTCACCGCGTGCAGCGCCTCGCCCACATAGACCGGAAAACCCTTCGCGTCCCGAATTCGTGTGCTCGCTGGTCATGAAGGAGCGCATGTCCAGGCCGTCGATCGGGCGGTCATCGGGGAATTTGCCGCCTCCGAACGCGGCCAAGGTCGTGAACAGGTCGACCGCGTGGACGATCTCGTTGCTGATCGCGCCGGCCGGAATGTGCCTGGGCCAGCGCGCGATGAAGGGCACGCGCAGGCAACCTTCCATCGCGGTGAAATACGAGCCGCCCCAGGGCCCGGTCCAGCCGCGCGAGGGCAGGGTTTCCTCGACCCCGTTATCGCTGGTGAAGATGACCAGCGCGTCGTCGGCCAGACCCATCTCGTCCAGGTCCCCGAGCAGGCGCCCGACCCGGTGTCCAGTTCGACCAGTCCGTCGGCGAAGTCGCTGTTGCCGGTGATGCCTTGAATTCCTGGTGCGGAATGATCGGAAAATGCGGGAAGGCGATCGGCAGGTAGCAAAAGAACGGGCCTGCGGCCCGCATGCTCACGGATGAGTCGCGTCTGCGCAAAGCAGCTGGCATCGAAGTTCTCGCGCTCGGGGCGGCCGTAGTGTACCAGCTCGGTGGCCGCCGCGCGCCCCTGCATCAGCGAGGTCGGCGTGGCCAGCGCCGGATCGAAGCCTGGCGACTCGAACCAGAGCGAGGTGTCGTGGGTCTCGTCTATGCCCCACCAGGTATCGAAGCCCCGATCGGATGGGTAGCGGCCCGGCTGGTTGCCCAGGTGCCACTTGCCGAAGTGTCCTGTGGCGTACCCGGCATCGGACAGCACCTGGGCCAGCGTGCGCTCCCACTGCACGAGCCCGCCCGGCTGGCCTGGCTGGGTGATCCGGCAGGTGCCCGAGCGCAGCGGAAATCGGCCCGTCATCAGCGCCGAGCGCGACGGCGTGCACTGGCTCTCCATGTTCATGTTCAGCAGGCGCAGCCCCTGGCTGGCGAGCCGGTCCAGGTGCGGTGTCGGCGCACCGCGCAGCAGGCCACCGCCGTAGACGCCCAGTTCGCCAAAGCCCAGGTTGTCACTGAAGATCAGGACGATGTTCGGCTGCTTGTTCATCTGGGCTGGGTCTCCTGGTGCGATGTTGGCCGTGCCGGCCTTTCAACGCATGGCCGGGACGCGGACGAGCCCGCCGATTCTAAGTCAAAGGGTTCGTGATCCAGTGCCGCGACACGCCCGGTGCGATCGGCAGGATGCGGCGATGCCCCAGCTTTCCTTTCCGACCTCGTTGCACTGGCGCCGTACCGCCCGCCCGCTTGCCCCGTTGTCGGCGATCGCAGTCGAATCGTTCCTGTTGCAGTCGCTGGTCGCCCCGGCCCTGTTGATGCTCATGCTCGGCGTCTCGGACCGGCTGCTGCTCGGCCCTGCCTGGCTGGCCTTCGTCGTCCGGGTGGCGTACACGGCGCTGGTCGTGGTGGCGCTTCAGGCGGCATAAACGTCCGTCCTTCGTCCGGCCGGCTTCATCCGTCGTCGGCGGTCTTGTGGGCGCCGCGCACGTTGAGCACCGCCAGCCCCAGTTGCAACCCGATCAGCGCATACGCGCCGGCGTACAGGCCCCAGGCAATCCAGAGCGCATTGCTGACCAGGAACAGCCAGAAACCCCAGTTGCGCCGGGCATCACTGCTGGCCGCGATCAGCCACGCGGCGACCAGAGTGGCGGCCATCGCCGGCCATTGGAGCAGGTCGATCCAGTTCACGACAGCCACCGGGCAAGAAGCGGTCCCGCCGGGTCGGGGGTCGGCAGGGCCGATCAGGGCCGCAGCAGGATCGCCCCCTGCGTCTGCCGTGACTCGAGCAACTCGTGTGCCTTGGCTGCGTCGCGTAGCGGCAGCACCTGCTGGATGCCGATACGCATCGCGCCCGAGGCCAGCAACTCGAAACAGGCGGCCGATGCGCGTTGCAGGTCGGCCGGATCGGCGATCCAGGTGCGCAGCGTCGGCCGGCAGACCGACAGCGACTTGCCATGCAGCCGTTGCAGCGCAAAGGGTTCGACCTGCCCCGAGGCCGTGCCGTAGTTGATCGCGATCCCCATCGGCGACAGGCAGTCGAGCGATCCCATGAAGGTGCTCGCACCGACCGAATCGTAGACAACGGGCACACCTTTGCCGGCGGTGATCTGCATCGTCGCGGCGACGAAGTCCTGTGCGGTGTAGACGATCGCATGATCGCAGCCGAGCGTGCGCACGAAGTCGGCCTTGGCCTGGCTACCCACGGTGCCGATCACCGTGGCGCCCAGGTGCTTGGCCCATTGCACCATCATCTGTCCCACGCCACCCGCCGCCGCGTGCACCAGGATGGTTTCGCCGGGCTGCACCGCGTGTAGCCGGGTCAGCAGATAGTGGCAGGTCAGGCCGCGCAGGTGCGAGGCCGCGGCGACCTCGTCGGTGATGCCCTCGGGCAGGCGGACCAGCCGGTTGGCGGCGATCAGGCGCAGGCCGACGTAACTGCCCATGCCTTCGCCGGCATGCGAGACCCGGTCACCGACCGACCAGCCGGTGACCCCGGGGCCCACGCCCTCGACGACACCCACCGCCTGCACGCCCGGAATGAACGGGGGGTTGGGGCCGTCGCCATGGAACTGGCCGCTGCGGTGGTAGATGTCCACATAGTTGACGCCGATCATCGTGTGCCTGACCCGCACCTCGCCGGCCTGCGGCGCTGCGACGGCCACCTCGCCAACTTGCAGGACCTGCGCATCGCCGTGCCGGGTCACGCGCACGCATTCGCTCGTCGTCGCTTTCAACGTTGTCTCCTGGCGGATCGCTGCAATAACCGGCACTATAGCGAAATATATTTATAGCGGTTGACGAAATATGGAGGAGTCGGTTAAAAATGCTGCGTGAAAGCCAGCGCCCGCATTCAGCAAGTCATCGACACGCAGATCCGCGAGGGCAGGTTGTTGCCCGGCGATCCGATCGACGAAGAGGCCCTGATGGCCCAGTTCGGGGTCTCCCGCACGCCGGTGCGTGAGGCGTTGCTCAACCTGAAGGCCGAGGGCCTGGCCATGAGCCTGCCCAGGGCGGCGTCGTCGTGGCCAAGCTCGACCTGAAGCAGCTGTACGCGATGTGGGAACCTGATGGCCGAACTCGAGGGGCTGTGCGCCCGGTATGCCTGCGAGCGCATGACTCCGGCCGAGCGCACCGCGCTGGCCGACGCCCACCAGGCCGCCGAGGCGGTCGTCAACGCGGATGATGCAACCGGCTGGCAGCAGACCAATGCCGCGTTTCACGAGTTGCTGTATGCCGGTGCCCGCAACCCTACCTGCGCCAGGAAATCCTGCACATGCGCACCCGCACCCAGGCGTATCGCCAGCATGCGTTCGGCGCCTATGGCCGCCTGCAGGTCGTACCAGAGCCATGCGCTGATCGTCGAGGCCATCCCTGGCGCACGACAGTGCGGCAGCGGCGCGTGCCGGCTTCATGCACCTGAACCCCAGCGAAACGGCGCCCAGCTTTGCCAACCTGCTGATGGACCTTCCCCCCGACCTGTTGGACTGACCAAGGACAAACGCGATGGCACCCGAAACCGTTTCCGATACCGAACGCATGATTGCCCATCGCGAGGCGCGATCGGCTGGGTCGCTTTCAACAACCCGGCGCGGCGCAATGCAGTGTCCGGCGACATGTGGCAGGCGCTGGGCGACATCCTGACCGGCTACGCTGCCGACGAGCGCATCCGGGTGGTGGTGCTGCGCGGGGCGGGCGGCAAGGCGCTTCGTGTCGAGGCCGACATCTCAGAGTTCGAAAGGATCGGTCCACCCCGAGACCACCGAGGCCTATCGCAGGCGTTCCGAGCGGGCCAATACCGCGTTGCAACAGATCGGCAAGCCGGTCATTGCGATGATCGAGGGCTTCTGCATCGGCGGTGGCGTCTCGGTCGCGCTGTCGTGCGATATGCGCATCGCCGCCGACGATGCGCTTTGGCGTTGCGGCGGCCCGGCTCGGGCTGGGTATGAACTGGCCGGCGTGCGCAAGCTGGTCGACGTGGTCCGGGCCGTCGTTTGCCAAGGAGATCTTCTTCACCGCCCGCCAGTTCAGCGCCGACGAGGCATTGGCCATGGGGCTGATCAACCGCAAGGTGCCGGTGGCCGAACTCAGGCCACGGTGCGCGACTACGCCGGGCGCATCGCCCGCCAATGCGCCGCTCACGGTTGCGTCGATCAAGACCATCGTCGGCCAGCTGGTCAAGGACCAGGCCAGCCGGGACGATGCGTTGTGCCAGCAGGTGGTGGACCGCTGCTTTGGCAGCGAATTACGTGGAAGGACGGCGCGTTCATGGAGAAGCGTGCGCCGCAGTTCAAGGGTCGCTGACCGGCACCCGTCAACATCATGCAAATCCGTCGGTGGTCTGCCCCGCCACCGACAGATCGATGACCGGGGCTCAATGGCCAAGCCGTCGGCAATCCGCCGGCCGGCCTACCAAGGAGGAGACATGAAGCTGTCCAGGACTTGTACCGCGTTGGCTGCGGCAGGATTTGCGTTGTCCATGGTGACCCCGTCGGCGCTGGCCGAGATGGCGCCCTGGGAAGCCAAGCTCTACGAGGCGGCCAAGAAGGAGAAATCCTTCGTCGTCTACACCTCGCACTACAACTCGGAGACCGCGGCCGACCTTTGCAACGCGTTCGACAAGAAGTACCCCGAGGTCAAGTGCAACGTGGTTCGCACCACCGCGCAGGTGGCCTTTCAGCGCCTGCAGCAGGACATGAAGGCGAACGTGCCGGTGGCCTCGGTGTTCAGCAGTACCGACGTCAGCCACTACGGCGCGCTGCGCAAGATGGGGGCGATCCAGCAGTACAAACCGAACAACTTCGAGCGGATGGTCGATTCGCTCAAGGAGCACAGCGACCCGGATCACTACAGCACGGTCACCGCGGCCGCGCTGATGCTGATCACCTACAACACCGAGCTGGTGGCGGAGAAAGACGCGCCCAAGAACTGGCCGGACCTGCTCGATCCCAAGTGGAAGAACCAGGTGTCGATCGGGCATCCCGCGTTCAGTGGCTACGTCGGCACCTGGACCGTGCTGATGCGCAAGCTCTATGGCTGGGAATACTTCGAGAAGCTCGAAAAGAACTCGCCGCAGATCGGGCGCTCGGTCAATGACACGGTCACGATGCTCAATGCCAAGGAGCGTTCGGTCGCGGCCGGCTCCGAAGTGACGACGCTGATGAGCCGCGACAAGGGCAATCCGCTGGCCGTCGTGTACCCGACCGACGGTGCGTTGCTGATGGTCTCGCCCAGCGCGGTGCTCACGAACGCACCTTCGCCGAATGCGGGCAAGCTGTTCATCGAGTTTTTGCTCGATACCGAGGCAGCGCAGCTGCAGGTCGCCCAGCACGCGTTGTCGGTGATCAAGGGTATCAAGCGCGGGCCCGGCAAGCTGGCGCTCGAGGAGATCAAGGTCGCCCGGCCCACCGACGAAGAGATCGCCAAGGGCATTCCCGAGGTCAAGGAGTTGTTCAGGGATACCTTCGGCATATGAGTTCCGATGCCGGTTCCGTCGCGCCAACCGATCGGCGCAGCAAGCTCTCCCGGCGCTGGCGGAACCGGGATCGCTCACAGTGGGTCTGGGCGCTGGCGATCATCGTGCTGCTGGTGTTGGTCGTCAACCCGCTGGTGCGCCTGTTCATCGTCAGCTTCCAGGACGGCGATACCGGCGCCTTCACGCTGGCCAACTACGCCGCCGCCTACGGCCGCTCGCGCTATGTCGATGCGCTGCTCAACTCGTTGCTGCTCGGCGTGTCGTCGGCCACGCTGTGCCTGATCTTCGGGGTACCGATGGCCTGGGCGCTGTCGCGCACCGACATGCCGTTCAAGGGCCTGATCTGGATCTCGATCCTGGGCACCTTCATCATTCCGCCCTATCTGGGCGCGGTCGGCTGGATCCTGCTCGCCGGCCCCAACGCGGGCTGGATCAACCAGGTCTATGTCGCGATCACCGGGGCGCAAAGCGGCCCGTTCAACATCTACAGCATGGAAGGGCTGGTGCTGGTGATCGCCTGCTACAGCTTTCCCTACGTGTTCGTGTTCACCAAGTCGGCGCTCGATCTGGTGTCCTCCGAGATGGAGGATGCGGCCAACATCCTGGGTGCCGGCAACCTGCGCACCTCGCTGTCGATCACGCTGCCGCTGGTGCTGCCGGCGATCATCGGGGCGTTCATCCTCGTCTTTCTCGAGGCGATCGCCTTGTTTGGTTCGCCGGCCCTGATCGCGCTGCCCGCGCGTTTCCACGTGGTGACGACCCAGCTGTGGCAGTTCTTCGAGTTTCCGCCCAAGGTCGGGGTGGCGGCGGCCTACGCGATGCCATTGCTGATGATCACGATCGCGCTGTTCTGGATGCAACGTCGGATCACCAGTCGCAAAGGGTATGCGTCGCTGACCGGCAAGGGCGGCGAGCGCCGGATGGTGGCGCTGGGACCCTGGCGCTGGCCGATGCTGGGCTTTTGCGTGGCGGTGTGCACGCTGTCCTTCCTGATGCCGATGATCGTCATCCTGCAGGCGGCTTTTTCCAAGGCCTGGGGCAGGGGCTTTTCGTACGAGAACTTCACGCTGGACAACATGTACTTCACGTTGTTCGAGAACAGCCTGACGCGCAACGCGACGATGAACACGTTCATGTACGCGGGGGCCGCATCGCTGATCGCCATCGTGCTGGCCTTGTGCATCTCCTACGTGGTCAATCGCGAACTGGTCAGCAAGCCGATCGCCGGTGTGCTGTCGTTCCTCACGATGGCCCCTTTCGTCATTCCCGGGATCGTGCTGGCCATCGGTTTCTACGCCGCCTATGCCAGCCCGCCGTTCATGCTGTACGGCACCGCCTGGATCCTGATCCTGGCGTTCGCGACCCGCTTCCTGCCGATCGCCTTCACCAACAGCAATGCGGCGATCCGCAGCATCAATCCCGAACTCGAGGACGCGGTGCGCATCCTGGGCGGCACGCGCTTCACGGCGATTTCCCAGGTGGTCATGCCACTGCTCAAGCGCAGCCTGGCCGGGGCCTTCATCCTGGTGTTCATCCCGGCAACCCGGGAGCTGAGCGCGGCCATCTTTCTATACTCGATCAATACCCAGGTGTTGTCGGTGTTGCTCTTTGACAAGAGCGACGAGGGCAACTTCGAGATGCTGGCGGCAATCGGGCTGGTGCTCGTGTTCATCACCGTGGCACTGGTCCTGGTGGGCTTTCGCCTGATGGGTCGGGACTTCATGCTCAGGAGGTCTTCTTCATGAACAAGCTGGTGCTGCGCGACGTGTCGCGCCGCTTCGGGAGCGTGGCGGCGGTCGATCGCCTGAACCTGTCGCTCGAACCCGGCGAACTGGTGTCGCTGCTGGGCCCGTCCGGGTGCGGCAAGACCACGACCCTGCGGATGATCGCCGGCTTTCTGGACCCTACCGATGGCACGATCGAGGTCGATGGGCAGGTGATCTCGTCGGCCGCGTCCAGCCTGCCGCCCGAGCGGCGCAACATGTCGATGATCTTCCAAAGCTACGCGATCTGGCCCAACATGACCGTCGCGCAGAATGTCGCCTTCGGCCTGAAGATCCGGCGCGTGTCTGCGAGCGAGCTGAACCAGCGGGTGCGCGAGATCCTCGAGGTCGTCAAGCTCGATGCGCTGGCCGATCGCTACCCGGCCGAGCTGAGCGGTGGGCAGCAGCAGCGGGTGGCGCTGGCCAGGGCCATCGTGGTCAAGCCCTCGGTGCTGCTGCTGGACGAGCCGCTCTCCAACCTCGATGCCAACCTGCGTGAGGAGATGCGCTTCGAGATCCGCCGGCTGCATGACGAGTTCGACATCACGATGGTCTACGTCACGCACGACCAGGCCGAAGCCATGGTCACCTCGGACCGGATCGCGGTGATGAACAAGGGCAGGATCGAGCAGATCGATCGGCCGTTCGACCTCTACAGCCGGCCGCGCACGCGCTTTGTCGCCAGTTTCATCGGACGCACCAATTTCATGCAGGGCAGCCTGCGCGACGGGGTCGTCGACTTCGGCGGCTTCTCGGTGCCCGCAAGCGCGCTGCTCAGCGACGAGCCGCTGCCCGCAACGGTCGATGTGTCGGTGCGGCCGCAGTGCATCCACCTGCACCGGGTGCGGCCGGACATCGCGGATAATCGGCTGTCGGTGGCCGCCGTGGTGCGCCAGCGCGCCTACCTGGGCGAGTCCTGGGATTACCAGCTGGGCATCGCCGGCATGGCGGACGAGGTGCGGGTCACGGCCCGCCCGCAGGACGTATTCGAAGTGAACGACCAGTTGTTCGCGCAGATCGACACTTCCCAGATGACTGTTATTGACGGAGCCGAAACATGAGTTTGCCCCTTGAAGACGCCATGGTGCTCGATCTCACCAACGTGATGGCGGGCCCCTATTGCGGGATGGTCCTGGGAGACCTGGGCGCCGACGTGATCAAGGTCGAGAACTTCCCCGACGGCGACGCCTCGCGGCGCTTCGATCCCAAGATCAACGATGAGTCCTACTGCTTTGCAGTGCTCAACCGCAACAAGCGGGGCATCGCGCTCGACCTGAAGGATCCGCGGGGCAAGGCTGTGCTGATGAAGCTGGCGGGCAAGGCCGACATCATCATCGAGAACTTCCGGCCTGGGGTGGTCAAGCGCCTGGGCATCGACTACGACAGCATCGCGCCGGGCAATCCCGGGGTCGTGTACGCGTCGATGTCGGGCTTTGGCCAGACCGGTCCCTATGGGCAGCGGGGCGGTTTCGACATCATCGCCCAGGGCATGTCCGGCATCATGACGATGACCGGCGCCCCGGGCGGGCGGCCCGCCAAGGTCGGCATCGCGATGAACGACATCGCCAGCGGGGTCACGGCGCTGTACGGCATCCTGGGCGCCTACATCGGCCGGCTCAAGAGTGGCAAGGGCCAATACCTCGAGACCTCGCTGCTCGAGGCGGGCCTGGCCTGGACGCCCTGGGAGTTCGGCGCGTTCATGGGCGCCGGCGAGATCCCGACCGCCACCGGCACCCGCCACCGGCGCTCGGCGCCCTACCAGGCCTATCGCACCCAGGACGGTTATGTCACGGTCGGGGCGGGCAACGACAAACTCTGGCGCAACTTCTGCAACATGGTCTGCGAGCGGCCCGACTGGCTGACCGATCCCCGCTACGAGAAGGCCGCCTCGCGCGTGGCCAATGTCGACGAACTGGAACGCGATATCGAGGCGATCTTCATGAACGCGCCGACGGCGACCTGGGTCGAAAAGCTCGAGGCGGCGCAGGTGCCTGGCGGGCCGGTCTACACCTACGACCAGGTGCTGGCCGACCCGCAGGTCGTCCACCGCCAGATGGTGGTGGACATCGACCATCCGAAGATCGGCCCGATGAAGAACATCGGCCTGCCGATCAAGTCGACGGCTGATCTGACCAGGATCCGCAAGCCGGCGCCCACGCTTGGCCAGCACACGGCCCAGGTGCTTGGCGAACTGGGCTACGACGGCGAGTCGATCGACAAACTGTTCGAGGACGGCGTGGTCTACGACGAGGGCCGGGGCTGACGGGTCATCCGCGGCTTGAGCAATATCCAGGCGTGCACGCACGGCCCGCCTAGAATGTCCTCTTGCCATAGGGGATGACCAGATGCAAGTGCTAGTGATCTATGCGACCGTCGAGGGGCACACGGCCAAGGTCGCCCGTCGGGTGGCAGACGTTGTCGAATCGGCCGGGCACCATGTGATCGTCTCCGACCTGCGCCAGCCCGGCTTTGCCGTGCCGGGCCGGTTCGACGCCGCAGTGCTCTGCGCACCGATCCACATGGGAAGCTACCCCGAGCCGTTCGTGCAGTTCATCCGCGATTTCAAAGCGGCGCTGAACGATATCCCGACGGCGCTCGTGACCGTGTCCCTGTCGATCACCAGCCAGTACGAGGAGGAGCGCGAACAGGCCACCGCGTACCCCTACCTGCTGTGCGACGAGACCGGCTGGGCGCCGCGGATGCGCCATAGCGCGGCTGGTGCGCTCAAATATCTCGAGTACAACTACTTCAAGCGGCTGGTGATGCGACGGATCGCCGCCCATGCCGCCGGTCCGGTAGATGCGAGCAAGGATTACGAGCTGACCGACTGGGCCGCCCTGGATGAATTCACGGCCCAGTTCCTGGCCGAGGCGGCGCGCAAGCGCTGGGCCGGGCCATGGCGCGCGCGGCCGTGCCGCGTCGATGCCAGCCAAGCCGTCGGTTGCTTGACCATGGTCAAGCAACCGACAGGCACTCCGGTGACCGGTCTCGCAGATCGGGCGATTGGGAGGATACTGCCCCCAGGGGTGAAGCAGATGCCGAATTCGCCGCCCCGTCTCGCTGCCCCTGTCACTGCCAGTTGGGAGAACGTCGATGAAGTCCACTGAAGTCCGTCCGCGCAGCCTTTCACTGAAGCTGATGTCTCTGGTGGCCGTGGTGTTCGGCCTGCTCAGCATCAAGGAGGGGGGATCGGTCCTGTTCGGTGACGGCGTTGCCCGCGCGCAGGCCGGCCAGTACGTGCCCTTCATCGTCTGGTTCAATTTCCTCGCGGGTTTCGTCTATGTCGGCGCGGGTCTGGCGCTTTGGTGGCGCAACCGTATCGCCGCCTGGCTGTCGATCGGCATCGTCGTGGCCACGGTGTTGGCGTTCGCCGCGCTTGGTGTGTTCGTTGCGCAGGGTGGGGGGTTCGAGGTTCGCACGGTCGCGGCGATGGCCCTTCGAACCGTCATCTGGCTGCTGATCGCCATCGGTGCATGGAAGATGTTCCGTGCGCTGCCTGCTGCCCGGTGACAAGGGTCCGGCCGTGAGTCGCACAGACAGCCGAAGCCCCACGCCTGGCACCACGCTCGAGCATTACGACCTGCATCGGCGCAACCCGTATCGCGATCGCTTCACCACGCTGAATTTCGGGCCCGACGGGCCTTTCCGGATGGTGTCGCTGGCGATCCCGGCCGGCAAGGCGCTCGGGGATCACCGGGCTCCCAGCCCGGCCTGCCTGGTGATGATCGAAGGGCGTGGCCTCTTCTTCAGTGGCAACACCAGGATCGAACTCACCCCGGGCACGGTCGTCGACGTCCCTGCCGACCAGACGCACCGGATCGAAGCGCTCGACGACTGCCACTTCGTGCTGGTGCGCTGATCCGCGTTAGCTGCGCCGTTCGTTCACCAGGCCGTCCTCGTCGGAGATGATCAACTCGACCCGGCGATTCTGCTGACGGCCCGCCGCGGTGTCATTGGACGCAACCGGGTAGGCCTCGCCCAGCCCCTGCGTCTGCAGACGATCGGCCGATATGCCCTTGCGGATCAGGTCGATCTTCACTGCGTCAGCCCGCCTTTGCGACAACGCGAGGTTGGATTGTTCATCGCCCTGCGCATGGGTGAATCCTTCGATCACCACGGTTCGCTCAGGGTTGTCCTGTAAGACCTCGGCCAACTGGCCGAGCTTGCGATTCGCGCCAGGCTTGAGCACGCTGCTGCCCGATTCGAAGAGCACGCCTTCGAGCGTCACCACCATGCCCCTGTCGGTCGGCTTTGCCGCCAACGCTGCCAGTTGCTGCTGCACCTGCGCCAACTCGCTTTCGCTGCGCGCGACCTTGGCGCGCAGCACGCTGTTCTCGCGTTGCGCCATCTGCTTTTGCGCCTGGGCCTGCATCGCCGCGCGCTCGCGACTTTGCAGCATCAGCTGGTTGCGGGTGTCGCTGCCCTGCGCGATCCGGGCCTCGGCCATCCGTCGTTGCGCGACCGCCTGGGCAATCTGGGCGCGTCGTTCGGCCAGCGTGGCCAGATGGTCGACCCGTGTGCTATCGCGGTCCGAGCGCCACGCGGCCTGGGCCCGCTCCAGCGCCTTGTCGGCCTCGGCCACTTCGACGCCGGCCATCTGCCTTGCGGCGGGCATCGCGGTCAGCCTGTCATGGGCTTCCCGCGCCTGTTGCAGCGCCATGTTCGGGGCCGGGGTCGTCGCGCAGGCACCGACGGTCAGGGTCAGGGCCAGCGCGCAGGCCATCGGGATCGTTCGCTTGTTCGTGTTCATGGATTTACTCCTGATGTTCATCACTGGCTGTTGCCACGGTCGAGCTCACGGCGCAGCGTTTCCAGGCTGGTCTCGAGTTCCAGCGCCGCCTGCTCGCTGCGCTCGGCCTCGGCACGCGCCTCGGCCAGCTGCGCATCGACGTTCGCTTGCTCGGCCAACCGACGGGCCCGGGTGTTGTCATCGTTTGCTGCGGCGTTCTCGGCCGCATCCAACGGTCGCGGGCACGGGCCAGCATCGCGGCATCGGCGGCGCCGGCCTGCGCGGCTGTCGATGGACGTACGCGCGGCGGACAGTTCGGTGGTGGGGCGCGGCACGCTGGCGCAGGCTGCCAGCGTGCCGGCAAGCAGGGCGCCGAGAACCAGGCGGCCGCTCTTGAAACGGATCGATTGCATGGGGAACACCTCGTCTGTGATTGGCCCGTGCGGTCGTTGCACGGGCGGACGCAGGAATCGAGCAAGGAGTGTTCCTGCGTTCGTCGATGCGCGCTCCCCACCTTGGCGATCGCCGATGGGATCTCGTCGCGTGGCGTTGTGCTGCGCGATCAACCGGCATGGCCAGCGGGGTCAGGCGGTTCGCATCCCAGGACGCGGCAAAAACGCTCCAGCGGGAGCGGTCCTGGCCGGCCAACGCACCGGCCACCGCGCGACAACGCCACGGTGGTCACAATCGGATCAGCGTATTGCGGGCGGCGCGACGAATCCGCCCAGCGCCTTTTCCACCGCCTGCCAAAGGCGCGTCGTGTGGTCCTCGAATTGGGCGCCTATCGCCTGCACGCCGATCGGCAGCCCCGACGCGCCGCAGCCGATCGGGATCGAGGTCGCCGGCAGGCCCGCCAGCGTGGCCAGGCTCGCCCACAGACCAAGCCGGTTGTACGGAAGGTCTGCTGACCGATGCGGATCGTGCGCTGCTCTGCCGGGGTGTCGTCATGGGGTAGCGCGGTCAGCGGCATCTCCGGGCAGACGACCAGGTCCCACCGGGTGAAGAACTGGCGCCACGCGTGGCGGATGCCGGTGCGTTGTCGGTCCGCGATGATCCAGTCCCGATGGCTGCTGGCCAACGCGCGCAGCTCGAGCGCCTGGTCGGTCAGCTGCCCGGGCGGCAGCGCCGGCGGCCTGTTGTATCTGCCGGTAGGCGGGCGGCGGCAGGTTCGCCCCGAAAAAGGCCAGCAGCAGCCCGTGTAGGTTTGTGCGATGCGGGTCAGATCGGGCAGGTCCGCCGTGCTGTCCGACAGCTGGCGGCCGGTGCCGGCCAGCCTGTCGGTCCAGGCGGCCATCGCATCGGCCACCTCGGTGCCGGTCGGCAGCAGCGGGTGCTCGTACAGGACCAGCACCCGGAAGTCTTTCAGGGACTCCCGGCGGGAGGCGGTAGCTGCAGTCGATAGCCGATGGCCTGGTCATCGTCAGGCCCGGCGATGACGCCCAGCGCCAGCGACAGATCCGCTGCACAGCGGGCCATCGGGCCGGCCACCGCCAGGTCGACCGGATTGCTCACCGACAGCAATGGGGTTCCCGGCGGTGCGCAGCCGCGCATGGGCACGATCCCCCAGCTGGGCTTGTGCGCAAAGACACCACAGCAGTGCGCCGGCACGCGCAGCGGCCACCGATGTCGCTGCCCATCTCCAGCGCCACCAGGCCGCCCGCCAATGCCGCGGCACTGCCACCGGACGAGCCGCCCGGTGTTCGGGTCGAATCCCAGGGATTGCTGGTGCGGCCATAGACGGGGTTGCTGCTCTGCCAGTCCGCCAGATTCGGCGGTACATTGGTTTTGCCGAACACGATCGCCCCGGCGGTGCGCAGCCGTCCGACGATCACCGAGTCACGGGTGGCCGGCGCCTGCCCCGTGCCGGTAGTGCCCCAGGTCGTTGGCAGCCCGGCGATGTCGAAGCATTCCTTGACGGTCATCGGCAGGCCCAGCAGCGGTCGTTGTTCACCGTGCCGGATCGCCGTATCCGCGATCGCGGCAGCCTTGCGGGCCTCGCGTCTGTCCTGGACGACGATGGCGTTCAGGACCGGGTTGAGCCGGTCGATGCGCTCGAAGGTTTGTTCAAGCAGGCCGGCCGCGCTGATCTTTTGGTGGCGCAGGGCGTCGAGCATTTCGGTGGCGGTTTGCACGGGCGGTCCGGGATTGTTCGGGGGAGGCCGTATTCTGTCACCGGCCCGGGCGCCTCGGGCGCCGGTACCCGGGCGAAACCGCCTCAGACCGCGAGCGGGGTCGACGCGGGTAGATCGGGCCGTTCATCCGGACGTCCCGGGCCTGTCAATTGCGCAAATATTTGCTCAGGCCACGCATGCCTGCTCCCGCGCCGTCGACACGCCCGCTTCTGCGGCGATTGCACTATGCGCGTCGGGCCATTCACGCCGTTCGGTCATCGGCGGGCCGGATCGCCGCCCGCCCGCAGGCCAGCACCTGGGCGCGCAGCCAGGCCAGGGCCGGGTCCTGCTCGGTTGTGGCGGACCACTGCAGCACCAGCGACATCGGTTCGACCGGCAGCGGCAGGGGGCTGACCGCAAGACCGAACTGCGCCGAGAACATCTGTGCCGATAGCTGGGGCAGCGTCACGATCGAGTCGGTCTGCCGGAGCACCATCGGCAACACGCCAAAGTGCGGTGTTCCCAGGATCACCTGGCGCTTCAGTCCCCGGGCAGCCAACAACTCGTCGACGAATCCGTGCAGGTCCCCTGCGAACGTGGTGAGCAGGTGCGGAAACCCGAGGAACTGCGCCAGCGTGATCGGCGCAGTGATCCCCAGCCGGGCAGCGTCGAACAGGCACACGAACTGCACGGTGGCGATGACTTCGCTGCGCTGCCAGCTGGGAATCGTGTCGGCCGGCCCGATGACGACATCGACCTCGTCGGCATCGAGGGCGGTGCGGGCATTGAAGCGCGCGTTCGGGCTGCGCACGATGACGCTGCAACCGGGCGCCTGCTCGCGCAATCTTGCCATCAGGCTCGGCAGCAGGGCCACCTCGATCGCATCCGAGGTACCGATCCGAAAGACCTGCTTTGCCGTGGCCGGATCGAACCCCGATGGCTCGGCGATCGCATCGCGGATTGCCTGTAGCGACGGCCCGATGCGCGCCGCCAGCTGGACCGCGCGCGGGGTGGGCGACATCTCCTTGCCGGTGCGCACGAACAATTGGTCGTCGCAAAGTTCACGCAACCGCTTGAGCGCCGCGCTGACGGCCGGCTGCCCCAGGAACAGGCGGCTCGCTGCCCGGCTGACGCTGCGCTCGCGCATCAGCGCTGCAAAGACGACCAGCAGGTTCAGGTCGATCCGACGAAAATCGCTCTCGTTGATCATATCAATCAAGACAATCAATTTGATTAATGTATCAGGTCCGCCCAGAATCGTTTCGTCCACTCTTTTCCCGTTCGCGACCTGCCACCGATCCGCGGGCGCGACGTATTCAGGAATGCCATCATGACCGCCTGCCTCACCTGCCCGATCACGAACGCCTCCCGGCAACTCAATCGCCGGTTCTCGGCACTGCGCCGGTGGCTTACCAACAGCCGGCGGTCGGTGACCGAGGGGCTGGGCAGCCTGTCGGTGATCGGGCTGGCGCTCGCCTTGCTGGCGCTGACCACGATCTCCACGGTGGCGGCGGCGGCTGCGCCGCTGCTCGAACTGATCCCGGAAGTGATCGGCTCGCTGGTCCGCTGACAGGCCGCGGTACGTGGCCGCGTATGATGCGCAGTCCACGAAACCGCAAGCCATCGGAGGCACGCCATGCTGACACTTTGGGGCCGCAAGACATCGGTCAATGTTCAAAAGCCGATGTGGCTGATCGGCGAACTGGGGCTGGCCGTCGATCGCAAGGATGTCGGTGGCGCGTTCGGCGGGCTCGACACACCGCAATATGGCGCAATGAACCCGCACGGGCTGGTGCCGACGCTGCAGGATGGCGCCCTGGCGATGTGGAGTCCGAAGCGGTGCTGCGTTACCTGGGCTCGAAGTACGGTGAACATCTCTTTCCGGCCGAGCCGGCCGCGCGCGCGGTGATCGACCAGTGGATGAGCTGGGTGCAGTCGAGCTGGTCGCCGGCAATGACCGCGGCGTTCGTCAGCCACATCCGGGTGGAACGGGCCGATCGCGATCCCAAGGCGGTCGCGGCCCAGGTGGCCCGGGTCCATGCGCTGGCGACCCTGGTCGACGGGATCCTGGGCGAGCGCCGGCATCTGGCTACGGACGCGCTCAGCCTGGCCGACTTCACGTTCGGTGCCTTCCTCTACCGTTACTACACGCTGGAGATCGATAGACCGGATCTGCCCCGGCTGCAGGCCTACTACGACGCGCTTTGCGCGCGCCCCGCCTATGTCGAGCATGTGCAGATCGACTATGACGGCATGCGGATCAAGGGTGCCGAGCGCCCGGCCTGACCGCCGTATCGCTTTCGCACCGGCGGTAACACTCCGTCGAGAGTCCTCCATGGTCGGTCCCCCTATCGGGCCGATCTTCAACAACACGTCCTGCGTGGCGTGTCATTCGGCCGCGGCCACCGGCGGGGCGTGGCCGGGCGAGCGGCCAGGGTGATCGATGTCGTGACCGGTGAGATGCGCATCGGCCGCTTCGGCTGGAAAGCCCAGCGCGCCACGGTGCTGGCGATCGCCGCCGATCTTGGCCGCGCGCCTGCGCGCCACCGCACCCGATGCAAAGCGCCAAATCGCCGGCCCAACGATACCGCTGCCGTCTTTCTTTCGTGTTCATCAGGCAGACGCCAATATCCGGCTTGACATCAAAACGTACACTGAAGTACAGTTCGAGCTTCTAATCCGTACATATTGGTACGTTCAAGGGGCGATTCACCATGACGCCCCGGGGCTCACCCAGCAAAGGAAGAACGATGAACAAGGTACTCAAGTCGGCCGGGCTCACAGCGCTTGTGCTGGTCGCAACGGGAGCGGCCTATGTTGCGTTTCAATCCCGCGGCACGGAGAGCGACATCCAGGCGTTCGAGAGGCGCGTCGCCGGGATCGGTGCGGACTCGCCGATTCCGGTGTTCGACCCCGCGGCGATTGCCACGCTGCCCGATCCCGTCCAGCGCTACTTCCGGTATACGTTCCAGGGACGGGCGCCCAGCTATGGCGTCGTTCGACTGGGGGCGTCAGGGGACTTTCGACGCCCGCTGACCGAGCACTTCAATCCGACGACGGCCAACCAGGTGATCGCCGCCGGGGTGCCGGCGCTGATGTTCTCGGCGACGACGCCGATGCTTCCCGGCATCTGGGCCAGGGCCTACGACTTTTTCGCCGACGGTGAGATGGAGATGAAGGCCAAGATCCTGTCTGCGTTCACCGTCGTCGACGAGAGCGAAACGCCGGAGCTGAATCGCATTTCGTTGCGTCGCTGGCTGCTCGAGAGTGCGCTGTACCCGGCATCGCTGTTGCCCGGTGGTCCGGTCACCTGGGAGGCGGTCGATGAACGAAGCGCCAGGGCGATCGCCTCATGGGCAGGAATGCGTGCCACGATGATCGCCCACTTCGATGGCGAAGGGCGCATGACCCAGATGGCTGCGGATGCCGATGGCGATCTTGCCACGCCGTATCACGGCTCCGGCGAACATGTGGCGCGATCGAACTACCAGCTTGTCGGCACCCAGATGATCCCGCTGGACTTCACGATCTCGCGGATGGCAGGGGGAAAGGTCTACCCGTTCTGGCAGGGCACGGTGCAATCCATTTCGTTTCACTGAACTGACCAGGCAGCCGTTTGCTGCCGACCTGAACAGTCTGCCGTGGGGAAACACCATGTTCATTCGTCTATTGACCGTTCTCGGGTGCGTCATCGGCATCGTCGCTTTCCTCTGGGGGGTGGGCCTGTATCGCGCTCACCGGGAGAACAGTGAGCTTGTTTCGAAGCACGTGGTCCAGCCGAGTCAGCGCCGGGTCATCGACCTGAGGCCGGCCGTCTACGCGCAGTTGCCAAAGCCCGTGCGACGCTACTTCGAGTTCGCCTTCAACGGCCGCGACGAGGTCGTCGTCGACTGGGTCGAGTGGTCGGAGGATGGCGACTTCCTGCTCCCTGTCGGGCGCTTTCGGGCCGCCGGGACACAGGCCAGTCGGCCAACGTCCCCGGAATATGCCTGGACCGGCACCTTCTGGCGGCTTGGCCTACCCATGCTCGAGAGCCGGGATGCGTTCTTCGTCGATCGGCACGACATGCGCGCCAAGCTCTTTGGCTGGTTCAAGGTCATGCATACCGACTACGACGATCCGAGCGACCGGCGCTCGTTGCACAGTTACCTGGTGCTGCGCTACTTTGGGCAGGCACCATTGATGCCCTGGGCGCTACTGCCCAATGACCACGTCCGCTGGGTGGCGCACGATTCGGGCTCTGCCTATCTCGAGGTGACCCGCGAAGGACTGGCCGGCCGCTATCTCGTCCGATTCGCGGCCGACGGACGGATAGAAAGCATGGAAACCGATCGCCTGCTGATGGAGGGCAACGGTATCCGCCAAAAAGAGATCGGACTGAAGGGCGAATAGCGGGAGGTCGCTGGGTTTCGGATTCCCACCCGCATGGACTATCGCTGGATCGCGGCGGACGGGTCGCTGGTGAGTCACTATGCGTTCGATGTCAGCGACGTTCGATACCACCACCGCTAGCCAGCCAGGGCATTCGCGATGAACTCGCTGTCGCTGTTTTCACTCGTGGCGCTCGCGACAGTGGCCACGCCAGGCCCGACGACCTTGCTGGCACTGAACAACGGTGCGCGCCGGGGGCTGGGCTTCGCGCTGCCCGGCATAGCCGGCGCAATCTGTTCCGACATCGTCCTGATTGCCGCGGTGGCTGGCGGACTCGGCGCCGTCCTGGCGGCATCGGTGTGGTTGTTCGAACTGCTTCGCTGGATCGGCGTCGCATACCTGGCGTGGCTCGGCTGGCAGGCATTGCGCAACGCGATCCAACCCGGCTCCGCGATGGCCACGAGCCCGGCGCCTTCGGACCCTTCGCGGGCGGTCATGCGGCGCAGTTTCGTGGTGGCCGTGACCAATCCCAAGGGTTACCTCTTCTTCTCGGCGCTGTTGCCGTCGATCATCGATGGGCAGACGGCGGTCCTGCCACAGTACCTGATGCTGACGGTGATATTCGTTGTCATCGATGCGACGGTCATGCTGGCCTACGCTGCGATCGGCGCAGTCGGTGTTCGCCGGGTCAATGGTCGATCATGGGGGCGCCGTGTCGATCAGGCCAGCGGATTCGCCTTGCTCGCGATGGCGGCGGGTCTTGGGCTTTGGGAAAAGGATGCCTGATGCCTGGTTCGCATCCGCCGCGATCCGGGTGCGCCTGTCTGAACTGAAGCCGGTCGCGAGTTTGTCGAGGCGATACTCGGTGCGGGATTCGTGGCCCGTTTGATCGCCTATCGTATTGCCGGTGTACCAGGGTTCCCAGGGTGAAGCCCGGCAAACTCCTTATCCGATGTGCATCGCGCTCTGTTCGTAATTGGCCAGGCCGACCCGCTCGATCAGTTCCAGCTGGGTTTCGAGCCAGTCGATGTGTTCCTCTGTATCGGTCAGGATTTCGACCAACAAGTCGCGCGAAACGAAGTCGCGCGCCTGTTCGCAAAGGGGAATGGCATCCAGCAGGTGCGTTCTTGCCGCGGTCTCGAGTTTCAGGTCGCCGCCAAGCATCTCGCGGGTGTTCTCGCCGATCAGCAACTTGTGCAGCATCTGCAGGTTGGGCAGGCCCTGCAAGGTCAGGATCCGTTCGATCAGCCGGTCGGCGTGCTTCATTTCGCCGATCGATTCGTCGTATTCCTTCTTGTTCAGCACTTCCAGGCCCCAGTTTCGATACATCCGGGCGTGCAGGAAATACTGGTTGATCGCGGTCAGCTCATTGACCAGTTGTGCATTGAGTGCCTCGATCACCTTTTTGTCGCCGGCGAGTGCGCTGGTGGATTTGCCCGGTTTGGCCATGCTCTGCTCCTGCTAGTCGTGGACGGGGGTTTCGGTCAAGGGTAACGCATCGGTGCACCCCCGACCTGCGGCCGGCGGCCCGCCCAGCAGTTCGGACGCGCAGTCGACGCAGGTA
This sequence comes from Burkholderiaceae bacterium, assembly GCA_041396665.1. Lineage (GTDB taxonomy): Bacteria > Pseudomonadota > Gammaproteobacteria > Burkholderiales > Burkholderiaceae_E > JAUIAI01. Next base: position 43,497 of record JAWKYE010000011.1, read on the forward strand.
CCGCACCAGGTGCCGACGCCAAGCTCGGTCTGCAACTCGGCAATAGATCGGCCGCCGAGGTCCTTCCATGCGTTGATTTCGCTATCGGAAACGGCGTGGCATACGCAGATGATCATGGTTCGGTTCGCTCAACGAGAGTAGATGGAAGCGTTTTTGGAACGGGTGAAACTGTATCATAATCGTAATGCGAATGATTCGTATTAAGATAAATGCACGGTTTTCCATCTGCTCCCAGAGAGGTTTATGAAAGCGCTACAACTGCTCGCGTTGCCGACGGCGGCGTTTCTCGCAATCGCCATGCCGATTGGCGGCCATGCCCAGCCCGCAACCGGCGTCCATCCCGAGACGCCGAGCGCGTTCAACGACGGTGACGGCGGCTCGAGCAACGGGGCCCGGCCGCCCGACGAGGCCTGGCCACGTTGGTCCTGGTCCGGCTACGGTCAGTTCAACTACGAGCGCGTCGATTTTTTCCCGAATGCGCAGGCCACGGTCCCGCAGCGGCGCAGCCGGCTCGACCTGCGCCGGGTCGTGATCGAGCCGCAGGTGCGCATCAGCCCGCGGTGGCGGTTCCAGGCCGAGATCGAGTTCGAGCACGGCGGCACCGGCAGCGCGGTCGAATACGAGCCGGAAGAGGCCGGTGAGTTCGAGGCCGAGATCGAGCGCGGCGGTGAGGTGGTTCTCGAGAACGCGTTTCTCGAGTATTCATCGTCGCCCGCGGTGAACTGGCGGGTTGGCGAGATGACCGTGCCCTTTGGCATGCTCAATACCTGGCACCGGCCGGACCAGTCGTTCACGATCGAGCGCTCGCTTGCCGAGTCGAGCCTGATCCCCGGGACCTGGCACGACCTGGGGATTGCGTTCACCGGCGTGTCACGATCCACCCGCTACACGCTGATGCTGGTACGGGCACTGGATTCGTCGGGCTTTACCGGGTATGGCTTCGTCAGCGAAGGATCGCGCCAGCGCCTCGAGTATCGCGAGGCCAAGGACCTGGCGCTGGTCGCCAGTGTCGATCACGTGCCCATGCCCGGGGTGGTCGTGGGCGGTGCGCTCTACCACGGCGACAGCAGCGGCAACCGGCCCCGGGCCAACCTGGACGCCAGCGCGAACGTGACGCTGGCCGAGATCCACGGCCGCTGGGAACGCGGGCCGTTGATCGTGCGCGGCGAATACCTGTTCGGGCGCCTGCAGAACGCGGACAAGGTCACGCAGGCGAACTTCAATACCTTCAATGCCAGCGAACTGGGAGTTTCGCGCACGCCGGTCGGCAGCGAGGCCAGGGCGTTCTTCGTCGAGGCCGGCTACGACGTGATGTCGCTGCTGGGCGCGCGCAGCGACCGCCTTGTGGTGTTTGCCCGCTACGACGCCTACGACACCCACGCGGGCACGCCGGTCGCAATCTCCACCAATCCGCGATACGACCGCGAGGCGGTCACGGTCGGCCTGAACTACGTGCCCGACAAGCACGTGGTGATCAAGGCCGAGTTCTCGCGCCGATCCAACGCCAGCGCCACCGCCAACCGCCAGGACTATGCCGGGCTGGCGGCCGGCTTTCACTTCTGAACCCTTCCCGCTCATCTGCCTTTCTCCAGGAGCCTTCGCCTTGACTATTCTTGACACCCTTCGCCGTCCCTGCCTGGCCCTGGCCGTGACGATCCCGCTGGCCGCCTGCGGCGGTGGCAGCGACCCTGCGCCGGTGACGCAGACGCCTGCGTTCGATGCCAAGGCCTTGATCGCGAACGTCGTCGACAACGTGATCGTCGCCACCTATGCCAACCTGGATGCCAGGGCCGATGCGTTGCTGGCGGCGGTAGTGGCGCTCCAGGAGGGGGGCGCCACCGACCTGGAACTGGACGCGGCCCAGCAGGCCTGGCGCGACGCGCGCAAACCCTGGGAGGCCTCGGAAGGCTTTATCTTCGGCCCGGTCGACGCGCTGGCGATCGACCCGGCGATCGACTCCTGGCCGCTGAACACACCCGACCTGGCGGCGTTCATCGCGACCAACCCCGCGGCATCGCAGGCCGACGTGGAGAATGCCGGTGACGACCTGCGGGGGTTTCATGCGATCGAGTACCTGCTGTTCGGAGACGGCGTGGTCGACAACGACCGAGATGCCGGCGAACTCACCGCGGGCGAGCTGAACTACCTGGTGGCGCTGACCCGCGCGTTCGCGGCACGCACCCGGCAACTGACCGATGCCTGGTCGGTTGATTTCAACGGCGCGGGCCCTTACTCGGGCTTGCTCAAGACCGCCGGGGCGGCCGGCAACGCCGCCTACTCATCCGGTGGTGCGGTCCTCGAGGAGCTGATCAACGCGGTGGCGGGGATTGCCGACGAAGTGGCGAACGCCAAGATTGCCGAGCCCTACGGCGCATCTGCCGCAGCCGCGGACACGAGCCTGGTCGAATCGCAGTACAGCTGGAACTCGCTGGCGGACTTTCACGACAACCTGCAAAGCATCTTGAACGTCTACACGGGTCAGCGGGGCTTCGATCCGGATTCAGCGACGATTTCGGCGGCATCCCCCGGCCTCTATGCGTTCGTCGCGTCGCGCGATGTCGCATTGGCCGAACGGGTGTTGGCCGAAACGATTGCCGCGCAGCGCCGGATCGCGTTGATCAACGGCGATGGCAATGACCGCACGACCGCCATCGTCGGCATCGCCAAGCCTTTTCGCGAGCAGATCTCGGACGCGACGGGCCGCGCGCTGATCGCCGAGGCGATTGCCGCGATCAGCACCTTGCTGCGGTCGCTCGATGGCGAGGTGTTGCCGTTGGTGGGGACCACGCAGGTCTCGAACTGAGGCGAGGACAGGCCGTGATTCACTCGTACAAGATGACAGCCCTGTCCCTGGGCCTTGGTCTCGCGCTTGGCGGCTGCGGCGGCTCGTCCGACGCCGCCGGCAACCGACACCGGCTGGAAGACGGCGCCCTGCTGGGCGGGGCGACGACGAATCTGCGGGGCAATGAATCGAGCACCGGCCGACAGCCCGGCCGGCAATCTCGCCGGCGATGGTCTTGCGTTGCACCTGACCGGCGATGCCGAGTTCGAACGCGCGTTCATCAAGGCGCCCAGCTCGACGTTCGCCGCGACCGACGGGCTGGGCCCGGCTTTCAACAACAACAACTGTCTGGCCTGCCACACCCGTGACGGGCGGGCGAACCATCCGGTCGGCCTGCTGTCGGCGCCCGCGGCGACCTGGACCCGGTTGGGCGCCGATGCCGGCGCGTTCGTGCATCAGTATCGAACCCCGTGCAGGCATGCGTCCTCGCGGCGGCAAACGACTATTGCGCACCGGTGCCCGTGCCCGGCTTCTCGCAGCAGTTGTTTCACAGAGGGGTGCTGGGACCAGGCCGATTCGCCGTTCACCGGCCAGGCGGATGTTCACGTTCGCTTCGAGCAGGCGGTGCGACGTTTCCCTGATGGCAACGTGATCATGCTCAGGCGACCGCTGCGCGCATCCGCAACCCCTACGCATGTCTCGGCGAGGTGGCGCTGACGACCGGTGCCGGCACGAGCCGTCTGTTCCAGCCCGATGTCCGGCTCAGCCTGCGGATCGGTCCGCCGGTGTTTGGCAGCGGACTGCTCGGGAGGCGATTCCTGGAGGCGGACATCCTGGCCGCGCAAGACTTCCGATGATGCGGACAACGACGGCATCTCCGGACGCGCGAACCGGGTGGCCGACCCCGTCGGGCGCCTGCGTGGTGCACCAGAGGCCCCGGCGCTGGGCCGCTTTGGCTGGAAGGCGGGCACCCCGTCGGTGCACGCACAGGGCAGTGGCGTTTCATCGCAACGACATGGGCAATCACCAACTTCGTGTTCCTTGACCGAGAGCACCGTTATACGTTGCTGCACGATCGCGCTACCTGGTCGAAAACCTGGCGGACGACGCCAGCAGCGAGCGGGCACGAAGTCGGGGAAGACGTGCTCAAGGCGGTGATCTTCTATACCAACACGCTGGCCGTCCCCGCCAGGCGCAATGTCGATGATCCGGCGGTGCGGCGCGGGGCCGATTTGTTCGAGCAGGTCGGTTGCACCGGCTGTCACCGGCCGTCGTTCGGGTCACCGGTGCGCATCCGGGGATCTTGGGGGCCCGGCGGCGGGTGCAAGGTGCCGCAGCTCGAAGGGCAGCGGATCTATCCGGGTACACCGACCTGTTGCTGCACGACATGGGCGAGGGGTCTGGCCGATGGCTGCACTGAGAACCTGCCAGCGGCACCGAATGGCGCACCTGCCCGTTGTGGGGCGTGGGACCCCACCCAGACGGTCAATCCGCTGGCCGGGTTCCCGCACGATGGTCGTGCCGCCACCTTGCAAGAGGCCATCGTCTGGCACGGCGGCGAGGCGCAGGCGGCAAGAGACCGGTTCCGGCGAGCCTGCCGGCGGCCCGGCGCGCCGATCTGGCGGGCTTTCTCGGATCACTATGAAACGGCGCGCCAGTACTGCCGCGTTGAACCGGCGTTCGGCCGACGACGGGGCCTGTTGCAGATGATTGCCGGCGCGGGCGGCCTGGTCGTGGACCCGGTGACCTTGCTGGCCGGGCCGGAAACGGTTGCCCCGACACGTCCGGTCATATGCCGCAGCGCCGATGGCCGATGGCGCGATGCTGGAACGAGGCCGGTTTGCACCAACGCTGACGCCGTTGCCGGCACGTGCAATACGAGGTGCTGGTGGCCGGCGATGGCGCTACCTTGTACGCGGTCGCCCGCCGGCCCGGACGAGCGGTCTGGTCGTCGATCGGCACTCGCGCCGGCTCGTGCGGCGTTTCGATTGCAGGTCCGACCGACACCTCCGAGCGGCCACGCGCTGATCGCGCACGACAAGTGGCTGCTGACGACCGAGAATGACGATGCGACGTCGGCGGCCATGTCGTGGTTCGCGATCTGGCCGACGGCGGGTGCTCACCGACATGGCGTCGGGCGGTATCGGTCCTCATGCCATCGCCATGCTGCCCGACCAGAGAGGAACCCTGGTGATCGCCAATGGCGGTCTGCACGCCCGACCCGAGCGCCCGGACGACATACTCAGCAGACACGATGCGATCGACGCTGGCCTATGTCGATCTGCACGACGGGCGGCTGCTCGATGCCCGGGCAGCGCCCCATCAACGATCAAGCATCCGCCACCTGGCCGTCGATGACAGCGGGCGCGTATGGTCTTCGGGCATGCAGCACAGGGCCGCTGGTCGGATGCGGTCGGGGCCCCGCCGCTGCTTGGCACTCACCAGGCCAGGCGGTGTTGCAACTCACCCACTTCGATGCGCCAACCAATACGGCGCTCCGAGGCTGGCAGTCGGCAGCGTTGCCGTTCGCTCGATGGCCGCCGCGCCGCCCATGCCACGTCGCCAAGAGGCGACAGCGATCGTGTGGTCCGTGCCCGATGCGCGTCCTGAGCAGGTCATCGCGATGCGGCGACGCGGGCGGCGTGGTCTACGATCCGCACGGCGCGCGCTTCGTGTACGCGCCGGTACGGGCCTGCTGCGCGGTCTGGCCCATGGGATCGCCAGGTGCCGATCGCCTGGGACAACCACCTGGCCCTGGCAGGCTGATCGAACGACAGTCCAGGTTGCGCAGACCGCTTGCCGATCACCCAGTGAACTCGGCCCTGTACCGACCGGGCGTCAGCGCAGTATGGCGCTTGAAATCGCGCCCGAAGTGCGCCTGGTCCGGCAGTTGCAGGTGTATCCGATCTACGGCGACGCGGTGGTGGTCGTCAGCGCGTGGGCGGCGCGCGTCGCCCGACATTCGCGAGCAAACCCCTGTAGCTGGTTTGCTGCCGGGCCAGGAATCGCTGAAGGGTGCGGGAGGACAGGTTCGCTCCGCGGCAAGCGACACCGTCCATGGCCTGGCAGGGTCCAGGAGAAAGCCGGGTGCGCGCTTCGCTGACATATCGTTCAAACTGTACCGCGCTGAAATGCCGTGAAACTCTGCTCTGGCGAGGCTCCTGACTGCCGGACCATTCCAATTCCCAGCGCCCGGTAAGCGCCGGCCAGCGCGTCGTTCGCCATTCATGATCCTGATACCGCCAACCGTTCTCGCCCTCGAGGCGTGCCTTCAATCCCTGCGAGCCGACCCCACCGAGCAGTCCGATCAGCAGGCCGAGAATCAGCAGATCTTCGTTTCTGCTGGCTGGCGTCGCCGAGCGACAGGTGATGCAGCTTTATCCACCTTCGGCGTCAGCCTGCTCGATCCGAACCCGGTGCTTCGAGTGAACATAGCGCTCGAGCCGCTGCCAGCGCGCGATCAGGTCCTGCGGATCGCGTGCCAGCGACAGGGCTGCCAGGATCGGTTCGTCGGGCGAATCGTGAATCCCCTCGCCCAGCCTCACGAGCGTGTGTTCGCCATAAGTCGTCGCGATAGTGTCCAGCAGACGGCGCTTGACATCGATCGCGATGTGCGCCGCCCGCGGTGCCGGCTTAACCGGCAGACCGATGCCCTGGCGGCCGCAGCCCGAGCGGCACCAGCCGCAGGATTGCACCGGCGGAGAAATCGCTCATGAAGAATCACTCATCAGGTGCCCGCCTTAAGTACGACTTGGACTGCTTTTGCGAGATGCAGGAGATCAAGTCCGGTGAAGCCCAGCCAGACAAAAAATCATTCGACGATTACATGGGTGTTCTGTTCTATCACAGGACCATTGGGATAGAGCAGCATGAACTTCAGCGCTTCGGCACTGGCAAGCCAGTCGGGGTCGTCGTGGCCGGGCTTTGGCTGCGCGATCACCGAAAAGCCGCCGGCCACCTCATAGGCGTCGAACAGGCGCGCGGGTGGCGATCATCCGTACCATGAACCAAAGGCCCGCCGTGGGCGATCAGAGGTTGGGATGAGCTTGGGTGAACGCATTTTTAGTTATCATTCGATGCCGGAATGATCTGACGACCGGGGCGGAGATGACTCCTCGATCTGGTGCCTCGTCGACTTCGATACCGTTGGTTATTACTCACGCTACACCGGAGTGACTTCGCCCAGGGCCGGTACCGTCGAAGTGCGTTGTGAATCGATAGAGGACGGCGTAATCGCATGTCGACGTCAGCTACACACTGACGGCGCTGACCGGACAAGGGAGCAGAAGGCCTGGCGTCGTTTGAAGGCAAAGGCGTTCGCAGACCTGATAGACAACTGGAAACGGTCGATCGACCAGCACCTGCCTGCGTTACTGAGCGCGGCAATTCGCTAAAGATCTGTCAGTGAGCGTGGTTCCGTTCGTTGCTACTGACCTGTCGGTAGCCCCGGAAAACAAGACAACCAGGAGAAAGGCAATGGCAAACAAACAAGGCGACTTCATTTGGTACGAACTGATGACCGGCGATGCCGATGCCGCGCAGCAGTTTTACGGCAAGATTCTCGGCTGGAAGTTTCAGGACAGCGGGCAAGCCGGAATGGAATACCGGATGTTCAGCGCGGGTGACGAAGGCGTGGGCGGCTTTATGGTCCTGACCGACGAGATGACGAGAAACGGCGCGCGACCGTGCTGGCTGGGCTACATCGCGGTCGACGATGTCGATGCCTCGGCGAAGTCGATCAGTGACGCGGGCGGAGCCGTTCACATGAAGCCATGGGACATTCCGAATGTTGGCCGGATCGCCTTCGTTGCCGATGCGCAAGGCGCCATGTTCTACATCATGCGGCCGATCCCGCCCGCCGGTAATCCGGATGCGACAAGCCAGGCCTTCGCAGCCACCGAACCCAAGGTCGGCCATTGCGCGTGGAACGAACTGGCGACCAGTGATCCTGATGCCGCAGCAGGCTTCTACAGCAAGCAGTTCGGGTGGGAAGGCAACGGCGACATGGACATGGGCGAGATGGGCAAGTACACCTTCTGGAAAGTAGGCGACGAGCGCGGCTTCATGCATGCCGGGATGATGGCAAAGCCCGTTGAAATGCCCGTCTCCGCCTGGACCTATTATTTCCGTGTGCCCAATATCGATGAAGCGGTGCGCACGATTCAAGCCAACGGCGGCAAGACCTTGCATGACCCCACCGAAATCCCTGGCGGTGAATTCGTGGTCAATGGGGTCGATCCGCAGGGCGCCTATTTCGCGCTGGTTGGGAAGCGGTTCTGAGCGCCAGGCTAGCCGCTGCAACCGGAAAGCGACTGATGCGCACACCGGTCGCCTGACGAATTGCATTGGCGATCGCGCCCGCCGCCGCGACGATCACGGTTTCGCCAGCACCGCCCGGTGCAGCGGCATCGTCGACCAGAAGGATCTTCATGCGGGGAATCGCCGGCATTCTCGGCATCAACGCGCGATCGAAGTTCGAGGCGCCCGCGTTGCGCACGTCGATCGGCAGTTCGTCGGTCAATACCATGCCCATTCCCCAGACGAGGTTCCTTCACATTGGGCCCGGACCTGATCCGGTTGATCACCAGTCCGCAGTCGTGACTGCAGGTAAGACTCGTCACCTGAACCTGGCCCGCAGAGTCGACCTGAACATCGGCGACGACCGCGCATAGCTCGTCTGCTTGTAGATGCCGCAGGCAATGCCTCGGCCGCTGCGCACGCTTTCTGGCGATGTCGGAACGCGCTTCACCCCAGCCCGCCGCTCGGCCGCCTGCTCGAGTAACGCGAATCAAGCGGGTGTCCTTCTGGCGCAGCCGGAACTGCAACGGATCCTCCTGCAGCCAATGGCGCACTCGTCGATCGCCGACTCTCGGCCAGATGATTCGGCCCGGCACCCAGGCCACGCCAGGGGCCGGTCAGGATCGGCAGGCGGACCTGGATCGAATCCCCGACGCGCCGCCGTCGGGCCCAAAATGAAACAGCTCCCCACGGTCGTCGCTTCGCTCCTCCCTGCCCCCCGGGGGCGGCCTCGTCCGAGAGCGGCTTCGGGCGCCGCGCGCTCGCCCTCGGACGAGGCGGCCGCAGTGCATCGGTTGCGCCGTACCTGCATGGCGCCGCTCGGTTTCATCCGTTGCGGGTCGCGCGCAGCGCGCGGTGAACAACTGATATGGCAGACGGCGCCGCGGGCCACACCCATGTCGCCGACGAAATCGGCCAGATTCTGCAGCCACGGCGGGAACCTGGCCTGCAAATTCCTGCGCACGTCCATTGCACCTTCACCGGTTGCGCGGCGGCGCGTGCCGCTGCGGCCCAGTTCGATCAGGCAGATCGTCTTGCCGCCGAACGCGCCGCCCACCCGCATGGCCTGAACCGAGACGTCCTGCGCGCTCAGACCCAGATGCCTGGCGAGCACGTCGCGCACGAAGAACGTATCCTGCGAGCCTGCCCAGAGTTGCAGTGCATTGGCGCTCGAAGTGCGCAACCGCGACCCGCGGTTCCATCGAAAGGTGGGCTGCCACCGGAAGATCGATGCGAAGGTCCACGTCCCACTGGTCGAGCGCATCCAGCGAATCATCATGCACGTCGTGCGCCAGCGCGCCGCCGGCCAGGCGCTTGATCGATGTCGATCGCCGCGTCGACGCTCGATTGATCGAAGTCGCCCTCGATGTCCCAGCGAACGGCGAGTGCCGCAGAGACGCGATCGAGCGCGCCCGGTGTGGACGCGACAATTCCCAGGCCCCGGCTGCGCCCTTGTTCGAGCAGTGGATCTTCGACGATGCCGATGAAGCCATCGACACGCCTGGCTGCCGATTCGTTCCAGACAAGCGGGCGCGACGCGAGTTCGGGCGATGCCGGGGCGCGCAACACCCGGCCGAACACCATGCCGGGCAGTCGGATGTCGCTCGCATAGAGCGGGAGGCCACGTACGATGGCATCGGCCTGTTCTCGAGCATTGGCGTTGCGCCGACGAAACGCTTTCTGTTTCGAGCCCGCGAACGTACGCAGTTCGTTCGCGGGAATCTCGCGAGCGATCAGTCGCCGACCTGTCGCCCTGCCGCCAGCTCCTCGCGCGGCAAGGTTGCGCACGCCTGCGCCAGGTGTCCGAAGTCTTTGATCGATTCACTACCCACCGTCGCACACGCTCGATGTCGTTGGGTCGAAGGCAGTTGGACCCGAAGATCATTCCAGTCGATGCCGATTCTCGCAGGCGATCTGCTTGAGCGTCGTCGAAACGTTCTGCCCCATCTCCGCACGCGGCAGATAGAGCTGGTACTTGCCCTCGTGATACCGGATCCAGCCGGCAGCGTCCTCTTGCGCGGGGCACCGGTCGCCTGGGCAGCGCCGGCAGCATCGAACAACCCGCGCAGAACGAAACCGTGAGCGTCGCGCCGGCAGCGAGAAAGGTGCGCCGTTTCATCGCCCAACCCCCGCGGCACGCGCAACCGCCGCGCGAATACGCTGCTGCGGTGCCGCAACGGCAGAGGTTTCCGGCCAGCGCCGCATCGATCTGCTCATGGGTCGGGTTTGAATGCTTACGCAACAGCGCGACCGTGCTCATGATCTGTCCGGCCTGGCAATAGCCGCACTGTGGAACCGCTTCGTCGAGCCAGGCCCTTCTGTTGTAATGGATGCAATTTTCCCGATGGGTCGGCGAGACTCGATCGCGAATCTGATGGCCTGCGGCCTGCGACCGGCAGCACCGCAACTGTTGCGCGTCACCGTCGAGCAGGACGGCAGGCGCCGCACAAGCCCGCGCCGCAGCCGAATTTGCGCCGGTCAGGCCGAGTTGTTCGTGGATGAACGACAGCAGTGTCTCCTGCTGCCACGGTGCGGGCACAAGCGAGTGTCTTCCCGCGCTGATCGTCAGTTCCATGGCTTTCTCTCCACAAAGAACGAAGATTTCGGCTATGAAACCACCCGTTGAACAATCGCGCCAACCGGCAGGCGTGGTCACGCCGTGCCGTCTCGCCGCATCATAGTGACCGCCATGACGACATCACCCCGTATAGATGAACTAGCCCGATCACTAGACAGATACCAGAGGACACGAGCCAGAAAGCTTGGGAATTCTCCCGAAAGGCTGGCTTGAGAAGCGGAAACGCGATTGCCCTGGCCACGTAGATCAGACAGATCACAACCAGCACCGGTTTGAGCAACGGTAAGCGGCCAATGACTCCGGCCCCGGCCAAGGCGTACGCGGCCCATACCAGAAGTACCACGGAGATGGTCAGTGTGATGAGGGTGGGTTTGAAGCTTCCGGCCTCGACAGCGCGTATCACCTCTGCGCCGGCGCCCATGAATCGGTAGGCAGGGGCACCAATGATGATGCAGGCGACATGGGCTAGCGCGGCGGTTGCGCTGAGCGCACCCCCAACGACAAGTGCGTATCCGCCGCAAGTCAGCATGATTTGCTCGGTAGGCCTTGGCATGTCGTGAGAATACGCTGAACGTGGTGCCGATAGGTTGGCAAGGCAGCTGTTCTCCCCGCGCAGACGCGGCCCGACATCAGGCTGAAAGCGGAAGATCGCCAAGACGCTGTCCGATAGTCAGGCCGCAAGTAATTTCGCCGTGGCCCGCGCAATCACGATCTCTTCGTTGGTCGGGATGACGAATACGTCGACCGGCGAATCGATGCGGCTGATCCGGGTCTGCCCCTGCTCGTTGGCCGCCAGGTCAAGATCGATACCCAGCCACTGCATGTCTTCGCAGATGCGTCGGCGCACCGGCGCCGAGTGCTCGCCGATGCCGGCGGTGAACACCAGCACATCGAGGCCGCCGTTGGTTGCCGCCAGCGAGCCGATCGCCTGGCGCGCGCGCAGCGCAAACAAGTCGAGCGCCTCGAGGGCGCGCGGATCGTCGCTGGCCTGCAGTGTGCGAACGTCATCGCTCAACTCGGAAACACCGTACAGACCCGACTCGGCCCTCAGCATGCGCCCGACCTCCTCGGGGGCCATGCCCAGTCGTTCGATCAGGTGTAGCACGAGGCCGGGATCGATGCTGCCGCTGCGTCGCGCCATCATCAGGCCTTCGAGCGCGGTGAAGCCCATGGTGCTGCTGACGCTGCGCAAGCCGTGCAGCGCGCACATGCTGGCACCGCTGCCCAGATGCGCGATGATGACGCGACCCTTTGCGCGCTCACCGGCGATCGCCGGCAGGGCGCCGGCAATGTAATCGTACGACAGGCCATGGAACCCGAAGCGCAGGATGCCGCTTTCGGTCAGGTTTCGCGGAATCGGAAAAAGTTGGTGCAGCCGGTCCTGACCACGGTGGAACGCGGTATCGAAGCAGGCGATCTGCGGCACATCGGGCCACAGGGCCTGGGCGGCACGGATGCCGGCGATGTTGTAGGGTTCGTGCAGCGGCGCCAGCGGGACCAGCGCCTCGAGGTCGTCAAGCAAGGCCTCGGTGACCAGCATTGGCCGGGCATGGTGCAGCCCGCCGTGCACCACCCGGTGGCCGACGGCAATCACCCGGCAGACCGGCAGCGGCGCGATTACCAGGTCGAGCAACCAGACGAGTAGTTCGTCCTGCACGGCATTGGCCGGTGGTACCGGCAGTTGCGGCCACGCACCGGCCAACGCATCGGACAGGTGCAGCGTCGGCCGCGGGCCGATGCCCTCGATGCTGCCGTGCCCCAGTGGCTGCAAGTCTTCCGAAGCATAAAGCGCGAACTTGATGCTCGATGAACCGGCGTTGATGACGACGATGGACGGGGTCTTGGACGATTGGTTCACGGCTCAGGGCTCATGGAAGTCGGTGCCCTGGGCATCGCCCGTGGCCAAGCCGCAGTTTAGACGGGAAGTTCCGGTGTGACCAATGGTCATGGTCAACCCGGATGCCCGCTCAGGTCACCATCGCGCTCGCCAGGATGGCCGGCCCCGAGGCTACTGCGTCGGCTTCGTTGATCGCGATCCGCTCAGGACTTGGGGCCGATCTTGTCCTGGGTCTTGGTGTCGAAGTCGCCGGCATCATGGCGCTCGTGCAACTGCTCCTCGGGGGCGCCGGAGATCCGGTTGACCATCCGGCCGCGCCTGACCGCCGGCCGACTTGCGATCTCCTGGGCCCAGCGCACGACATTCTTGTAAGAGGCGGCATCGAGAAACTCGGCCGCGTTGTAAAGCGCGTTGGTCGTGAGCACGCCGTACCAGGGCCAGATCGCGATGTCGGCGATCGTGTACTCGTCGCCGCACATGAAGCGATGCCCGGCCAGGTGGCGGTCCAGCACGTCCATCTGGCGCTTGACCTCCATCGCAAAGCGATCGATGCAGTACTCGATTTGGTCGGCGCATACGCGTAAGTGTCCGAACCCGCCGCCAAGGTAGGCGCGCTGCCCATCTGCCAGAACAGCCACGACAGGCACCGGGTCGCAGTGCAGGATCGGACGGCAGCAGCGCACCGAACTTCTCGGCCAGGTACAACAAGATCGCGCCCGACTCGAACACCCGGGTCGGCGGGGTCGTGCTGTGGTCCATCAATGCGGGGATCTTGGAGCTGGGATTGATCGCGACAAAGCCCGAGCCGAACTGGTCGCCTTCGCGGATGTTGATCAGGTGGGCATCGTACTCGGCCCCCTTGTTGCCCAGCGCCAGCAATTCCTCGAGCATCACCGTCACCTTGACGCCGTTGGGCGTGGCCAGCGAGTATAGCTGCAGCGGGTGCCTGCCCACGGGCAGCACCTTGTCGTGCGTCGGGCCGGCGATCGGCCGGTTGATGTTGGCGAAGGCGCCGCCGCTGGGGGCGGCCCATTGCCAGACTTTGGGAGGGACGTAGGTCGTATCGGTCATGATGGTCATTCCTTTGCTGGGGCTGACGGATGATGGTACGTCAGAGCCTGCATTCGGTTCGCGAGTCCTTTCAAAGCGGTCGCTTCGAAGAGCCGGATGCGGCAGCGGGCGTGTTCAGGAGGCGGTGCGCCATGGCGCAGGCCTCGCCAATGAAGCGTCGGTTGCGCTCGGCTGCCCCCGGTTCGCCCAGCCGGGGGATGATCCAGCCGACATAAGTGAACGAGCGGACCGCCTCGAACACGGGCAGCAGGCCAAGGTCGATCGGGCGCTCGTCCTGGTAGCCCTGCAGCAGCGCGGCACGCAGATCTGTTGCCGTCGCCAGGCGCGTCGCCCGGTTCAGCGTGGTCGCCAGCTCGAACAGGCGAAAGCCGTGGCCACCGTCGTCGAAGTCGATCAACTGGATCCGTGTCCCGTCGATGATCACGTTGTCCGGCACCAGGTCGGCATGGACCAGGCCGGCATCGAGGCCTGGCAGTGCGTCGGCGAGCAGCCGCCTCGCCTTGTCCCGGGCCTGCGCGAGCAGCCGGGCCTGGTCTGGCGCGAGCGTCGGGTTGTCCCAGTATCGTCCCCACAGCGGGGCCTCGCCGACCAGGCCGGCGAGGTCCCAGGCCGGGCGCTCGAAACCGGCCGGTGGACGCCAGCGATCGGACAACAGGTGCAGGCGTGCCATCGCGCGGCCCAGCGCACGATAGACGCCGGGCAGCTCGTCACGCTCGGTCACGACCCCGTTGCGTCCCATCGGCACGCCGTCCAGCCAGCGCAAGGCATCCACGACCGTGTCGTCGATCGACGTGCACAGCGAACCGTCCGGCAGGGGAATCGGTGCGGGCACGGCGAGCCCGCCGTCTTGCAGCGCCGCCATCCACTGTAGTTCGGATTGCAGCTGGCGCAGCGTGCGCAGGCCGGGGCGATGCAGGCGTAACGCGACAGGACCGGCGTCGGTCTGCACCCGGTAGACGGCATTTTCGCGGCAGGCGGCCAGCTCGAGCGGCGCGCCCTGCCAGCCCCAGTGGGCCGATGCCCGGTGGGCCAGCGCGTCAGTCACGCGCCGGGCCCAGCTCGGTCAACACGGTGTCCAGCGTCTGCAGCATCAGATCGGCATGGTCGGTGGTAAAGGGCATGGGCGGGCGGATCTTGAGCGTGTTGTAGTGGATGCCGAGCGTGTTCATCAACACGCCGCGAGCGCGCATCGCATTGGCGACGCGCGCTGCATGTCCGGTCGCCGGCGCCTTGCGTTGTCGGTCGAGGACCAGCTCGGCGCCAAAGAACAGGCCGTAACCGCGCACGTCGCCGATGCACTCGTGCCGGCCAGCCAGTTCGCACAGCCCCTGGCGCGCGTGTTCGCCGACGCGGCGCGCATTCTGCACCAGGCCTTCTTGTTCGATGACATCCAGCACGGCCATTGCGGCCGCGCAGGACACCGGATTGCCACCGAAGGTGTTGAAGTAACGGAACGACTGGCGGAACGCCGCCATGATGTCGGCGCTCGTGACCACCCCGGCCACCGGGTGGCCATTGCCCATCGGCTTGCCCAGCGTGACGATGTCCGGCTGCACGCCGATCCGCTGGTGACCCCAGAAGCGCTCGCCGTTGCGCCCGAAGCCGGGCTGGACCTCGTCGGCAATGAACAGCCCGCCGGCATCGCGTACGACCTGCGCCACTGGGTCGAGCCAGCCGGGCTCGAGTACCGGGAAGCCCTCGTTGAGGAACGCCGGGCAGAAGATCACCGCCGAGAAGCCGTGGCCCGAGCGCTCCAGGTCGTCGATCGCCTTGCCCACCTCGTCGGCGAAGGCCTGCGCATGCGCGGGCCCGGCCACGCCCCCCAGCGGTCGGTAGCTGTCGGGCGCGGGCACGTGGCGCACGTGGCTGCCGTCGCCGGTGCCCGGCACGTTGGTGCGGCTAAGCTGGGCGACGGCCGTGGTGTTGCCGTGGTAGGTGTGGTCGGTGGCGATCACGCCGCGCTTGCCGGTGACCGCCTCGGCCATGCGCAGCGCGATGTCGTTGGCCTCGGACCCGGTGCAGGTCATGATCGCCGTGGACAATCCGCCCTCGAACGTGGCGGTCAGGCGTTCGACGTAATCGAGGATGCCCTCGTGCAGGTAGCGGGTGTGGGTATTCAGCGTCGCTGCCTGGCGGCAGATCGCGTCGACCACCCTCGGATGGCAATGGCCGACATGCGGCACGTTGTTGTAGCAGTCCAGATACCGGCGGCCCTGCGCATCCCAGACCCAGACGCCTTCGCCGCGTACCAGGTGTACCGGGTCGTCATAGAAGGTACTGACATGGGGGCCTAGCAGTCGGGCCCGTCGTGCCAGCAAGGCGTTCGTCTCTGAATCCATCGTCGATCCCCGTGGGTCTGGTCGGTCATTCTATCCATTGGTGGGCGGGGTCTCGCCGTTGCCGCGAACGCGCGTTCAAGTCCCTGGCGAATCGGCCGATAAGGATCCCAAGCGATCCCGTCCGAGGCCCACGCATGCCGCTTTACTCCGACAAGTCAGAGGACCTGCGCCTGCGCGCACTCGCCAGGCACGAACTGCTCGATTCCGGTGCCGAAGCGGCGTTCGACGCGATGACATTTGCCGCCACCCGAATGTGTGGCGCGCAGATCGGCTTGATCAGTCTCGTCGATCATCAGCGGCAATGGTTCAAATCCGCGGTTGGTCTGGAGCAGGGGTCTGAGACGCCGCGTGAGCATGCGTTCTGCGCCCACGCGATCGAGGACCCGGATTCGATCCTGGAGGTTCGGGACGCCACGTTGGATGCGCGCTTCGCCAACAACCCGCTGGTGACCGGCGATCCGAATATCCGTTTCTACGCCGGGGTCCCGGTCAAGTCATCCGACGGCCTTGCGCTGGGGACCTTGTGCGTGATCAACCGAAAGCCCGGCGCGCTCAGCGACGAACAGCGACAAGCGCTAACGGTATTAGGCAGGGGGGTCGAAGCGCTGTTCGCCGAGCGAATGCAACACCTGCAGGCCAGGCAGCGTCTTGCAACGCTCTATCTGGACACGCCGGCGCTGCTTTACCTGCTCGATGGCACCGGGGCCATCATCGAGGTCAGTCACTTCTGGCGAAATCATCTCGGATACCATCCTGCCGAAGTCATCGGCAGGAATGCCCGCGAGTTCATGACCCTTTCGTCCCGCAAGGAGTTCCTCAGGGTGAGGGAGACTTTCTGGGCCCGGGGCGGATGCCTCGACTATCCGTGCCAGTTCGTCAAGAAGAACGGGGAGGTCATCGATACGCTGATGTCGGCGAGTATCGAGTGCGATAACCTGGGGCGGCCGGAACGGGTCAGATGCGTCCTGGTGGACGTCACCCATCAGGTCCGGCTGCAGCGCGAGTTGGAGCAACTGTCCCGAACCGACGAACTGACCGGCATCGCCAACCGGGGCTGGTTCCGAAAACTGGCGGGTGACCAACTGCACGCGGCGCGGATCAGTGACAAGCCTTTGTCGCTGGTCACATTCGACGTGGATTACTTCAAGCGACTCAATGACCGGTTCGGTCATGCACAAGGCGACCTGGTCTTGTCCGCGCTCGCAGCGCAGACGACACGATTGATCGACGATGACCAGGTGGTCGGAAGGATCGGCGGTGACGAGTTCTCCGTCTTGTTGCCGGGGGTCAGCGAATTGGACGCGCTCTTGTTCGCCGAGAAATTGCGATTGCAGGCAGGGACTGGACCACGACTCGCTGGGACTGGCGGGCCCGATGACGGTCAGCCTGGGTCGCCCAGGCCGATTCCCAAACCGATCTGGCTGCGCGCTGTTCGAACGAACGGACCTGGCCCTGTACTGCGCCAAGAGGCGGGTCGCAACCAGGCCGTCGTTTGGAAGGGCACGCTCGGATGGGGAGATGCCGCAACCGACGCGGCGCCAATCAAGGCGTCGACCGAGAAAGGGCGTGCGCTGTCTGGCGAGCCTGTCTTTCCCTGCTGACTTGCGTCGCGGGGAGGAAACGGCGCCATTGATCGCGCCCGCGGGGATCGGAGGCGGATGATCGAACAAGCCGGCTGGTTGCGAATCGTCAATCCATGTCGGGGCGCTGTGGCCGACACTAGGGTTGATGTTGCCAGTCGGAGTGGGCGAAATGATCAAAATCGTTGCGGCCCTGATGATCCTCGTCGGCCTTGCCTTCGGGTACGACGCCGACGAGCCGGCTCTGCACGGTGAACAGGCCCGAGCCGTTACACTGCCGGTTTCGGCTTGTGCCGACCCCGCTACGTTTTTCGGCCCCCTCCTTGAACACTTCTCCCCGACCCGGAAGTGCTCGCGTGGCATCCCCGCCCCTGTCCTTCACGGTCAACGTGCTGGGCCAGGTGTCGCTCGGATTGCTGGCGATGACACTCTGCCTGCCCTCGATTCCATCGTGGCTCGAGCTGTTCGATGCCACCCAGGGCAAGGTGCAGCTGACCTACTCCGCCTACCTGGTCACCTTTGCGTTGGCCCAGTTGATCTATGGCCCACTGTCGGATAACTACGGCCGCCGCCGCGTGCTGCTGGCCGGCCTGCTGATCGGCCTGCTCGGCACGGTGCTGGCGGCAATGGCGCCCACGCTGGACCTGCTGATCCTGGCCCGTGCGCTGCAGGGGGCCGGCACCTGTGCGGGCATGACGATCGGCCGCGCGATGATCCAGGACTCGTTCGTCGGCCCGTCCCGGACCCGGCTGATGGCGTGGATCGGGGTCGTGATGGGCCTTTGTCCGCCGTTGGGCACGCTGATCGGCGGACAGTTGCATGTGCACTTCGGCTGGCGCTCGACCTTCGTTTTCATGGCCGGGGTCATCGTGCTGGCGATCATCGCCGCGTGGCGCCTGCCGCATGACAGCAAGCGCGGCGCGGTGGGTCGAAGTGCGGCGCAGATCGCCGGTTCTTACCGGGAACTGCTCGCCACCCCCAGCTTCCTGTCGTTCTGCCTGATCGCCGCATTCTCGTCGGCAACCTTCCTCGTGTTCCTGGGGGCCGCTCCCACGGTGTTCTCGGCGCTGGGGGTCGCTCCCGAGTCGATCGGCTGGTACATCTTGTTCATCCCGGGCTCTTATATCGCCGGCAATCTGGCCACGACGCGCATCATCGGCTGGCTGCCGGATCGCACGATGATGGCCCTCGGTCAAGGCCTGAGCCTCACCGGCATCGTGCTGGTGCTGGTGCTGTCTGTTGCCGGCCTGCATCATCCGCTGGCGGTGGCGATGCCGCTGATGCTGGTCGGCCTGGGCCACGGGCTGGCGGATGCCGCCGACACCGACCGGCGTGGTCGGGTCGATTCCGCTGCTCGCGGGGGCGGCAGCCATGATGGCCGGCATGCTGCAACAGATGATGGGGGCGATCGCCAGCTATCTGAGCGGCCTGGCGGACCTGAGCCACGCGGCTAGCATGGCCGGCTTCATGCTGGCCTTCACCTGCCTGGCCGTGGCCTCGCAGTGGCAGGCTGCGCTGGCGGACGAAACGGGTGCCGGTCCACGGCTGATCGACGGCGGCCGGTGCCAGCGCGGGTCGAAGCGATTGATCCGAATCCTGGAGCTGCCGGGTTTTCGCCGCTTGATTGCAGGCTTTGCGAAAGCCCTGAGGCTCTGACTGAGACCCAGCCACCCGGATAGCCGCCAAAGAGCACGTGCCGGCCAAAATCGCTGTCATCGAGCAAGCTGATCCGCGGATCCAGTTTTCGGCAGACGACGTCGCAGATTGCTGCCTGGCCGGTCGACTCAGCGGTAATCACGCAGCCGGCCGTTGTCCTGATGGCGAAGGCGGCAGCGACAACGGCCGACAGCCTAGCCCGCATCGCTCACCGATTTAGGCTTGCGCGCTGATTCTGCCCTTCCTGGCGTGCGCGTGATTTTGACGCTTGATTGGGGACCGACGTTCCAGCGGAGCGTTTCTCACCTCGGAACGTGCGCCAGCGCCGCAGTTGTTGCGCATTTGCAGCGCGCAATTGCCGGCTCTTGCCAGCGCCGGGCGAGCGCCTTCATCGCCCAGGGGTCCATCGGCGCCAGCGCCTATTCCCAAGAATGCCCAGCTACCTGCTGGGTTGCCAGCTCGGGCACTGTCGCAGCCGGCTCAGAAGGTAGGCGAACTCCCGTGCCCAGGGATACGCCTGGGAGAACGACAGCACGATGCGCCGCACCGACACCGTCACCCGGGCGGCCACCTTGAGCAGCCTGAGCCGGACGTTGTCGCCTGCGCGCGCGCCAGTGACGTCTCGGCCAATCCGAGCTGGCGCAGCCTGTGCATCAGCACGTAGGCGAAGCTGGAGAAGTACAGGCGCAACTGATTGGCCCGCATCGTGGCGGTGCTGGTGCGATCGGCGAACAGCCCCAGTTGCTGCTCCTTGATCCGGTTCTCCATCTCCCTGCGGATGCAGTACAGCCGCTCGTACAGCTGTTTGGCATCGGCCTCGGATTTGGACAGATTGGTCACCACGAATCGCGGGTTGGCCCCTTGCTCAGATACTGGCCTCGCTCACCACGCGCCGGCGCCGGCTCCAGGACTGGCGCGTCTGGTAGGTGAAGTCCGGAATCGGCGCGCCGCCTGTGCCGTGCGCTGCTACTGGCGCGCGCCTGCTCCATCGCCTGGCCCACGATCCGTTGCAGCCGCTTGCTGCGCGCCAATCCCAGCAGATAGCCGACCCCGTTGGCCTCGCACTAGCTCATGATCGCCTCGCGACAGAACCCCGAGTCGGCTCGGATGTTGATCTTCGTTGCGGGCCAGTGCCGGCGAATCTGCGCCACGATGCGCTGCAACTCGTCCACACCGCCCGCGGCCCCGTCCTGGTTGGCCGTGCGCAGGCGCGCACATAGTAGACGCTCGCCGCAGAAGATGTACAGCGGCAGGTAGCAGTAGTGGCCGTAGAAACCGTGGAAGAACCGCCCCTGCTGAGCGCCATGCAGCGGATCGTCGGTGGCGTCCAGGTCCAGCCAGATCGTGCTGGGCGCTTTGCGATAAGACTCGATGAACACATCGACCAGCAACGCATCGAGCGCCTCGCTATTGGCCGCAATCCGTTTGTAGCGGCTCCTGGCAGCCCGCTCAGGCGCTCGCTCGACCCGAGCCGGTTCAGCGTACTCGAGCCGGCCAGCGCATTGCCTCGGTCACGCTGGCGATCCCGCCGCTCGCCCAGCACATCAGCTTGTCGCACGCCATCGCCAGCATCGCGTCCTGGGCGCAACTGGTCGTGATCGTTCAGATCTTCGTACCCCACGCCAGACCGAACACCCGCTGCGACACCATCGACAGCACCGTGTGCTCGATGCTGTTGGCATTGCGATGGTCGGCGAAGCACTTGGCCAGTCGTGCCAGCACCCCTGTGTGCCGCCTCCACTCGCGCAGCAGCATCAGCCCGCCATCCGTACTGATCCGGCCCCCGTCAAATGCGCCCCACTACCTCGCGACGACCGAACCCTTCGAATTGCAGCTGTCCTGGTTTACACTCTGTTTCATAGGCCTTTGTTTGTTGGTTCGCGTAAATGCTTCGTTCGCACTCGCTATATGCACCAACCAAAGGCCTATTTCAATAGGGAACGGTGAGATATTGCGGTTAGCGGGGCAGCCATCGCCCCAGTCGCTGGTGGGTCCTCGATGGCAGCCTGCCGGATCTCGATCGACTGCTCGATGACCTGCAGGCACAGCAGCTGGCTGGCGCTGCGCTGGACTGGCTGATCATCGATCGCGACCCGAACGGCGTGACCGAACTGTCCGATCATCTGCGACAGGTCGATGCGCGATACGACGCCGTCCACTTCCTGACCCACGGCGGGTGACAGATCGCCACCAACGGTACCGATGTGGTGATCGTCTGGGAGGACCGCGCACCGGGCAGATCTTCTTCAGGCTGTACGGGCCGATGGCAGCCCACGCGCTGGCGGCGAGCAATCCATTCAAAACACCGGCGCCCGGGTGCGCAGCGAGCCGGCGGTGGCGATGCGCCCCGATGGAGGCTTCATCATCGTGTGGAACAGCGCAAACCAGGACGGCAGCCAGGACGGTGTCTACGCACAGCGCTTCGGGGCGACCGGTGTTCCGCTCTCCCGACCCACCGACGCCTTTGCCGGCACTTATGCCAATCCGCACGAGTTTCGGGTCAACCGCACGACCGCTGCGCTGCAGCGCCAGCCCGCGGTGGCGATCCGCGACGACAACTCGTTCGTCATCGCCTGGGAGGCCAGCAATACCACGGTTGGCTTCGTCACGCACGAGGCGATGTATCAATCGTTCAATGCCGACGGAACCCGGGTGGGCACGGCCAATGATCGTTATGCCGATGCCGACAACCTCGATCTCGAACAACGGCGTGTCGCCCTCACAGGCGGGCCGGCCGCGGGGAATGTCATCATCGCCTGGCAGTATGACAACGGCGCCGGCGAGCAGGAGATCCGGCTGCGCGAGATCCGGGCGAACGGCAGCCTGGGTGCGATGAAGGCCATCAATGCACCGGGCGGGATCTTGGGCAACCCGCAGTTGGACATGAACGCCTCGGGCGCGTACGCGGTGGTGTTCGAGAGCGATATCGGCGGCGGCTCGATAGGCGTCGTTCGTTTGGACAGCGCCGGCAATTCGCTCGATGGCGGCGTAGCGCTCACGGTCAACCAACGGGTGGTCAGCGGCGCAGCCTGGCCCGGCGTGGCCGTGGCCGACGACGGGCGGGTGCTCGCGCTGTGGGAAGCGCACGACACGACCGGGCCGGGGCGCGATATCGCGGCGCGCGAGATCGCCGCCGACGGCCGGGTGGCCGCGAACGAAACCGTGGTCTCGGCGATCGTCGCGGGCATCAAGTGGTGCATGGGGTCGCCAGTGCGGCCGATCCCCGCTACGATGCGCTGCCCCCGGGGCAGGTCGACTTGATCAACGTGGATAGGGATCTGCAGCATGGTGCCGATCGGGCCGCTGTCCGATACCGATCCCGCTCCCGACCAGATAGTCGAGAATGCGGTTGCGGGCACACCGATCGGAGTCACGGCGCAGGCCAGTGATGCCGACCCGATCGATCATGTCATCTACTCGCTCGCGTTCAATCCGGCCGATCGCTTCGCGATCGATCCGGTCACGGGAGTGGTGACGCTCGATGGTGCCACGGTGCTGGATCGGGAGAGCCAGCAGGTGTATTCGATCACGCTGCGGGCGACCTCGACCGATGGCAGTTTCTCGCAGCGCACGGTCACCGTCACCGTGCTAGACGTGAACGACACCGCCCCGCAGGTTTCCGGCGCGGGCTTCACGGTCGATGAGAACGCGCCGGCAGGGACCGTGCTCGGGGTACCCGTGGTCACCGACCCGGACCTGTCGGGTGCGTTGCAGGACTGGCAGGCTATCGGCGGCTCCGGCCTATCAGCGCCTGATCGCTCCGGGCACCGGGTCCGATGCGATGACGGTATCGGTCGCCGATCGCGATGGCGGGGCGGTCGGCGCCCTCGTCGTGACGTTTCAGTGGCCGCAGATCGGTTTCGATGGTCCGGACCAGAGCAGCGCATTCCGGACCGGCAGTTCGGCCGGCGAAGCCCCGGCCGGTGCGAGCGACGGCGATGGCGGCGGCTTCCCGTCGCAGATCATTGGCGAGCCGGTCTCGGGCGGGCAGCCACCGGCGGCGATATCGGCACCCGCCGGCGGTGCCGGGTCCCGCCAGGCCCAGACAGTGACCTTCGCCGACGAAGACCGCCGCACGCGATATCGCGAGATAGATTCCCACAGGGCCGGGTCTATCCGACAGCGGGGCGATCCTCGTCCTTTCCAGACCTACGACCAGGTCGGCGGGCCACCCGCGGATCCGATCCCGTTCCCACACGCCCCTTCCCATCTGCCGGACTTTCGCCCGCCGGCCGGCGGCACGGTTTGGTCGCCAAGGGACGACCTGGGTCGTTCGCTGGCCAGCGTTCGCGAGCAATTGCTCGACACCCAGCGGGCCGATCGCCGGGTCGTGGCATCGTCGGTCATCGCCAGTGCGGGCATCTCGATCGGCTACGCTCATCTGGATGTTGCGCGGCGGCCTGCTGTTGAGCAGTGTGCTCGCGAGCCTGCCCGCCTGGCGCTCCATCGACCCGATTCCGGTGCTGGATGCGTTGCGTGACCGGCCCGACCGGGCGAACGATGACGAATCGCTGCAAGAGATCCTCGATGGTCGGGCTGCCGCCGGAGCCGGATGATCGAAACAGGCAGGTTCCGGGACCAGATTCCGGTTTGCGTCCGGCCCGACCGGGCTGATTCAGATCGTGACGCCGCCGTCGACGCCGATCACCTGCCCGGTGATGTTGGCGGCCGCATCCGAGCACAGGAAACAGACGAGTGCCGCGACGTCTTGGGCGGTTTGCGGCCGGCGCATCGGCACATGGGACTGGATACGCCCGTCGAACACCGAGCGGGCATCGGTGTCCGGATCCGACTGCCTCGGCCTGCGCCATCACCCTGCCCAGCTGTTCCCAGAGCGGCGGCGTCCAGATGAACCCCGGGCAGACGGCATTGGCGGTCGCCTGGTGCGGGGCGAGGTCGCGGGCCAGCACCTTGGTCAGCGAGATGACGGCGGCCTGGAGCCACGGAATAGGCGGGCATGTACGCGGCCGAGATCATGCCGGTGATCGACGACAGGTTGACGAGTCGCCCGCCGTTGCGGGCGACCAGGTCGGCATGGCAGGCCTTGGCGACCTGGAACATGCCCCGCACGTTCACCGCCATCGTCTTGTCGAAGTCCTCGCCGGTGTTGTTCGTGTACGGCATGCCGGGCGAACTGACGATGCCGGCACAGTTGGTGACGATGCGCACCGGGCCGTGGGCCTGGCGCGCGGCGGCGACCGCCTGTTCGATGCCGCGTTGGTCGGTGACATCAGAGACGTGCGCGCTGGCGGTCAGGCGCTGGCCGGTCAGCGCATCGGCGTGGGTCCGGGCGGCTGCCTCGGTTGCGGTCCAGGATGGCGACCTGGGCGCCCTGCCGGGCCAGCATCGTGGCTGGCTACGGCCAGCCCCGAGCCCATCGCCCCGCCGGTGACGATCGCCAGCGTCCGTCCAGGCGCAGCAGGTCGGGCAATTGCGGCATCGTGTTTCCCAGAAGAAGACGGCCAGGTTCTTGGCGAGCAGCAGGCCTGGTCGAGCCGATCGAGCGATGGGCGATGCGAAACCTGCCGTCTTGCACGCGTAGGACATCGGTGCGACAACCGCCCATGATGTCCTCGTCGGCTCCATGTGGGTCCGATAGAGGATGAACGCCGAACGCACCAGCAGCTCGTCGCGCCGCCCGGCCGGGGCGACGATACGCTCGAGCTCGATGTTCGAGACCAGGTGACGGGTTCGCGACGGTGGCGATTCCGCCCAGGCCAGGCCCGTACGCAGGCGCTTGACCCGCGCGCTGAGCGTGGCCTTGGTTTCCTCGAAGTGCGCGAGATCGCCAAACGGATGGGTGGCCTTGTCCAGGTCGGGCATCACCTGGTTGCCGGTCACCGGCAACCAGTAGGTGCATCGTCGGTGAACAACTCGAGCCAGTCGGTGAAGCGATTGTCGTCCAGCAGGTGGGGCTTCGCGGGTCAGGAACTGCTGCACCTGGAACCAGAGCGCGATGTCTTCGGGCGCATGGCCGATCGGCTCGCGGACAGCCGGATCCCGGGCGGCGGTGGACGCAATGGCGGTGGGTGCGATTGCTTCGCCGGTCACTGGCGAGGTGGCGCAAGGGGTTTTGCTCATTCATCGCGTGCGAGCCCGCGGCACTGTTGCCCGGCATCGTCGTCGGATCCAACGGCGGCCAGGTCTCGCTGTCCATCATCGTCGCCCAGTGCTGGTAGAACGCCCGTTGGTTGATCTCGGACTGGAAGGCACCGGTGCGCCCGGGCAGGCCCTCGAACGTGCCTTCGTGGCCGATGCCCATGCTGATGTTGGCCGGGTACTGGCGCGCGATATGGCCGCGGCTGGCCTGGGTGCTCATCACCCAGTTGTCGATGTCGTCGGTCTCCCAGGTGCCGCTCGTGCCGTGGCGATGGGTCTCGTGCAGGCGCTGGATCTTCTTCATCTCGGGTGGCGCTCTCGATCGACGAAACACCAGCCCCAGGCCTCTCTCTCGGTCTTCTCGGGGCCCCTTGGATGCCAGACGCGGATCGTGCCGCCCTGCCAGAGCAGCGACACGTTCGGAAAGATCGACGCGTGCATCGGCGACAGCTGCCAGGCGCGGGTGGCCCCCAGCCGCTGCTCGGCCTCGGCCAGCCGCGATTGCTCGTAGGCCTGGAACTCGGGCAGGCCCATGGCGACGAACTGTTCGGGCGACTCGGCCCAGCGCGAGCCCAGCCCGTGACCGTTGCCGGTGCTGATCTGGAAGCCTTCGTAGCCATAGCCGGACTTGCGCCTGGGCTGACCCTCGAAACCGCTGATCCAGGCCGAACGGTGCGAGACCGGCCCGTGGTAGGAATCGCCGATGAAGTTGTCGACCGGGAACTTCCAGTTGCAGTGCACCTGCCACTTGTGCACGCCGCCGACGAACTCGGTGCCGCCGGCGCGCCGATCGAGCACCATGTCCAGGTACCAGGCCATGTCGCCCAGGTAATCGAGCAGCGGCGGCGCGTGTTTGTCCCAGGTGGCCCAGATCAGACCCTTGTAGGTGTCGAGCTGGCCCACGGCCACCAGCCCGTTGGACGCGGTATCGAGTTCGCTGAAATACACCTCCTTCTCGCCCGGTACGTGGGCGAGCCGGCCGTCGGCACTGTAGGCCCAGCCATGAAACGGGCAGACGAAGCGCTTGGCGTTGCCGTAGTCGGCGCGGCAGACCCGGTTACCCCGGTGACGGCACATGTTCAGGTGGGCGCCGATCGAGCCATCGGGCAGGCGCGACACGATGACCGGGTCTTCGCCCATGTAGGCGGTGAAATAGTCGAACGCGTTCGGCAGCTGGCACTCATGGCCCAGCAGCAGCCAGCAGCGCGAGTAGATCTGCTTCAGTTCACGTCGGTAGATCTGCTCGTCGGCGAAGATGCGTCTGTCCAGCAGGCCGGTGCTGGCGTCGAAATACTGGCTGGCCGGTCCGCTCATCGGGGCCTCTCTTGTCTCGTGTGGTCGTTGGCTGCGGTACCGCGGGGGAAACCCGCTCACCGACAGGTCGACCGACAGGCTAGCGGATCCGGGTGCATTCAAATAGATCCATTATGATGATGGCGATAACCATCGGTTTGATCATGCGATCGGCCTGAACAAGCGCCCGGAGACGACGATCTTGCAACTGCAGCACCTCGAAGCGCTGGTCGCGCTGGCGGCGGACGGCAGTCTGCGGGCGTCGGCCCGTCGGCTGGGTATCAGTCAGCCGGCGCTCAGCAAACGGCTGCGTGCGCTGGAAGACGAGCTCGGCGTGGCGCTGGTCCAGCGCTCGCCGCGTGGCGTGGTCCTGACCACCTTCGGCGAGGCGGTGCACCGGCGGGCGTGCGGCGTCACCCTCGAGACCACGCGTCTGCGCGAGGAACTGGCGCAGATGCGGGGCTGCCTGGAAGGGCAGGTGCGTATCGCGGTGTCGCCGGTGCCGGCGGTATTGCTGCTGCCACAGGTGCTCACGCGTTTCACCCGACGGTTGCCGGGCGTGCAGGTGATCGTGCAGGACGGCCTCTATCCGGCCGTGTTGCCCGAGTTGCGCAGCGGCGTGATCGATCTGGCGCTGGGGCCGCAGCCGCCCGAGGGCCTGGCCGGCGGTGATCTGCTGATCGAACCGATGTTCAACAACGAGCTGGTGGTGGCGGCACGGCGCGATCATCCGCTGGTCGCGGCCCGCTCGATGGCCGATCTGCTGCAGACCCGATGGCTGCTGCACGGTCCGTTGAGCGGCCCCGGCAGCCTGATGGGGCCGGCGTTCGCCGCCTGTGGTCTGGCGCCTCCCCGGGCGGTCGTGCAGTCGACGTCGTTCACTGCGACGATCGCACTGCTGCAGCACAGTGACCTGCTGTCGGTGCTGCCGCGTCGCCTGATCGATCACCGCGAACCCGACCATGGCCTGGTCGCGCTGCCGTTGCGCGAGGTTCTGCCGGCCTGGGACATCTGCCTGCTCAGCCGCGCCCAGGTGCCGCTGACGCCGGTGGCGCGCGAACTGGCCCAGTTGCTCCGGCGTCTGCCGCTGACCCGACCACACCGATAACCGGAACTGATCACGATTGATCCGGATGGCTCGAAAGTTGCGCGTTTCCCGTGTCCAAACTTGCTACCATCCGCCGACAGGTTCATCCAGATGCGAAGCGGTCTGCGCGGGTCCGACGCAATACCGCGTGACGGTCGGCTTCGATATAACGATCCAGGAGACATTTCGACATGGTCAAGATCCGCCACCCCCTGATGGCCGCGCTGGCGCTTGCCGCCGTGCTGGCTCCCGTCGCGCAGGCGCAGGCCGCCGAGCGCTGGTTGTTCAACTGCTTTTTCCCGCCGCAGCACTACGCGTGCACCCAGATGGTTGCCGAACTGCGCACGCGGATCGAAACCGCGACTGAAAAGCGGGTGCGTGTGTCGACGCCGCCCAAGAGCCTGGCCGCGCCGCCCGACCAGTACGACGGAGTGGTGAACGGCGTGATGGACGGCGCGCTGCAGTTCAACCAGTTCATCGCGAACAAGGTTGCCGGGGCCCAGCTGGCGCAACTGCCGTTCGTGGGCATCGAAGGCGCCGAGGCGGCATCGGTGGCCCTGTGGGAGACCTACGAGAAGTTCTTTGCCGACAAGAACGAGTACGGGCCGGTGAAACTGCTGTCGTTCTACGTGAGCAACGGCGCCGAGTTCTATTCGACCAACGACACCCCGATCAAGACGGTCGAGGACATCGGCGGGCGCAAGATGTGGGCGCTGCCGGGCGTGACTGCCAATCTGGTCAAGGAAACCGGCTCGCCGGTCGTTGCCGGTCCCGCGGTCCAGATGCTCGAGATCATCTCCAAGGGTGTGACCGACGGCTATGTCGGCGTGCCCATCAGTTCGGTTCTGGAGTTCAAGCTGACCGACTACACCAGGAGCGCCACGGCGTTCAAGCGCAAGGTCTTCCAGCCGTCGTTCTCGTTTTTCGTCAGCAAGGGCAAATGGGACGCCATTTCCAAGGCCGACCAGGACGCGATCATGAAGGTGATGGGCGTGGACTTCGCCCGTTTCGCCGGTAAGGTGCAGGACGGCTTCCAGCGCGACGCCAAGTCCGCCATCAAGGCAGCGGGCATCACGGTCCACGAGGGCAGCGACGACACCCTGGCCAGGCTGGAGGCGCTGGGCAAGCCGGCAATCGACGCCTGGGTCGAGCGTGTGGGCAAGATGGGAGTGGACGGGCGCGAGGCGATCAAGTTCTACCAGTCGGTGCTGGCCCGCGAAAGTAAGGCCGCTGCCAAGTAGGCAGTGCCCGCCCCGGCCGCCATGGAGCAGGATTGAATCGACATGTTTGAACGGCTGTTCCACTGGACCGGCACGATCCTGGCCACGCTCGCCGGGATCGCGCTGGTCGCGATGATGGTCCTGACATTCGCCGACGTGATCGGCCGCTACGGCTTTCACCACTCCATCTTCGGCACCGCCGAGATCGTCGAGTTCCTGATGGTGGTGACCATCTTTGCCGGCGTGGCCTTCATCACCGCCACCAACGAGCACATCAGCGTCACGATTTTCGACAGCCAGATCGGCCGCTGGGCGCCCAATCTGCAGCGCTGGGCCATCATCGCCTGCTCGGTCATCGTATACGCGCTGATCGCCTGGCAGCTGGCCGAACACGCGCTGGACATGTTCGGCAGCGGCAAGCGCACCGCGGTGCTCAATCTGCCGCAATGGATCCAGCCGGCCACCGGTGCCTTGCTGTCCGTCATCGGTGTCGTGCTGCTGGTCAGTGCCGTCGTGCGCAGCAACGGACGCCCGGAAACACTGCGCGACGATGCCTCCCCCGTCGGATCGGGTGCCGAATGACCGTTGCGCTGATCGGTTTTGGCATCTTGCTGCTGCTTTGCTTTGCCGGGTTTCCGCTGGGCTTCGTGACGCTGGCGGTCGGGCTGGTCGGTTTTGCGATGTTGCGCGACTGGAACTGGCACGGCGCGCTGACGATGATGTCGCAACAGATCATGGAAACCGGCGCCAGTTACGGGCTGTCGGTGATTCCGTTGTTCATCCTGATGGGCGTGCTGATCTACCGCTCGCACATCTCCGAAGACCTGTACCGGGCAGCCTACGCGGTCACCGGCCACTATCCGGGGGGCGTTGCGCAGGCCACCGTGCTGGCCTGCGCCGGATTCTCGGCGGTGTCCGGTTCGTCGCTGGCCACCGCGGCCACGATGGCCAAGGTGGCCATGCCGCACATGCGCCGCTACGGCTACGATGACCGCCTGTCGTCGGGGGTGGTTGCCGCCGGCGGCACGCTGGGCATCATGATTCCACCATCGGTGCCGTTGATCATCTACGGGCTCGTGGCCCAGCAGGATATCGGCAAGCTGTTCATCGCCGGCATGGTGCCGGGGGCGCTGCTGGTGGCGCTTTACCTGCTGGCGGTATTCGTGTCGGTGAAACTGATGCCGTCGCTGGCACCGGCCAGCCCCAGGATGCCGACCGAAGAGAGAATAGCCGCGATGCTGCGGGTCTGGCCGATCCTGGCGCTTTTCCTGCTGGTGCTGGGCGGAATCTACTTTGGTGTCTTCACGCCGACCGAGGCGGCGGGGGTCGGGGCGGCCGGGGCAGCGGCCTTTGCGTTGTACCGCGGACGGCTACGAACGGTGCGCGACTGGTATGAGTCGCTCAAGGAAACCAGCAAGACCACGGCGGCGCTGTTCACCGTGGTGTTCGGGGCGCTGGTCTTTGCCAACTTCATCAACCTGTCCGGGCTGCCCTACGACATGGTCGAAGAGGCCCGCCTGTCGCCGATGGGGGTCGTGCTGGCCGTCTGCGCGATCTGCATTTTGCTGGGGATGGTGTTCGAATCGGTGGGGCTGCTGCTGTTGATCGTGCCGGTGTTCCTGCCCACGCTGATCACGATGGGGGTGGATCTGATCTGGTTCGGCATCGTCATGGTGGTGGTCGTCGAAATGGGCCTGATCACCCCGCCTATCGGTATGAACGTGTTCACGGTCTAAGGCGGTGGTGCGCGACCTGCCGCTGGCCAAGATCTTCGCCGGGGTCACGCCGTTCGTGATCGCCGACATCGTGGCACTGGCGCTGATCCTGGTGTTGCCGGTCATCGCGGTGGGCCTGGTCGAACTGACGCGCTAGGGCCCGGCCTTTTGGTGAACAGACCCGGGCCGGTGTTCGCCAAAAGCTTGCGCTGGATCAAGAAGCGGTGAAATGCCGCGGGTATCTTGAACCGGACATGCAGCCCGGCCCCATGGCCGTCAGACGAGCCGACAAGATGAGCACCCCGAAAGAAAGCCCCGCGCTGGATCAGCCGATCCAGGATTTCACCCAATGCCACGCCGGCATCGTGCGCAAGCTGGACCTGCTGGCCGAATTGCCGGCCCTGCTCGAGCCGGCCGCCCGTGCCCGCGAGATCGCCGACAAGGCGGTCGAGTTCTTTCGCGAGGCGATCTTCGAGCATCACCTGGACGAAGAGCGCGAGTTGTTCCCGGCGGTGCTGGCCAGTGCCAAGCCTGGCGCCGAGCGCGAGCAGGTGCAGTCGATGGTGCGCCGCCTCACCGAACAGCATCGCGAGTTGGAGGCGACCTGGAAACGGCTCGAATCCGACCTGAAGAAGCTGGCCAAGGGCAGGGCCGCGGATGTCGATGTCGCCGACATTCACGCACTGACCACCCGCTACCGTGAACACGCCCGCTACGAGGAAACCGATTTCCTGCCGCTGTCGCAGATCATCCTGGGCCGCAATGCGAACCACATGGCGGCGCTGGGCATGTCGCTGCACATGCGCCACAACGTGTTGCCGATCCGCGGCTACGTCTGAACACGGGGGCAGGGATGGGCCAGGACAAGCAGAACGACCCGCCGGATCAGCCGATCCAGGATTTCACCCAGTGTCACGCCGGCATCGTGCGCAAGCTGGACATGCTGGCCGGGTTGCCGGCCCTGCTCGAGCCGGCCGCCCGTGCCCGCGAGATCGCCGAGCAGGCGGTCGAGTTCTTTCGCGGGGCGATCTTCGAACACCACCTTGACGAAGAGCGCGAGTTGTTCCCGGCGGTGCTGGCCAACGCTGAGTCGGGGGCCGAGCGCGAACGGGTACAGGCGCTGGTGAGCCGGCTCACCGAGCAGCACCGCGACCTGGAGGCGACCTGGAAGCGTGTCGAGGCCGACCTGAAGAAACTGCTCAAGGGCAGGGCGGTCGAAGTCGACGTGGCGGCCATCGAGGCGCTGAGCACGCGTTACCGCGAGCACGCAAACGACGAGGAGACCCACTTCCTGCCACTGGCGCAGACCATCCTGGGCCGCAACGCCAGCTACATGGCGGCGCTGGGTATCTCGCTGCACATGCGCCACAGGGGCTTCCCGGTCAAAGCCTTCGTCTGAATCGTCCCGTCACGATGCCTGCCGCCACGGCGGGCGTAGACGGTCCTTGACGGCCCCATTGGAAGTGATAGATTGCTGATCGCGATCGTCCTGGTCGCGTCCTTCGGCCAAAGGGGTCGACATGTCCTTCCTGTTAGCAATCGGTTGTTTGCCGCTGCGGTATCCTGTGGCGTTTCTTGCTCGCGGGTAAGGGATCCGCGCAGACGCCTAACCGCGATGGGTGTCCGACGAGGCGTTCATGGTCATCGCGCCAATGGTGACCTTGCCGGAGCGCTCGGCCTGGCCACGTTGGGCCAACGGGTTGGTACATGCCGACACGACGCAGATCGGCAGGCGGGGCGCTGGCCTTTGGCGTAGAACTCATCGTGCTGCTGGCGATAGTCGCGCTGCTCTGGGCGGCCTCGGCGCCGGCCAAGGGCGACCCGGCGGTCGCTGACGGCGATCGACTGATCGATGCGGGAGCCGCGGTTGAGGACATCGCGCTCGATCCGGTCGGCGCCGCGAACGACTACGTACGCCAACCGGGCGTACCCTGGGCGACGAGCCGCCTGGAGCGCCGCCGCGCCGGCGGGCCGCCCGTTCACCGTCTCAGGCAGGGTGACAGCGTCGGCAAGCCCCTGGCCGCGTCGGCTGGGATGATGCCGGTCAGCAGGTAGGCCAGCAGGTCGCGCACCGGCCTGGATCTGCGTGCCGAACGGCAGCTTGCCGGCCCCGCGAAAGGAACAGGCCGCGCTTCACGTCGCCGTGCAGCGCCGCGGCCAGGTGGGTATCGATGCAGAACTGGCCGGCGCGTGGCTGGCCGTCGCGCAGCCCGCACTGGATCAGGCAGTCGAAGCGCAGCGAGCAGCGGCTGCGCCGGTTGGCGGCGTCGCGGAACTTCTGCTCCAGGCGCGCAGGTACTTGTCCAGCGATGTGCGTGCACCGCGGGCCGGCAACCCGGCTGTGCTCATGAACTCGACGATGTCGTCGCGCTGGGCACCAGCCAGCACCTGCTTGAATGCCGGGTGGGCATCGCCCTCGGCCGACACGGCGAATGCCGTGCCCAGTTGCACGGCACTGGCCCCAGCGCCAGTGCGTCTGCGCACCCGCTCGTGCGAGTTGATGCCGCCGGCCGGGATCAGCGGGATCTGCTTGTCGCCGATGCCGTTGGCCCGAAAGAATGCCAGCGCTTCGGGGATCACGGTTTCGAAGTCGAAGCGCGCATCGTCGATGTCCTCGATCCGGGTGGCCCCGAGGTGACCGCCGGCATGGCGCGGATGCTCGATGATGATCGCATCGGGCAGGCGGCCCTTCTTTTGCCACTTGCGCACGACCAGCGCGATGCCGCGCGCATCGGACAGGATGGGAATCAGCGCCACGTCGGGAAAATCGATGGCCAGGTCGGGCAGATTCAGCGGCAGGCTGGCACCCATGACGATGGCGTCGGCGCCGCTCTCGCAGGCCTGTCGGGTGTGTAGGCGGCGAACTCGCTCACCGCGCGCATGATGTTCACGGCGATCAAGCCCTGGCCGGCGGCACGCTCGCGCGCCGCGCGGATCTCGCGATCCAGGGCGACCAGGTTCGCGGCATTGACCGCTTCCTTGACCTGCGCATCGGTCAGCGTCGTGCGCTTGGGCAGCATCAGGTCGGGATGATGGCGGCGCAGGTCGACCGCCGAGATCGTGCCGATGGCGTTGGCGGCGGCCGTTGCACCGGCCAGGCGGTTGGCCGAGATGCCAACCCCCATGCCACCCTGGACCACGGGCAGCAGGTGGCGGCCGCGGATCACCAGCGGGGGGAAGTCATGTCCGATCACGTCGAGTCCTGTGGGGTCGGGGTAGGCGGGCGGCATCGGCAGGATCAGCCACACGCGCCAATATGGCCGCAGGCGGTGCAGTACTCGCAGCCATCCTTGCGGATCAGGGTGAGGTTCGCGCATTCGGGGCAGGCCTTGCCACGCAGGACGGGCGACTCGCTGTGTGTCGTGGGCGCCAGTTGCATCACGCCCATCGCGTTCAGCGGGCTGCCGAATTCGTCCAGGATGTTGAGCATCCGATAGCGGTGCAGGATCAGCGCCGCCACGTAGGCCACGGTGCTGGGCCAGTTACGCATCTTGTCGCTGCCGGGCACGGCGGCCATGAAGTCGCCCAGCGGCTCGCCAAAGCGGGTCAGCTTGCGCAGCTTGAGCCCGATCCAGGCCGGGTCGACGACCTGCATGTCGATCGACAGCACCTTGCACACGCCATCGAGCACCCGTGGGTAGTCACCGGCCAGCCACATCGAGTACGGGCGCCGCAGCAGGCCACCCTGCCCGGTGCTGCCCATGTCGAGCTCCTTCAGGCCCAGCACGAAGTCGTCGCCGGTGGCATCGTTGCGGACATCGACGGTCCAGGACAGTGTGCCTTCGGTGCCGGTCTTGGGTTCGCGCTTGAACATCAGCGCGTCGGTCAGCGGCGTCGGTTGGTCATCGTCTTCCCAGGCGCCCAGTTGTTCGACCCGCCACTTGAGCAGGCTGGCAAAGCCGGCCACCAGGCTGGGCATCTGCCGCATCTCGCCGCTCGGGGGCATCGGCATCTCGAAGTAATCGTCACCGCGAAGCTTCATCAGCGACAGCAGCTTGCGGCGCAGCCACGCCCGGTCCTGGCTGCGCATGTCCACCGACAAGGTCTTGGCCAGTGCGCCCAGGGCCCGCGGCTGCTCGTTGCCATTGACCCAGACCTCGAATGGCGAGACGCGACCATCGCTGATATGGCTGACGAACACCGCGAACGAGCCCAGCGTCGGATGCTCGATGTATTCGCTCACCCAGCCCTGGGCACCTTGCTCGAGAATCGGCCGGTCGGGCCACCTGAGGCTGCCCATCACCGGCTTCATCGACACGTTCACCTGCAGCCGGCGATCGGTGTCGCTGCCCGCGGGCGCAGCGGTCGCCGGCGAATCGGCCACGAGCACCGCGCCGGTGACCGGGTTGGGCCGATAGGTGGCGATGCCCTTGAGACCTTGCTCCCAGGCATGCAGGTAGAGCTGCTCGAAATCGGCGAACGGGTAGTGCTCGGGCACGTTCACCGTCTTGCTGATGGCGGTATCGATGAACGGGGCGACCGCGGCCACCATCGCCAGGTGGTCGTCGGCGCTCAGTTCCAGCGCGGTGACGAAGTAGGGGGGCAGTGCCGCATCGGGGCCGTGCAACGCGCGGTACAGCCGGTAGGCGTGGTCCTCGACCCGGTACTCGCGGATGCTGTTGTCCGCCTCGCGTTTGCGCCGCGTATACCACCAGGAGAATGCCGGCTCGATCCCGTTGCTCGCATTGTCGGCGAACGCGAGCGAGATCGTGCCGGTGGGCGCGATCGACAACAGGTGCGAATTGCGGATGCCGTGTTCGCGGATCAGTGCCTTGATGTCCTCGGGCAGGCGCGACGCGAAACTGCGGCCGCCCAGGTACTGGTCGGCGTCGAAGCGCGGGAACGGGCCTTTCTCGCGGGCCAGGTCCACGCTGGCCCGGTAGGCCGCGTCGCGCATCGTGCGGGCGATCGCACCCGCCTGGTCGCGGGCCTGCGGGCTGTCGTAGGCCAGACCGAGCATCAGCAGCGCATCGCCCAGGCCGGTGAAGCCCAGGCCGATCCGCCGCTTGTCCATCGCCTCCTGATGCTGCTGGGGCAATGGCCAGACGGTGACGTCGAGCACGTTGTCCAGCATGCGCACCGCATGCGTGGCCGTGGTCTCGAAAGCGGCGGTGTCGAACCAGGCCTGGTCGCTGAAAGGGGCGCGCACGAAGCCGGTCAGGTTGATCGAGCCCAGGTCGCAGCAGCCGTAGTCGGGCAGGGGTTGCTCGCCGCACGGGTTGGTGCTTTCGATGGTCTCGATCGCCCAGAGATTGTTGTCGGTGTTGATCCTGTCCAGGAACAGGATGCCGGGCTCGGCATGGTTGTAGGTGCTGCGCATGATCTGCGCCCACAACTCGGTGGCGGGCACGGTGTCGTAGACCCATTGCCCGTCGGTACGCTGCACGGCTTCGGGGAAACCCTCACCCGGCGCACTCGGATGCACGAGTTGCCAGGGCGCCCCGGTCTGCAGCGCGCGCATGAACGCATCGGTGACGCCGACGCTCATGTTGAAGTTGGCCAGCGAGCCATCGCGCTTGGCATCGATGAACGCGCGGATGTCGGGATGGTCGATCCGCAGCACCCCCATCTGGGCGCCACGCCGGGCACCGGCGCTCTCGACGGTGTTGCAGCTTTGGTCGAACACCCGCATGTAGCTGACCGGGCCGCTGGCCTCGCTCTTCGTGCCGCTGACGAACGCGCCGCGGGGCCGGATGCGGGAGAAATCGTAGCCGACCCCGCCGCCGCGGCGCATGGTCTCGGCCGCCTGTTGCAGCGCGACGTAGATGCCCGGCTTGCCGTCGCGCACTTCCGAGACCGAGTCGCCGACCGGCTGCACGAAGCAGTTGATCAGCGTGGCCTGCAGGTCGGTGCCGGCAGCCGAATTGATCCGCCCGCCGGCAATGAAGCCGTCGGACTGGGTCTTGTAGAACACCGGCGCCCAGCGGGGCGGATCCTGCTCCGGGCCGGCCAGCGCACGGGCGACCCGATGGCGGATCTGGTCGATCGAGGTCTCGCCGTTCTTGGCATATTTTTCCAGCAGGACGTCGCGGCAGACGGTCTGTTCGGTCAAGGCGGCGAGCGGGTCGTGGCCGGCGGCGGGGGCGAGGGTGTCAACGGCCGGCGCGATCGCAGCGCGGCGCGGGGAGGTTTCAGAAGGCATCAGTTATCCGGTCGCGCGGACCGTAGGGCGACAAAGACGCCGATACTAGGCCGATATCAGGTGCCCGGTTTGCGCTGGGTCAAGGTTGTGTCCATCGGCCGCGTCATTCGATCGCCTCGGCGCGGCGCAAGCCGTCGATCATCGATGACCTGAGCAGGAAGGCTCTCGTGCGCGCGTGGGATCGGCGGCAATCGCCTGCAGGCCGGCCAGGTGGGCCGCGCGTTCGGCCGGATCGCGGGTGTTCATCCGCCGCCGGTTGGCATCGGCCTGGGCCAGGATTTCCTCGGCCGCGATCGGCAGCCGCTGGCGTTGGTAGCGTGCCAGCAACGCGGGCAGCTCGGCCCCGGCGGCGGCCTGGACCAGCTTGTCGGCCAGGTTGATCGCATCGTGGATGCCGCCGTTCATGCCCATGCCGCCCTTGGGGCTGTTCAGGTGGCCGAGTCGCCGGCCAGCGCCAGGCGGCCGTCGAAGTATCGGTCGACGATGCGCCGATGCACCCGGTAGATCCGCTTCTCGATGATCTCGATCGGCGGGGCGTCGGGCACGATCTGTGCGGTGCGCTCGGCGATCGCGGCATCGGTCAGCGCCTGCTCGGCCGATTCCCCGTCGCGCGGGTGCAGTGAGATCCGCCACACGTCGGGCAGGCGCAACAGCGAGTAGGTGCTGTCGGCCTGCCAGGATGTAGTTCACGCCGGACAGGCCTTGCAGGTGGTTTTCGAACGGCAGATGGGTCGTCGCCAGGATCGTCTGTTCCGGGTAGGTTTCCCCGGAAAACCGGGCGCCGATCGCTTCGCGCACCAGGCTGCGCGCGCCGTCGCAACCCACCAGCCAGGTGCCGTCGATCCGTTGTCCGCGCTGTTCCAGCCAGACGCCATCGACGGACTGGCCGACCGCGGTGACCTTCGCCGAAAACTGTACGGTGCCCGGCGGCAGCCGTCGCAGCAGGGCCTCGCACAACCGTGCCTGGCGGCACTGCAGCCGGTACGGGTGCCGGGTGTGCGCCGCGATCGCGGCCAGGTCGAACACCACGCGCTCGCCACCGTCCTGCTGGCGGATCTGCCATTGCGCGGTGATGCGCCCGGCAGCCACCAGTTCGGCGGTGATGCCGTCGGCCTCGAACAGGTCGAGCGTGGGCGGGTGGAAGGTCGAGGCGCGCAGCTGGTCGGAAATGGCCGGCTCGGCCTCGAACACCGAGACCGGCAGCCCGGCCTGGCAGAGCCGCCAGGCCAGCGAGAGCCCGACCGGCCCGGCGCCGACGACCAGCACGCGGGGTGTCGGAACAGGGGTGGGCATCCGGTTATAGTCGTCGGTGTCGCGATGCCAAGTCAACTGGTGGATCCCCGTGCAGGCCGGGCGGGTCGATGCCCGCCGCCGGAGAATCCCATGGTGCCATCCGTCTATGCCCGCTGCGGCCTGATCGAATGCTGACCCCGCAGGCCAACACCACGGTCGAGCCCGAGTTCTGGGCGCTGATGCCGCCCGACTGGTCGATGATCACCGCGCGGCTGACCAGTGACAAGGACACGATCGCGGCGCGGCTGGCCGACTATCCGGCGCGGTACGCGGCAGTCGCCGACGAGTTCGCCAACGCGCCGCTGTCGGTGCTGGCCATCGGCTGCACCGGCACCTCCTACCTGCTGGGCGAGGCGCGCGACCGCGAGGTGCTGGCTGATCTGTCGGCGCGTCACCGGGTGCCCTGCCTGTCCGCCGGCCCGGCCACCGTGCAGGCGCTGCGGGCGCTCGGCGCACGCCGGGTCGGCCTGGTCTCGCCCTATCCGCCCGATCTCGAGCGGATCTGCCTGCCCTACTGGGCCGCTGCCGGTTTCGAGATCGTGGCCAAGGAGACGCCCGAGGTCCCGGGCGACAGCTTCCACCCGATCTACGCGATGCCCGGCGGGGCGGCGCTGGCGGCGGCCAGGCGTCTGCGCGGCAGCGGCTGCGATGCGATCGTGATGCTGGGCACCGGCATGGCCACGTTGGCGGCGATCCTGGCGTTGCGCGGCTGGGACGGACCGGTGCCCCTGTCGTGCAACCTGGCGCTGGCCTGGGCCGCGGTACAGGCCGGCGCCGGCCAAGCGCCGGATCGCGACAACCTGCTGCGGTGGATCGCCGGCGATGGCTGGGCGAGCCGGTTCGGCCGGATGTTCGCCGGTGATGGGGGCGCAAGTCACTGACGCTGAACCACTGTTGTTTGTCCTGCGTCAACGTCGGCCGGCGCGGTTGCCGTTATCTGGAGGGTCCAGTCCTCGGAGCGCGCGCAATGGCGAAAAGCAAACCCCAGCTGTCACCCGGCCAGTTCAACCTGACCTACTTCATCGTCGCGATCTTTCTCGTGCTCGCAATCCAGAGCTGGTTCGCGAGTCGCCAGGTCGAGCGGTTGCCGTACAGCGAGTTCCAGCAACTGCTCGAGGCCAAGCAGATCAAGCAGGCGACGATCCGCGACGACACGATCCAGGGCCGCTTCGTGGCGCCACGCAACGGCAAGGAGTTGTTCATCACCAACCGGGTCGATCCGGATTTCGCGCGCCATCTCGAGCAGTACGGGGTCGAGTTCAGCGGCGTGCAGGACGATAACTGGCTCTCGAACCTGCTCTCCTGGGTGCTGCCGGTATTGCTGTTTTTTGGCTTGTGGATGTTCGTGTTCCGCCGCTTCGCCGAGAAGCAGGGGCTTGGCGGCATGATGAACGTCGGCAAGTCCAAGGCCAAGGTCTACGTCGAGAAATCCACCGGGGTCACGTTCGACGACGTGGCCGGCGTCGACGAGGCGAAGGCCGAACTGAGCGAGATCGTGTCGTTCCTGCGCGATCGCGACCGCTATGGCCGCCTGGGCGCGCACATCCCCAAGGGCATCCTGCTGGTCGGGCCGCCGGGCACCGGCAAGACGTTGTTGGCGCGGGCCGTGGCTGGCGAGGCCAGCGTGCCGTTCTTCTCGATCTCGGGCTCCGAGTTCGTCGAGATGTTCGTCGGCGTGGGCGCGGCCCGGGTGCGCGACCTGTTCGAGCAGGCGCGCAAGGTCGCACCGGCGATCATCTTCATCGACGAGCTCGACTCGCTGGGCAAGGCGCGCTCGGCGGTCGGCTACGGTGGCGGCAACGACGAGAAGGAACAGACGCTGAACCAGTTGCTCAATGAGCTTGACGGGTTCGATCCGCGCGAGGGCATCGTGTTGCTGGCCGCGACCAACCGGCCCGAGATCCTCGACCCGGCACTGCTGCGGGCCGGTCGCTTCGATCGGCGGATCGTCGTCGATCGGCCGGATCGCAACGGGCGCGAGGCCATTCTCAGGGTGCACATGCGCAAGGTGCCACTGGAAGCCGGCTTTCCGGTGGACAAGGTGGCGGCGATAACCCCGGGGTTCTCGGGAGCCGACCTGGCCAACCTGGTCAATGAGGCGGCGATCGTGGCGACCCGTCGCGAAGGTAAGTCGGTGACGATGGACGACTTCACCCAGGCCGTGGAGCGCATCGTCGCCGGCGCCGAGCGTCGCGGGCGCCTGCTCAATCCCCAGGAGCGTGAGCGGGTCGCCTGGCACGAGATGGGCCACGCGCTGGCGGCCGCCTCGTTGCCCGGTACCGATCCGGTGCACAAGGTGTCTATCATCCCGCGCTCGATCGGCGCGCTGGGCTACACGATGACCCGGCCCACCGAGGATCGCTTCCTGATCACGACCGATGAGCTCAAGGACCGGATGGTCGTGCTGCTGGCCGGTCGCGCGGCCGAGCGCCTGGCGCTGGGCTCGATCTCCACCGGCGCCGCCGACGACCTGGCCAAGACCACCGACATCGCGCGCCAGATGGTGGCCACGATGGGCATGGTCGAGGGCATGGGCCAGGCGGTGCTCGAGCAAAAGGGCACGAGCTACCTGGGTGACTCACTGGTGGCCGTGCGTCAGAAGGACTACTCGGAGCAGACGGCGCGCGAAGTCGACATGGCGGTGCGCGAGTTGATCGACGAAGCCTACGAACGGGCGACGATGCTGCTGCAGGGGCGGCGCGCCGACCTGGATGCCGGCGTGCAGCTGCTGCTCGATCGCGAGACCATCACGCCGGACGACTTCGCCCCGTTGCGCCAGGTGGCGTTGCTGGAAGGAAAACAGGGCAACGGGGATGCAGACCGACCCGCTTCGTGACCGTGGCCGCGCCCGACCGTGCGCCCGATGCGCCCACATCGATCAACCATCGTCTGTTGCGCCGCTTTCTCGCGATCGCCGGGCCGTACTGGGTTTCGGAGAGCCGCTGGAAGGCGCGTGGCCTGCTGCTGCTGCTTGGCCTGTTGCTGTTGGGCCAGACCGGGTTCAACGTGCTGTTCAACCAGGAAACCGGCGAGTTCACGTCGGCACTGGCGGCCGGCGACGGTGATCGCTTCTGGGAGTCGATCCGCCGCTGCCTGGTGATCGTGGTGATCGCGGTGCCGATCTATGCGTTTTACTACTATGTGCGCGACACGCTGGGCGTGTACTGGCGACGCTGGCTGACCCGCGAGTTCCTGGGCCGCTACCTGAGCCACAACGCGTTTTACCAGCTCAGCACCAGCGCCGAGGTCGACAACCCCGACCAGCGGATCGCCGAGGACATCAACTCGTTCACCCAGCAATCGCTGTACTTCCTGATGATCGCGATGGGCGCGGTGCTCGAGCTGATCGCGTTCACCGGCGTGCTGTGGTCGATCTCGCGCGAGCTGGTGTTGTTCCTGATCCTCTATGCCCTCGCCGGCACCCTGATCACGACGATGGGATTCGGGCGGCCGCTGATCGGGCTCAACTACCGGCAACTGAAACGAGAGGCCGACTTTCGCTTCGGTCTGGTGCGCGTGCGCGAGCATGCCGAGGCGATCGCGCTCGAGGCCGGTGAGGGCCACGAGACGCGGGGGTTGCGCCAGCTGTTCGAGGCGGCGTTTCTCAACTACCGCCAGGTGCTCAAGTGGCAGTTGGGCCTGAACATGTTCCAGTACGGGTTCAGCTTTCTCACGCTGGTGCTGCCCAGCGTGATCATCGCCGAGGAGGTGTTGTCGGGCCAGCTCGAGGTGGGGCGGGCGATCCAGGCGGCCGGCGCCTTCTCGGCGATCCTGGCCGCGCTGACGGTGATCGTCGATCATTTCGAGGGTCTGAGCCGGTTTGCCGCCGGCATCGATCGACTGCACGGGTTCTCGGCCACCCTGCGGGAACGGTTCGAGGCGGTGCCGGACATGCAGACCCGGATCACCTCGAGCGACAACGCGCGGCTCGCGCTCGAGAACGTCACGGTGATGACCCCCGACAGCTCACGCACGTTGATCCGCGACCTGTCGCTTGAGGTCGCACCCGGCGCCGGCCTGATGATCGTCGGCGCGAGCGGCGGGGGCAAGAGTTCGCTGCTGCGGGTCATCGCCGGGCTCTG
Organism: Burkholderiaceae bacterium; assembly: GCA_041396665.1. Lineage (GTDB taxonomy): Bacteria > Pseudomonadota > Gammaproteobacteria > Burkholderiales > Burkholderiaceae_E > JAUIAI01. Next base: position 85,569 of record JAWKYE010000011.1, read on the forward strand.
GACCACCGGCAGCGGCCGGATCGTGCGGCCCGGCGGCGACGACATCCTGTTCCTGCCGCAACAACCGTACATGACCAGCGGCAGTCTGCGCAGCCAGGTGCTCTACCCGGACGACGAGCGCAAGACTTCCGAGGCGCAGTTGCGCCACGCGCTCGAGCAGGTCAACCTGCCCGACCTGGTCGGACAGGTCGGCGGGCTGGATGCGGTGCTGGACTGGAGCAAGGTGTTGTCGGTCGGCGAGCAGCAGCGCCTGGCATTTGCCCGGGCGCTGCTCATCCGGCCGCGCTACCTGATGCTCGACGAGGCGACCAGCGCGCTGGATGCGGATAACGAGCGCAACCTGTACCGTCTGCTGACCGAGCACGGGCTGACGCCGGTCAGCGTCAGCCATCACGCCGCGCTACTGCCCTTTCATCGCCACGTGCTGGCCCTGACAGGGACGGCGGCTGGCAGTTGCACGATGCGGCGCAGTTTCGTTTCGCGCGGCCCAACGGCGATCAACGTCCGGCTTGACGAGGATCATCTTCGCGGGCGGTCATCCAGCGTAGCCTGGATGATATGGACAACGCATCTGCAAGGGACGACATCAAGGCGTCTGGCGCCATCGGCGTGGTGCCGAACGAGACGAACGCGCAGATCGCCCGCAGGCTTCGCGAGTACGCCGCGTTGCTCGAGCAGCAGGGCGCCAACGGCTTTCGGGTCAGCGCCTACCGGAACGCGGCGCAAACCCTCGACGGGCTCGAGCGGCCGGTTGACGAGTTACTGGCTGGCGAAGGCATCGACGGCCTGGTCGCGTTGCCGGCGATAGGCAGGGGCATAGGCGCAGCCATTGCCGAACAGGTGTCGACCGGGCGCTGGTCGCAATTGGAGCGCCTGCGCGGAGAGACGGCGCCGGAAAGCCTGTTCCAGACGCTCCCGGGCATCGGCCCGACGCTGGCCAGGCGGCTGGTCGAGGAATCACACCTGGAAACGCTCGAAGCCCTGGAGGCGGCGCTGCACCGGCCCGGGGTGCACCTTGCGGATAGGCCCGCGCCGTCTCGAGACCTTGTCCGCGGTGCTCGCCCAGCGCCTGGGGCGGACACGCCCGCCGTCCGGGCCGCCGGCACGGCCGCAGCCGCCGGTCGGACTGCTGCTGAAGGTGGACGCGATGTACCGTGAACGGGCCGCGGCAGGCAGCTTGCGAACGATCGCGCCCCGGCGCTTCAACCCCTCGGGCGAGTCGTGGCTGCCGGTAATGCACGCCAGCCATGGGCCGTGGCATTTCACCGCGTTGTTCTCCAACACCGCCCGCGCCCACCAACTGGCGAGAACCGGGATTGGGTGGTGATCTTCTTTCACGACGACGAACATGTCGAGGGGCGTTGCACGGTCGTGACCGAGACCCGGGGGCCGATGGTCGGACGGCGTGTCGTGCGGGGGCGCGAGGCCGAATGCCTGCAGCATGAGCAAGCGGCGACGCCGGGCGGCGGGGCGGCGCCCGACGACACCGATCGATCCGGATAGCGGATCAAAGGAAGACGAAAGGAGCCCTGGATGGAGACCCTGTTGTTCGCCCGCGGTCCGTTGTTGTCGCTGGCCGTGGTGATTTTCGTGCTGGGCTGCCTGTGGCGTCTGGTCGGCATGTGGCGACTGCCCGCCGCGAAGCGGCTGTCGCCGCCCAGGGCCGATCGGCCCGCGTTCGGTCGCCTGACCACCTTGGCGCGCCACATGCTGCCTCGCCGCGGCCTCTGGGACACGCCGTCGCTGGTGACGATCAATCCTTATGTCTTTCATCTCGGGCTGGCCGTCATTGCCTTTGGCTACCGGCCGCACATCGCCTTCATCGAGCGTTACCTGGGCCTGCATTGGCCCGCGCTGCCCGACACGGTGATCTACGTCACGGCAGGCCTGACCATTGCCTCGCTGCTGCTGGCGTTGTTCATGCGCCTGGTCAACCGGACGCTGCGCCGCATCTCCGGGCCGGACGACTACGCCAGTTGGACGATCGTCTTGCTGATCGTCATGACCGGGATGGCGGTTTCCGCGTTTCCCACGATGCTGGCCGCGTCCGGCACATCGCGCTACCCGTTGGTGCTGGGTCTGCATCTGCTGGCGTTCGAGTTGATGCTGTTGTGGTTTCCGTTCGGCAAGTTGTTCCATGCGCTGAGCTGGGTCGTGGGTCGGGCTCAGTGGGGCGCGTTTGCCGCCCGCAGGGGGGTTCGCGGATGATCGACATGGCGCTGTTCAAGCAGTTTGGCGAGGCGGTATCGCGTCTCGGGGAGCGGGCCGAGCCGGTGGAACTGGAAGATGCGCAGCGGGTCAACCGGGCGCGGTCGGTGATGCTGCTCAAGATCGATCGGCAGATGGGGTTCGACCTGGATGCCTGTGTCAGGTGCGGCTACTGTGAGGCCGCGTGCCAGTTCAGCGTCGACAGCAACGACCCCGACCTGGTCCCGACCCGCAAGCTCGAGTTGTTGCGCCGCGTATGGCGACGTGAGCTGGCGCCGATGTCGCCGCTCTGGCGGTTCTTCACGCCCCGGATCACCGTCGATGAGCTGCGCGAATGGCAGGCGCTTTGCTACGACGCCTGCACCGAGTGCGGCCGCTGTACGATGGTCTGCCCGATGGGCATCGACATCGCGCGGGGGGTCAACGTGATGCGCCAGGCGCTGGCCTCAGCGGGGCTCGCGCCCGACGAGTTGCTGGCCGTGCAGCAAGAGCAGCAGGCGCAGGGCACCGTCTTTGGCGCGGGTCCGGAGCAGTTGCGCGAAGCCGTCGACCGGGTGCGTGAGCAAGGCATCGAGGTGCCGCTGGACAAACCGCAGGCCGATGTCCTGGTGCTGGCGACGGTGCTCGACATCCTGTTGTTTCGCGATGGCCTGGCCGCGACGGCGCGTGTGCTCAACGCCGCCGGCGATGACTGGACACTCTGCACCAGCGGCTACGAGTCGGCGAACTTCGGCCTGTTGTCCGGGGTCGAGCAAACCCAGCGCAAGGCAACCGAGGCGGTGATCACGCAGGCGCTGGCCGTTGGCGCCAAGACGGTCATCGTGCCCGAGTGCGGCCACGCCTATTCGGCGCTGCGCTGGGAGGGCGGCGAGGTGCACGGTGCCACGCTGCCGTTTCGCGTGTTGGCGATCTCGGAGTACATCGGCGAACTCGTCAACCAGAACCGGATCCGGCTGGTGCCGGATGCATCGCAAAAGCTCACCTATCACGATGCCTGCAAGCTCGGTCGCCATGGCGGTGTGATCGAGCAACCGCGCGACGCATTGCGGGCCACCGGGGCCGAGTTGGTCGAGACCGGATCGAGCGCCGAGATGAACTGGTGCTGCGGCGGCGGGGCCGGCAGCTTCCTGATCCAGCGGGCGGCGCCGCTTCGCCGGAAGGCCTTCCAGATCAAGATCGAGCAGATCGATGCCACCGGGGCCGATGCGGTCGTGCTTTCGTGCGGCAGTTGCCGGCTCAACTTCATCGCTGGGGCGCAGCAGGCGCAGTGGCCGACCGAAATCGTCAGCCTGGTCGAGTACATAGGGGCACACCTGGAACGCTGAGCGCGCGGCGCCGCCGCGCCGATCGCCCGGCCGGTCGTTGCGCGGGGTTGCTGCAAAGCAGCAAACCAGATGGAATCCACGCCGGATCACTCAGGCTGATTGTCTATCCCATGCGCCTCACAAGGGCATGCTGGTGTCGAAGTTTGTCGATACATCGTTTGCTGCAATGCAGCAAACGATGTATAGTGGACCCCTAGCCCCGTGACGCCCGACTTGGCGTCGGCCCGGGGCCGATATTCGGCCTGCAGCCCGACGGTGGCTGCAGGCCCACCGCTTGTCTCCTCCACACCTTAACAGGGTGGATTCGGCCCGCGACATGCAGATGTCGTGGGCCTTTTCTTTGGTGCGAGCCCCTGGCTACAGGCTCGGATCGACCAGGAACTTCTCGCCGGTGGCGCGCTTGTTGTAGACCGCGATCTGCTCCAGTTGCAGCATCTGTGCCAGCGAGATCTTGCGCGTGTAGTGGCTGGCGAACGTGCTGGTCAGCTCGGCCTGCACCCGGTCGCGCAATCTCTGCGCATCGGCCTGGCCGATCTTGTTCAGGAACGGAAACAGCAGCCAGCCGCCGACCCCCCAGGCCATGCCGACGTTGCGCCTGATGATCGTCGGTTGAACATCCAGGCCGCCGTAGATATAGACCTGCTTGTGCGTGCTGGTGCCGTAGCGGCTGTACTCGGTGGCCGTGCGGGCCAGCGCAGCCTCCATGCACTGCAGGATCTGGCTGGCCAGTTCGCCGCCACCGATCGCGTCGAACGCCACGGTCGCGCCCGTTTGCACCAATGCCTCGGTGAGATCGTCGGTGAAGGTCGGCGAAGTCGAGTTGCACACGTGGGTCGCGCCCAGGTCGCGCAGCAGCTTATCCTGCGCGTCGCTGCGCACGATATTGACCAGGCCGATCCCGTCCTTGAGGCAGATCCTGTTGAGCATCTGGCCCAGGTTGGATGCGGCCGCGGTGTGCACCAGCGCCTTGTGGCCCTCGCGGCGCATGGTTTCGGTCATGCCCAGCGACGTGAGCGGGTTGACGAAGCACGATGCCCCCTGGGCGGCGGTGATGCCCGGCGCCAGCGCGACGCACTGCCTGGCCTTGATGCATCTCGTCTGGGCGTACATCGCACCACCGATCATCGCCACCGTGTGGCCCAGCAGCGCCTGGGCCTCGGGCGAGGCGCCGGCGGCCACCACCAGGCCGGCGCCCTCGTTGCCGACCGGCATCGCCTGGTCGAGGCGGCCGGCCATCGCGCGCATTGCGCCGGGCGGCACCGATGCGGTGATCACCGGGCGCTCGGGCGTTCCTGTCTGCCTGGCCGTGCCCATGTCGGCAGCACCGAACAGCAGGCCGAGGTCGGACGGATTGATCGGGGTCGCCTGCACGCGCACGACGACTTCGTCGTCCCCCGGTTCGGGAACCGGCTCGCTGACCAGTGAGACTTCCAGTTCGCCGGATGACTTGATCAGCGAGCGCAGTTGCAGCGCGATTTTCGCGGACGCCGTCATCGCAGGTCGCCGACCTTGTTCCAGATGGTGTTGACCGCCTCCAGCGCCGCCTTGGCCATCAGGCCGCTGTCGTTGGCCACCGTGGTCAGGCGAAAGCCCATCTTGATCATCTTGGCCGCGTAGTCGGCGCTGCCGCAATGAATGCCGGCATAGATGTCGCGCCTGCCGGTTTCCTTGATCAGCCGCTTGTAGATCTTGAGGATCTCGGGGTCGTCGTGGTCCAGCTTGGGCGTCTTGCCCAGCGAAAAGGCCAGGTCGCTCGGGCCGACATAGATGCCGTCGATGCCGGGCACGTCGAGGATCGCGTCCAGGTTGTCCAGCGCCTGCTGGGTCTCGATCATCGGGATCACCAGCACCTCGTCGTTGGCGATCTTCTGATAGTTGCTGACCGCACCATAGGTGGCATGGCGGATCGGGCCGTTGCTGCGCGAGCCGTGCGGCGGGTAGCGGCAGGCCGACACCAGCGCCTGGGCCTGCTCGCGGGTGTTGATCATCGGCGCGATGATGCCCCAGGCGCCACCGTCGAGCGCCTTGCCGATGATGCCCGGCTCGTTCCAGGGACCCCGGACCATCCGTGTGACCGGGTGGCGGTCCATGGCCTGGAAGCACTGGATCATCGTCTGGTAGTCCTGCACGCCGTGCTGCCTGTCGACGGTGACGCTGTCGAAGCCGCACTGGGCCATGACCTCGGCGGAGAATCCGGACGGAATCGCGAGCCAGCCGTTGACGGCGGCCTTGCCGGCTTTCCAGCGGGCTTTCAGTTGATTGGTGGACACAGTGGGTTCCTTGTCTTGTTGAAATTATCAATCGGGTGCTCAAGTGTACCTACGTCGCCGGCCGCGTGGCTCAGGTTTTTCGAGCCTGCACATAGTCGGGCAACTCGAGCCCGACGCCTTCGAGTGTGCCGAACAGCGCGTGCAGTCGCGCGATGTCGTCGGCCGGCAGTGGGGCCGCAGGATCGAGGCGATGTTGCTGCGCAGGTGCTCACGGCGCGAGGTGCCGAACAGCACGATGTCGGTGCCGGCCTCGTGGCGGGCAAACCGGTAGGCGGCATCGGTCAGGCTCTGCGCGCCGCCCTCGTGTACCAGAAAGGCCAGTGGCTCGTCGGTGTCGGCCATCGCCTGCGGCACCTTGCCCTGGGCGGCCAGGTCGCGGATCGTGCTCGCCAGCAGGCCGGGCGCGAGAAGATGTTGCGCACGACGAACATCAGCAGGGTGCCCACGCCCTGCGCCCGGGTCCGCGGGAACAAGTCATGGCGCGGGCCCTGGTTGAGCATGTGGTAGGCCAGCATGAACACCTGCCAGGTCGCGTCGTCCAGCGCGCGCTGCAGCATCTTGCGGCCCGGGTCGCGAGGCGCGGTTTCGCTCAGGCCCAGGCAGCGGATCTTGCCCTTGGCCTGTTCGCGCAGCAGCGCCGGCTTGAGCTGTTCGCACGCATGGTCGTAGTGCTCAGGGTCGACGCCGTGCAGCAGGAACACGTCGATACGGTCGGTGCGCAGGTCGGCGAGCGAGGCCTCGAGGTTGGCGACGACCTCGGCGGCACTCAGGCGCTCGTTGCCGCGGGCGACCAGGCTTTTGGTGCACAGCACGATCCGGTCGCGTTCGGACGGGGTGAACGCCTGTCCGACCAGGCCCTCGGTGCCATAGGTGCGGGCCGTGTCGAAGAACGTGACCCCCAGCTCGAACGCCTCGCGCAGCAGCGTCGATTCCTCGGTGCTGGCGCCGGCGCCCAGGCCGATGCGGCTGTTGCCGCCACAGCCCAGCCCGGCGACGCTGACGGTCAGTCCGGTATTGCCCAGAGACGTGTACTGCATGTCGGCATCCTTCATCGATTCAGTTGCCCGGGCCCTGGTTGGCGGACAAGCGCCGCGGGCCCAGCGCGGCGGCGGTCAGCCCTTGTTGCGCCAAAGGCTCGGGCAATGGCCGGCCGCGCAACAGCGCCGAGCAGCCCAGGCCCATCGCGGCCGAGGTCTGGATGCCATAGCCGCCCTGGCCGGCAAGCCAGAAAAAACCCGGTTCGGTGGCATCGAAGCCCCCGACCAGGCCGCCGTCTGGCGAGAAGGTGCGCAGGCCTGCCCAGGTCCGCTCGGGCCGGCGGATGCGCAGCGTGGTCATCGCCTGGATGCGATCGATGGCCAGCGCGATGTCCAGCTCCTCTGGCTGCACATCATGGGCAGGGCAGTCGTCGGCATTGGCCGGCGAACCCAGCAGCAGGCCGGCCTCGGGCTTCAGGTACCAGTCCTCGTCGATGCCGATGGTGAGCGGCCAGCCCGCGAAACCAGCTCGCCTGGGGGCCTGAAGACGAAGGCCGAGCGGCGCCGCGGCTGCATCCCCAGCGGCGCCACGCCGGCCAGTTGCGCCACCTCGTCGGCCCAGGCGCCGGCGGCATCGACCAGCGTTGCCGCCGCGACGGTTCCTGTGTCCGGGGCCAGCTGCCAGCCCGCGCCGGTACGCGTGATGGCGTCGATCCGGACATCGCAGCGCAAGGTGCCGCCGGCCCGGCGCATCCCGCGCAGGTAACCCTGGAGCAGCGCATCGACATCGATGTCGCAGGCATCCGGTTCCAGCACCGCGCCGATCACCTTGTCCGGCACCAGCACCGGCACCAGCGCGCAGGCCTCGCGCGCATCGATCAGGCGCACCCGGTCATTGAGCGCGTGCAATTCGTCGAACAGCTGCGCCAGTTGCGGACCCTGGCCGGGTGAGGCCACGAGCATCGTCGGGCGGGGGACGAGGATGGGCTGTTCGGTGAATCCCGCCGGCGGTTGCGACAGGAACGCGCGGCTGGCCCGGGTGAGCGCGCGAACCTGCGGCGGGCCATAGCTTTCGACGAACGCGGCCGCAGAGCGGCCGCTCGAGTGGTAGCCCGGGTGCGATTCACGCTCGAGGATCAGCACGCGCGTGCAGTGCCAGGAAGCAGCTCAGCCGCCGGCGATGCCGGCGCCGACGATGACGAAATCGTATTCCTGTCCGGTCATGGAGCGGAGCCGTTGCACGGGAAACCGCGATGAGGCATTGCGGGCGCCGCTCGGTCTGCCGCCGCCGGTCAGTAATCGAAGCGTTCGGCCAGAATCTGTCGCGGCGCACGCCCAGGCGGCGCAGCGCGGCGCTGCAGGCGGCGATCATCGGCGGCGGACCGCAGAGCAGGTAGGTCCAGCCCTGGTGGGCACCTGGCTCGAACACCTGGCGGATCAGCGACTCGTCGAGATTGCCGGCCAGACCCTGCCAACCGGGCGGCGGCTCGCGCAGCACCTGCACCACCCGGTGTCCGGCGCCAGCCGCGAACTGCGCCAGCTCTTGCGGGTAGACGATCTGCGCTTCCGACCGGTTGCCATAGACCAGGGTCACCGGGCGCGGGTCGCCCGATTGTCCGAGGTGGCGCATGATGGACAGCAGTGGCGCAATGCCGACCCCGCCGGCGATCAGCGCGAGACCGGTAGCCGAGCGCACCGCCGGGGCCGATGGGGTCAGGTAGCCGTGCGGGCCATCGAGGTAGGCGAGCGTGCCGGGCGCCACATCGGGCAGTGCGTTCGTCATGTCGCCCACGGCCTTAATCACGAACTGCAGGCGGCCCTCGGACGATGGCGCCGAGCTGATCGAGAACGGGTTCTCGTGAACCGAGAACGGGCTGTGACCGACATTGAGCCAGACGAACTGACCCGCTTCGAAGGCCAGCGCCCGACCGGACGGGTTCTCGATCTCGAGCTCGGTCGTGCGCTCGGCGATGGCCCGGGTGGACACCACCCGCCAGGGTTGACGTCGCTGGCGCAGCGGCTTGAGCAGGTAGACCCAGGCGATCGACAACCCGGCCAGAGCCAGCAGCGCGAGCCAGAAGCCGGCCAGTAACGGGTCGTGGCTGCAGCGGCCGCCGGCGATCGCGTGATGGGCCAGCGCACCCGCGACCAGCACCGCGGCCACCGCGTGCATCAGGCGCCAGGTTTCGTAGCGGTAGGGAAAGCGCTTGCGCCAGACGGCCATTGCCACCAGCACGATCAGCAACGCCCAGGCCAGCGCCCCGCTGGCCAGGAACAGCGGATCGGCCGACAGGCTCAGCAGCCCGGTGTCGTCCCAGGGTCGGCGGGGGTGGTGGGGCAGTGAGTAGAGCAGCGGATGCACCAGTGCCAGCGCCAGCGCGACCCGCGCCGCCAGCTGATGAACCCGCATCGTGAAATCGAGCCCGACCCGCCGCGAGACCATCGCGAACCGGCCGGACAACAGGAACTCGGCCAGGATGATCGCGAAGGCCAGCAATGCCAGGCCCGACGACAACTCGTCGGTGAGCGGGCGCAGCGGCTTGCCCTGGGCCCAGGCCAGCCCCAGCGGCAATGCCACCAGTGCCAGATAGGCCGCCAGCAGCAGGGCCGGCCTAATCGCGACCTCCGCGCGTTGCCGCCCGGACCCTGCGTGAGCGGCGATCCCTGGTGAGGGGCATCAGGTGGCGCTCGTGCCGCTACCGCCCAGGTTGTCGCAGACGCGGCGCAGCCGCTGCTCGGCCGCGTCGGCCACGGATTTCACCGCCGGCTTGTCCACCAGGCCCACCATCACCTGCGGGTCGAGAAAGCCCACGACGATCGCGCCGGACGGTTCCTGGCGCACGATCACGTTGCACGGCAGCAGCAACCCGATGTCGGGCTCCGCACCCAGCGCCTGGTTGGCCAGCTGGGGGTTGCAGGCGCCAAGAATGCGGTAGGCGGGCATGTCGATGTCCAGCTTGGCCTTCATCGTCTTTTGGACATCGATCTCGCTGAGCACGCCGAACCCTTCTTCCTTGAGTGCCGCCGTCGTGCGGGCCAGCGCCGCGTCGAAGTCGGTTTCGGTCAACGTCGTCTTGAATCCGTACATGATGTCATTCCTTGTTTTGCGGATAGGGATACACAGCAGTAGACGCCATTCCCGACGGGTGCGCCATGACCTCGATCAAGGGCCGGCACGAACCCCGGCCCGACAGGCCTTACACTGGCTGTCGGCCCTTGCCTGTTGCCAAGGTTTCCCGTCCCACACAGGATCTCGCGAATGCAGCCCCCAGCCTTTGTCATCCCCGTGTCTCGCCCGGTGTCGGTCGTTCCGGAGCAGCCCCGATGACCCGGGCCGATGCTGATGCCGGCGCACTGCGCCGGGTGCTTGCCGATCGATTCGGCGAGGCCGTGCCGGTGCCCGAGGGCACCGCCGGACTGCCCGAGTTGCTGCGCATGGCCGGCGCCGCATCGCACCGGGCCTGGTCGCCCGAGCCGGTGGGTGCCGACCTGGTGCGCCTGCTGGCCGCATGCGCACTTGCCGCGCCCTCGAAGAGCTTCCTGCAGCAGGCGGTCATCATCGACGTGCGCGACCCCGCGCAGCGGCGCTCGGTTCAGGCGCTGGTGCCCGGCATGCCCTGGATGGCGGATGCGGCGGCGCTGCTGGTGTTCTGCGCCAACGGCCGTCGCTTCAAGCGGCTGTTCGAGCGGCGCGGGCAGCCGTTCACCAATGATCACCTGGACGGGTTCTTCAACCCGACCGTCGATGCGGCGATGGTGATGATGAACTTCATCCAGGCAGCGGGAGCCGCCGGCCTGGCTTGTTGCCCGATTAGCATGCTGCGCAACGAGCCCGAGGCGCTGACGGCCATTCTCGAGCTACCCGAGCGGGTGGTGCCGGTGGCCGGCCTGTGCATCGGTTACCCGGCGCAGGCGCGGCCGATCAACCCGCGCCTGTCGCTGCGCGCCACCTTGCACGAAGACCGCTACGGCAAGGTCGACGATGACGCGTTGACCGACGAGTTCGACACCCGCTACGTCGCCGCGCGGGCCGCGGCATTGCCGGCCGATGCCCCTGCGCCGAGGCGATGGTCGGACGAACGGGCGTACCAGTATGCGCAGTCGCACCGGCCCGGCTGGGGCGCCTATGTGCGTTCGCGCAAGTTCAGGACCGACTGATACCGGGGTCTTGATACGGGGATATGCATCGAAGGCTTGACGATCCAGCCACACTACGGAGACGAACAAATGGGCCAGGGGAACGACGATGACATCCGCCAGCGTGTGCTGCGCGGCGGGCGGGTGGCGGGGGCGATGGTCTTCGAGTGCTTTTCGCCGGGGATGCCGGCCATCCTGCAGCAGGCCGGATGCGAATTCGCGCTGTTCGACATGGAGCACGCGGGGCTTGGCTACGAAACCTTCAAGGCCTGTGTGGCCGGCTGCCGGGGCCTGCCCATCAGCCCGATGGTGCGCGTGCCCACCGCCGGCTATACCTGGCTGGCGCGGGCCCTCGACGTGGGGGCCGAAGGCGTGATGGTGCCAATGGTCGAATCGGTCGAGCAGGCGCGGTTGATCGTCGAATCGGTCAGGTATCCGCCGCTGGGTCGGCGCGGCGCGGCTTTCGGCATGGCCCACGACCACTACGCGGTCGGCCCGGTCACCGACAAGATCGCCGCGGCCAACCGGCGCAACCTGGTGATCGCCCAGATCGAATCCGAGCGCGGGCTGGCCGTGGTCGAGCAGATCGCCGCCGTCGAAGGGATCGACGTGCTGTGGGTCGGGCACTTCGATCTGTCGAATTTTCTCGGCATCCCGGGCCAGTTCGATTCGCCGGTGTTCGATGCCGCGGTCGATCGCATCGTGGCTGCCGCCCGCGCCCACGGCAAGGCGCTGGGCTTCATGGCCAGCGATGCCGGCTGGGTGAAATGGGCCCGCGACAAGGGCTTCAACATGGTCGCCGCCGGCCCCGATCACGGGCTGTTGCGCACGGCGTTCGCGGGCCTGGTCGGGCAGATTCGCGCAACGGGGGCATCCTGAGCCTCAGGATCGGCCCGACCGGCTTCGGCGCGGCGCTGGCCGGAGCGGTTGGCGAATGATCGGGGTCGTCGAATACCTCTTTCAGATACGTCGGCCCTTGCCGGCCGCCAGCCAGTACGCAAAGGTGCGTGCCAGCGTGGCCGGCCGGGCCGGTTTTTGCAGGACACCATCGAAGCCGGCGTTCGCGCACGACAGGCGCACTTGTTCCGAATCGTCGCTGGTGTAGGCGACGATCGGCGTGCGTTGGTGCCGGGGCAGCGCGCGGATGGCCCGGGCGGCTTCCCATCCATCCATGACCGGCATGTGCAGGTCCATCAGGATCAGGTCCAAAGGCAGGCACTCGGCGACCCGCACGGCTTCGCCACCATGGCGAGCGGAAGTGACCGTCAGGCCGGCGCGCTCCAACAGTCCTGTCCCCAGGGCCAGGCCATCCGGGTCATCATCGACCAGCAGCACGACGGCGCCCTGATGGTCGCGCGTCAGTCCGGGCAGGGCATCGTTGGATTCGACGACCGCTGGCGGGTCGGTGGGTGGCTGATCGTCGACGTCGGACGCGATGCCGAGGTGCGAGAGCGCGAGCACGCGCCTGATGCCTTGCAGCAACTGTTCGCCCGCTTCCTCGACCGAATCGAACCAGGGCTCGTGATCACGCTCCCCTGCGGTGTCGATGCGCATCAGGTGGTTCAAGCCGAGGATTACGTGCAGGCGGTTGGCCATCTCGTGCGCGATACCAGCGAGCAGTCGGCTGCGTGACCTGGCCGTTTCGCAGAAGTCTTCGAGTCGGCCCGACGGGCATGAGCAGGCCGGGCCATCCAACGTCATGACCGTCGACAACGTCCCAGGTCGTGCTTCGAGCAACGCTGCGGCAATGGTGGCCAGTTGGACCAGGCTGGCAGCCTGGGTGGCAAGCAGGCGTCCCGGCGAGGGGCTGATCACGCAGACCGTGCCCATGCGTAGCCCGTCGCTCAGGGTGATGGGGGCGCCGGCATAGTGGCGGATGCGCGGCGCATTGGTGACCAGAGGGTTGGCGGCGAAGCGCACATCCTGGCGGGCATCGGGAATCTCGAACAGTGGGCCGTCGGCATCAATTGCAAACGAACAGAAGGCGATGGCACGCGGTGTCTGAGACACCTCGCCAAGCCCGACGTTGGCCTTGAACCACTGCCGGGACTCGTCAACGAAGCTGACAAGAGCGATTGGCCGTTCGCACGTATTGCTGGCGACGTTGGCGATGGCGTCAAAATGCGCCTCTGGCGACGTATCGAGCACGGCCAGTTCATGCAGGCGCTTGAGTCGCCTGCTTTCGATGTCTTGATGTCGCAGATCGATCACCCTGGGCATGCGTCAGGACAACGGGTCGACTATCGCACAGATTGTCCGATTCGGTCGATCTGGGGCGGCCGGCCATTGCGGGCTCAAGATTCCGGCGAAAAGGTCGAAGTCTCCTTGTGGCGACCGTTCTGTCGTGCCGGCGCAGCCGTGCCCGCCGGCCTTTTTCCTGGATTCCGATGCCCTCTTTGCCTCCGATCGCGCCGGTGACGGCCGACATCTTCAAGGAAGTCTTTGCCCGCGGCCCGGCGATGCAATGCCTGACCAACGGGACCGACGCGGTGATCGAAACGAGCGAGTCGCTGCTGGTGTTGCTGGCCGATAGCCGCCAGGCGGTCATCGGCAAGTCGCTTGGCGGCTTCATGACCACGGCGTCGCAGACCCTGTGGCTGGCCGAGCGGGACCGGATCATCGAGCGGGACGGCGTTTCGGACTACCCGGTGCAGTTTCGGTCCCGTCACGGCCGGGTGATCGACATGCTGATGTCGATCGGTGTTCAGCGGCGCGACGACGATGGCTCGCCGACGCTTTGCGTCGTGCTCACCGATGTGTCCCGGCAGATCCAGATCCAGCGGGCGCTCGAACAGCGGGCCCGGCTGGACGAGATGACCGGCATTCCCAACCGGTCCTGGATCCGCGAGCGCTTCCAGATCGAGGCGGCGCGTGCCTCTCGGCACGGCAATCCGTTGTCGCTGGTGCTGTTCGATGTCGATCGTTTCAAGCAGTTCAACGACCGGCATGGCCACGCGGCCGGCGACCGCGCGCTGGTGGCCATTGCCACGGCCGCACGGCGGATGCTCAGGGGCTCGGACGAGGTGGGGCGGGTCGGTGGCGAGGAGTTCGCGCTGGTCCTGCCGATGGCCGGGCTCGAGCAGGCGCTGGTCACCGCCGAGCGACTTCGCGCGGCCATCCACGGGCTCGACCTGGCGGATCTCGATCTGCCGATGGCCTGCTCGGTGAGCCTGGGGGTTGTCGAGGTCCCGCCGGGTTTGGGCACGGCCGAGGCCTTCGAGCGCGCGGACGCGGCGATGTACGTTGCCAAGCGGCTGGGGCGCAACCGGGTCGTGCCCTGGTCGGCGGACATGACGAGGTCCACGGCGCGCCGGGCGTCTGGCAGTTCGTCCGAGCCGGGCTCATCGACCGGGTCGGCGCTGTTCGAGATATGACCCGGCCCCTTCATCCCAGCGGGACACGCCCATGAACAACTCGGTACAGATTCTGTTGGTCGACGACGATGCGGTCGATCGCGAGGCGATCGTGCGGGCATTCGATGAATCGGGCATCACCAACCCGATCATCATGGCTGGCGACGGGATAGAGGCGCTGGCGATCCTGCGCGGCTCGCCGGGCCGGGCCGCGCTGCAGCGCCCGTACATGATCCTGCTGGACCTGAGCATGCCCAGAATGAATGGCATCGAGTTCCTGCGCGAGCTGCGCGAGGATCCGCAGTTATCCGATTCGCTGGTGCTCGTGCTGTCCACGTCGAACTCGGACGAGGACAAGATCGCCGCCTACGGGTTCAACGTGGCCGGGTATGTGACCAAGGCCAAGGCGGCCGAGGATTTCTCGCTGTTGGCCCGGCTGTTGGAGGTCTACTGGCGGCTGATCGAGTTGCCGGCCTGATCAGGCCGGCTTGAAGAACGGCATCATCCGGCCTTCTTTGGCCGCCCGCCAGGTGACCGAGACCGGTTGGCCGATCTGCAACGCTTCGGGCTCGGCATCGACGATGTTGCTCATCACCATCGGCCCCTCGTCCAGTGTCACGTAGGCCAGCACGTACGGCGGATCGCCGCGCCGGGCCGGGCTGAACGCGTGCAGCGTGCCCTTGCCGCTGGCGCGCTGCCAGCGGGTGCGCTCGCTGCCGCACAGCGGGCAGATGACGCGCGGGTACCAGTGGGGCTTGTGGCAGTCGTCACAGGTCTTGAGCATCAGCGAGCATTGTTCGGCAGCGGCCCAGAACTCGCGGGTCTCGGGGTAGGCGAGCGCGTAGGGGTCGTTCTCGAATCCGGCGCTGGGGTTTTTCGTGGTGTCGTTCATCGGGTCACTCGCGTTCGAAGATGACGGTGGCATGGGCATGGCCGGCACCGACCACCAGGCCAGGGCCGCTGGCCAGCGCCAGCCGGCAGTCTTTCACCTGCACCTCGGGATGGGCCTCGCCGCGCAACTGGCGCACGGCCTCGATCGCCTTGGTGATCCCGCCCCGGTTGGCCGGATGGTTGTTGCAAAGCCCGCCACCGTCGGTGTTCCAGGGCAGCTTGCCGCTGCCCGAGATCAGATTGCCGTCGGCGACGAAGCGCCCGCCCTCGCCTTTGGCGCAAAAGCCCAGGTCCTCCAGTTGCATCACGACCATGATCGTGAAGTTGTCGTACACCGACGCGTAGTCGATGTCGGCCGGTTTGATGCCCGCCTCGGCAAACGCCACCGCCCCCGAGCGGTCGGCGCCGGTGCGTGCGGCGCATCGGCGTAGCCGCTATTGGTGTTGATCGTCTCGCCACAACCGATCACCCGCACCAGCGGGCGCTTGAGCGAGCGGGCGATCTCGGGCGTGGTCAGCACCAACGCGCCGCCGCCGTCGGTGATGACGCAGCAGTCGAGCCGGCGGATCGGGTCGCTGATGATCGGCGAATCCATGACGTCCTGCACGGTGACCGGCTTGCGCAGCAACGCATTCGGATTGTGCTGCGCGTGCTGCGAAGCCGCCACCTTGACCCAGGCCAGCTGCTCGAGCGTCGTGCCGAACTGGTGCATGTGTCGCTGGGTGTGCCATGCCGTAGATACCGGCGATCGTGTAGCGGTAGGGCAGCTCCCAGGGCACCTCGGGGCGCTCCGGGCCCAGCGGGCGCGGTGCCGTGTGCCGGTGGCCTGGCTGCCGCTGCGCGGCTTGCCGGCCAGCGTGATCAGCGCCACCGTGCACTTGCCGGCCGCGATGGCGGCGGCCGCATGGTGGATGTGCGCCAGGTAGGAGCAGCCACCGGCCTCGGTGCCATCGAGCCACTTGAGATCCAGGTTCAGGTAGTCGGCCATCCAGAGCGGACCCATGCCCGGCGCATCGCCGGCGCAGAAGTACCCGTCGACATCGGCCAGCGTCAGCCCGGCATCGCGCAGCGCACCGGCCGCGCACTCGGCATGCAGTTGCGGAACCGACTTGTCCGGGGCCAGCCGGGTCGGGTGTTCGTAGGCGCCCACGACATAGGCGCGTCCGTTGATGCTCATCGCTGATCCTTCAGTCTGTCCAATCCGGGCCGGGCGACCCGGCCTCGGGCCCGTGCCTGACTTTACCTCATGCGCCCGAACGTGCGCCGACCGTCGTGCGATGGCTTGGCGCAAGACCGCCCCGCCGGCAGGGATTCGTCGGAATCGGCGGCCCGGCCCATTAGCATCTTCGGTGTCAGGCAGGCGCCGCGATTGCGTTGACATCAAACTAACCGCCGGATATGTTGCGCCTGTGCAGGATTGCCGCGCATCGGGGCAGGGGTTCGCGTACCCTTTGCCCGGGTTCCTCCGTCCAGGCCCGACTCCAGCCGTTTTGCCTTCGGGAGCCGGCCGGGCAGGGTATCCAGTTCCTTCAATTCCCGCGCCGAGTCCTCCGATCGTTCCGGTGGACCGAGCGGCCAACGTCATTCCCAGATCCGCCATGCTCAAAAAGATCCTCATCACCCTGGTCGGCGTCGTCATCGTCGTCGGTGGCATCGTCTATGCCAAGCTGGGCCAGTTCCAGGCCATGGGCGAGGCCGGTGCCAAGATGATCCCGCCGCCCGAAACCGTCACCGCCGCCACCGCCGAGGTCAGTCAGTGGGAGCGCTCGATTCCGGTCTCGGGTACGCTGGCCGCGGTGCGCGGGGTGATCGTGTCGGCCGAGGTCGCCGGGCGGATCGAGCGCATCACCTTCCAGTCGGGGGCGATTGCCAAGGCCGGTGACATCCTGGTGCAGCTGGACACCTCGGCCGAGGACGCGCAACTCGCCTCGGCACAGGCGGCCTCGCAGCTGGCGCGGGCCACGCTGGCGCGCCGGCTCGAGCTGGCCAAGCGCAACCTGGTGTCCGCCGCCGATGTCGACACCGCGCGCGCGCAGGCCAAGGAGGCCGCGGCGCAGATCGGCGTGGTGCGGGCCACCATCGACAAGAAAACCGTGCGGGCGCCATTCGATGGCCGGCTGGGCCTGCGCCAGGTCGATCTGGGCCAGATCGTCAGCGCCGGTGTGCCCATCGTGTCGCTGCAGACACTCGATCCGGTGCACGTGAATTTCTCGGTGCCGCAGCAGCAACTGCCGTCGCTGGCACCGGGCCTGGCCGTGCGGGTCACTGCCGATGCCGCGCCCGGCGAGGTTTTCGAGGGCCGGATCAACGGCTCAGCCCCGAGGTCGATCCGGTCACCCGCAACGTGCGGGTGCAGGCCGAGGTCGCCAACCCGCGCGGCAACCTGTTCGCCGGCATGTTCGCCAATGTGGATCGTGTTGCCCGACAAGCAGGAGGTGCTGGCCATACCCGCAAAACCGCCGTGCTGTACGCGCCCTTTGGCAACTCGGTGTTCGTGATCGAGTCGCGCGACGACGACAAGAACGGTGCCGGGCAGGTGCTGCGCCAGCAGTTCGTCCGCCTGGGCGAGGCCAGGGGCGACTTCGTCAATGTGCTCGACGGGCTCGCCGGGCGAGAAGGTTGCCAGCTCTGGGGTGTTCAAGCTGCGCTCCGAGATGCCGGTGGTCATCGACAACCGGCTGGCGCCCACGCCAGAACTGAATCCCAAACCGGCCAACTCCTGAGCGCTGACGCATGAAAGCCTTCACAGACCTGTTCATCCGCCGCCCGGTACTGGCGATCGTCATCAACCTGGTGATCGTCATCGCCGGCCTGCAGGCGTGGTCGTCGTTGTCGGTGCGCCAGTACCCGCGCAGCGAGAACGCCTCGGTGCAGATCGCCACCGCCTACGTCGGCGCCAGCGCCGAGCTGGTGCGCGGCTTCGTGACCACGCCACTCGAGAGGGCGGTGGGCTCGGCCGAAGGCATCGACTACCTGGAATCCAAGAGCCTGCAGGGCATCTCCATCATCAATGCCCGGCTCAAGCTCAATGTCGATTCGACCAAGGCGCTGGCCGACATCACGTCCAAGGTCAACCAGGTGCGCAATGACCTGCCGGCCGAGGCGCAGGTGCCGGCGATCAGTGTGCAATCGGCCGATTCCGAGTTTGCGGCCGCCTATCTCACGTTCGCCTCGCAGATCCTGTCGCCCCAGGAGATCACCGACTACCTGGCAAGGGTGGTGCAGCCGCGGCTGGCGGCGGTGGCCGGCGTGCAGCGGATCGAGATCTTCGGTGCGCGCACGTTCGCGATGCGGGTCTGGCTCAAACCCGACCGGATGACGGCGCTGGGCATCAGCCCGTCGCAGGTACGCGAAGCATTGGTGGCCAACAACTACCTGTCCGCGGTGGGCAGCAGCAAGGGTGCGCTGACCCAGACCAACCTGACGGCCAACACCGACCTGCGCACCCCCGAGGAATTCCGCCAGCTGGTGATCTACCGCAAGAACGATGCCGTCGTGCGTCTGCAGGACATTGCCGATGTCGAACTGGGGGCCGAGGACTACGACACCCAGGTTCGCTTCTCGGGGCAGCCGGCGGTGTTCGCCGGCGTGTTCCCGCAGCCCAATGCCAATGTCGTCGACGTGATGAACCTGGTGCGCGCCGAGCTTGCACTGTTGCAGCGCGACCTGCCGCGCGGCCTCGAGGCAAGCATCGGCTACGACGCGTCAGAGTACGTGAGCAACGCGATCAAGGAGGTCACGGCAACGCTGATCGACACGCTGGCGATCGTCATCATCGTGATCTTCCTGTTCCTGGGTTCGGTGCGCTCGGTGCTGGTGCCGGTGATCGCGATCCCGGTCTCGCTGATCGGCAGCATCTTCCTGATGCAGTTGTTCGGCTTCACGCTCAACCTGCTGACCCTGCTGGCAATCGTGCTCTCAGTCGGCCTGGTGGTCGATGACGCGATCGTCGTCGTCGAGAACGTCGAGCGCCACATGCGCGAGGGCCAGTCGCCGCTCGCGGCGGCGCTGCTGGGCGCGCGAACTGGATCGGCCCGGTGGTCGCGATGACGGCAACGCTGATCGCGGTCTACGTGCCGATCGGTCTGCAGGAGTCTCTACCGGGGCGCTGTTTCGCGAGTTCGCGCTCGACGCTGGCCGGTGCCGTCGCGATCTCGGGTATCGTCGCCCTGACGCTGTCGCCAGTCAGCGGCCGCCAACCTGCTCAAGCGCCCTGGAAGGGAAAGAACGGGGCCTGTCGGGCTGGTTGAACCGGCGTTTCGACAGCCTGCGCGATGCTTATGGCTCGGCACTGGGGGTACGCTCAACGCGCGTCCGGCGGTTTATCTGGTGTGGGTCATCATCAGCCTGTGCACGGTGCCGATGTACATGTTCTCGCCCAAGGAGCTTGGCCCTGACCGAAGACCAGAGCGTGTTGTTCGGCATCATCAACACCGCGGCCAATGCCACCGGTGATCAGAACAAAAGATCTACGCGCGGGCCTCGGAGCAGGCGTTGCCTTTTCGGAGGACCCCCGAAACCGCGTTCACTTTCCAGCTGATGTTCCCGCCCTCGGTCGGTGCGAGCATTGGCGCCGACGGCTTTAGCGGCATGGTCGTCAAGCCTGGGATCAGCGCGACCGCACGGTCAGCCAGATGCTGCCCGAGGTGCAGGCCCGGCTGGCGAAGATTCCCGGCATCCAGATGTTCGCCACCACGCCGGCGCTGCCCGGGGGCAGCAACTTCCCCGGTCGAATTCCTGATCACCTCGACCGCCGATGCCGAGCGAGATTGCTTGAGTTCGCACAGATCATCCAGGGCAGCAGGCGCAAAGCGGCCTGTTCTTCTTTCCGCCGATCATCGATATGAAGTTCGGACCAGCCGCAGGCACGGGTGGTGATCGATCGCGAGAAACTGGCGGCGCTGCTGAACCTGGCCCAGGTGGGCGCCGACCTGGGCGTGGCACTGGGGCAACTTCGTCAACCGCTTCAACATGGACGGGCGCAGCTACAAGGTCATCCCGCAACTGGAACGCTCGGAGCGGCTCAATCCCGGTTGTTCACGCAGCTGCATGTCAAGGCGCCCGGGGGCACGATGGTGCCGGTATCGGCGTTCGCCCACATCGAGCACTCGGTGGTGCCCTGTTCGCTGAACCGGTTCCAGCAACTGAACGCGCTCAAGCTGTCGGGCATGAGCGCCCGCACGCTGGACGAAGCGCTCAGGTTCCTCGAGACCACCGCGCGCGAAGTGCTGCCGCCCGGGTACGGGTTCGATTACTACCGGTGAATCCCGCCAGCTGCGCACCGAGGGCAACAAGTTCCCTGCCGGCCTTCTCGCTGGCGGTGCTGTTGATCTTCCTTGCGCTGGCGGTGCAGTTCAACTCGTTTCGCGATCCGCTGGTGATCCTGGCCGGCTCGGTGCCGCTGGCGATGTTCGGCGCGCTGTTTTTCACCGTGCTCTGGCGCGCCGGACCCGAACTTCGGTGCACTGGACCGGCGGGCTGGACCACCTCGATGAACATCTATGCGCAGGTGGGCATGGTGACGCTGGTCGGCCTGATCAGTTAAGAACGGCATCCTGATCGTCGAGTTCGCCAACAAGCTGCAGGAGCAGGGCATGGCAAGATCGAGGCCGTGCACCAGGCG
This sequence comes from Burkholderiaceae bacterium, assembly GCA_041396665.1. Lineage (GTDB taxonomy): Bacteria > Pseudomonadota > Gammaproteobacteria > Burkholderiales > Burkholderiaceae_E > JAUIAI01. The sequence continues at coordinate 106,353 of JAWKYE010000011.1, forward strand.
GCGATGATCCGGCTGCGGCCGGTGCTGATGACCTCGGCGGCTACGATCGCCGGCCACTTTCCGCTGGTGCTGTGACCGCCGCGGCGCCGCGGCCCGAAACTCGATCGGCCTGGTGCTCGTCGGCGGCATGGCGATCGGCACGCTGTTCACGCTGTTCGTCGTGCCCTCGCTCTTATGTGCTGATCGCCCGCGATCATTCGCATGACCGGGAGCCGGTCGACCCGCAGGCGGATGTGCCGCCGGTTGCGCCGGTGGCGGCCGGCGGGGCGGCACAGCCGATCGGCGCCTCGCCGGGGCCCTGATCCGCAGTGGCGGGTGGCGAACGGTGTCAGCCCAGCGCGCGCAGGTCGGCCCGCAGCCGATCGGCATCGTTGCCCGGCAACTGCGCCTCGATCTGCGCATGCAGGGCCCGCCAGGTGGGCAACGCCTTCACCAGCAGTGCCCGGCCGGCAGCGGTCAGCTGAAGGCGCCTGCTGCGCCGGTCGGCGGCATCGACGAGGATCTCCACCAGCTGGCGTCGCTCCAGCGGCTTGAGAATGGCGGTGATCGTGCTGCGGTCCATGCCCAGCAGCGGGGCCAGGTCGCCGATGCAGGGGGCCACGGGTCGGTTGAGTGACATCAGCAGCGAGAACTGGCCGTTGGTCAGGCCGTGTGGTCGCAGGGCGCGATCGAAGCGCCGGGCCAGCGCACGCGCCGCACGCTGCATGTGCAGGCAGAGGCAGGCATCGCGCACTTGCCCGGTGACCGTCAGCGGCAGATCGTTTCTCATCGAGGCCAGCTTATCATTGGGATATCAGCCTTTTTTTGACCTTGGACAATGATCGAGCCCGCGCTGCCACCCGATGAATCCGCCCGCCAGGCCGAGCTGGACCGGTACGCGATCGTCGGTTCCGAGCCGGAAGCGAATTTCGACGACATCACGTCGCTGATGGCGTACGTGGCCGACGTGCCGATCGCCCTGATCGCGCTGCTCGACGGCGACCGCAACTGGATGAAGTCGCATCACGGGATCGATCTTGCCGAGTCGCCGCGATCGATCTCATTCTGCGGGCATGCGATCAACTCGGCCGGGCCGATGCTGGTGGTGCCCGATGCGAGGCTGGATCCCCGTTTTCACGATAACCCGCTGGTCACGGACCTGGGCGCCATTTTCTATGCCGGCGTGCCGCTGGTCTCCTCGCGCGGTTTCAAGCTGGGCACGCTGTGCCTGTACGACAGGCGCCCGCGCGAACTGGCCGAGCCGGTACGCAAGGCCTTGCTGGACATGGCGCGCCAGGTCGAGGCGTTACTGGAACTGCGCTATCGCAACCAGGTGCTGGCGCGCACCAGTGAGGCACTGGCGCAACGCAACGATGAACTGGCCCAGTTCGCGCGCGATGTCGCGCACGACCTGAAGACGCCGATCGCCAACATCGTCAATACCGCGCAGGTGATCGAGCTTCGACAAGCGCAGGCCGATGACTCGTCCGATGCCCTGCAACGGCTGCAGGAATCGACGCGGGCGATGGCCCGCTACCTGGACGAGCTGCTCGACGCCTACACGGCCGGCCAGCTGGCCTCGCACGAGGTCGTGCCGGTGCCGGTGGACGAACTGATCGATTCGCTGCGCCAGCTCGTCGGATCCGGCGGGCCGCTCGAGATCAGCGTCGAGACGCGCATCGACCAGGTGCGCGTGCACCGCGGCATCCTGATGCAGATCCTGGTCAACCTGGTCACCAATGCCATCAAGTACTGCGACCAGCCGACGGTGCGGGTCGGTATCTCGATCGAGCGTCACCCGCTGGCTTATGAGTTCCGGGTCACCGACAACGGCCGCGGGATAGAGGCGAAACTGCTGCCGACGGTGTTCGACAGGTTCTCGAGTGCGCTGCAGGGTGACCGGCACGGCCGCGCTGGCACCGGCATCGGCCTGAGCATCGTGCAAAGGCTGGTACGCCGGGTCGGGGGCGAGGTGTCGGTCAGTTCGGACCCGGGGGTCGGATCGGAGTTCCGGTTCACGATGCCCGTGAAAGCGCCGCCTGCAGCAGTTGGCCGATCGGCAGCATCTTGCTGATGGTCGTGCCAGCCAGCTGACCCAGCGTCGCCCCGAAGCGATCGACGAAGGCGGCCGGCGCGGGCGGCATCGGCAGCGGTTCCTCGTGCACCAGTTCGCGGGCGGCCGCGAAAGCGGCCACGCGCGCGCCGGCGAGCAGGCCGCGCTCGTCCAGCGGTGCCAGCACGGCCTCGGCGAAGGACAGACCGTCGGGCCACGCGGCCAGGTGCCGGTAGAGGCTGGCAATGATCGTCGGCTCGGTGTCCTCGCCCAGGCGGTTGAGTCGGGCGACCGACGCCCGCTGAGCGTCGGTCAGCGCGTCCATCGCCGGCACGCCGGGCAGCGCACGCGATCCCGCGGCCGGTGCGCTGGCGACCGGTCGCGCTGCGGCGGGTCCGGCGGCAGCCGTTGGCGCAGTCTTGCGGGAGGGTCCGACCGAGAGCAGGTGGGTCATCGCCAGCAGATTGAGCGTGTTCGCCTGGTTATACATGCCGACGAGGCGGCCGACATCTTCATGGTGTTGCAGGCGATCGGCCGGCGGCAGCGTCCAGGCGTCGATCTGCCGGCCTACGGCATCGCCCAGCCGCGTGGCCTGCGCCGCCAGTGCACCGTCGACCATGTGCGGGCGGACTGCCCGCCAGGCCCAGGCCAGTTGCTCGGGCTCGGTGGCCAGGTGCCGGTAGACCAGGTTGACGAACGACGTTCCCAGCACCGCGCGGATATCGGCATACAGTTCGGCGACCTCGCCAACGGCGTCGCGCTCGGCCAGTTCGGCCAGGTGATTCACGGGGATCGGCCGCCGGCGGACAGCGGGCAGGTCATCGGGTGGGTCATGGCATCATCCAGCATAGTCGGCGGCGCAACAGGCTTGCACCCAGCTTGCACGAAGTATCGACGACAGGGTAGCGCACAGCCCGCCGACCGACCAACTTCGCCACCCGGAGACTGCCATGCCCGCCCCCTCGCCGCTGATCGACCTGCGCTCTGACACCGTGACCCGGCCCGGTCCGGGCATGCGCGAGGCGATGGCCGCCGCGCCTGTGGGCGATGACCAGTTCGCCGAAGATCCGACGATCAACGCGCTACAGGACAGGGTTGCGCAACTACTGGGCAAGGAGGCGGCGCTCTGGCTGCCGACCGGCACGATGGCCAACCAGGTGGCGCTCAAGCTGTACACCCAGCCCGGCGACGATGTGGTCGTCAACGTGCAAAGCCACGCGATCTGGCACGAGACCGGTGGCTCGGGGGCCAACGCGGGCGTGCAGTTCTCGGCGATCGGCGATGCCACCGGCTTCACCGCCACGCAGTTCATCGCCCAGTGCAAGCCGCGTGACCATCCGCTGTATCCGCCGACCACGCTGGTCGAGGTGGAGAACACGTTGAACCGCACCGGCGGCGGCGTCGTGGCCCACGAACGCTCGGTGCAGGCTGCGCGGCGGCGCGAGAGCGTGGCGTGGCGAGCTACCTCGATGGCGCCAGGCTCTGAATGCCGCGCTGGTCTGCGATCGGCCGGTGGCCGAACTGGCCGCGCCGTTCGATCTGGCGATGGTGTCGCTGTCCAAGGGGCTGGGCGCACCGGGTGGCTCGATGCTGGCCGGCTCGACGGCCGACATCGGCCGCGCCGCGCTACCGGCGCATGCTCGGTGGGGCGATGCGCCAGGTCGGGATCTCGCGGCGGCGGCGATGTACGCGCTGGATCACCACGTGACACGGCTGGCCGACGACCATGCGAACGCGCGGCGGATGGCTGCGATCCTGGCGCGCGGCGCACGGATCGAACTGGACCCGGCCGACGTGCAGACCAACATCCTGGTGTTCCGGGTGCGCACCGGCGATCCGGCGTTTCCCGATGCCCACGAGGTGGTGCTCAGGGCCCGCGAGCAGGGGGTTCTGGTGTTCGCCTTCGACGATCGCACGATCCGTGCGGTTACCCACCTCGATGTCGATGCCGCGCAGTGCGAGCACGCGGCAAACGTGCTGGTGGCCTGCGCGGACAAGCCGCGCCGCTGAGCCCCGGCCCCTGCCATGCCAACATGAACCAAGGGGAATGACATGCATTTCGAATTCGATGACAAGACCCGCGAGATCGTCGCGCGCGCGAAGGCTTTCTTCGCCGCCGAGATCCTGCCCAGGCACCGCGAGTGGGTGCAGACCGTGTGCCGCGAGGGTCGGCGCCCCGAGTTCATCGTCGACATCCAGCACAAGGCGCGCGCGCAGGGGCTGTGGAATCTCGCATTGCCCGACCTGGCGCCGGACGAACCCGGAACCCGCCTGAGCAACCTGCAGTTCGCCCCCATCGCGGAGTTGCTCGGACGCCTGCCGTGGGCATCGATGGCGTTCAACTGCCACGCGCCCGAGGTGCCCAACATGGTGATGCTGCAGGGCCTGGCCTCGCCCGCGCAAAAGAAGCGCTGGCTGGCGCCGTTGCTCGAGGCGCAGACCCGCTCATCGTTCGCGATGACCGAGCCGGCGGTGGCCTCGTCCGACGCCACCAACATCGCCACCCGGATCGAGGCACGCGACGGCGACTGGGTGATCAACGGTCGCAAGTGGTATGCGACCGGCGGTGCCCATGCCGACTGCTCGTTCCTCATCGTCATGGGGGTGACCAACCCCGAGGGCTCGCGCACCAGCCAGCACAGCATGGTCATCGTGCCCACCGATACCCCGGGTGTGCGCGTGGTGCGCAACCTGCGCTTCATGGGCTGGACCGATCATGTGGCACCGATCGCCGAGATCGAGTTCACCGATGTGCGCGTGCCGCGCGATCACCTGCTGGGCGAACAAGGTGCCGGCTTCAAGGGCGCGCAGGTCCGCCTGGGCCCGGCGCGTATCCATCACTGCATGCGCTGCATCGGCATGGCCGAAATGCTGGTCGCCCAGATGATGGCCCGTGCCCGTGAGCGCAAGACCTTCGGGCGCTCGGTCGTCGAGTACGACACCGTGCAAAAGTGGATCGCCGAGGCGCGCATCGACATCGAGCAGACACGCCTGTTCATCCAGCGGGCAGCCTGGCTGCTCGATATCGCCCGTGACGATCTCACCTGGCGGCAGGTGTCGCAGGTGAAGGTGGCGACCCCGCGGATGCTGCAACGGATCGCCGACCGGGCGCTGCAGTTGTTTGGTGCGATGGGCGGCAGCGACGACACGCTGATCCACCACGCGTTCTCGTATGCCCGCTGGCTGCGCATCGGCGACGGGCCCGACGAGGTGCACCTGCGCCAGATCTTTCGCTCGGAGCCGGTGCCCGAGTGGACGATCGCCGACTGCCCTTACATCGCGCCGCCGACCGACTGAGCCCGGTCATCCGGCCCGCCCGAGGCTGCGGTGGCGATTGCGTTCTTGATCACGGTTTCTCCGCGCTTTTGGCAAAGAGCGCGTCGTACCGGCGCTGCATCTCGTCGACCGGCAGCTTCTCGATCTCGTGGCCGATCAGCCAGGTGTGGCCGAACGGATCGAGCACCCGGCTGGAGCGCTCACCGTAGAAGTGATCGGTGGGGGGCATCTGCACGATGGCGCCGGCGGCCTCGGCGCGCGTGGTGACCGTGTCGCAGTCATCGACATGCAGGTGAATGGACGCGCCCAGGACGGCGTTGGCGCCCGGCGCCAGCAGGCCGTATTCCGGAAAGGCCTCGCTGAGCATCAGCACGGTCGGGCCCAGTTGCAATTCCGCATGGCCGATCCGGCCCGAGGGCTCGACCAGCCGGAACTTCTCGGTTGCGCCGAACGCCTGCCGGTAAAACGCGATGGCCTCGCCAGCGCCGGTCACGCGAAGATAGGGAAAGACGTCGTGGATGGTCATGCCAACTCCTAGAGCAATCAAAGTCTACCCTGACGCGAACCCGCGATGGCGGCCGCGGTTTCGCGCCGCTTCGCCAGGGTCTGCCGCACGATTGCTATGATCTGGTCTATCGCCACGGGCTGTCCGTGTCGCCAGACGGCAACCGGCTGCTGATGGGTTCGACGACCGGCAACCTCTGGTCCGTTGACGATGGCGGCGACTCCTGGCAGGTCGTGGGGACGCGCCTGCCGCCGATTCATCCGATCGTTTTCGAGGCGGGCCTTTCATGACGACACCACCGACGCCACCGCGTCAGTTGCTGGGCCGGGCCATCGGCCTGACCGCCTTCACCTGGGGTTACCCGTTGGTCGAATCGCTACGCACCTGCGTGCTGCAAACGGCCGGGCCGGCCCGCTGGCAGGCGCCGATCGACCGGCTGCACCATGCCGAGAACGTGGCCACCGATGCCGATCGGGACATCGTCACGCCGGCCAACGATCTGCTCTACTGCACCGGCTGGATCAACCTGGCCGACGGCCCGCGACGCCTGACCGTGCCGTCCAGGGCGCGCCATGGGGGTCGGTACTTCGTGCTCGCCTTCTACGATGCCTGGACCAACAACTTCGAGAACGCCGGATGGCGGACCAGTCCGCCCGATGGCGAGACCTTGCTGTTGGTGGGCCCCGACGCCGCGCAGCCCGGAGCCGGCCTGGCGGACGGGGCGCGGATCGTGCGTGCGCCGACCAACCTGGTCTGGTTGCTCGGCCGGGTCGTCGCCGGCCCCGACGATCTGCCGGCCGCACGGGCACTGCTGGCGCAGATCACGCTCGATTGCGCACCGGGTACCGACACCGGCCGGTTGCCGGCAGGGGCAAACGGGTGGCTGGGGCCGCCCGACGAAACCATCGCCGCGCTGCTCGCCGATCCTGGCGGGCGCGACGCGATCGCCGACCGTTTCTTTGCCAACCTGTGCCGTTCGCTGGCCGACCAGGCGGTTCCCGCCGCGGACGCCGGCCTGCTGGCCTGGCTGGCCACCGCCGGCCTGCGCCCCGACCCGGCGTTCGATGCGGCGCTTCTCGAGCCCGAGGTTCGCGCCGGCCTGCGGCAGGGCCTGGCAGATGCGGTCGCCTGGTTGGACGGCACCGCCGACTCGCGGCGCGCACGCGGCTGGGTGATCAATCCGCACCTGGGTCGGTGGACTACCCGCTACCAGGCACGGGCGCTGACCGCGCATCGCGGCCTGGGCGCGTTGGTGGCCGACGAGGCGGTCTACGCGCGCACCGATTTCGATGCGCACCAGCAACCGCTGGACGGCAGTCAGGCCTGCACGATGCGCTTCGCGCCGGGCGACCTGCCGCCGGCGCTGGCGTTCTGGTCGGTCACCCTTTACGCGCAGGACCGCTTTCTGTACCCGAACCCGCTCGGGCGTCACTCGATCGGCGATCGCACCGCCGGCCTGCAACCCGATGCGGACGGCGGCCTGACGCTGCACATCGGCCACGCGGCGCCGGCCGCTGCACCCGGTCACGGGGGTGACCCGGTGTCCAACTGGCTGCCGGCGCCCGCCGGTGCCTATTACCTGATCCTGCGCCTTTACGCACCGGGGCCGGACGCGCGCACCTGGCGGATTCCCCCACTGCAACCCGAGAACCGATCATGACCGACCCAGTCATCACGCCGCCCGACATTGCCGACCATCCCGAGTTGCCCTACCTGCGCGGGCTGGCGCTGGAAGCGATCATCTACGCCTGGCCGTTGTACGAGATGCAGCGGATGCGCTCGGCCACGTCGCCGCGCCGCATCGCGGGGCAGGGCTTCGCCGGCGACAGCCCGGAAAGCCTGCTGCGCTGGTGCAACTGCTTCGTGCACGAGCGTGAGTTGCTGCGCGCTGGCACGAGCCGCGTGGTGATGCCCAACAACGACACGCTGTATGCCAATGCCTGGTTCGATCTTTCCGAAGGTCCGCTGGTGCTCGATCTGCCCGAGACCGGGTCGCGTTACTACGTGCTGGGCCTGCTCGACTTCTACACCAATCCGTTCGGCCACGTCGGCACCCGCACCACGGGCAACGGCGCAGGCCAGGTGTTGCTCAGCCCGCCGGGCTGGCGTGGCGACGTGCCGCCCGAGTGCCGGGCGCCGGGCCGGCACCTGCGCTCGCCGACCCGCTGGGTCTGGCAGATCGGGCGCCTGTTGGTGGACGGTGCCGACGATCTGGCGGCCGTCCACGCGCTGCAGGACGCGATGAGCGTGCACCGGCTGCAAGACTGGCAGGCAGGCCGTCGCGACGGCGCCGCGCGCCGCTTCGATGCCCGCCACGAGCCGCGCGAGCCGTTCGAGCCGGCGCGTTTCCTGGCCCGGGTCGGCGAGGCGCTGCTCGAGAATCCGCCACCGGCCGGTGATGCCGCGCTGCTGGCCCAGTGGCGGCGGATCGGCCTGGGGCTCGCCGAAGCGGAGCGCGACGCGTTGCTCGCACGGCCGTTGCTCGCGCACGCGTTGGCGTTGGCCGGTGCCGATGCGCAACGGTTGCTCGATATGCCGGCCGAGCGGCTCGGCCACGACGAGCGGCGCCACGGCTGGATCCCGTCGATGATGACGCTGGGCGACGGCTTCGGTGACGACCTGTTGCTGCGCGCCTTCATCGCCCGCCAGGGGATAGGCGCGCTGGCGCCCCAGGAGGCGATCTACCCGCGCTGCGACACCGACGCCCAGGCCCGCCAGCTCGAAGGCGGCTCGGCCTACCGTTTGCGCTTCGCGCCCGGGCAGCTGCCACCGGTCAACGCCTTCTGGTCGCTGACCCTTTACGACAGCCGCGACAAGATGCTGGTCGACAACGTGATCGATCGCTACTCGATCGGTGACCGCACGCCCGGACTGGTATACGACGACGACGGCGGCCTCACGCTGCACGTGCAGCACCTGCCACCGGCCACGCCAGCCGCGCGGGCCAACTGGCTGCCCGCACCCGAGGGCGAGTTCTTCCTGTGCCTGCGCGCCTACATGCCCGAACCCGCGATGCTCGACGGCAGCTACCGCCTCCCACCCCCGCAACGAATAACCAGCTAACTCCAGCCCCACCGCCGGGCGACCGCAGGGAGAGTAGGGGTCAATCAGTCTCCAGAAGCAAACTGCCCGCCGGGCGATGCAACGAGCGCGCGGCCGTCCGAAGCCGTTGCATCGCCCGGCAGCCCGCGGGGGCGTAGGCAGGGTTTCGCCGGGCACCGCCCGGCGCTGCCGCAGCGGGCCGGCCTTGCAAGGCCGGCACCGGACGGCTTGCCGGGCGACCGCAGGGAGAGTAGGGGTCAATCAGTCTCCAGAAGCAAACTGCCCGCCGGGCGATGCAACGAGCGCGCGGCCGTCCGGAAGCCGTTGCATCGCCCGGCAGCGCCCCTGGGGCAGGGAGGCGCGAAGCGCCGACCGTGGGGGCCACTAATCCACCTGCCGCGCCAGCGTGTCGTCGCAGCACTGCTCGTAGGTGTAGCGCTCGGTGACACCGGTCAGTTCGCTCGAGTGGATCATCATGTCCAGCGTGGTCTCGAACGCATCGCGGGCAATCGCCGTCTGGCGGGTCCAGGTACCCAGCGCCTTGTAGCCGGCCACTGCCTCCAGCAAAACCTGCGGTGGCGCGTTCTCGAACCACTGCGCGATCGCATCGCGGATGTCCGCCGGGTCGTTGTCGGCGATCCAGGCGCGGGCGGCCCGGTAGGCGAGCAGGAATGAGCGCACGGTATCGGGTTGCTCGGTGATCAGGCGCCGGCTGGTGGCGACCGAGCTGAAGGCGATCGGACCGATCGCCGGGCCGAACTGCGCGGCCAGGTATCCCTTGCCCTCATGGACCAGCGCGCGGGCCGTCGGGTCCTGCATCTGCAGGTAGTCGCCGGTGCCGTTGGCAAAGGCCTCGGTGGCGGCGGCCATGCCTTTCAGACCCTGCACGAGCGTGACCTTGCCGGCATCGACCCCCTGGCGATGCATCGCAAAGCGCAGGCAGGCCTCGGGCTGGACCGCGAAGCTGGCGGGCACCACGGTACGGCCTTCGAGATCGGGCCACTTGAAGTCGGGCTCTGGCTGGCGGCTGATCAGCAGGAAGCCGTCGCGCTCGTTGACGGACGCGAAATGCACCGGCGGTTCCTTGATGCCCTGGCTGAGGTCGGACATCGCGGCCGACGGTGCAAGCTGGGAGAAGTCGAGCGTCCCTTCGCGCAGCATCCTGCTCGGTTCATGGTCGGTGCGAAAGATCAGGTCGGCCGGTACGCCGGCCTCGGGCAGGAAGCGCGCCGCGGTCAGCAGCACCGGCGTGTAGAACGCCGAACGCAGGGAAAGGATCTTCAAGGGGGTCATCGTTGTCATCCTCGTTCTGGGGCGGGCCGGCCGATAAGGGCCGAGCTTTTCGGTCGACCATAGCACGGCCGGCGCGGCGCCGGAACCGCGCCGGGGCGCTCAGCCGATCAGCTTTTTGACGTCGCCGGGCGGGGCGATGTCGGCGGTCCAGTCGAAGCGGCCGGCCTCGAGCATCTGCCGGCCGGCCGTGATCACCGGCGCGACCGCCAGCCAGTTGAGGGCGCCGCCGACACTGATGCGCTGCGCCCCGGCGGCCGCCAACTGGGCCACCGTGGCACCGCGCAACGGTGGCGCCAGCACGTTGAACGGGCGCTTCAGTTCCGCGGTGATGGTCGACAGCTGTTCGAGCGTCCTGATGCCCGGCGCGTAGAGCACCTGCGCCCCGGCGGCCTCGAACGCCTGCAGTCGACGGATCGTGTCGTCCAGGTCATCGACGCCGCGCAGCAGGTTCTCGGCCCGCGCCGTCAGCTGGAACGGAAAGTCCAGGCCAGCGACGACCTCGGCGGCCGCCTGCACCCGCTCCAGCGCCTGGTTGAAGTCGTACAGCGTGCGCGAATCGCGGCTGAAGTCCTCGATCGAGCCGCCGGCGACCCCGGTGGCGATCAGCCGGCGCAGGTTGGCGGCCACGGTGGCAGGATCGTCGGCAAAGCCGTTCTCGAAGTCGGCATTGATCGGCACATCGGTATGGGCGGCCAGCGCGGTGCAATGGGCGAGCTTTTCCTCGAGCGTCACCTGCCCGTCGCTGCGGCCCAGCGTGTAGGCCAGTCCCGAACTGGTGGTGGCCAGTGCGGTGAAGCCGATGCCTTGCAGCAACCGCGCCGAGCCGACATCCCACGGGTTCGGAATGAGGAACGCGTCGGCCTGCTGGTGCAGCCGCGCGAAGGTTTCGCACTTGGATTTCTGGTCGATCATCGCTCGTCTCCGGGTTCTCGCCGCTAACGATATCATCCCCTGGTCGGCCCATCCGGGCCGGCAAGACCCCTGCGAGGACCAGCATGAACGATGCCGTGCCGATGACCACGACCGTCACGGGCCGCAAGGCCTTCCTGGAGCTTTTGCGCTCCGAGGGCGTCACCCACCTGTTCGGCAACCCGGGCACCACCGAATTGCCGATCATGCATGCGTTGTCCGAAGTGCCGGGGCTGCACTTCGTGCTCGGCCTGCAGGAGTCGATCGTGATCGCGATGGCCGATGGCTACGCGCGGGCTTCGGGCCGGCTGGCCGCCTGCAATGTGCATGTCGCGCCGGGCCTGGGCAATGCGATGGGCACGCTGTACACCGCGCACAACTCGGGCACGCCGCTGATCGTCACCGCCGGTCAGCAGGAACTGGGCCACGGCCTGACCGAGCCGCTGTTGTACGGGCCGCTGGTGCGCATGGCCGAACCGGTGTCCAAGTGGGCGGTCGAGGTGACGCGTCTGGCCGACCTGCCGCGCATCATGCGCCGCGCGGCCAAGATCGCGATGACCGCGCCGACCGGGCCGGTGTTCATCTCGCTGCCAGGCGACATTCTCAACGACTCGGCCCCGTTGTCGCTGGGCCAGCCGACCCGGGTGAGCACCGAGGTCGTGCCGACCGATGCGGTGCTCGACGGCCTGGTCGATGCGCTGTTGTCGGCTCGCGCGCCGGCGATTCTCGCCGGCCATGAACTGGCCACCGGCGACGCACTGGCCGAGGCTGCCGGCTTCGCGTCGGCGCTGGGCGCACCGGTGTTCCAGCAATCGGTGCCGCAGGGCGCGCACTTCCTGTCCGAGCATCCGCTCTACATGGGCGATCTGTCGCGGACCCAGTCGCAGGTGCGCGAGCGGCTCGCGCCCTATGACATGATCGTCTCGCTGGGTGCCGACCTGCTGCGCATGTCGGTGTTCAGCGAGGTCGATCCGCTGCCCGAGGGCATGCGCGTGTTGCAACTGGGCCTGCGCGACTGGGAGATGGGTAAAAACTGGGCCGCCGAGCAGGCGGTGCGCATCGATCTGCGCAGCACGCTGCCGCGCCTCACCGAGCGCCTGGTCGCCAAGGGTGGCGCGGCGCTCGCAGCAAGGGCCGCGAAGGGCGTCGACGCGGTGGCCGGCACCAACTGGCTCGCCAACCGCGCCCGCAAGCGCGAGGCGGCGCTGGCCCGGCGCAATGACAGCCCGCTGCATCCCGACTGGCTGGTCTGCGACCTGGTCGAGCGGCTGCCGGCCAACGCGGTGGTCGTCGAGGAGGCGCTCACCAGTTCACGCTCGCTGCTGGCCCATCTGCCGTACCGCGATCGCCATAGCTTTTATGGGAATGTCAGTGGCGGCATCGGCTGGGCGATCGGCGCTGCCGTCGGCATCCAGCTCGCGCTGCCGGATCGGCGCGTGATCGCGCTGCTGGGCGACGGCAGTTCGATGTACTCGATCCAGGCGCTCTGGACGGCTGCCCACGAGAAGCTGCCGATCGTGTTCCTGATCGCCAACAACGGTGGCTACCGGATCATCAAGGAGCGGCTGCGCGCGTTTCACGGCAGCGAGCAGTACATCGGCATGGATTTCGAGGAGCCGGCGATCGACTTCTCGGCGCTGGCGCAGTCGCTGGGCGTGCCCGCGTTGCGGGCCGACGATGCCGACAGTTATGCCAAGGCGCTAGGGGCGGCGCTGGCCCGCACCGATGGCCCGACGCTGATCGAGGCGATGGTCGAGAAGGGGCCCTGATCAGGCCGGGTCTTCACCGGCATTGGGCCGGGCCTCGCGGATCCACCCGGCGGCCCGCTCGGCCATCATGATGATCGGCGCGTTCGTGTTGCCGGACACGATGCGCGGCATCGCCGCGCCGTCCACGACCCGCAGCGCCTGCAGCCCCCGTACGCGGAAACGGGCATCGAGCACGGCCATCGCGTCATCGTCGGGCCCCATCGCGCAGGTGCCCACCGGGTGAAAGATGCTGCCGGCACGGCGGCGGATCCAGTCCAGCAGCTGCTCATCGGACTGCAACTCGCTGCCTGGTTCATGCTCGTTCACGATCATGTCGTTGAGCGGCCGGGCGGCCGCAATCGCGCGCATCCGGCGCACCATCGCGATCGCCAAGGCCTGGTCACGCCCGTCTTGCAGGTAGCCGCTATGAATGCGCGGCGCCTGCAAGGGGTCGCCGGCCAGGGTTTCGATGCGCCCGCGGCTGAACGGGCGCAGCAGACACGCGGACAGCGTGACCCCCGGGAACGGGTGCGGCGGCTGGTGGGGTCGATCGAAACTGACCAGGCCGAAGGGGACCTGCACATCGGGCCAGTCGGCCGATTCGCCGAGCTTGAAGAATGCCCCGGCCCGGTAGACGCCGGCGTTGAGTGCGCCGCCGCGGGTGGCCAGGTACTTGACCAACTCCCGGGCGCTGCGCCAGCGGCTGTTGGCGATGTCATTGAGGGTTTCGACGCCCCGGCACCGGTAGGACGGACGTGCCTGGAGATGGTCTTGCAGGTTCTCGCCGACCCCGGGCAGATCGTGGATCACCGGGATGCGCAGTTGAGCGAGCGCGGCGGCGGGGCCGATGCCGGACAGATGTAGCAACTGCGGCGACTGGATCGCGCCGGCACACAGGATCACCTCGCGGCGCGCGTCGATACGCACCTCGCGCCCGTCGGCGATGAATCTGGCGCCTATCGCGCGCCTGCCTTCGAACAACACCTTGGTTGCATGGTGACCGGTGAGCACGCGCAGGTTGGGGCGCCCGCGCGCCGGATCGAGGTAGGCCCGGGCAGTGCTCATCCGCCGGCCGGCGCGGGTGGTCATCTGGAAGTAGCCGGCCCCGCTGTTGTCGCCGGTGTTGAAGTCGGCCGTCGGGCCGATGCCGCAGGCCTGCGCGGCCGCGACGAACGCATCGGACAGCGGGTCGGCAGGCAGATCGGACACCCAGAGCGGACCCCCGCGGCCATCGGTCTGGCCGCCGGCATGGGCCCTATGCTGCGCCCTGACGAACCAGGGCAGCACGCTTTGCCAGTCCCAGCCGGGGTTGCCCAGCGCCGCCCACTGGTCATAGTCGGCCGCATGGCCGCGCAGGTAGAGCATGCCGTTGATCAGGCTGGTGCCGCCCAGGCCCTTGCCGCGCGGCCAGGGCAGTTCCCGCCCGGCCATCGCCGGATCGGGCGCGGTGGTGAACATCCAGTCGAAACGCGGGTTGCCCACGGTCTTGAAGTAGCCGATCGGGATGTCCAGCCAGCGGTCACGCTCGTCGCCTCCGGCCTCGACCAGCGTCACCTGCAACGTGGGATCCTCGCTGAGCCGGGCGGCCAGCACACAGCCGGCCGAGCCGGCACCGATGACCAGGACATCGGGTTGCTGCATCGTGCGTCTCCGAAGGCGGGGTGGGCGTCGAGCCGTAGGGTAATCGAGGCGCGGGCCTGCGGGCGGCAAGTTCTGTACATTCCGACCTGTACCGCCGGGTCCGTCCCGCAAACCGCCACCGCTGACCAGGTCCGATGTCGATTCCCCGTCCCGACCCCGCATGAACCTGTCGCTCGACTCCCTGCAGGCGATGCTGGCCTGGACCGAGGTGCTGGGCCTGATCGCGTTCGCGGTGGCCGGCTACCTCGAGGCCGAGCGGCGCGAGATGGATCCGGTCGGCCATTTCGCGCTGGCCTTTCTCACCGCCTTTGGCGGCGGGACGCTGCGCGACCTGCTGATCGACCGGCGGCCGTTGTTCTGGGTCGAGCACCAGGAGTGGGTGTTGATCGTGCTGTTGCTCTGCCTGGCGCTGCCGTGGGTGACCCGGCTGCGGCCGCTGCATGCGCAGTCGCGAATCATCCAGGTGACCGACGCGCTGGGCATGGGCTTGTTCGCGGTCAGTGGCGCGGCCTTCGCGCTGCAGGCCCAGATGCCGTTGTTCGTCGCCTCGATGATGGGGGTGATCACCGCGAGCTTTGGCGGCGTGATGCGCGACATCGTCTGCAACGAGGTGCCCCGGGTGTTTCAGCGCACCGAGCTTTACGCCACCTGCGCGTTCGCCGGTGCCTGGCTCTACATCGGGCTCACGCTGCTGGGCGCGCCGCAGCCGGTCGCGATGGCGGCCGGGACGCTGTTGGCCTTCGTGCTGCGGGTGGCGGCCCTGGCCTGGGGCTGGACACTGCCCCGGGTGCGCCGCTGAAGACCTTGGCGGCCGGGAGAGGGCGCTATCATGGGCGACGCGCGGCCGATGACGGCGGCGCCTCACACAACGAGGAGACACGCGATGAGCGCCGAGGAACGGGTCAGGCAACTGGGGCTGGTGCTGCCCCCGGCACCCAGGCCGGTGGGCAACTACGTCGGCTGGGTGCAAACCGGCACATTGCTGTTCATGTCCGGGTGCGGGCCGCGGCTGGCCGATGGCTCGGCAATCACCGGCAAGCTGGGCGCCGACCTGACGCTCGAGCAGGGCTACGAGGCCGCCCGCGTCGTCGGGCTGAACATGCTGGTCAACATCCGCGCCGCGCTCGGTTCGCTCGACCGGGTCGAACAAGTGGTCAAGGTGCTGGGCATGGTCAATGCCGACCCGGCGTTTTCCAAGACACCGGCGGTGATCGACGGCTTCTCCGACCTGCTGGTCGAGGTCTTTGGCGACAAGGCGGGCAAGGGAGCCCGCTCGGCAGTGGGTTTCGTGACGCTGCCCAGCCAGATTGCGGTCGAGGTCGAGATGATCCTGCAGGTGTCGGCCACCTGAACCGTGACCCAGCCCCGCGATCGCCCGCTGTTCAATGACCAGGAGACGAGACTGCATGACCATCATTCACCGCAGCCCGCTGCCGGATGTCCACGATTCCCGACATCGCCATCACCACCCAGGTGCTGCAACGCCGACGACGGCCGAGCAGGTCGCGATCACCAGCGGTCGGCACGAGCTACACGTTTGCGCAGTTGTGCAGGCGATCCGCCGTCGGTGGCCTGAAGGCCGCGCGGCATCGGGCCGGGCAAGGTGGTCGGCCTGATGGCCCCGAACCTGCCCGAGTATGCGGTGATCTTTCACGGGGTGGTGGCCGGCGCGGCGGTCACCACGATCAACCCGACCTATGGGGCCGAGGAGGTGCGCTTTCAGCTGCGTGACGCTGGCGCCGTGTCGCTGTTCACGACGCCGATGTTCCTGCCGGTGGCCAAGGCGGCGATCGAGGGCACCGCCGTGACCGAGATCATCGTCATCGGCGAGGCGCCCGGACATACCGCGCTGGCGGATGTCTATGCCGAGCCGATCGAACAGGTCGCGGTCGACTTCGCCACCCACGTGGTGGTGCTGCCGTACTCGTCGGGCACCACCGGCCTGCCAAAGGGCGTGATGCTCACCCACCGCAACCTGGTGGCCAACAATGCGCAGCTCGAGCACGTGATCTGGTACGACGAGGGCGAGGCGGCGCTGGCCGCGTTGCCGTGCTATATCTACGGCATGCAGGTGCTGATGAACTCACTGCTCAGCAACGGGGTGCGGGTGGTGACCATGCCGCGCTTCGATCTGGCCGAGTCGCTGGCGCTGGTGCAGCGCGAAAAGATCACCCGCTGTTTCGCCGTGCCGCCCATCGTGCTCGGGCTGGCCAAGGCGCCGATCGTCGCCGATTACGACCTGTCGTCGCTCAAGCAGGTCTTTTCCGGGGCGGCGCCGCTGGGTGCCGAGATCGCCGCCGAGTGCGCGGCCCGGGTCGGCTGCGAGGTGGTGCAGGGCTACGGCATGACCGAGCTCAGCCCGGTCAGCCATTGCACTGGTGCAGGGCGACTTCCGGGCAGGCACCTGCGGGGTGACCGTGTCCAGCACCGAGACCGCATCGTCGACCCTGAAACGGGCGAGGACCAGCCGGTCGGCAGACAGGGCGAACTCTGGGTGCGCGGGCCGCAGGTGATGACCGGTTACCTGAACGATCCGATGGCCACCATAGAGACCATCGATGCCGACGCTGGCTGCACACCGGTGACGTGGCGATCGTCGACGAACACCGCCACGTGTCCATCGTCGACCGCATCAAGGAACTGATCAAGTACAAGGGCTTCCAGGTCGCACCGGCCGAACTCGAGGCCTTGCTGGTCTGTCCGGCAATCGTCGATGCGGCCGTCATCGGCATTGCCGACGAAGCCGCCGGCGAGGTGCCAAGGCCTTCCTGGTGCTGCGTCCGGGCACGGCGCCCACGCTCGAGCAGGTGCAGGCATTCATGGGCGAGCACGTCGCCAGCTACAAGCTGGTGCGCGAGATCGAGGTCGCCGACGCGATCCCCAAGAGCGCGTCGGGCAAGATCCTGCGCCGCGAACTGCGCAGGCGTGGTGCCTGAGCCTCAGTCGGGCGCGGCCTGCCCGGCGGGCAAGGCCGCGCGCAGTTCACTGAGCGCGAGCGACGAGATTGCGAAGTCCGGGCTGTGCATCGCGGATCTCGATACTAACGTCGAAGTAGCGGGCGAGCGAGTCGCGGCGCGCGCCAGCCACGCGTCGGTCGTGGGGCCGGCGTCACCGGAACCGAGCAGGATCGCCTGGGTTGCAGGTGGATGTCGAGCAACTCGTTGCGCTGCGCGGCCGCCATGTCCCAGCGCGAGTCGCGCGGGTGCGGCGATCGCCTGGCGCAGCGCGTCCAGGCCCAACTGCCGATGTCGAAATGGGTGTGGATCACCCGGGCCAGCGCGGTGTTGGTGGCCAACGATATCTCGGCCAGCCCCAGGCTGACCGACAACGCATTGAACATGGAAACGGCGGCGGCCAGCCCGGCAGGCACACCCTCGCCGGTGCGCTGGTCGGCAAGCCTTGCGCCGGCCTGCGCCTGCTGTTCGCCGATGTTGTCCCCGAGCAGGTCGGTGATTTCCAGCAACGGCTGCCGGTAGCGATCGATCGATGGGCCGACCAGCAGGGGCCGCGGACGGTGACGCAGCAGCCAGCGGGTCGTGCGCTCGAGCAGCTTGCGCACATCGAGCATCATCTCGTATTGCACCTTGGCGGTGACCCGGTTATCCAGCGCCTCGATCTGCTCCCAGAGCCCGGCCAGCCCCAGCACCTCGTTGGCGACCAGATAGCCGCTGACGACGTCTGCCACCTGCGCACCGGTTTCTTCGAGCAGCCGGTGCACGAAGCTGATGCCGGCGCGGTTGACCATGCCGTTGACGGTCTCGGTGACGATGATCTCGCGACGCAGCTGATGGCCGCTGAGTCTTTGCGGGAACGACTCGCGCAGGCGGGCGGGGAAGTAGGCGGCCAGAACCTGGTCGAACCACGGGTCATCGGCGAGGCCGGACTCGGACAGCCGCTCGCAGAGGTCGATCTTGACATAGGCCATCAGCACCGCCAGTTCGGGCGCTGACAGCCCCTCGCCGTCGGCCTTGCGCTGGCTGATCTCCTTGTCGGACGGCAGGAACTCGATCTGGCGATCCAGCTTGCCACTCGCTTCCAGTGCCTGAATGAGCCGGCCGTGCACGCCCATCATGTCGCGCGCCTGCACCTGGGCCAGGCTCAGTGCCAGGGTCTGGGCGGTGTTGTTGCGCAAGACCAGCCGGGCCACGTCATCGGTCATCTCGACCAGCAGCTCGTTGCGGTGGCGCAGCGTGAGTTCGCCCTCGGCCACCAGGTGGTTGAGCAGGATCTTGATGTTGACCTCGTGATCCGAACAGTCGACCCCGCCGGCGTTGTCGATCGCATCGGTATAGAGATGGCCGCCCTGGCGCGCATAGGCAATGCGGGCGCGCTGCGTGAGCCCCAGGTTGCCGCCCTCGCCGATGACCCGGCAGCGCAGTTGCCCGGCATCGATGCGCAGCGCGTCGTTGGCGCGGTCGCCGACCTCGTCGTGACGCTCGATCGCCGCCTTCACGTAGGTGCCGATGCCGCCGTTCCAGAGCAGGTCGACCGGCGCGGACAGCATTGCCCTGACCAGGTCCGAAGGTGACAACCGGGTGGCCGTGATCTGCAGCCGTTCGCGCACCTGCGCCGTCAACGGGATCGACTTGGCCTGGCGCGAGTAGATGCCGCCGCCCGGCGACAGCAGCGCCGGATCATAGTCCGACCAGGACGAGCCGGGCAGCGTGAACAGGCGCTGGCGCTCGGCGAGCGCGCGCGCGACATCGGGGTCGGGATCGAGGAAGATGTGCTGATGGTTGAACGCACCGACCAAGGCCATCGTCGGCGACAGCAGCATGCCGTTGCCAAACACGTCGCCGCTCATGTCGCCGATGCCGATCGCGGTGAACTTCTCCTGCTGCACATCGAGGCCGATCTCACGGAAATGGCGCTTGACCGACTCCCACGCGCCGCGCGCCGTGATCGCCATCCGCTTGTGGTCGTAGCCCGAAGAGCCGCCAGAGGCAAAGGCGTCGCCGATCCAGCTGCCGTAGGTGAGCGACACCTCGTTGGCGATGTCCGAGAAGGTCGCCGTGCCCTTGTCGGCCGCCACCACCAGGTAGGGATCGTCGCCGTCGTGGCGTACGGTTTGCGCGGGTGGCACGACCTGGCCGGCGACGATGTTGTCGGTCAGGTCGAGCAGGCCGCTGATGAAGATCCGGTAGCAGGCGATGGCCTCGTCTAGCAACTGCTGGCGGCTGCCGCCCACCGGCAGTTGCTGGGGCACGAATCCGCCCTTGGAGCCGACCGGCACGATGACCGCGTTCTTGACCATCTGCGCCTTCAGCAGGCCCAGCACCTCGGTGCGAAAGTCCTCTGGCCGGTCGCGGACCAGCAGCCCGCCGCGCGCGACCGGCCCGCTGCGCAGGTGCACGCCCTCGACCCGCGGCGAGTAAACGAAGATCTCGGCCATCGGATGGGGTTCGGGCATGTTCGGCACCTGCGCCGAGGCCAGCTTGAGCGACAGGTAGTCACGTGCCTGCCCGCCGGCGTCGCGCCGGTAGTAGTTGGTGCGCAAGGTCGCCAGCAAGGTGTCGCGCAGCCCCCGCAGGATGCGGTCATCGTCCAGGTTCGAGACGTTTTCGAGCAGCACGTCGATGCGCGCGTTGACCGCTTGTTCGGCGGCCTGCCGATCGCCGGGCAGCGCCGGATCGAATCGCGCTTCGAACAACTCGATCAGCAGGCGGGCGAGTTCGGCATTGGCGGCCAGCGTCTGTTCGACATACGACAGGCTGAAGGTCGCGCGGATCTGGCGCAGGTAGCGGCTGTAGGCACGCAGGATGCCCACCTTGCGCCAGTCCAGGCCGGCGCCCAGCACCAGCCGGTTGAAGCCGTCATTGGACAGCCGGCCGCGAAAGATCAGGCCGAATGCCTGCTCGAAGATCTCCCTGACTTGCGCCAGGTCGAGCGCGCCCGCCTGGTGCTCGAGCCCGAAATCGTGGATCCACACCGGCTGGCCGTCGGCGACACTGACCCGGCTCGGGTGCTCGTCCAGCACCCGCAGGCCCATGTTCTCGAGCATGGGCAGGGCTTCGGACGGCGGCACCGGCCTGCCCAGGTGGTACAACTTGAAGCGGACCTGCCCCTCGGGTGTTTCCAGCGGCCGGTACAGGGTCATCGCGACCGGGTCGGCGTCGGTCAGGCCGTCGATGCGCACGGCATCGGCGACGGCCAGCTGGGGCGGGTACAGCTCCCGGTAGTCGGCCCGGAATCCGTCGGCCAGGCGCGCGTAAAGGCGGGCGGCCCGCTCCTCGCCCAGTTCGTGGACCAGGGCACTCTGGAAGTGCGCCTGCCAGGGGCGGCTGGCCGTGGCGATCTGTTCCTGCAGCAGCGCCAGGTCCGGTTCGGTCGACTGGTCGCGCTCGATGTGGATCAGGTAGTGGATTCGCGCCAGCGCCGACTCGGCGATCTGCACGGTGAAACTGACGCACTGCCCGTTGGTGGCCTGCTCGAGCAACTCGCCGATCCGCCGGCGCACATCGGTATTCATGTGGTCGCGCGGGATGAACACCAGGCACGAGTAAAAGCGCCCGTAGGGATCGCGGCGCACGAATGCCTTGGTCCGCTGGCGGTCCTGCAGCTGCAGGATGCCCAGCGTGGTCTCGAGCAACTCGTCGACATCGCTCTGGATCAGCTCGTCACGCGGAAACTGTTGCAGGATGTTCAGCAGCGCGCGCCGCGAGTGGCTTCTGGGCTGGTAGCCGCTGCGTGCCAGCACATTGGCCACCTTGCGACGCAGGACCGGGATCGTCTGCACGTCGCCGGTGTAGGCATTGGACGTGTACAGGCCCAGGAAGCGATGTTCGCCGACCACCCGGCCGTCTTCGTCGAACTTCTTGATGCCGACGAAGTCCAGGAAACCCGGCCGATGCACGGTCGACTGCGAGCCGGAGCGGGTCAGCACCAGGTGAACCGGCGCCAGCGCCAGCGCCTGGGCTTCGCGCGACAGGCTGGTGAAGCTGCTGCTGGTCGCCGGGTCGCCGCCGGCCTCATCGGTGCCCCGCAACAGGCCCAGCGCCGAGCCGGGCACGACGAACAGGCCCAGGCCGTCCTCGAGGGGGCGCAGGTCGTGCTCGCGATAGGCCAGGAAGATGAAGTGCCCGTCCCGCAGCCAGGTCAGGAAGGCGCGGGCATCGACGGTTTCCTCGGGGTCGGCCAGGGTCGGGGGCGACTGCAGCCCGTCCAGCAGCGCGGTCACCCGTTCGCGCATCGGCTCGAAGTCGGCCACCGCGGCCTGCACATCGTGCAGCGCCCGCGAAACCTGGTCACGCACCTGGAGCAGGCGCTGCGCATCGGACAGGCGGTCGATCTGGAAGTGGATGCAGGTGGCACCGAGCGTGTCGTCGGCCGAGGCCAGTACGCCCGGGTGGATCGTCAGGTGGATCGCGTGGCCGCAGCGGTTGATCGCCATCCGGGCCGAGTCGACCAGGAACGGCGCATCGTCGGCGACGATCTCGACGATCGTGTGGGTGGACTGCCAGCCGTGGTCCTCGATCCGCGGGTTGTAGACCCGCACCGACGCAGGCGTTCCGGCCGTATGGGCCAGCGCCAGCTTGCGGTGCGACACCGCGGCGCCCAGCAGGTCGGACGGCTGGGCGCCGGCCAGATCGGCGGCGGCCGTGCCACGGTAATAGAAGGCAATGAAGCCGGCGAGTGCCTCGGCGTCGCGCGGCAGGCTCTTGCGGGCCTGCTCGATGATGTCCGCAAGAATGCCGGGCTTGAGGTCGGGCGAGGGCTTCGTCATCTCTTTTGGCTATGCGCTGCTGGGTGAGACCTGATGATGACACCATTGCCCCGACACGGTAGGCAATGGCGTTGAAAGCGTTGTCATCGAGGTTGCCGGGCGCACCGGCCTTGGTGATTGATCCGGGTCAAAGAGAACGATTTCACAGCGTGTCGAATATTCATGCCGGGACGGTAATTTCTAACAGCCAGCCAACGAGGAACGGCGCAGATTGATCGGTATGCGCCACCCCATTCCGGGACCAGGTGCAGTCAGCTTTCAAGACGGAATTGATGCCATGCACGCGATCACATTGAACCCTTTGAAGAATCGTCAGCCGGCGCCTACCGGGGCTGGCGCAAATCAGTCGCCCGACAGGCTGGTGCCCCGATGCCGGTTCTGCGGTCACGAGGCCAGTGTCGTGATGGCCGACCTGGGCATGCAGCCGATTGCCAACGCGCTACGTCGCCCGCAGGACCTGAACACGATGGAACCGACTTTTCCGCTCAAGGCGGTGGTCTGTGGCAACTGCCTGCTGGTGCAGGCGCTCGAGGTGCAGAGCGCGCAAAACCTGTTCGCGCCCGATTACCTGTACTTCTCGTCGTTCTCGGAGACCATGCTGGCCCACGCCCGGCAGTTCGCCGAGCAGAGCATCGCGCGCTTCGGTCTGAACGCCTCCAGCCACGTGGTCGAGGTGGCCTGCAACGACGGTTACCTGCTCAAGTGGTTCCGCGCGCAAGACATTCCGGTACTGGGGATAGAGCCGGCGGTCGGGACCGCCCGGGCCGCCAAGGTACTGGGCATCCCGGTGCGCACCGAGTTCTTTGGCAAGGCGCTGGCCGCCAGCTGGCCGCCGAAGGGCTGCAGGCCGACCTGCTGCCGGCCAACAACGTCGTCGCCCATGTGCCGGACATCAATGATTTCATCGGTGGCTTCAAGATCCTGCTCAAGCGCTCCGGCGTGGCCACGTTCGAGTTCCACCACGTGCTCAAGCTGCTGCAGCTGAACCAGTTCGACGCGATCTACCACGAGCACTACTACTACCACTCGTTGCTGACCTTCCAGAAGATCCTCTCGAGCCACGGGCTGGAGGTGTTCGACGTCGAGCAGATCCCGACCCATGGCGGGTCGCTGCGGGTCTATGCCAAACATGCCGGTTTCGCCGGTCATCGGCGCACCGACCGCGTGGACGCGGTGCTGGCCCAGGAGATCGCGGCCGGCCTGGATACGCTGGCGCCGTACTTGAAGCTGGAAGGCGACATCCGCAAGATGAAGCGCACGTTCCTGAAGCTCGTGATCGAGGCCAAGGAAGCCGGCAAGACCATCGTCGCCTACGGCGCTGCCGCCAAGGCCAACACCTTGCTCAACTACACCGGGGTCGGGCGCGACTTCATCGACTACGTGGTGGACAAGAGCACCCACAAGCAGGGTCACTGTCTACCAGGGGTCGGCATCCCCATCCTGGCACCCGACAAGATCTTCGAGACCAGGCCGGACATCGTGCTGATCCTGGCCTGGAACCTGGCTGACGAGGTCGAAGCGCAGATGGCCGGCATCCGCGCCTGGGGTGGACAGTTCCTCACGCTGATCCCGAAGGTCCGGCTGTTCTGACCTGGGCCGGTTTACCCGGAACGGGCCCGTGCATGGCCGGGCCCGACTCTTGCTGACGCATTCCTGCCGGCTGGCCGGGCGCATCGCGCGCGGCTTGCCATCACCGTTGCGCAGGAGGCGTTGCCATGTCTACCCAATCTCCAACCCCATCCACCGACGCTGACGACGAAGGTCGGGACAGCGACCCGGTTCGCAGCAAAGATGACGAGAAGGCGCCCGGGAAGGACGGCGGAAAAAGCGCTGGAAAAGTCCCCGAGCAGGCCCACGAGGCGCCGTCGAACCGCCGGATGATCCACGGCACGAACAACGGCCAACCCGACGCGCCTCGACACAGGCGAGAGCGGCGATGCCTACAATCCCTGACGCTGCGCATGCCTGACTCGCTGCCGGACGCGGAATCGCTGGTCCGTCGTCTGTCGGCGCGTGGTGCCCGGCGCGGCCACGATGCGCACTCGCCGGTGTCCATGCCGTGGCGCGGCTGGTGGGACATCCTGCGCCGCGTGACCGGGCAGATCGAGGCCGACCGGGTGCCACTGGTCGCGGCCGGGGTCACCTACTACCTGCTGCTGTCACTGGTGCCCGCGCTCACGGCGCTCGTCTCGGTCTACGGCCTGTTCTCCGACCCCTCGGCGGTTCAGCAGCAGTTGACATTGTTGCGCCCGTTCCTGCCGGCCGACGCGCTGGCGATCCTCGAGGCCGAGCTGCTGCGCCTGGCGACGCAGGCTGACGCCACCCTTGGCGTGGCGGCATCCCTGGCCATCGGCATCGCGTTGTGGAGTGCGAACTCGGGGATGAAGGCGGTGATCCAGGCGTTGAACATCGCCTACGGCGAAACCGAGAAGCGCGGCTACCTGCGCCTGACGCTCATCTCGCTGGTCTTCACGCTGGGCACCGTGGTGCTGGCGATCACGTTGATCGCACTGCTGGTGGCCATCCCGTTGCTCGCGCAGGCGCTGGGCCTGGGCGAGCAGGCCGGAACCGTGTCGCGTCTGGGGGGCGCGGTGCTGCTGGCGGCGGGCACCGTCTTCGGACTCGCCGCGATCTACCGCTGGGGACCGAGCCGGGTGGCCGCCCGCTTTCGCTGGATCACGCCGGGCGCCGGCATCGCGGTGCTGATCTGCGTGCTCGCGTCGCTGGCCTTCTCCTGGTATGTCGCCAGTTTCCAGTCATTCAACAAGACCTACGGCTCGCTGGGCGCCATCATCATGTTGATGACCTGGGTCTGGATCCTCATCACGGTCGTGATCATGGGCGCCGAGTTCAATGCCGAAACCGAACGCCAGACGCTGCGCGATTCGACCAAGGGGCCCGATCGGCCGATCGGGCAACGGGGTGCGGTGGTCGCGGACGACATCGCCCCGGTGCACCGTGGCGGGTGAACAGGGGCCGGGGATCCGGGCGTCGGCGCACGATCAGGCATCATCACGGCCCGCGGCCGGTGTCGGCATGCCTGGCTGCGAATGACAACGGGAGTGATTGAACGATGATCGAGAAACGAAGCGGCGGCGCCCGCGCCCGGCTGCTGACAATGCTTTTGCTGGCCGGTCTGTCCGGCCCGGCGCTGGCCCAGTGGGGAGGCAGTGCGGGCCTGGGTCTGGTGGTGGCGGCCGGCAATGCCCAGAGCCAGTCGGTCAATGGGACGGCCAACCTCGCGCGGCAGGTGGGCCAGTGGAAGCACCATCTGTCCGCGGACGTGCATCGGGCCAAGGAGGGCGGCATCGAATCGGCCGATCGCCTGCAACTGGGCTACAAGGCGGACATGACCCTGACCGAGCGGCTTTACGGCTGGGGCTCGATGCGCTACGAGAGCGACCGATTCGCCGACATCGACCGTCGGCTGGCCGGTTTGGCCGGCGTGGGTCTGCACACGTTGCGCGGGCCCGCGCACTGGCTCGACCTGGAGGCGGGCCGGGGGTATCGGCGCACGACGTTCGCCAGCGCGATGCCCGATAGCCACGAGGCGGTGGGCACGCTGGCGGCCAATTACGAGTACCGCTTCAATCCCACGACGTCGCTGACCGAGCGGCTGTCGGTCGAAGCGGGTCAGGACAACACGCTGCTGGCCGCGATCACCGGACTGAAGGTGAAAATGTCCGATCGCCTGTCACTGTCCCTGACCTACGCGGTGCGCCGCAACAGCGACTTTCGCGGCGCGCTCGGTGACAAGTCCGACATGCTGACCACGCTGAACGTCGTCTACGGCTTCTGAACGCAGGCGTGCCCGACGCACCGGTTCAGCCGCGGATGACCGTGTCGAAGGCGCCCGAGATCCGGTAGCGATTGCCCGGGTAGACCAGGTGGGCGACGCTGGCCACCAGGTTGCGCGCGAACGTGCGCCGCTGCACGCTCAGGCAGGGCGCGCGGGTGCTGATCTCGAGCAGCCGGGCCATGTCGGCCGATGGCAGCACCGCCTCGATCGTGTGCTCGACCCGCTCGGCAACCCCGGCGCGCATCAACACCTGGTGCGCGGTTTCGTTGACCAGGTCGGCCTGCAGATAGCCGGGGCAGAATTGCGGGTTGACCAGCCGGTACTCGAGCTGCATCGGGATCTCGTTGCCGCGGTGCACGACCACCGAGCGAAAGACCCGGCTCCGCGGCCTGACCTGCAGGCGGGCGGCCGTTTCGCCGTCGGCGCTCGTCGTGCCCAATTCGTGGACGATGCAGTCATAGGCCTGCCCGTCACCGCGGATCTCCTCGGCGATGTTCTGCACCATCGAGACCGGCGCATCGTGCTTGATCTGCGCCACGAACGAACCGACGCCGGCAACCCGGATCACCGCGCCCTCGTGTTGCAACTCGCGCAGCGCCCGGCTGATCGTCGGCCGCGACACCTTGAATCGGGCTGTCAGCTCGGATTCGGACGGCAGGCGATCGCCCGGGGCGTAGAGGCCGCGGCCTATCTCACCGAGGATGGCCCGCTTGACGGTCAGGTAGTGCGCTTGCATCGGGTTCCGGTCGGGTTGGGGGAAGTCAGGCCGTGGCGAAGCCCGGGCAGGTATCGAATAGGCCGCAGCATGCCGGTCACTGCGTTCCCGCCCTGACATTACCTGTATTTACAGGTTGGCGATCTGTGCATAGAATGGCCGAAACGGCGGCGACTCGTCAAGGGTTGTCGACGCGGCCCCAAGTTGGCCCCAGGCTGGCCTCGACCGGCCCCTGTTTGCGCCTTGATCCGTACAACCGAGACATGTCATGAATGCACCCGCCACCTCAAAATCCCTGTCGCGTCCGGTCCGGGCGCCTCGCGGCAGCACGCTGAGCGCCCGCAACTGGCAGGCCGAGGCCGCGCTGCGCATGCTGATGAACAACCTCGATCCCGAGGTTGCCGAGAACCCGGATGCGCTGGTCGTCTACGGCGGTATCGGCAAGGCCGCCCGCAACTGGGCGTGTTTCGATGCGATCGTCGCCGCGCTGCGCCGCCTCGGGGGCGACGAGAGCCTGCTGATCCAGTCCGGCAAGCCGGTCGGCATCTTCAAGTCGCATCCTGATGCGCCGCGGGTGCTGATCGCCAATTCGAACCTGGTCGGCAAGTGGAACCACTGGGAGCACTTCAACGAGCTCGATCGCAAGGGCCTGATGATGTACGGCCAGATGACCGCCGGTTCGTGGATCTACATCGGCTCGCAGGGCATCGTGCAGGGGACCTACGAAACCTTCGTCGAGATGGGCCGCCAGCACTACGGCGGCGACTGGGCCGGGCGATGGATCCTGACCGCCGGGCTGGGTGGCATGGGCGGCGCGCAACCGTTGGCCGCGGTGCTGGCCGGTGCGTCGTGCGTGGTCATCGAGTGCCAGCAGTCGCGGATCGACATGCGCCTCAAGACCCGCTACCTCGATCACCAGGCCAAGGACATCGACGAGGCGCTGGTCATCATGGACGCCGCGCACAAGCAAGGACGCGCGGTCTCGATCGGCATCCTGGGCAATGCCGCCGACCTGCTGCCCGAGTACGTGAAGCGGGGCATCCGGCCCGATGCGCTCACCGATCAGACCAGCGCGCACGACATGCTCAACGGCTACCTGCCGTCGGGCTGGACGGTCGAGCGCTGGATCGATGTCCGCGACAACGGCAGTGCCGCGGACAAGGCGCGGTTGCTGGCCGAGGCGACCGCCTCGGCGGCGCGCCACGTGCGCGACGGCCTGCTGGCCTATCACGCGATCGGCGTGCCGGTGATCGACTACGGCAACAACATCCGCCAGGTCGCGCTCGATGCCGGTGTCAGCGACGCCTTTGCCTACCCCGGCTTCGTGCCGGCCTGCATCCGCCCGCTGTTCTGCCAGGGCAAGGGGCCGTTTCGCTGGGTGGCGTTGTCGGGCGACCCCGAGGACATCTACCGCACCGATGCCAGGGTCAAGGCACTGTTCCCGAACGACAGGCCGCTGCACCGCTGGCTCGACCAGGCACGCGAGCGCATCAGCTTCCAGGGCCTGCCGTCGCGGATCTGCTGGCTGGGCCTGGGCGAGCGGCACAAGGCGGGCCTCGCGTTCAACGAGATGGTGCGCAACGGCGAACTGCAGGCGCCTGTCGTCATCGGTCGTGATCACCTCGATACCGGCTCGGTGGCCAGTCCCAACCGCGAAACCGAATCGATGCGCGACGGCAGCGATGCGGTGGCCGACTGGCCGTTGCTCAATGCGATGCTCAACGTGGCCGGTGGTGCCACCTGGGTCTCGATCCACAACGGCGGCGGCGTGGGCATCGGCTACTCGCAGCATGCGGGTGTGGTCATCGTCTGCGACGGCACCGAGGCCGCCGACGCCCGGCTGGCGCGGGTGCTCTGGAACGACCCGGCCACGGGTGTCATGCGTCATGCCGATGCCGGCTACGAGGATGCGGTCGCCTGCGCGCACGAGCACGGGCTGGACCTGCCAATGATCGGCGGGGCGGAATCATGACGGAGCGCGCGGCGTCAGCCCCGGTTCGCTCGTTGTTGTTGGAGGCACTGACCCTGCCCGGCCTGCGCCTGGCGTGGGGGCATCCGGTGAAGGCGCGTATGCCGCGCGGTTGGCGGGCCAGGGTGGCGGCCAGTGCGGCTACTGTCGCCGCCATCGTGGCCCGCGGCGCGCCCGCCTATGGCATCAATACCGGTTTTGGCAAGCTCGCGCAGACCCGCATCGCCGACGCCGAACTCGTGCATCTGCAGCGCAACCTGATCCTGTCGCATTGCGTCGGGGTGGGCGAGCCGCTGGCGCCACGGGTCGTGCGGCTGGTGCTGGTGCTCAAGCTGGCCAGCCTGCTGCAGGGACACTCGGGGGTGCGGCCGGCCACGGTCGCGGCGCTGGCCGCGCTGCTCGATGCCGACGCGTTGCCGGTGATTCCCGCGCAGGGCTCGGTCGGTGCGTCGGGAGATCTCGCCCCGCTGGCCCATCTGACCGCCACGCTGATGGGCCACGGCCACCTGCAGATCGATGGCCGCCGCGTGCCCGCGCATCGCGGGCTGGCCGACCTGGGTCTGACGCCTATCGAACTGGGCCCCAAGGAAGGCCTCGCGCTGATCAACGGCACACAGGTCTCGACCGCGCTGGCCCTCGATGGCCTGTTCCAGGCCGAAACCGTATTCGCCGCCGCGCTGGTGTCCGGCGCCTTGGCGATCGATGCCGCCGCTGGTTCCGACACGCCGCTCGACCCCCGCATCCACCGGCTGCGCGGCCAATCGGGGCAGATCAAAGTCGCCGCCGAGCTGGCGCGGCTGCTGCGCGGCAGCAGTATCCGCGAATCGCACCGCGTCGACGATGTCCGCGTGCAAGACCCCTACAGCCTGCGCTGCCAGCCGCAGGTGATGGGGGCCTGCCTCGACCAACTGCACTATGCCGGCGAGGTATTACGCCGCGAGGCCAACGCGGTCACCGACAACCCGCTGGTGTTCCCCGATACCGGCGATGTGTTGTCGGGCGGCAATTTCCATGCCGAACCGGTCGCGCTGGTGGCCGATGCGATCGCGGTGGCGGTGGCCGAGATCGGCGCGATCGCCGAGCGGCGCATCGCGCTGCTGATCGATGCCGGGCTCAGCGGCCTGCCGCCGTTCCTGGTGACCGAGCCGGGGTTGAACTCGGGCTTCATGATCGCGCACGTGACGGCCGCGGCATTGGCCAGCGAGAACAAGTCGCTCGCGCATCCGGCCAGCGTCGACAGCCTGCCGACCTCGGCGAACCAGGAGGACCACGTGTCGATGGCCACGTTCGCCGCGCGGCGCCTGTCGCCGATGGCCTCGAATGTGCGCTACATCGTGGCCATCGAACTGCTGGCTGCCGCACAGGGGGTCGATCTGCGCAGGCCCTTGCAGACTTCGCCCGACCTGCGCACGGCGCAGGCGCTGATCCGCGGCAAGGCGGCATTCCTGGACGGTGACCGCCTGCTGGCGCCGGAGATCGAGGCGGTGGCCGCGCTGATCGACGGCCAGGCATTGCACGCCCTCGTCGGTCCGTTGCTGCCGTCGTCTGTCCCACCGCCCGCGCGCGTCCGCAGTCGTGAGAAGATCCCCGGATGAGCACGCCTGACGCCCCCCCTGTCTTCACCCTGCGCCGTGGCCAGTCGCCACTGATGGTGTCGATGCCGCACGTGGGTATCCACGTGCCGCCCGACATCGCCGCCCGCCTGAGCCCCGCGGCGCGCACCCTGGCCGACACCGACTGGCACCTGCCGCTGGTCTACGACTTCCTGGGCGCGCTCGATGCCACGGTCCTCGTGGCCACGCATTCGCGGTTGGTGATCGACCTGAACCGACCGCCGGACAACCGCAACCTGTACCCGGGCCAGGACACCACGGGGCTGGTGCCGCTCGACACGTTCCGCAAGGAGCCCGCCTACCTCGGCGCCATCCCCGACGAGGCCGAAATCGATGCCCGGCGCCAGCACTACTGGCAGCCCTACCATGACACGCTGGCCGGCGAACTGGCCCGGCTACGCGGCCTGCACCCGCGGGTCGTGCTCTGGGATGCGCACTCGATCGCCTCCGAGTTGCCGCGCTTTTTCCAGGGCCGGCTCACCGACCTCAATTTCGGCACGGCCGGTGGCGCGAGCTGCGACGAGGGCCTGATCGACGCCATCCTGGCGCCGGTGCGCCCGCAGCACGATTACACCTGGGTGCTCAATGGTCGCTTCACCGGCGGCTACATCACGCGCAGTCACGGCCGGCCGGCCGACGGTGTGCACGCGGTGCAACTCGAGATGTCGCAAATCATCTACATGAACGAGACCGAGCCGTTCGCGCTGCGCGAGGACCTGTGCCGGCGGCTGCGCCCGTTGCTGTCGCAATGCCTGGCCAATGCCCGCGACTGGGCGCTGCAGGCAAGGGTCTGAAAAACCTTCGTCTGCGGGCCACCGGCCTGCGACCAGGTTCAGAGCGCCGGCATCACCCGCACCTCACCGCCGAACCAGCGCGCGCGCAGCGGACGGGCGCCGAGCATGTAGGCCAGTTCCGCCGGCCGGCCGATCTCCCAGAGCGCGAGATCGGCGGCCAGGCCGGGCGCGATGCGGCCGGTTTCGTGCTGCAAGCCCAGCGCCGTGGCCGCATGCCGGGTGAACCCGGCCAGCGCCTCCTCGGGCGTGAGCCGGAACAACGTGCAGGCCAGGTTCATCGTCAGCAGCGGCGACAACAGCGGCGACGAGCCCGGATTGCAGTCGGTGGCCAGCGCGATCGGCACCCGGTGTTCGCGCAGCGCCTCGATCGGCGGCAGCTGCTTCTCGCGCAACACGTGAAAAGCGCCGGGCAACAGTACCGCCACCGTGCCGGCGGCGGCCATCGCCGTTACGCCCGCGGTATCGGTGTACTCGAGATGGTCGGCCGACAAGCCCCGGTAATGCGCGGCCAGCGCGGCGCCGCCCAGGTTCGACAACTGGTCGGCATGCAGCTTGACGGGCAGGCCGGCCGCCTGCGCCGCGTCGAACACCCGCGCACACTGCGCATTGGAAAAGCCGATGCCTTCGCAAAACGCATCGACTGCATCGGCCAGGCCTTCGCGGGCCGCGGCCGGCACGATGGTATTGCAGACGAGGTCGATGTAGGCATCGGCGCGGCCGGCATACTCGGCGGGCAACGCGTGCGCGGCCAGCAACGTGGTGCGCACGCGCACGGCCCGCCGGCCGGCCAGCGAGCGCGCAACCCGCAGCATTTTCAGTTCGTCATCGGTGCTCAGGCCGTAGCCGGACTTGATCTCTATCGTCGTGACCCCCTCGGCGATCAGCGTCGCGAGCCGCTTGTCGGCGGCGGCGGCCAATGCCTGCTCGCTGGCCTCACGCGTGGCCTTGACAGTCGAGACGATGCCGCCTCCGGCGCGCGCCACTTGCTCGTAGGTAGCCCCCTGCAGGCGCAGCTCGAACTCGTGCGCACGATCGCCACCATAGACCAGGTGCGTGTGGCAGTCGATCAGCCCCGGCGTCAGCCAGCCGCGTTGTGCATCGAAACGGCTGGCCGTGGGGAACGACGGGGCGGCCGGGCGTTGGCCGACCCAGGCAATCCGGTCACCGGCCAATGCGACCAACGCGTCGTCGACGATGCCGTAGCCGGCGCCCTCGAGCGTCGCCGCATGACAGTTCTCGATGACACAATCCACATTGGTATGGGCAACAGCCATCTGGGCGAATCCGTCAATGACGATGAAACATGATACGACGATGAAAACCGTGCAGGCCCGCTGGGCACTGACCGAAACCGGCTGGCAGGCGTCGGTGAAGATCGCCATCGGCGCCGACGGCCGCATCGAATCGCTGATTCCCGGTGCCGCCAAGCGCGCCGACGGCGCGATCGCCGACCTGTTGTTGCCGGCGATGCCCAATGCACACTGTCACGCGTTCCAGTACCAGATCGCCGGCCTCACCGAACGTGCCGGCGGTGCCGACGACAGCTTCTGGACCTGGCGCGAGCGCATGTACGAGGCGGTCGATGCGCTCGATGCGCAGAGGCTGTACGACACCGCGCTGCAGCTCTACCGGCGGATGCGGCGCAATGGCTACGGCTCGGTGGCCGAGTTCCACTATGTCCACAAGGCAGGCGGTGCGCCGCTCGAGATGGCGCAGGCACTGATCGAGGCCGCCCGCGCCGCGCGCCTCAGCCTGTTACTGTTGCCGGTGCTGTACTGCCGCGGCGGCTTCGATGACTCGCCGCTGTCCGATCGCCAGCAACGTTTTCGGCTGTCGCTCGACGAGTACGGCAGCCTGCTGCAGGCCATCGCCGGCCGGCGTGCCGACCATGCCGGCCTGTCGCTGGGCATCGCCCCGCACTCGTTGCGCGGTGTCGGCGCCGACGACCTGGCCCGCGCGCTCGAACTACGGCAGGCGATCGTGCCCGACTGCCCGGTGCACGTGCACATTGCCGAGCAACAGGCCGAGGTCGAGCAGTCGATTGCCCACCTGGGCACGACCCCGATCCGCTGGCTGTGCGACAACGCCCCGGTCGATGCGCGCTGGGTGATGATCCACGCGACCCATGCCGAGCCGTCCGAACTGGACCTGCTCGCCGATCGCGACGCGGTGATCTGCCTGTGCACCACCACCGAGGCCAATCTGGGCGACGGCTTTTTCAACCTGGCCCACTGGTGGCAGCGCCAGGGGGCGCTGGCCATTGGCAGCGACAGCAACGTCGGCCTCGATCCGGCCGAGGAACTGCGCTGGCTCGAGTACCAGGCGCGCCTGCACCAGCGTCGACGCACCCGGCTGGTCGATGCCGACTGCCCGCACCCGGGCACCAGCCTCTGGCGCCGCGCGGTCGCCGGCGGCCGCCGTGCGATGGCCATTTCCCAGCCCGGCCTGTCGGTCGGTGCCCCGGCCGAACTGCTGTCGATTCGGCTCTCCGACACCAGCCTTGCGCCGGATGAGGCCCTGGACGATTTCATCTTCGCGCAGCGGGTCACGGCGATTGACGCGGGATAGTCGGCCTATGCGATCGGACCTCGGGCCCTGGCCTATGCCTGCTGCAAACACGACTCGTCGTGATGACACGTAACGTCCGGTGGGTTCTTGTCATTGTCCTGCTCGTAGTGGGCGTTGGCATCGGACTGGGCATTGCCTCCCGGGGCGGCAGGATAGATCGATCGTCCAACACAGAAAACCTGAACGGCATCGTCGAGTCGGCGATCTTCGTCATTGAGAAATCCGGCTTTCACCGAACAGTCGTCACCGTGTCTCTTGACGACGGTTCGATAGTTCGGATTGACAACGTTGGTGATCGCCGTTTCAAACAGGGATCGGGTGAGCGTACGCCGCCATTCAACGGGAAGGATTGGTGGGACAACGTACGAGCTCTTGTTTTAATGAATGCATCAATCCAAAAGGCCATCCAAAAGGCTATCCAAAAAGCTATTTGAAAGGCCATTCGAAAGGCCATATCTCGGGACAACCACTGACGGGGCAGGAGGCGGTCGATCGCCGTCCACCCCGGCGCGATCGTCGCGCTGTACGTGTGCACCACGGCGGGCGCTGGCGCGGCTCGCCCCCCCCTGGGCGCGGTCGACGCGTGTGGCTCGTCGCCATTTTGCAAGGCGTGGCGATTGAGGTGTCTGATTGAGAAATCCAATTGGAAATCAATGGCCTGGGTTCGTATACTGTATATATATCCAGTATATGAGAGCCGCCATGACCGCTGCTGCCTCCCCGACCTCCCCGACGTCCCCGACGTCCCCGACCTCCCTGACCTCCCTGACCCTCGAGGCGCTCGAAGACCAGATCGGCCTGCTCTGCAGCCACCTGAACGCGGCCACCTACCGGCTGTTGTCGCTGGTGGGCGAACTGGACAGGCGCGAACCGTGGGCGGGCCTGGGCTGCAAGAGCGGCGCGCACGCCTGAACTGGAAATGCGGCATCGCGCTGGGCGCGGCGCGCGAGAAGGTGCGCACCGCCCGCGCGCTGCGCGATCTGCCGCGCATCAGCGACGCGTTCCGGCTCGGGCGCATCAGGTACTCGAAGGCCCGCTCGCTGACCCGCGTGGCCGACGCGTCGAACGAACAAGCCCTGCTCGAGATCGCGCTGGCCGGCACCGCCACCCACGTGGATCGGATCGTGCGCCACTACCGCCAGATCGGGGCCGCCGATTCCCCGGCGCAGGTCTACGAGCGGCGCGCGTTCACCAGCTACTGGGACGACGACGGCTCGCTGGTGTTTCGCGGGCGCCTCACGCCCGAGCAGGGCGCGATGCTGCTGCAGGCGCTGGACGGTGCCCGCCAGCCGCACGATCCGGCCAACCCGGCGGACACCGGTGAGACCAGTGGCGCCGATGCGTTGGTGCACGTGTGCGAGGGCTACCTGTCGGCGGCGGGTGGTGCCGGCCGCAGTGCCGACCTTTACCAGGTGAGGATCACGGTGCCCGGGGCGGTGCTGGCGAACGCGGCGGGGCGTGCTGAGTGCGCGGGCCGCGGTTCGGCCGATGGCCGGGCCGCCTCCGAGGCCGCCTCCACGGGCACCATCGCGCCCCCCGCCGCGGCCAACGCTACCACCAGCGCCGCCACTGTCATCACCACCACCACCAACGCCAACACCAACCCCAACCCCAACCCCAACCCCAACCCCAACCCCAACCCCAACACCAACACCAACACCAACACCAACACCAACACCAACACCAACGCCAACGCCACGCCTTCCACCACGACCAGTCTCGATCCTTCCCGAATGGCTGTACTCGATGATGGCCCGGCGTTGTCGCTCCAAACCGTGCTCCGGCTCTGCTGCGATGGCGCGATCATCCCGCTGCTCGAAGATGCGCGGGGCAACCCGCTGCGGGTGGGGCGTAAGATGCGCACGGTGTCGCCGGCGCTGCGCCGCGCGATCGAGCGGCGCGACGGCGGCTGCCGCTTTCCCGGGTGCACCCAGCGGCGGCACGTCGACGCGCACCACGTGGTGCACTGGGCCGACGGGGGCGATACCGACCTGGCCAACCTGGTGTCGCTGTGCCGCAAGCACCACACGTGGCTGCACGAGGGCGGCTACGCGGTACGGGCCAATGAAACCGAGGGCTTCGAGTTTTTCAATGCCCAGGGCCGCGCGATCGCGGCGCAACCGCAGAGACGCTCCAGCGGGAGCGTTTCTGCGCTGATCGAGGCAAACCGGTGGGCAGGCCTGGCGCTGGCCCCCGACACCGCCGCGTGCTCCTGGGACGGCAGGGCGCCCGACTACGATCACATCCTGTTCGTGCTTGCGCAGCGCCCGCCAGCGCCGTCTGACATGAGGTCGACAAGCGTCCGGGCTGACAACGTGGGTTCGGATGCGGTACCTGGCAGATCGTCGGCGCTACCGGTACTCGATGTTGACGACAAGCAATGCATTGTCGGGGGAGCCGGGCAATCGTTCGACCTGCCACGGCTCGCGCAGCCCGTCCCACCACACACCGGTGTCCGGTCGCAAGGTATGCGAATCGCCGCGGGCTGAACTGACACACCATTGTCCGTGCACCGCCATCAGCAGGCCGTCAGGACTGGCGGGCAGTTGTCCGCCATCCCGCACGATGCCTACGGTGGCCCGGCAGCGATCTCGCCGGGTCATGACATTGAAGTCGTGGCAGTCGCCGGCGAGCAGCGTGCCCTGGATCGGTACTTCGCCGGGGAATGCGAACGGGACGAGAGGCTGCGTCAGACGATGATCGATGCTGCCGTCGGCGCTCTGCAGCCGCACGCCGCCGCCCTCCAGCAACGTGATCACGCGATCGATCCCGTCGAATGCCGAGAACGGCCCGTCGCTGGCGATATGGGCGATGCTGAGTCGCCAGTCGAATGGCGGGAATTTATCGTCACCCCGGTCACCCCGGTCACCCCGGTCACCCCGGTCACCCCGGTCACCCCGGTCACCCCGGTCACCCCGGTCCGACGCCGGGTACCGGCAGGCGATCTCGCGGGTCACGCCACCACCGTTCTTCCACGGGGTGGCGGCGAGGCTGCCTCTGTCGAACAGGTGCACAGGCATGTCAGACCTCGACCGTGACAGCGCGGGCGGGATTGCGGGCATGCCAGAACAGGATCAGCAGCACGACCGGGATGGCCACCGCGGCCGCCACCGGGTTGGCGAAGATCAGCGACAGCGAAAACAGATTGAGCACGATGAACATCGGCCGGCCGATCGGGCGGAAGAAATACCCGGTGTAGGCGGCGCCCAGTCCCATCACGGCCACGATCGAACAGGTGGCGGCGAGCAGGAACGCGGACCAGGTGAAGTCGATCAACAGCAGTGCCGGCGAGTAGACGAACGCGAAGGGCACCAGCGCCTTGCCCATCGACAGCCGGAACGCGGTGGAGCCGGTGCGCATCGGTTCGCTGCGCGCAATGCCGGCTGCGGCGAACGCGGCCAGTGCGACCGGCGGCGTGACATCGGCCAGCACGCCGATGTAAAAGACGAAGAAGTGGGTGGCCAGTTGCGGCACCCCCAGTTGGGCGAGTGCCGGGGCGACGATCGCGGCGAGGATGATGTAGGTGGGGGTGGTGGGCACGCCGGAGCCCATGACGATGCACGCGGCGGCGGTGAACAGCAGGCCGAACAAGATGGTCACCTGCTTCAGATCGAACCACGAGAACACGTCGATGCTGGTGACCAGCTGGGCCGCGACGCTGGACAGGTCGAGCACCCACGCGGAGAACTTGAACCCCATGCCGGTGAGCGTGGTGATGCCCAGCACGAAGCCCACGCAGGCGCAGGCGGCACCTATGCCCAGCGCGGCCTTGGCGCCCATCTCGAAACCCTGGACCAGCGCGCGCGGCCCGACCGCGAGGCCGGACATGTTGCGGCCCAGCGGACCGAGCAGCTTGGGAATCCACGAACAGGCGACGGTGAGGGTGATGCCCCAGAAGGCGGCCAGGAAAGGCGTGTACTGCATCAGCAGCAGGGTCACCATGACGACCAGCGGGATGAACAGGTGCCAGGAGCTGCGCAGCACCATGGCCAGGCCCGGGATCTGCGCCGGGTCCATGCCGGTCAGGCGCAGGCGTCGCGATTCGAGGTGCACCATGTACAAGATGGCAAAGTAGTGCAGCGCCGCCGGCACGATCGCGACCAGGATCAACTGGTTGTAGGGGATGCCCAGCGTTTCGGCCATGATGAATGCGGCGGCGCCCATGATCGGCGGCGTGACCTGGCCGCCGCACGAGGCCGAGGCTTCGACGGCGCCGGAAAAGCGCGGCGAGAAGCCGACCTTCTTCATCAGCGGGATGGTCATGACGCCGGTGGTCACGGTGTTGGCGATCGCCGAGCCGGAGATCATGCCGAACAGGCCCGACGAGACGACGCTGACCTTGGCCGGCCCGCCCGAGTAGCGCCCCGCGGCGATCGTCGCGAGGTTGACGAACAGCTGCCCCAGCCCGGTCAGCTGCGCCATGATGCCGAACAGCACGAAGTGAAAGACGAAGGTCGCGACGACGCCGACCGGAATGCCGTAGATGCCCTCGGTACCCTTGTACAGGTGCGCGACGATCCGCGACAGGCTGTAGCCGCGATGGGCGAGCCCGCCGGGCAGGTAGGGGCCGAGCAAGCCGTACAGGATCGTGACGATGGCCAGCAGCGGCAGGAAGATACCCATCGTGCGACGGGTCGCCTCGATGACCATCGCGATCGCGATCACCCCCATCATCAGGTCGATCGGCGTGTGATCGCCGGGTCGCCCGATGAAGATCTCTTGAAAGAACACGAGCAGGTACAGCGAGAAGCCCGACGCGAAACCGGCAAAAATCCAGTCGCGCCACGGAATCCGGGTATGGCTGCCGTCGAACGCCCGAAAGGGCAGCGACAAGCCGGCAATGGCCAGCAGCGCCGCGATGAAGACCGTCGACGCGCCCGCCGGCATCGGGTCCGTGATCGACCCCAGCAGACCCCAGCCCATGTACAGGTAGAACGCGACCAGCCCGAGCGAAACCAGCCATTCCCACGGGCCGGGAAGACGCCTCTGGCGCGGAAAGACCAGAAAGCAAAGCCCCAGCACCACGGCCAGGTGGATCGCGCGGTGGGCGATCTCGTTCTCGAGCCCGAAACCGGCGGTGTAGTAATGCCACAACGACAACCCGGCGCACAGCACCGTGACGATCTTGCCGCTCAGGCCGGCCAGGCGCCGGAAGCTGGATTCGGGATCGAACTGTTCGATCAGGCGATCGACTTCTGATTGATGGGCGCTCATCGGCTTGCCGTCAGCGGGGCGGGCAGTCTTGCGCCCGCAGTTGGATGGACCGGGTGCTGAGATCACCCAGTAGAATTCGCGGGCACCGGGCAGGGTACGCACGCGCATCAGTTGCGAGGGCAGGGGCAGGATGACCAGCGGTTCGACGACGCGATCGAGTTGCAGCCGCCAGCCTTCGCCCTCCCGGGTCAGGGTTTCGCCTTCGCCTGGCAGGTGGGGCAGACCATAGCCGCTGCCCTCGAAGCGCTCCTCGACCAGGTGGGCCCGCCAGCTGCTGGCGGCCGGCTTGAACAGGTAGCGATCGGACACCGGGGTGCCCAGCACCGAATGCGTGAAAGACACGATGGCCATCGGCCGGGCCGGGTCCAGGGGCAGCGTGAGCAACGGCCGACCGCTGCGATGTTCGCTCAGCAGCAACCGGCAACCCGGGGCCGTCGCCGGCCCGGCACCGGCCGGCGGCGACAACAGCGGCACCTTGTGCAACGCATCGGCCAGCGTCGGGGGCGGGTGGCCCAGAACGCAGGTGGGCACGAGTAGCAAAAGAGCCCGGCCAGCCGCAAGGCAGCGGGGAGCCCGGCCAGCCGCAAGGCAGCGGGCGCCACGCGTCGCCGCGTCCGGTCCTGCCGGCCAGTGCGGCGTCTCCGGCGCAGGCACCTTGCGGGCGCTGCGCCGGCCCGGGCTCACTTGAGAACGCCTTTTTCCTTGAAGTAACGGGCGGCACCGGGATGCAGCGGCACGGTGCCCACGGCCAGCGCCGAATCGAGCGAGATGTTCTTGCCCTGGACATGCACCTGGCCCATGATCGCGACGTTCTCGTAGAGCGCCTTGGTCACTTCGTAGGCCAGCGCCTCGGGCACCGCGTCATGCGTGCTCCAGACTGCCATCACCGCCAGTGTTTCGACCGGCTCGGTCTGGCCCTTGTAGCTGTTGGCCGGCAGCTTGACCTGCGTGTAGTACGGCTGCTGCTCGCGCAGCTTGGCGATCTCGGGGCCGGCAAGTGGAATGACCTTGAGCGAGTGGCTCTGCGCGAAGTCGGTGATCGCGGCTGTCGGCACGCCGGCGGTGATCAGCGTGGCGTCCAGGTTGCCGTCCTTGATCTTGTCCACGGCCTGGGTGAACGATGACAGGTCTTCCTTGACCTCGGTGCGGGCCATGCCGTGGACCGCCAGCAGGTCGGTCAGCAACTGGTACTGGCCCGAGCCGGGCGAGCCGGACGAAATGCTCTTGCCCTTCAGATCGCGCACGCTGTTGATGCCCGAGTCGCCGCGGGTGATCAGTTGCACGGTCTCGGGATATAGCGCACCCAGCGCGCGCACGTTGGCCAGTTTGCCGTCCTTGAACTGGTTCTTGCCGTAGTAGGCGGCATCCAGGATGTCGGCGGCCACGAACGCCGACTCGATGTCCTTGCCGCCGAGCAGCTTGACGTTGGCCACCGAGGCGCCCGCCGCCTCGGCGGTGGCGGTGACCTTCTTGCCGTCGAGCTTGGCCTTGTTGGAGATCAGTTGGGCGAGCATGCCCCCCAGCGGATAGTAGGTGCCGCCGGTGCCGCCGGTGGCCACGCCGAAGAAGACCCGCTCCTGGGCCAGCGCAGCGGTGGATACGAGCGTGGCCGCGGCCACGAGGGTCAGAAGACTTCTTCTATTCAGGATCATGGGATTCCTCGCGATGGAAGGGATGCGGCCCGTACCGGGACGCGGACGAAATGCCGAATTCGCAATGTAGCAGGCGTTTGACCCGAATCGACCCACGCCAGCCGATATCATCGGGTGTCCAATCGTGACAGGCCTTGTGCCGGGCGCGACAGGCGTGGGCTTTTGGTGGATCGGCAGGGGGCGGACTTGGACAACTACGACGTGATCGTGATCGGGGCCGGGGTGGTGGGCACCTCGGTCGCCTGGAACCTGGCCGCGCTGGGCGCGGCCCGGGTGCTGGTGCTCGAGCGCGGCCAGATCGGCAGTGGCACCACCGCGCAATCGAGCGGCATCCTGCGAACCCACTATTCGGTGGTCGAGAACATCGAGCTGGCGCAGCGCTCGTGGGCGATCTTCGAACGTTTTGCCGAACACCTTGAAGACGACGACGCGTCGGCCGGCCTGGTCAGGTGCGGCTACCTGATCGCCTCGCCCGAAGGGCCCAAGTTGGCGCCGCTGCGCGCGGCGCTGGCCGCCCAGCAGGCGCGCGGCATCGCGGTCGAGCTTCTGACCCCGGGCGAGGCCACCGAGCGACTGCCGATCTGCCGCTTCGATGACGCCGCGCTGATCGGCTACGAGCCCCAGGCCGGATTTGCCGATGCCTACCTGGTGGCCAGCAGCTATGCCCGGGCCGCGCGGCGCCGGGGGGTGCGCTTTCTCGAGGGGGTCGGGGTCGAGCGGCTGCTGTTCGATGGCAACCGGGTGATTGGCGTGCAGACCGCGACCGGCGACTTTCATGCGCCGGTCGTTGTCAGCACCCAGAACATCTGGAGCCACGAGCTGGCCGCCTGGACGGGCATCCGCGTGCCG
Organism: Burkholderiaceae bacterium; assembly: GCA_041396665.1. GTDB lineage: Bacteria > Pseudomonadota > Gammaproteobacteria > Burkholderiales > Burkholderiaceae_E > JAUIAI01. The sequence goes on from JAWKYE010000011.1 coordinate 147,695, forward strand.
TTGGCGCCCGAGCGGCACCGGGTCGTCGCCTTCGAGGGGCCGCAGGCCTACACCTACCAGATGCCGGTCTACAAGGACCTCGGGTCGCGCGGCATGCTGTACTGCCGCAGCTACGGCGGGCGGCAGATGCTGGTCAGCGAGGGCACGGCCGGCGAGGTGCTCGCTGGGCCCGACAACGATCAGGGCGATGTCCCGATGGATTACGTGGCCGAACTGGGCGAGCAGGTGGTCGAGCGCTTCGCCTCGTTCGCCGACGCGGGCCTTGCGTCGGCCTGGACCGGGGTCTACGACGTGACCCCCGACTGGAACCCGGTACTCGGGCCGGTGCCGCAGGTGCCGGGGCTGGTCGTCGGCTTCGGGTTCTCGGGGCACGGCTTCAAGCTGTCGCCGGCGGTCGGGCGGGTGCTCGCGCAGGCGGCGCTGCAGCAGGCGACCGACGTGTCGCTGGCGCCGTACGCGTTATCCCGCTTCGACCAGGGCAATCTGCTGCGCGGCGGCTACGGGGTGGGCGCGGTGTCCTAGCCTCAGACCAGCGCCACCTGTTCCAGGCCGGGCGTGCGCCGGGGCGGCAGGTGGTCGTAAAGGTCGGCGATGAGGTCGGCCTTGAGCGAGGCCTTGCCTGGATCGTCCCAGAGGTTCACGAACTGCAACGGGTCGTTCGCCAGGTCGTACAGTTCGCCCTCGGTGCCCTCGTGCACGCTGCCCGGTTCGCAGACGGTGCACACGAAACCGTCCCGGCAGATCGTGCGCAGGTGAAGGTCGTGCCCGTCGTAGCCACCGTCCCATTCGGTGATCACGCGCTCGCGCGAGTTCACCGGACTGACCGGCAGGATCTCGCCCTGCATCCGCGGGTCGGCGGGCACGCCGGCCACCGCACAGACGGTGCGCGCGATGTCGACATGGCCAACCGGCTGTGCGACGAGCGCCGGCCCGATGCCGGCACTGGGCGCCGGGCGCCAGATCAGCGGCACCCGCATCAGCGCATCGACATGGTAGGGCCCCTTGAACAGCAGGCCGAAGTCGCCCTGGAATTCGCCATGATCGGTGGTGTAAAGCACGTCCAGGTCCTGGCCCCAGCCGCGCGCGTCGATGTGGGTGAGTACGCGCCCGAGTGCCTCGTCGATCAGTTCATTCTCGACATGCACCAGCGCATTGACCTCGCGGATCTGATCGTGGGTCATCTCACAGGGTTTGAACTGCGTGGGCAACTCGTAGTTGAACTGCGCATTGCCCAGGTACCAGTCGAGCCAGTGGCGCGGCTTGCGCGACAGGATCTCGACAGTTTTCTCGTGGCTGCCCGGATATCCGTCAGGCAGGGGCAGGTCGCGCCAGTCCAAGCGCGACACCTCGGACAGCGGCGGATCCCAGGGATGGTGCGGGTCGGGAAAACTCATCCAGACGAACCAGTCCTCTTGCGCGTCGAGCCCGTTCAGCCAGTCGATCACGCTGTCGGCGACCCACTCGGTGTGATACAGCTCGCGCGGGATCGGGTTGTGATGGAACTGGATGCCGCCGGTATCGCCACCGCGCTTGTTGCTGATGGTCTTTTGCGGCGAGATGTATTCCTGGTAGTCGTTGACATGCTGCGGATGGTGCTCGGCCAGCCACTTCGGGTAGTGGTAGACGCTGCGCCCGGCGCGACCGGTGTGCGCGCATAGCGACAGGTGCTCGAAGCCGCGGTGCGGGCCGTGCAGCGATCGGCTGGCGGCAAAGTTCTCGAAGTAGTTGCCCTGCGGCGCCGACGACGGCTCGAAATGCGCCTTGCCGATCAGCGCGGTCCGGTAGCCGCCCGCCTCGCGCAGCTGGCGGGCCATGTCGGGGCCATCGAGCGGCAACGGGATCCCGTTGCTGATGACCCCGTGGCTGCGCACGTGCTGCCCGGTCAGGATGGTCGAGCGGGCCGGCATGCAGACCACGTTCTGGTTATGGGCGCGGCTGTAATTGATGCCCTGGCGGGCCAGTGCATCGACCACCGGGGTACGGGCGAAGCGCCCGCCGTTACAGCCCAGCGCGTCGTAGCGTTGCTGGTCGGTCGTCACGAGCAGGATCTTGCGTCCCATGTTGTCAATCCGTGAGCATGTCGGCGGCGGGCACGTAAGGGTGGCCCAGTGCCTGGGCCACAGGCTCGCAGGTGACCTTGCCCCGGCACACGTTCAAGCCCTGCAGCAGGTGCGGATCATCGCGCATCGCCTGCACCCAGCCCTTGTCGGCGATGCGCAGCGCGTGCGGCAGCGTGACGTTGTTGAGCGCGTAGGTCGCGGTGCGCGCGACGCCGCCGGGCATGTTGGCGACGCAGTAGTGGACGATGCCGTCGACGATGTAGGTGGGCTTCTCGTGGGTCGTGGGCTTGGAGGTCTCGAAGCAGCCACCCTGGTCGATCGCCACGTCCACCAGCACCGAGCCGGGCTTCATCGTCGAGAGCATCTGGCGGGTGACCAGCTTGGGAGAGGTCGCGCCGGGAATGAGCACGGCACCGATCACCAGGTCGGCCTGCGACACGGTGTCGGCAAGATTGGCCTGGTTCGAGAAGCGGGTCTTGGCACTGGCCCCGAAGTGCGTCGCAAGCCTTTCCATCACTTCGGCGTCGCGATCGAGAATGGTCACGTCGGCGCCGACACCGACCGCGATCTGCGCGGCATTGAAGCCGACGACGCCGCCGCCGATCACCAGCACCTTGCCCGGCGCGATCCCGGGCACCCCGCCCAGCAGGATGCCGCGCCCGCGGTGCGACTTTTCGAGCGCGGTGGCGCCCGCCTGGATCGACATCCGCCCCGCCACCTGGCTCATCGGCTTGAGCAACGGCAGGCCGCCCGAGCGGTCGGTGACCGTCTCGTAGGCAATGCAGACCGCGCCCGAGGCGATCAAGGCCTTGGTTTGCCTGGGGTCGGGCGCCAGGTGCAGATAGGTGAACAGGATCTGGTCGTTGCGCAGCATCTTGCGCTCGCCCGGTTGCGGCTCCTTGACCTTGACCACCATGTCGGCGCGCTCGAAGATCTCGGCGGCCGTGGCGACGACCTCGGCCCCCGCGTCGCGGTAGGCGTCGTCGCTGGCCCCGATGCCCGCACCGGCATCGGACTGCACCAGCACCTCGTGGTCGTGCGCGACCAGTTCGATCACGCTTTCAGGCGTCAGCCCGACCCGGTACTCGTGGTTCTTGATCTCTTTCGGCGTGCCGACTCGCATGTTGTCTCCTTGGGGCAGCGTGGGGTCCGGTGACGGACCGCTGTGCGTCATTATGTGCAATCGGCCGCGATAGGGGAATCAGGGCCTGCGTATGCGCCGGGTCGGACCTGCCCGGGTGGCATACTCGGACCCCTCCCAGTCCACAGCTCCCGACCATGAGACTTGGCATCGACCTTGGCGGCACCAAGATCGAGATCATCGCCCTCGATGACGACGGTAAACCGATGCTGCGACATCGCGTGCCGACCCCGCGTGGTGACTACTTGGCCACTGTGCAGGCGGTCGGCGGGCTGGTTGAATCGGCCGAGCGTTCGCTGGGCCGGCGGGGCACCGTCGGGGTCGGGATGCCGGGGGCCTTGTCGCGGGTCAATGGCAGGGTCAAGAACGCCAATTCGGTGTTCCTGAACGGCCGGCCGTTGAAGCAGGATCTCGAGCGGCGGCTCGACCGGGAGGTCCGGGTGATGAACGACGCCAACTGTTTTGCCTTGTCCGAAGCGGTCGACGGCTCGGCGGTCGGTGCCGGGACGGTGTTCGGCATCATCCTGGGTACCGGTGTCGGCGCCGGTATCGTCGTACGCCGCCAGGTGTTGGACGGGGCCAACGCGATCGCCGGCGAGTGGGGGCACAACGCGCTGCCGATGCCGCTCGACGATGAGCGACCTGGGCCGGCCTGTTACTGCGGACGCAGCGGATGCATCGAGACCTGGTTGTCCGGCCCGGGCTTTGTGCTCGATTACCAGCGCGCCGGCGGCCCGTCGTTGACCGCTGTCGAGATCGTCTCGCGCGCGCGCAGGGGCGAGTCGTTGGCCGGCGGGTGCCTCGATCGCTACGTCGATCGCCTGGCACGATCGCTGGCGATGGTCATCAACATCGTCGATCCGGACGTCGTCGTGTTCGGCGGCGGGATGTCGCATGTCCATGAGTTGCACCAACGGATGCCAGGGTCGATCCAGTCCTATGTCTTCAGCGATCGGATCGACACGCGTTTCGTGCCCAACATGCACGGGGATTCCTCGGGTGTACGGGGGGCGGCGTGGCTTTGGCCGGGCGCGCACGCAGCGGACCAGGCTGCAGGCTGATATCCTCGCCCGACCATTCCAGTAACCGTTTACCCGATGTCGGACCCTTTTGCCTCCTTTTCGAAGCTGCGTGGCCGGATAGTCGATCCCGAGCAGTCGCGGTTTCGCTGCCTGGACTATGACGCGATGGACGACGCGATGCGCCGCGCCGGGCTGGGCGACGACTGGCGGCGCTCCCACGAGGCGCGCGAGGCGACCCGGGTCGCGGCATTGGCCAGGCACGGGCCCGGCGATCTGTGGGTCTTCGCGTATGGCTCGCTGATGTGGGATCCGGCGATCCGCTTCGTCGAGGCGCGCCCGGCGAGCGTCACCGGTTTTCACCGGCGTTTTTGCATCCAGTCGCTGATGGGACGTGGTTCACCCGAGCAGCCCGGGCTGATGGCCGGGCTGGATGCCGGCGGGCATTGCCAGGGGATCGCCTACCGGATCGCGGCGGCGCAGGTGGAACATGAGACCCGGGTGCTGTGGTCGCGCGAGATGATCACGCCGACCTACCTGCCGACCTATGCCCAGACCCACACCCCGGGTGGGTTGGTGTCGGCCATCACCTTCGTCGTCGACCGCAGCCAGGAGAAGTACCGGGCTGCGCTGGACGATGAGCAGACCGCGCGGATGATCGCCCGGGGCGAGGGTGTTTTCGGGCGCAACATCGATTACCTGAACGACCTGGTGCGCCAGATGCGGGCGCTGGGCATCGTCGACGAACCATTGTTCGCGTTGCACGCGCTGGCCAACCGGCTTCGCTGACCGATGATCGTTCGTGCGATTCCCGAGTTGCTGCTGTTGTCCGTGCTGTGGGGCACGGCCTACCTGTTCACCCGGGCCGCGGTGCCCGAGTTCGGCCCGCTGCCGATGGTGGCGTTGCGTTTTGCGATCGCCTCGTGCCTGCTGGTGCCGGTGATGGTGATGCGCGGCGGCCTGCCGGCACTGTGGGAGAACAGGTGGCGTTTCGCGATGCTGGGCATCGTGTTCACCGCAGTGCCCTTCCTGGTCATCGGCTTTGCCGCGCAGTCGCTGGTGCCGGCCTGCTGGCCATTTCAACGCGACCGCGCCACTGTTCGGCGCGGTCGTGGCCACGCTGTGGATTGGCGAGCGGATGGGGCCGGTGCGGGTGCTGGGCCTGCTGGTGGGCTTTGCCGGTGTGCTCGTGCTGGTCTGGGGCAATGTCACGCTGGCCGATGGCGGGGTGCAGGCGGTGGTGCTGATGCTGGGGGTGTCGATGTGCTGGGCGTTTGCCGCCAACTACAGCCGCCTGCGGCTGCAGGCGATCGATCCGGTCGTGGTCACCGCCGGCAACACCTTGCTGGCGATGTTCGTCATGGTGCCGCTGGCCGTGCCGCTGTGGCCCGAGCAGATGCCCTCGACGCGGGCCTGGGTGGAGATCGCGTTCCTGGGCAGTGCCAGTTCGGCCGGCGGAATGCTGTTGTACTTTCGGCTGCTGCGCAGCGTCGGCACGATCCCGACGATGTCGGTGACATTTCTCAGTCCGGTGGTGGCCGTGGTCTCGGGAGCCTTGTATCTGGGCGAGGCGATCACGTTGCAGACCATTGCGGGCGGCGCCGTGGTGTTGCTGGGCACCGCGCTGGTGCTGGGCCTGTACCCGAAGCGACGGGTTCCCGCCGACGGGGGTCCGGTTGCTGCGGCGCCGGGCGGGCCCCGCGAGGGTCAGTGAATGTGGCTGCCGCCGTTGATGTCGATCTCGCTGCCGGTCACGTAGCTCGATAAGTCGCTGGCCAGGAACAGCGCGCAACCGGCCACCTCTTCTGCCCGGCCCGCGCGGCCCATCGGCACCGACGCGATCACCTGCGCGAGGCGCTCGGGGGTCATCATGCCGGCCGTGATGTCGGTGTCGATGAAGCTGGGGCAGATCGCGTTCACGCGGATGTTGTCCGGCGCCAGTTCGCGTGCGCTGGCCTTGGTGTAGCCCAGGATCGCGCCCTTGGCCGCCGCGTAGTGCGAGCCGCCGAACACGCCGCCGCCGCGCTGCGCCGACACCGACGACATGTTGACGATGCTGCCGCTGCGCCGGGCGCGCATCGTATCGACCACCGCCTGGGTCATGTGCAGGGTGCCGCGCATATTGACATCCATCACCCGGTCGTAGCTGGCGTCGGTCACCTCGCTCAGCCGCTCGGGCGACGTGATGCCGGCGATGTTGACCAGCACGTCTATCGTGCCCATCTGCGCCAGCACCTGTCCGACGGCCGCGGTGCAGTCGCTGATCCGGGTGACGTCGCAGGCCAGGCCGACATGGCCTGTGCCGGGCAGCGTGGCGGCGGCTTCGGCCGCCGCCCTGGCGTCCAGATCGAGGATGGCGACCCGGCCGCCGTGCTCGGCAAACAGCCGCGCGGTGGCCAGGCCGAGGCCGCGCGCACTGGCCGCCCCGGTGATGATGACGTGTCGGTCCTTGAGCAGCATGCGTGTCTCCGGTGTTTGCCGGCACCCGCCGCCGGCGCCGGATGGCCCGCCTGGTCGGTGCCGGGGAAGATGATAACGCCCGCGACGCGTGGCTATACTGCAAAGCTTGGCACGATATCCGGAGGCGTGGCATGCAGGCGATTGCACAGGGGCAGCAGGTGCCGGCCGAACTGATCCGGCCGATGCATGACAGCCGGCCCGATGCCGACGATGCGGCCACGCTGCAGGCGCGGCTGGCTGACGATGGCTACCTGATGTTCAGCGGGTTCTTCAGTAGGGCCGACATCGATGCCGCGCGCGACGAGATCTTTGGCGCGTTGGCCGGAGTCGGCGAAATCGCCGGGCCGCCACGTGCGGGCATTTACAGCGGCACCAGCCGGCGCCGTGAACGGGCGCCGGACGCCGGGCGGTACTGGCGCCAGGTCAGTGAATCCTGGGCGCTGCGCCGGCTCAGCCACGGGCCACAACTGCACCAACAGATGTCCCGGTTGTTCGGCGAGCCGTCGCTGGTGCAGGACTACCTGTTCCTGCGCCCGGTCAATCCCGGCAAGTTCACCCACCTGCACTGCGACGCGCCGTTCTTCACCCGCACGACCGACCGGGTGCTCACCGCCTGGCTGGCGCTGGGAGACGTGCCGCTGGCGCTCGGGCCGTTGTTCGTCGTCGCCGGTTCGCATCGCGACCCCGCGGTGATTGCCCGCTACACCGGCTTCGACGTGGTGCGCGACACCGATCGCAAGGCGGCGCTGGACACCACGCCGCGCGACTACGCCATAGCGCAGCGCACGACGCTGCTGACTCGCGACTTCGCGGCGGGCGACATCGTGATCTTTGGCATGCACACGCTGCACGGCACCTTCGACAACGTGGCTGCCGACAACCGCTGCCGGCTCAGCTGCGACGTGCGCTACCAGCCACTGGCCGAACCGCGCGACCCGCGTTACTTCGGGCCGGCCCCGGGGGGCACGACCGGGGCCGGCTACGGCGAACTGGTGGGAGCAAAGCCCCTGGACGAGGGTTGGCACGTGCGTTGACCAACCCCCGCGGGGCAGGTCAGGTCTTTTTCAGGCGCGGTGGCTTCAGGGCGGCCAGTTCGCAATGCGCATCGAGCATGCTCGAGAAGTCGTTTGCGCCATGGCCGCGGGCGCGGGCCGACGAGTAGGCCTCGTGGGCGGCGGCGCCCATCGGCATCGGTACCTTCGCCGCGTGCGCCGCGCCCATGATCAGCGACAAGTCCTTGTGGGCCAGGTCGATCGTGAAGCCCGGCGCGATGTCGCCGGCGAGCACCTTGGCCGGCCAGGCGATCTTGAGCTGGCCATTGACCGCGGTGGTGCCATAGAGCACTTCCAGCGTCTTTTCCAGGTCCAGCTGCAGGCCCTGCGCCAGCGCCAGCGCCTCGGCATTGAACTGGCACGAGGCCACGGCCAGGAAGTTGTTGACCAGCTTGGTGCGCACGCCGGCGCCGACCGGCCCGCAGTGATGAATGGTCGTGCCCATTGCCTCGAGCAGCGGCAGCACCGTGGCGAAGTCCTGGTCGCTGGCGCCGACCATGAACAAGGACTCGCCGTTGTCGGCATGGCTGGCCAGCCGTCCGACCGGGGCATCGACCATCGTGGCCGGCGCCGACGGCCAGCGCCGCCAATGCATCGGTGGTGACCGGATCGATCGTGCTCAGCGTCCAGGATCAGCGTGCCGGGCCGGGCATGCTCGAGAATGCCGCCGGGGCCGCTGACCACCTCGCGAACGACCGCCGAGTCGGGCAGCATCGTGATCACGATATCGGATTCGGCCGTGGCCTGCGCGATACCGTCGGCGGCTCGCGCCTTGCCGTCGGCCTGCAGCGACGCGAGCGCCTTGACGCCCTCGGGGTTGACGTCGTACACGACGAGGTTGAAGCCCTTGCGGCAAAGGTTGGAAGCCATCGGGCGCCCCATCCGTCCCAGTCCTATGAATCCTATCGTGTGCATCGTTTCTGCCTCCGGCAAAATGGCGAGCGTGTAATCTACCCTTTACCGGGGCCGCAGGGCGGGCCGCGCATCGGCCGTCGTTCCACGATCCGTCATCCGCCGTCATCCACCGTCACCCACGGTCACCCCCACGGTCACCGTTTGTCAACCGAACCCGAGGAGATTCCCGATGAAAGAGTCGATTGCCATACCGTATGGGGCTTACTGGTCCAGCCCCTTCGTGCGCTGGCAGGGCAGTCTGTCGCACCTGCACAGCCTGTCGTTCGCGGCGCATGTGGCCGGGCCGGCGCTGCGCCGCCGCGGCATCGCCCCCGAGGTGATTGACTTCGCGGTGCTGGGCACGACCGTGCCGCAAAAGAGCGCTTTCTATGGCGTACCCTGGCTGATGGGCCAGCTGGGGGCGCCGCAGGTCGGTGGACCGACGATCGCGCAGGCCTGCGCCACCAGTGCGCGGATGCTGCACACCGCGGCCAGCGAGGTGCTCACCGGCGGTGCCCAGGTGGTGCTGGCGCTGGCCGCCGACCGCACGTCGAACGGCCCGCACCTGTACTACCCGGCGCCGCACGGCCCGGGTGGCACCGGCGAGCACGAGAACTGGATTCTCGACAACTTCCAGTGCGATCCCTGGGCCAAGGTGGCGATGGTGCAGACCGCCGAGAACGTGGCGAAAAAGCACGGCATCTCGATGCAGGAGCAGCACGAAGTGACGCTGCAGCGGTATGCGCAGTACGCGCAGGCACTGGCCGACGACAGCGCGTTCCTGCGCCGCTTCATGGATCTGCCGTTCGAGGTGCCCGATGCCGGGTTTCGCAAGACGGTCGCCACGCTGGCCGGCGATGAAGGCATCCATGCCACCGATGCGCAGGCGCTCGCACGCCTCAAACCGGTGATCGCCGGCGGCACCGTCACCTATGGCTCCCAGACCCATCCGGCCGACGGCCATGCGGCGCTGGTGCTGACGACGCCGGCGCGGGCCCGCGAGCTGTCGCGCGATGCGGCGATCGAGATCCGGGTGTGCGGCTTTGGTCAGTCGCGGGTCGACATGGCGCACATGCCCGAGGCGCCGGTGCCCGCCGCCCACGCCGCGTTGGCGCGCGCGAATCTCAAGCCGGCCGACCTGGCGGTGATCAAGACCCACAACCCGTTCGCGGTCAATGACATCTTGCTGGCGCGTGATCTGGGCATTGCCACCGAGCGGATCAACAACTATGGCTGTTCGCTGGTCTGGGGGCATCCGCAGGGGCCCACCGGGCTGCGCGCGATCATCGAGCTGATCGAGGAGTTGGTCATCCGCGGTGGCGGCCACGGCTTGTTCACCGGTTGCGCGGCCGGCGACACCGCGATGGCGGTCGTCATCGAGGTCGGGGCGCGGCGGTGAGTCAGGGCGCCAACGAGGCGGTGCCGGGTGACTCGCCCGCCTACCCGATGCCCCGTGCCTGGCCGACGGTCGTGCACCTGCTGGCCGATGCCGCGCGACGCAGCCCGAGTGCCGAGGCGCTGGTCGCCGGTGACGACACGCTGGACTATGCCTCGTATGTGGCCTGCGTCAGCGGTCTGGCGGCCCATCTGCAAGGCCTGGGCATCGGGCGTGGCGACCGGGTGGCGGTGCTGCTGCGCAATGGTCTGGACATCGCGATCGCCACGTTCGGCGTGCAGGCGGCCGGCGCCCAGCTGGTGCCGCTCAATCCGGGCTACACGGCTGCCGAGCTGGGCCCCATCCTGGCCAACGCCGAGTGCCGGGCGATGCTGTACGACGATTCAGCCGCTGCCAGCCTGCAGACGTTCGCGGCCGCGATGCCCGCCGGCTACGCGATACGGGTCGGCGGCAACGGCCTGCGCCTCACGAGCTGGCGCGACGAGCACGACCGGGTGGCGACCCTGCCGCTGCCGCACACCGACGACTTGTCGACGCTGCAATACACCGGGGGCACGACCGGCGTCTCCAAGGGGGTCGAGCTGACCCACCGCGCGGTGGCCGTCAACGTCAGCCAGCGCGAGGCGCTGCTGCCGACCGATCGGGGCCCGAGCGCGTGCTGGCGATCACGCCGATGTTCCATGTGTATGCGGTCTCGATGGGCCTGTACCTGGCCGCCTATTGCGCGGGCACGCTGGTGATCGTCGAGCGATACCGGCCCGAGACCGTGCTGCAACTGATCGGATCGCAGCGGATCACGTCGCTGGCGGCGAGTCCGACCATCCTGATCGGCCTGATGGCCCATGCCGATTTCGCGCGCACCGACTTCGGTTCGCTGCGGGTCTGCTACTCGGGCTCGGCGGCGCTGGCCGAAGACACGTTGCGCCGCTGGGAGGCCGCCACGGGCTGCCCGGTCTGCGAAGGCTACGGCCAGAGCGAGGCCGGCCCGGTGCTCACCTACAACCCGCTGCGCGGCCTGCGCAAGCTACGCTCGGTGGGCATCGCGCTGCCGGACACCGAGGTGCAGATCGTCGACATCGAAACCGGTCTGCGGGTTCTGCCCGCCAGGGAGATCGGCGAGATCCGTGCGCGCGGCCCCCAGGTGATGACCGGCTACCGGCATCAGCCCGAGCAGACGGCGGCGGCGCTGCGCGACGGTTGGCTCTATACCGGCGACATCGGCGAGCTCGATGCGCAGGGCTATCTGTACATCCGCGATCGCAAGAAAGAGATGGTGATCGTCGCCGGGTTCAATGTCTACCCGCGCGAGGTCGAAGAGGCCTTGTTCACGCATCCGGCGGTGGTCGAGGCGGCGGTGGTGGGCCAGCCGGACGACTATCGTGGTGAGGTGTTGGTCGCCTGGGTGGCGGTCGATGATCCGGCCGTCACCGAGCCCAAGCTGCTCGACTACCTGACCCAGCGCCTGGTGCGCTACAAGGTCCCGCAGGCCATCCGCTTTCTGCCGTCGCTGCCCAAGACCAGTGTGGGCAAGCTGGACAAGAACCGGCTGCGTCAGTCGAGGGCCTGACGCAGCTTGTCGGCCCTGAGCACGGTCACGATCTTGACGACGATCACGACCAGCAGCAGCGCCAGAAAGACCTTGACCGCCGGGCCCTTCCAGAAGATCGAGTAATCGCCGTCCGAGATCGCCAGCGCCCGGCGAAAGCCGGCCTCCATCCGGTCGCCCAGCACCAACGCCAGCAACGCCGGGGCGACGTCGTAACCGAACTTGCGCAGCCAGTAGCCCAGCGCGCCTGCCGCGCACAACACGCCGATGTCGAACATCGATCCGTTGACCGAGTACACGCCGATGAAGCAGATCAGCACGACGATCGGGGCCAGGTAGGCCATCGGGGTCTGGAGCAGGCGCACGAAGACACCCACCAGCGGCAGGTTCAGGCCGACCAGGATCAGGTTGCCGATGTACATGCTGGCGATCAGGCCCCAGAAGATCTCGGGGTTCTCGGTGAGCAGCAAGGGGCCGGGCTGGATGCCGTGATTCTGCAGCGCGGACAGCAGGATCGCGGTGGACGGGATGGCAGGGATGCCGAGCACGAGCAGCGGGATCATCGAACTACCGGTGGTCGCGTTGTTCGCGGTTTCGGGGCCTGCCAGGCCCGCGACAGCGCCGTGGCCGAAGCGCTCGGGGGTGCGCGACAGCTTTTTCTCGGCGGCGTATGACACGAAGGTCGACACGATGTGGCTCACCCCGGGAATCACGCCAAAGACGAAGCCGATCGCCGAGCCGCGCAACGTGGGGGCGGCGGCTTCGCGCAGTTCGATCCGGCTGGGCACGAGGTCGCGCAATGACGGGGTGCGCGGTTTTTCCACGGCGCCCTCGTTCAAGGACATCAGTAACTCGGACAGGCCGAACAGGCCGATGGCGAGCGCGACGAAGCTCAGGCCGTCGGCCAGCACGAGCCGGCCGAACATGAAGCGCGAGTCGGCGGTCAGCGCATCCAGGCCTATCGTGCCGGCCACCAGCCCGAGGCAGATCATCGCGAAGGTCTTGATCGCGGGGCCGCTGGACACCGCGGTGACGATGATCAGCGCGACCGCCATCATCACGGACTCGGCGGCCGGCCCGACCGAGAGCATCACGTCGGCCAGGTAGGGGGCGAACAGCATCAGGCCGATGATCGACAGCGTGCCGCCCACGAAGCTGCCCAGCGCCGCGATCGACAAAGCGGCACCGGCCCGGCCGTTGCGGGCCATCTGGTAACCGTCGATGCAGGTGACGATGGAAGCGGCCTCGCCGGGAATGCGCAACAGGATGGACGTGGTCGAGCCGCCGTACATTGCGCCGTAGAAGATGCCGGCCAACATGATGATGCCGCCGGTGGGATCGAGCGAGAAAGTGAGCGGCAGCAGCAGTGCCATGCCGGCCATCGGGCCCAGCCCGGGCAGCACGCCGACCGCGGTTCCCCAGACGCAGCCGAGCAGGCACAACCCCAGGTTCTTCCAGCTCAGCGCGATCGCAAAGCCATTGAGCAGGTGCTCGATCGCGCTCACCGCGTCAGGCCCAGGATATCGGTCGGCAGTTGCACGCCTAGTAGTCGATCGAACACCAGTGCCAGCACCACGGTGACGACGATGGCCGCTATCGCCGAGGGCAGCACGCGACGCTGCCCGACGATGACGAGCATCAGGAACAGGAACAGCGCACCGGCCACGACCAGGCCGAGCGTGGCAAACGCCACCGCCAGCCCGACGATCAACGCCGCGCCGAGCAGTGCTTCGGGCTCGATCCGCACGGTCGGCTGATCGGGATCGGGGCGGCGCCAGGCTCGCCAGGCGCATCCAAGCCCGGCCAGGGCCAGCAGGGTCGCCACCGCGAACGGAAACGCCCCGGGGCCAAGGTCGGCGGTCCGGCCCAGGCCCATGGCGGCGGCATGCCACGCCCACCAGGTGCCCAGCCCGGCAAGGGCCAGACCGGTGCCCATGTCACCCAGACGGGTCGACAGCCGGGGCATCGCCTACTTCTTCTCGAGGCCGATCGCCTTGGCGACCTTCTCGAGCGCGTCGTACTCGGTGGCGATCAGCTGGTTGGTCTTGGCGGCACCCAGTGCACGGGTCACCGCGCCCTTGTTCGCCATCAGTTCCTTGACTTGCTCGGTGGCGGTCGCCTGCATGAATGCCTGCTCGAGCGTGTTCTAGATCGCGTCGGGTGTCTTGGCCGGGACGATCAGGCCCCACCAGAGGACCGTTTCCTCATCAGCGAGGCCCACGTCGGCCAGCCCCGACGCCTGCGGCAGCGCGTCATTGCGCTCGGCCGACGTCAGCAGCAGGCACTTGGCCTTGCCGGCCTTCGCATGTTGCTGGATCGGCGGGATCGAGCCGCCGTACAGGTCGACATGACCGCCAAGGAAGTTCTTGGCGGTTTCGCCTGCCCCTTTGAACGGCACCTGGCGCACTTCGATACCGGTCTTGGCGAAGATGCGCTCCGAGGCCAGCTGCATCGTGCCGCCCACGCCGTCATTGCCCATCGAGTACTTGCGCGGTTGCTTTTTGAGCTCGGCGAGAAACTCCTGGCCGTTGCTGGCCGGGAAGTCGGGCTGGGCACAGATCACGTATGACGAATAGCCGATCGACATCAACGCGGCGTAGTCGGACTTGCCGTAGGGCACGTTCAGGCTGTGCGGAATGGTGGTGATCGGGCTGTTCCAGATGAAGCCGATCGTATAGCCATCGGGCTTGGCGGTGACGACCTGGGTGGTGCCGATCGAGCCGCTGCCGCCGCCCCGGTTCTCGACGCTGATCGATTGGTTGAGGATTTTCTCGGCCTGTTCGGCGACCTTGCGCCCGAAGGTGTCTGTTCCACCCCGGGGAAGCCGGTACGATCATCGTGATCGATTTGGCCGGAAAGTCGGCGGCAATGGCCGGTGTGGCGGTGGCCAGGGCAGCGGCCAAAAGCGTGAGGCGAAGCGGGGTGCGCATAGGGGTCTCCTTGGGGACTATCTGAGTTCTACCGAGTAGCTGAACCGGCTGGCCAACGCCTGCGAGACGCGCCATTCGGTGGCCTGTTCATCCAGGTCGAAGGCCTGGCGTTCGATGATGGCGACCGGTGTGCCGGTGCCTGCCCGCAGGTGGCGGGCAGCCCCGGCCGAGGCCGTGCCAAAGCGGATGGTTTCGACGGCCCGCAGGATGCGGATGCCGCAGGCGGCCTGGTAGAGCGGGTAGAGCAGGTCGCCGAAGTCACCCGGTTCGATCCGGGCAAGCGGCTTGAAGCGGTGTGCATCCACGCTGATCTTCTCGAACAACAGCGGCTCGTCGCGCACCAGGCGGACACGCTCGAGGCGCAACACGCGCGCCCCGCGCGCCAGCGCCAGGTGCTCGCGCTCCTCACGGTCGGCCTCGGTTTCGCGGCGCGACAGGATGCGCGCGCTCGGCAGCAGCGCCTGGCCCTTCGCATCGGTGAAGCGAAAGAAGCGGAACAGCGCATTGCCCAGGTCGACATCGCGCACGAAGGTGCCCCGGCCCTGCTGGCGAACCAGCAGGCGCGCAGCCACGAGATCGTCGATCGCGCGGCGCACCGTGCCCGGCGCGACGCCATACATCGCGGCCAGTTCGATCTCGGACGGGATGGGCGCCGCATCGCTCCAGGCACCGTCGCGGATCTTGGCGACGAACAGATCCTTCAGCTGCTGGTAAAGCGGCAGTCGACGATCGGTCGTCGATTCTTGCAATTCGTCGGAAGTAGCCATATAGTCATCTATAAGACTATATCAAAGGCCCCATGTCAACAGAGTCAACGGTGTCATCTGCCCCCGCGTCTTCAGGTCCCTTGATCGACACCCATGTCCACTTGTTCGATACGGCTCTGCCGCGGGTGGCCGGTGCGCGGCACGACCCTCGCTACGATGCCACGCTGGCCCAGTTGCAGGGCGTCGCCGCGCCGGCCGGGGTACACCACTTCGTCGTGGTCCAGCCCTCGTTTCTTGGCACCGACAACAGTCATCTTCTGGACGTGTTGCGCGCGAATCCGCGCCAGCTGCGCGGGATCGTGGTGGCTGACCCGCTCGCCAGTGACGCGCAGCTTGCGGCATGGGGGCGAAATGGCGTCGTCGGCATCCGCCTGAACCTGCTGCGCACCGACCTGGCCCGCACGCTCGATGACCGGCAGCTGGCACTGGTGCAGCGTTGTGCGGCGCTGGGCTTGTCGCTCGAGATCCATGACGATATCGCCCGGCTGCCGGCCATCCTCGATGCGATCGGCGAGATCGCCGGCTCGGTGATCATCGATCACTTCGGGCGCCCCGAATCGATCGGCGGTGACATCGATGATCCGCGCTACCGGTCGTTGCTGGCCCGGCTGCGGCGCAGCGGACATTACGTCAAGCTATCGGCGCCCTACCGCAGTCGGGGGATGGATGCCCGGGCCGCGATCGCGCGGCTCTGCGACGAACTGGATGTCTCGCGCCTGCTCTGGGGCAGCGACTGGCCCTGGACGCAACATGAGCAGGGTCGGGACTACGTTGGCTGGGCGGCCCTGTTCGATGGCTTTCCCGGGTTGGCGCAACGGATGGCCGACAACGCCGGCCGGCTGTTTCGCTTTTCCGGCGACGCGCAGGCGCACGCGCGCTCCGGAAACACGTTTTGAAGGTTTTATCGGCGCACGGGGCAGGCGATGGTCGCCGGAATCCTCGGCAGGTTGATTGATCGACTAATATCAGAGCCTTGAAAGTACGGCCGGGGACGATCACCCCGGGCCGATGACCAAGAGCAACAACTACACGCCAGCGGATCGATGCCCGCGTCCCGCGCCCCAGGAGGAGAAGCCCCATGAACACGACCCGACGCCTGCCCCTGGCCAGCCTGGTTGTCGCGGGATCGCTGATCGTCGGCCAGTCTCCTGAGGCCGCGGCGCAGGCGTCGAGCGTGCCCGATAGCTTCCTGTGTTCCAAGGGCCCCACCGAGTTGCAGGTCGAGCTGCGATTCCCCGATGCGTCGGCCGGCGGCGGCTGTCAGGTGGTGTCGCGCCCGCCCGGCGCGCCCGAGCCGCTGCGCGTGATCTGGAAGGCCCGCTTCGACATGGACTTCTGCCCACGCAAGATCGTCGAGTACACGGGCAAGCTGGGCCGCCTGGGATGGCAGTGCGAGCCTGACGGCGCCGCCGCGGTGGCCTCGCCGGTGCGCCCGGTGGGCGCGTCGCCTGCCGACGTGGCGGTCGCGCCACCCCGGTCCGCCCAGACCGACGCGCCGATCCGGATCGAACAGGTGTCGACGGGGACCGGTGCTGCCGTCAGTCCCGTGGCCGACACGGCGGTCAAGCCCGCCGTCGGTTCCCGAGTCAGCGAAGCCTTGCCCAAGCCGTCGGCGGTGACACGGGCCGACAACAAGCAGGCGCTGGTGGCCATGGCCAGCCCGGCTCAGGGCCAGGGCACGTTCTTCATCGACAAGACGACCGAGTTGCCAGTGGGCCGCCAGGCCGGCGACTACGACGACTGGTTCTACCGCTGGGACATCCGGCGTCAGGCGCTGGTGTTCACGCTGTTCAATACCCGGGACAGCACCAAGGCCCGGAGCTTCTCGTTCACCCATCCGGGCCTGGCCCGCGCCGCCGCCGGGCCTTCGAACATCGTGTCTTTGCAGGACCGGGAGGACAACCGGGTGATCATCGTCGCGTGGCCGGGCGAGACCTCGCAGTTCATCACCGTTCTGGATCCGCTGCTCGAGGAGCGGCCGATCTGCGAGATCGAGACCCAGGGAGTCACCGAGGCCGACTGGGGCTACGGGGTGGAGAAGGCCCGCCTGTATCTGTCCGGGGTGCGCAACCGGATCGGTGCCGATGGCAGCGTGGGCGAGTTCAAGCAGCCATGCCCGTACCCGCGCTGATCCGGGGTTGGCGCGCCCGCTGACCGCAGGCCGGCGAACGCCATCGACAAGCCGCTCTTTCGGCAACGCGATTTTCTCTGCCTCTGGTGGGTGGGGTTCGTGTCGTTCCTGATCCGCTGGCTCGAGGTCCTGGTCTTCGGGGTGTTCACCTACAACCAGACCGGATCGGCCTTCCTGGTGGCGATGATGACGATGGTCCGGCTGCTGCCGATGGCCTTGTTCGGCGCGGTGCTCGGCGTGCTGGCCGAACGCTTCGTGCGTCGCGATGCGTTGGTGGTGGTACTGGGCGTGTCGCTGGCCACCGCGGTGGTGTTGACGATCATCGGCGTCGCCGGGCACCTGCAGGTGTGGCACCTGGCGGTGGGCGCGTTCGTCAACGGCACCGCCTGGGCCACCGACAATCCGGTGCGTCGCGCGATGATCGGCGAGGTGGCGGGACCCGAGCGGATCAGCCAGGCGATGTCGTTCGAGGTCGGCACCAGCAATGCCACGCGGCTGGCCGGCCCGAGCGTGGGGGGATTCCTGCTGTTCTGGGCCGGCATCCAGGGCACGTTCATGTTGTCGGTGGTGCTGTACGGCAGCGCCCTGGTGCTGGCATTGGCGGTGCGCCAGCGCAACCAGCCGGCCGACAAGCAGGGTCGGCCGTCGGTGATCCACAGCCTGGCCAGCGGCTTCAAGGTGATGTCGCGCGATCCGCGCCTGGTCGGCGGCATGTGGCTGACCATCGTCTTCAACCTGTTCGCCTGGCCGGTGCTGAGCATGGTGCCGGTGATCGGCAAGGACCAACTGGGCCTGGCGGCCAGCGGGGTCGGCCTGCTCTCGAGTACCGACGGGCTGGGCGCGCTGGCGGGCGCGATCATCGTGTCCCGCCTGGCCACGCCGGCGCGCTACGGCGTCATCTACGCATCGGGCATCTTGTTGTTCCTGGCCATGGTGCCGGTGTTCGCGCTGTCCACGTCGCCGGTGATCGCCGCGATGGCCTTGTTCATGGTCGGCGCCGGCCAGGCGGCGTTCGCGGTGATGCAGTCGACGATCACGCTGGTCACCGCGCCGCCGGGCATGCGCAGCCAGGCAATGGGCCTGATGACGATGTGCATCGGCATGGGGCCGTTCGGTTTCGTGCTGATCGGCCTGCTGGCCGATGCGCTGGGCGCGCCGACCACGGCGTTGACGATGAGCGCGCTCGGCCTGACGGTGATGGCCGCGAGCTGGCCCTGGTGGCGGGCGACCTGGGCGATGCGGGCACCGGGCGCGCCGGATCAGGCGCGGGCAAGCACCAGGGCGAACTGAGTACGCAGGCCGCCCGCGGCGGTATCGGTGGCGGCGCTGGGCGTGACCGTCTGACCGTCTATTGGACAAGCCGGTCTTATTGGCTACGATGATGTCGATGCACACCATCGATCCGACCCGTTCCCGGCTGCGCGAATCCGCCGGCCTGACCGAAACCGACAGCCTGGCCCGCCTGCTGGCAGACGGCACCCGGTTCGATGCGCCGATGCGCGGGCGTATCCATCGCGAGGCCACCGACCTGGTACGCCGGGTGCGCGCGGCCGGCCAGCATTCGCTGATGGAGCGCTTTCTCACCGAGTATGGCCTCTCGAGCACCGAAGGGGTCGGGCTGATGTGCCTGGCCGAGGCGTTGCTGCGGGTGCCCGATGCCGACACGATCGATGAACTGATCCGCGACAAGATCGAGCCCTCGGACTGGGGTGCGCACCTGGGCCGCTCCAGCTCGTCGCTGGTCAATGCCTCGACCTGGGCGCTGATGCTCACCGGCCGGCTGCTCGACGAAGACACCCCGCCCGGCCCGGTGGCCGCACTGCGCGGCCTGGTGCGACGGGTTGGCGAACCGGTCGTGCGGATCGCGGTCGGACAGGCGATGAAGACGCTGGGCGCGCAGTTCGTGCTCGGCCAGACCATCGACGAGGCCCACGCGCGCGGCGCCGCGTCGCGCCGCCACGGTTACACCTACTCCTACGACATGCTCGGTGAGGCCGCCCGCACCGCGGCCGATGCGCGCCGCTACAGGTTGGCCTACGCGCAGGCGCTGCATGCGCTCACGCCATCATGCGGTACCGACATCCGCGCCAACCCGGGCATCTCGGTCAAGTTGTCGGCGCTGCATCCGCGCTATGAGTACGGCCAGCGGGACCGCGTGATGGCCGAACTGGTGCCGGCCACGCTCGAGCTGGCCCGCCTGGCCAGGGCGGGCAACATGGGGCTGAACATCGATGCCGAGGAGGCCGACCGGCTCGAGTTGTCGCTGGACGTGATCGAGGCGGTGCTGGCCGATCCTTCGCTGGCCGGCTGGGACGGGTTCGGTGTCGTGGTCCAGGCCTACGGGTTGCGCGCCCCGCAGGTCATCGACTGGCTGCACGCGCTGGCGATGCGGCTGGATCGACGCATCATGGTGCGCCTGGTCAAGGGCGCCTACTGGGACACCGAGATCAAGCATGCGCAGGAACTGGGCCTGGCGGGTTTCCCGGTGTATACGGCCAAGGCGCACACCGATGTCAGCTACCTGGTCTGCGCCGAGAAGCTGCTGGGCCTGACCGATCGGCTGTACCCGCAGTTCGCCACCCACAATGCGCACAGCTGCGCGGCGATCCTCGCGCTTGCCGACGATTACACGTCGTTCGAATTCCAGCGGCTGCACGGCATGGGCGAATCGCTGCATCGGCTGGTGATGCAGGATGCCGGCACCCGGTGCCGGATCTACGCACCGGTCGGGGCACACCGCGACCTGCTCGCCTACCTGGTGCGGCGCCTGCTCGAGAACGGTGCGAACAGCTCGTTCGTCAACCAGATCGCCAACGACGACATCGATCCGGCGCTCATCGCCGCCGATCCCTTCGCCGCGCTGCCGGCCCCCGGTGAACCGCCTCGCGAACGGCCGACCGCCATCCGGGCCCCGCGGGATCTTTTCGCGCCGTCGCGCGTGAACTCGCGCGGTTGGGATCTGACCGACCCGCTGCATCTCGAGCAGATCGATGCGGCGCGCGCGGCCTTTGCCGATCATCGCTGGCGTTGCGAGCCGTTGCTGGGCGGTGCCGCTGCGGTGCCGAAGGGCACGGCCGGCGGCCAAGGCCAGGGCGTCGACATCGTGCGGTACAACCCGGCCCACCGTGATGACATCGTCGGGTCGGTGCGCGAGACCAGCGATGAACAGATCGACCTTGCGTTTGCCCAGGCGCTGGCCGCCTGGCCGCGCTGGCATCGCACGTCGGTGGCCGAACGTGCTGCGGCGTTGCGTCGCGCGGCCGATGCGCTCGAGGCCAATGCCGGCGAACTGTTCGCCCTCTGTACCCGCGAGGCCGGCAAGACGCTGCGCGACGGCGTGGCCGAGGTGCGCGAGGCGGTCGATTTTCTTCGCTACTATGCGGCCGAGGCCGGGCGCGACCCCGCACTGGGCGACGCCGGCGGGCGCGGCGTGTTCGTGTGCATCTCGCCTTGGAACTTTCCGCTGGCGATCTTCTGCGGCCAGGTGGCGGCCGCGCTGGTGGCCGGCAACGCGGTGCTCGCCAAGCCGGCCGAGCAATCGCCGCTGATCGCCGCGCGGGCGGTGCAGTTGCTGCACGAGGCCGGCATCCCGCGCGACATCCTGCAACTGCTGCCGGGTGACGGGCCGCGGGTCGGCGCGCGGCTGACTGCCGATCCGCGGCTGGCCGGCGTGGTGTTCACCGGCTCGACCCAGGTCGCGCAGCTGATTCATCGGGCGGTGGCGGACAATGCGGGGCCCGACGCGGTGCTGATCGCCGAGACCGGCGGGCTCAACGCGATGATCGTCGATTCGACCGCGCTGCCCGAGCAGGTGGTGCGCGATGTCGTGATCTCGGCGTTCCAGAGCAGCGGCCAGCGCTGCTCGGCGCTGCGCGTGCTGTATGTACAGTCGGGCATCGCGCAGCGCTTGCTCGAGATGCTCGCGGGCGCGATGGACGAACTGCGCATCGGTGATCCGTGGGTGCTGAGCAGCGACATCGGTCCGGTCATCGATCGCGACGCCCGCGACGAGATCCTGGCCTACCGGGAGCAGGCCCGTCGCGAGGGGCGCCTGGTGAAGTCGCTGGCGGTGCTGGCGGACATCGACGACGCCGGCTGGTTCGTGCCGCCTTGCGTGATCAGCGTACCGGGCATTGCCGCGATGCCGCGCGAGATCTTCGGGCCGGTACTGCACCTGGTGACATTCGAGGCCGACCAGCTCGATGCGGTCGTCGATGCGATCAATGCGCGCGGCTTTGGCCTGACCTTCGGGCTGCACACGCGCATCGACGACCGGGTGCAGCAGGTCACCGAGCGCATCCGGGTGGGCAATATCTACGTCAATCGCAACCAGATCGGCGCGGTCGTGGGCTCGCAGCCGTTTGGTGGCGAAGGCTTGTCGGGCACCGGACCCAAGGCGGGCGGGCCGCACTACCTGGGTCGCTTCGTGGCCGCGCCGCCGGTTCAGGCATTGACGCCGCGCGCCCGCCCGCCTGCTGGCCAGACCGGTGCCTCGTCCGACCCATCGGTCGGTGGTTCGGCCGAACCCGTTTCGCCGGCCCGGTTGCTGGACGCGCTACGCGCGCTTTGCCGGGCCGCTGCCGCGACCCGCGGATGGGCGGTCCGCACCGACCGCGCCCGGCTGTTGCACCAGGGCCTGCACGATATCCCGGCAGCGATGTCGGCACAGGCGTTGGCCGCGCTGGCCGCGGCCGGCCAGATGGCGGGCCATGCGTTGCCCCTGCAGTCGCTGCCCGGGCCGACCGGCGAGAGCAACCGCCTGGGCCTGCACGCCCGCGAAACCACGCTGTGCCTGGGACCGACCGCGGCCCAGGCCCTCGCGCAGGCGGCGCAGGCATTGTTCTTCGGCGGCGCGGCACTGATCGTGTGCCCGCAACCGGTGCCCGTGGTGGCCGTGTGGCGCCGCGCCGGCGCTCCGGTCGAGGCGATAGCAGCGTCGTTCGATCCGGACCTGCTGGCCGGGCCGGGGCCGCTGGGCCTGGTGGCCTTCGCCAGCGATGCGTCGGACGAGGCGCGGGTGCTGGCCGGCCGCCTGCGCAAGGTGCTGGCCGCCCGCGACGGCGAACTGATCGGCCTGGCGACCGAGGTGATCTCGCCGATCCGCTTCCTGGTCGAGCGTCATCAGTGCATCGACACCACGGCCGCCGGTGGCAACGCCTCGTTGCTCGCGGCCGTTTGACCTGCTTCCGGGCGGCATTGCCGCCAAATCGTGACTTAAAGTCAAAACTGATTCTTTCGGGTTAACCGAAAAAGGTTGTTTCGGAAATTACGTCCCAAGACTTTCGATTCATCCCGGAAAAATACTCTGTTTGCAGTAGGTGACGCCGCGCGATTTCGCCTATTGTGATGACGAGGACACGGGTAGCGCCCGACGAGAACAACAAGTTCGGAGCAGCACCCGGCCCTCGGAGATATCAAGCAATCGACTACTCAACTGGCCATGCGGCAGCGCAGGGGGCGCGGGGCGTGTATGCACAAACGCGGGTTCGAAAACGCCGATCGTTATGACGAGACCGTCAGGGCGATCTATGCCGCGGGCAGTGGTGCCCGCAGCTGGGAGTCGGCGATGCAGCTGGTGGCCGACGATCTCGAGCTCTGGGCGTTGCAGGTTGCCGGGGTCGACAAGCGAGACGGGTCAGTCATGTATTCATTCGAAGCAGGACGTTATCCGCTTGAATCGATCATCGACTACATCCGTGAATACCATCCGCATAATCCGCGCGTTCCCCTGATTGCAGCCTTGCAACCGGGCGAGTGGATGCATGATCATGAACATCTCGATGAAAACTATGTGGCGGGTAGCGCGTTTTTCCAGGATTTCCTGATCCCCCACGGCAGTCGATGGTGTAGCGGGACCAAGATCATCGATGACGAATCGTGCGTGGTCATGATGGGCGCGTTGCGCGGTGTCGGGCAGTCACCGCTCGATGCAACGGAAACGGCTTATCTCTCCCGGCTGATCGAGCATTTCGCCCTGGGCCTGCAGATCTACCGGGACAGCCGGCCCAGGTCGGTGTCCGCCACCGCCGGCCAGCAGGTGCTCGAACGCATGGCGCAACCGATGCCGCTGCTCGACGAAAGCCGCAACATCCACTATTGCAACCCGGCTGCCCGGGTGGCGCTGGACAGCGACCGCGGGGTGAGCGTCAGCAACGGGCAGCTGCGTTGCGCGGTCGGCCGCGATGACAACCGGTTGCTCAACTTGCTCAAGGACATGTTGTCGCCGCGGCATGTCGGTCGGGCCGACAGGCGCAGCGTGCTGCGCCTGACGTCGCAGCCGGCGGTGCAGCCGATGTTGCTGCTGCTGGACACGCTGATGCCGGAGCCGACGATGCACCTGTTCGGCAGCCAGCCGCTCGCGCTGGTGATGTTGCACGACCTGGCCGGCCGCCGTGCGATCGACCCGTTCATCGTCGCGGCGGCGTTCGACCTCACGCCGGCCGAAGCGCAGGTGTCGGTGCTGCTGGCCGAGGGGCTGTCGCCGGACGACATCGCCCGGCATCGGCACGTATCGCCGCACACCGTGCGCACCCAGCTTCGCATGGTCCACGGCAAGGTCGGCATCACCCGGCAGGCCGACCTGGTCCGCCTGATCCAGGAAATGCCCGACCTGGGCCGCGATCCGCAGGCCCCGCCGCAGAGCCGGGTCATCGATGCCAGGCCCACCGCCCCGGGCGGGCGGCTGCCCGGCCGGGAGTCATCCGATGAAAATGGGTGATCCAATCGATCGGTTCGAGCCGCCATCGGACCTGGGAACGACGGTCCCGGTGTTGCCGGCGCCGCTGATCGAGGCCTTGCGCGCGGTCGGCCGGATCCGCGTGTTCGAGCGCAATGTCGTCGTGGTCGTGCAGGGCGAACCGGCGCAAACGCTGTACCTGGTCATCGAGGGCGCGCTCCGCGTGTTCGTCGCCGATGACGAAGGGCGCGAGGCCGAGCTGGCGCAACTGGGCCCGGGCGAGACCTTTGGCGAGATGATGCTGGCCAGTGCGCTGCGGACCGCATCGGTGCGCACCCTCGGGCGTTGCCGGCTGTGCATGGTGGGCCGGGCCGAATTCGAGGCATTGCTGCACCAGCGCCCCGATCTCATGTTCCATCTGGTCCAGACCCTGATCCACAGGGTCATGCAGCTGACCGGCAACGTGCAGAGCCTGTCGCTGATGGATGTCTACGGCCGCGTGGCCCGGCTGCTGCTCGACGAGGCCGTGACCGGCGACGACGGTCAGCGGCAGGTACCGCGGATGAGCCAGCAGCGGATTGCCGACCGGGTCGGCGCCTCGCGCAGCATGATTCACCGGATTCTCAAGGACCTTGTCGATGGGGGGTACATCACGATCGGGCAGAGCAGCATCGTGCTGAACAAGACACCGCCGCGCCGCTGGTAGCCGACGGGGCTTGTCGCCGGATGTTCACTATTGAACATCGAACCTGACCGAAACCGACTACCCAAAACCAATGACACCGAAGAACATCGATGTCGGGAAACGAAGCCAATCGGGGATAACGATGAACACCGTGGAGCAGTCAACATCGACGGCGGCAGCAAGATCGCCGGCGCATGCCGTCACCAGCCGGCCGACCGGGTCCGAGCGCTGGCCGTTGCCGACCTGGGCTGTCGAGGCGACGATGGACTTGTCGGCCCACGGGCTGCTGCTGGTGCGCCCGCCCGGGCGGGTCGTGTTCATCAACCGTGCGGCCCGCAACCAGGCGCTGCTCAACGCCTGCCTGGGCTGGGTCGCGCAGGCCGATCAACCGTCGTTCGATGCCCATAGTCCCCCGTTTGCCGCGGTCATCGACTCGCTACCCGCGCGCGGCAGCCATTACGTGACCATCTGGGTGCGCGGTGAGCCGCTCGCCCTGGCGCTCACCCGGCTGCATCCGCCGCCGGGCCACTCCGATGACGGCCTGATTGCCGTCGTGTTGCCGCGGGCGCGCGAACCCATGCCGACGACGCTTGCCTACTTTTGTGAATTGCACGGTATGACGGCGGCCGAAAGCGATGTCGTCGGCCAGCTGATGCTCGGGCTCAGGCCCAAGGCGATCGCTGTCGCGCGCGGCGTCAGCGAGCACACGGTGCGCACCCAGATCCGCTCCATCCTGGACAAGGCGGATGTCAACGGCGTGCGCGAACTGGTCTTTCTGCTGGACAGTCTGCCACCCGCCTGCGGGCCGGGTACAGGCTCGGACTGATCCTGAGCGTCCCGCTGCCGGCGCACGGACCCTGGCCGGGAAGACCGATGCGTTGCACCAACTGCCACGGCATCAGCGCGCCGGACAAGCGCTACTGCGGCGACTGTGGCGCGGCGCTCACCGGGTCGGCGGGCCTGTCGCCGAATGCGCGTCCGCCGGCGGTCACCGGTGAGCGCCGGCCGGTCACCGTGGTTTTTGGCGATCTCGTCGGTTTCACCGCGCTCTCGGGCCGACTCGACCCCGAAGACCTGGCAGAGCGGCTTGCCGGCTTTCACCAGGTGTGTGCCGATGCCGCCGCCGAGTACGGCGGCCACATCGCGCAGTTCCTGGGTGACGGCGTGGTGGTTTACTTCGGCTATCCCCGTGCGCAGGAGCAGGATGCGGCGCAGGCGGTACGCTGGGCGCTGGCCGTGCAACGAGACCTGGCCGGGCATTCGTTTCCGGACGCGGTCCCCCTGGTCGCCCGGATCGGCCTGCATTCGGGTCGGGTGCTGATGGCCGCGCAGATGGCCGGCGCCCATCGCGAGGTACTGGCGCTGGGCGATGTGCCCAATATCGCGGCGCGCGTGACGGCGGCGGCCACGCCGGGCGCGGTGATCGTGACGCAGGACACCTGGGAGCTGTTGCAAGGCGCGTTCGAGGGCCTGGCGCTGGGCGCGCAGTCCTTGCGCGGGGTCGGGCAACCGGTGGGCCTGTGGCAGGTGCGGGCGGCCAGGTCCGTGGCGTCGGTCGATCCGCGCGAGCGGGCGCAAAGCCCGTTCATCGATCGCGACGACCACCTGGCGCGGCTGGTCGATCGCGTTGCCGGTCTGTCAGACTCGGGCCGCAGGGTGCTCGTGACCGTCACCGCCGATGCGGGGCTGGGCAAGTCGCGGCTGGTGCAGGAACTGGTCAGCCGGCTGGCCCTGCAATCCACGGCGCGGGTGCTGCTGATGCGCTGCACCGAAGGCGCGCGGCTGACCGCATTCGATCCGGTGATCGAGTTGATGCGCCCCCTGCTGGGCTGTGATCGGTCGTTGACGGCCGAGGAGCAACTGGCCGCGCTGACCCGCTCGGTCACGGTGGCTGGGTTAGACAGGCCCGAGGTGGTCCCGGTGCTGGCCGATTGGTTGTCGCTGGCCTTACCCGAAGCACTGGCCAAGGAGCTGCCGGGTACGGCCAACCGCCGGCGGGTGCGGGTGTTCGAGATCCTGACCGCGCTCGTCACGCAGCGGGCGCGGGCGGCCGGCGCGCTGTTGTTCATCGTGGAAGACCTGCACTGGTCCGATGCGTCCACACTGGCCTGGCTGCGCCACCTGGCGCAGACGGTGGACGCCTGCCCGTTGATGCTGCTGGGAACCGTCCGCGGGCCTTTCGAGTCGCCGTGGGCATTGCGACCCGGACACCTGGCCCTGACCCTGCGCGGCCTGGATCGCGAGGAGTCGCTGCGCGTGATTCGGGCGGCAGCCGCCGACAAGCCGCTCGCACTGGGACTGAGCCGCGAGATCCTGCCCCGATGCGATGGCGTGCCGCTTTACCTGGAGGAAGTGACCCGGGCGCTGATCCGTTCCGGTCACCTGGTCGAGCAGGCCGATGCCTGGGTAGCCCGGGGCACGATGGCCGATGCGCCCATCCCCTACGGGGTCGAGGCGGCCATCCGCGCGCGGCTCGACCGGGTCGGCGCCGCCCGGCACCTGATGGCGCACGCGGCGATCGTCGGGCGCGACTGTACGCCGACGCTGCTCGCGTTGCTCGATCACGAGGCGCCGCCAAGGCTCGAGCAACACCTGCGCGAGATGGTCGAGCTGGGGATCATGGTGTTGCGCGAGGATCCGCTGCTGGGCCGGGTGGCCGGTTTTCGTCACGCGGCGATCCGCGATGCCGCCTACGCGGCGATTCCCCACCGCGCGCGGGCAGCGGGGCACCGCCGTGTGGCGGCGGCGCTGCGCGAATACTTTGGCACCTGGGTGGCCGAGCAGCCCGAGGTGCTGGCGCGGCACCTCGCGCAGGCCGGCGAGTCGGCCCAGGCCCTCGACCTCTGGGTCCGCGCCGGCGAACGGGCGGTGCAAAGGCTGGCGATCGACGAAGCCATCGCGCATTTCGAGCAGGCGTTGCAGTCGTTGGCGGCAATCGCCCCGACCGACGAGCTGCGGCGCCGGGAGATCGCGGTGCGGGTCGCGATGGCGCCATTGGTACGAGACGGCGCGCGGCTGGGCAGCCGAGGAAGTCGACGCCACCTGCCAGCAGGTCCTTGCGTTGTGCGAGCGGGTCCGGATGCCGATGCGTGGCTCAAGGCGCAGTGGATGCGTTGGGGGGTCTGGTACTCGCGCGGCGAGAACGACGTGGCCCGCGGATCGCTGATGCTGGGAGAACCGGCGGGCAAGCCCGGGGGCGCCGGCTTTGCTGCGGGTGGCGGCAGCCTACTGCCAGGCGCTGGCCGCGTTCACGGCTGGCGATCTGCCGGCCACGATCCGGGCCGGCCAGATGGGCATCGAGGAGCCAGTTCGCGCGATCTGGGCGGGAGATGAATGCGCACTTCCCAGATTTCGCCGCTGACCGCGATGTGGGTGTCGCGTGGTTGCTGCTACCTGGCAGGGCGTTACTCGGCCGCCCAGGCCGATTGGCAACGAGTGATCGACCTGCTGGGTGAACTGGGGGGCTTTCCGGCGGCACGCGCGTACGCGATCGGCCTGCTGCTGACCTTCCGGATGACCAGCGGGGCGTTGGCCGACTGGCAGGCGGCCAAAGCGGACCAACTGGCAACGTTGCTGGACGAACTGGCGCAGCTATGCCGCGACGAAGGGCTGGAGATGTAACGAGCGTTCATGACCTGATCCGGGCCGTGATCGAATCGGACGAGTCGGCGTTACCTGCGGCCGGCGATCGCGTCGCAGAGTGCATCGCCTTGCTCGAAGGGGCGGAGTATCCGGCTCTGGTACGGGCAGTTCCAGGCCGTGCATGCCCTTGCTGATCGAGCAGGGTCGGCAGGATGAAGCGGCGCTGTCGCTGGATCGCGCACGGGCGGTGACCGCGCGCACCGGGCAACACCTGGGGGATGTCGAGATACTGCGGCTGCGTGCCCGGATCCATCGCCAACGAGGGCAGGCCGGCGCGGCGGCACAGGCGCTGCGCGAGGCCATCGATTCGGCCCGGGCGCTGGGCTCGCCGACGCTCGCGCTGCGTGCGGCTCTCGATGTGCATGAACTCTCAGGCGGCGATACCGTGTCCCTGCAACAGCTTCGACAGGTGTTGGCCGACATGCCCGAGCCCCAAGCGTCGACGATCGACCTGCGTCGGGCACACCGGCTGTTGCAACCTACCTGACCAGCCGCGTCTGCCCGCTGATGGAAACGCCGCCGTGCCAGCCCGAGCCAGAACGCGCGGCGCGCTGGTAACCTGGCAAGCCGTTGGCCGTCGGCACTCGTCAACTCGGCCTCGGTCATCGTCCAGCGCCAGCTTCGGGCATCGGTGGCCGTGTTGCCGATCGAACTGCACCAGCGCGACCCCGCCTTGCTCGTAGACTCGGTTGGCGCCGCCCTCGGTGTCGGTGAGCTGACAACCCGCTACAGGCCGAATGTTGTCGGCATAGACCGAGTGGCAGGCCAGGAAGTCGGCGTCGATCGCCAGTTGCTGTTCGGGCGCCGCGGCTTAAAGCGCAACGCCAGCACCTCCTGCTTGGGCCAGCCGGGTGTCCTTGAACGGCGTGTTGAACATCAGTTCGTCAGTGGCGAAGTAGTCGGCGGCGGCGCCTTCCGGCGCAGTTGCGCCTGCCCGGTGTCGAGGGACAACACGGTGGTGTCGGGATGGCGCCTGCGCCACTCGCCCCAGGTGGTGGTGACGACGCTCTCCAGGGGCAGTTCAGTCCTGGTCGACCAGCGGGCCAAGCACCGGCGTGCCACGGGTCGTGCTCCACAGCGACTGGGTGGCCTTGTCGTACATCCTTGTTCGAGCGGTACAGAAAGCCACTCGTGCCCAGTTCGTGCCGCACCCCGTTCACCGTGGTGCGAAACGGCACGACGGTGCCGCATAGCGTGCAGTAGACCCCGGCAATCTCGACGCCGCCGATGGTGTCGACGAACATCTCGTGCCAGGCCAGCACGCGCTGGGGGTGGAGGCGCGCGCATCGCCATTGATCTCGATACCGAACACGACGTTGTCATCGGCGAGGTAGCCGGCCTCCCGGGAGCGGCGAGCATCGTCGGTTGGCAGAGTGGCGGAATGCCATCCTGGCGCACGCCGCCCCAGCGGATCTCGTCCAGCCGGATTCGGGCGCTGGCCTGCCTGTCCTGAAGTAGAACGCGAAGCGCGGATCGAAGTGCTGGTAAAGGCGCGCCTTGAACCGGGCATAGTCGGCCGGCGGCGCGATGTCCTGGTTCCAGAGCCAGAAATACCATTCGTGCAGCCGTGACACGCCCAGCGGCACCTTGCCGATGGTCGCCCCGACCTTGCCAACTCGTCCGATCAGCGGATCCGGGCCGGGCATAGGCAATCAGTTCAGGCTCATCGGCAGCAGTGACGCCTGCCAGCCGTCGCGTATCGCCTGCATCGCCGCCTCGCGGCGCGTGGCATCATCGCTTTCGAGCAGTGTCAGGAAGGGCTGGCGCCACGCTTGCTCGTGGACCTCGGGCGTGGCGGCTGCGGCCTGCGCCGCCAGGGCCAGCGCGAGCGACAACGAGGCGCCGACCGAGCGGGCGGTAATCGAACACTGGCGGGCGTGCATGATGATCTCCAGGTGCCGGAGGGTTTGGAGTGGGTGTCGTGACGGGTGCAGTCATTACAGGAGCAGACCATGCAAGCGCTGAGGCCGCGTCCGACCGCCCAGGCCGAGTCTGGTCGCGATTGAGGTTGCATCGACGCCCTGTCCTGTTAGCTCTTGAGCACATCGTCGATCTTGCCTGTGCGGTGGTGACCGCCTGCCGCGCTCACGACGTGATCGCGGCCTGGTCGGGGTGCGCAGCGCGTTGATGGCGCGAAACAGCGTGTCGGACACGAATGGCTTCATGATCAGCGGCAGGGCGATCTCCCTGGCTGTAGCCGGTCCAACTCACCCGAGATCAGGATCGCCGGGATCGTGTGGCCAGGCGCTCGCGCACGTCCCGGATGACATCGGCCCGGTCAGGGCGTCGTCCAGGTCGAAGTCGCAGATCAGTAACTCGGGCGGCGTGGTCGGCTCGTGCAGGCTGGCCATCGCCTCGGCGTGACTGCTGGCAAGCGTCGTGATCGCGCCGGCCCGCGTCAGCAGGAAGTTCAGCGTCGAGGCCACCAGGGGATCGTCCTCGACCAGCAGCACCCGCCGTTCTTCCAAGGTGCCCGGCGATCGTTCGGGAATGATGGTGGATTCGAGCGCATCGGCAAGAGCGCCGCTTCCTGGCGGTGGCCGCCGGTTGGTCGGTCACCGGCAGCATGATGCGAAAGCATGTGGACTGCCACGGACGCGAGAACACGGTCACCGTGTGTCCCTTCATCGGCTCGAGCAGCCGGCGCACATTGAACAGGCCCAGCCCGCTGCTGCGGCTTCGGTCCGGGTCGGTCGAGAAGCCCTCGTCGAAGATGCGCGGCAGCGTGGCCTGCGCAATGCCGATCCCGTTGTCGAACACCCGGATGCTGATGCGCCCGCCGATGCGCGTCGAGCCGACGCAGATCACGCGCCGTGACAAGCCGGGTGTGCCGCGGCGGAACTTGATCGCGTTGCCGATCAACGATTGCAGGATGGTCGCCAGGTGGCCGACTCGTCATCGCGCACACCTCCTGGGCCGACCGCCCCACCCAGCCAGGTCAGTTCGACGTAGTCCCGCCCGCGCCAGCGGGCATGCAGTTGCACATGCATCATCACCAGCCTGTGCACATTGACCGGGCCCAGTTCCGCAGTCGATTGCGTGCCCGCTGTGCATCGGCAGCGATCTCCTCGACCTGGCTGTTCAGCGCGTCCAGCGCGAACGCCAGCGGCTCAGCAGGCAGCGGCCACCTGCGGGTTGTCGCGCAGGCCTCGCGCACCAGCATCATCTGGATGCCGACCGCCGTCATCGGCTGGCGGATGTCATGGGTGATCGCGCGGGTCAGCTGGCGCTGCCGGCCTGCCAGTTCGGTTGCGGCCGCCTCCGATTCTCGGGCCACCCCTTCGGCCCGACGCGCGTCGGCCAGCGCCTGCTCCAGTGCCTGCGAGCGCGCGAACAACTCGCGTTCGCGCCAGTAGTTGCCATACCAGACCGCGCAGCCGATCGCGATCGCGATCAGCAGCCCGAGCAGCGCGATGCCGGCCTGTCGCGGATCGGCGAAGCAGGTCAGCACCAGCACCACCGAACTCACCACCGCGATCGTCACCAACAGCGACAGGCGCAGGCGGATGAACGGGAAGGTGACCAGTACGACCAGGCACTGGGTGCCGATCGCGCGCCAGCATTCGGACTCGGTGAGCGGCGTGCCCGGGGTGCCGGTACGCAGCTGGATGATCAGCGCGGCCATCCCGTACAGCGACAACACGAAGGCGATGGCCAGTACCTGCCAGCGTCGCTGCCAGAAATCCCAGCCGACCAGCGCGATGACCAGCAAGCCGATCAACATTGCGGTGAGCAACAGACGATGGACCTGGTTGCCGGCGAACCAGCCACCGGGCTCCAGCCCGGACAGGCCGAACGCCAGGTATCCGAGCATCGCGGCAGCAGTGGCCAGCATGATCGACATCACGGTCTGGAACAACCCGGCCGCGTGGAAGTGCTGCTCGAAACGCTGACGCAGCGCCGGCGTCTCCAGCGGCCGCGGCCTGATGCGGTTCGCCAGATGGCGCAAGCGCCCATCGCGGAACCCGGGTGCCTTGGCCCGCGCCGGCGGGGTCGGCGCATCGCTGGCGGCTTCCCGATAGTTCATTCGCTGATTCCCATTCGTTGATTCTAGTCAGCGCCGCGATCCGTGCATTGTTCAACGATTGATAAATCTGCCCCAGGTCTCCGCATTCCGTACCCGGGTTCACGCCTGTGCGGGGGGCTGCGGATATACTGCCCTCGACAGCGGCGCGCAATCCGGTGCCGCGTATTGCCAACGGTAAGACCGGCCTCCTGTCGGTTGTAGAAGAGGGAGTCAGCACGCATGAACCTGCTCGGAACACTGGCCAAGGTCGCCATCGGCGCGATGGTGGCACGCGGCGTCGGCAAGATGATCAACAGGCGCTCGGGTGCAGGCGGCGCGGCCGAGTCCGCATCGGGTGGGCTCGGTGACCTGGGCGGCATGCTCGGCGGGCTTGGCGGGGCATCGGCCGGCACCCAGCCAACGGCCAATCCGCAGGCGGGCGGGCTCGGCGGTATGGGCGGTCTGGGAGCACTGGGCGGACTGCTCGGGGGCCTGGGCGGTGCGCTGGGTGGCTCGGCCAGCCAGGGCGGTACCCAGGAGCCGGTCCGGGGGCTGGGCGGCATGCTGGGCAGCGTGCTGTCCGGTGGTGGTGGATCGTCCGCCGGCGGGCTGGGAGGTCTGCTCGACAGTCTGGGCGGCGGTGGCAGCGCTCAGGCGGGTGCGGGTGGCGGCCTGGGCGGCATGCTCAACCAGGCGCTGGGCGGTCAGTCGGTTCCCGAACCCACGCCCGACCAAAACCTGCAGGCCGAGATCATGTTGCGCGCGATGATCACTGCCGCCAAGTGCGATGGCCAGATCGACGAAAACGAGAAGCGCAAGATCCTCGAGCACCTGGGCGACGTGACTGCCGAAGAGATCGATTTCGTACGCCGCGAGATGTCGCAGCCGCTCGACGTGCAGGCGTTCGTGCGCAGCGTGCCGCGCGGCATGGAGCAGCAGGTCTACCTGATGTCGCTGCTGGGGATCGATCTCGATTCGCAGGCCGAGGCGCACTACCTGGACCAGCTGGCCAAGGGCTTTGGCCTGTCACCGCAGGTGGCCAACGAGCACGCCAAGGTCGGCGTGCCCAACTCTACAGCTGAGCGATCCGCGGCGCCGGTTGCTACACCCAGCCGAGCGCCACCATCGAATGCTGCGAGTGCCAGATCTTGGTCATCTTGTCGACCTTGTCATCGGCATTCATCCGTAGCGCATACACGTAGTGGGCATCGACATGCCGGCCGGTCGGTGGCACCGGCCCCCCTTCGCCGGTGTGTGAGGCCGAGTAAGTGGCAAAAAACAGCGCCGTGCGATTGGCTTCGTCCCAGCCCGCGGCGTGCAGCGTGTAGGTGCCCCCGGCCAGCGGCCCGCTGCCCAGGCCGGCCATCCAGTCGCATAGGCCTGCACCGTCCTGACGTCGGTCAATGCCTCGCTCTGCGCATCGAACGCGGCGCCGTCGGCCACGTGTTGTCGGCAACCCTGCCAGCCCTTGAGGCTTTCGCAGTCGTGAAAGAACCGGGTGGCGACATCGAACGCACTCATGCCTGTCTCCTGATCGTGGGTCGGGACAGTGGATCACACGAAATCTGGCCGGACATCCCATTTCTTAGGTAGGAAGCGGGCTGATCTACATCAAGCATCGGGGACACAAACGCTTGGCCGCCTGCGGGGATTGCGGGATACTGGATCGGCATCGACGCCAAGGTGACAAGGTCGCGAGCAAAAAAGAATCGCCAGAGGGGAAACATCATGGAGCCAGCCCGGTTCGACCAGATTGTCTCGGCGATCTACGAGGCGGGCAGCGGCATTGCCCCCGGGAGCGGGTGCTGGCGGACCTGTCAGAGACCTTGGACCTCTGGGGGCCAGATCATCGGGATGGACAAGGTCAGTGGTACGTTGATGTACTCGCTGGAAGGCGAAGGGCACCGCCCGAAGCCACGATCGACTACATCCGCAAGTATCACGATGTCAATCCACGGATCGGCCCGTGCCTGCGCACCGGGCCGAACGAGTGGATGCATTGCCATGAGCATTTCGATGATGCCTTCGTCGCCTCCAGTCCGTTCTACCAGGATTCTCTCATTCCGCACGGCGGCCGTTACATGAGCGCGCTCGCTGATCGACGACGAATCGTCGATCGTCATGGCCGGTGCGTTTCGAGGTGCGGGAAGTCAACCGCTGGGCCCGGACGAGATCGCATTCTTGGACCGCTTGAGCGCCCATCTCGCGTCCGCGCTGAAGATCTACGCCACGCAAAAGGCCCGCGCGTGGCAGATTGCCGCCGGGCACCACATTCTCGAGCGCATGGGGCAGCCGGTGGTGCTGCTCAACGAGCATCGCGCCATCCAGTATGCAAATCAGTCAGCGGTCGACCTGCTCGCGGATTCGCCCGCCCTGCGCGCTCCAGGACAAGCTGCTGCTCGGGCGCCGGCCTGCCGAGGACCGCCAGTTGCTGGCGGCGTTGAAGGCCCTGCTGTCGGTTCGTCACGAGGCGCAGGCGGTCCTGCGCCAGGTGCTGCGCCTCGAGTCGACGGTGCCCGGGCGGCCGATGATGCTGGTGCTGGACAGGCTGCTGCCTGCGCCCACGATGCAGGCCTTCGGGCGCCAGCCGATGGCCCTGGCCATTCTTCACGACCTGAGCATCGCCCGCACGATCGATCCGTTCATCGTCGCCGAGGTGTTCGACCTGACGCCGGCCGAGGCGCAGGTGTCGGTGATGCTGGCCAACGGCCTGTCGCCAGAGCAGATTGCCGCCAAGCGCCACGTGTCGACGCTGACGGTGCGCACCCAGTTGCGCTCGGTGCATGCGAAGATCGGCGTGTCCCGCCAGGCCGACCTGGTGTGCCTGATCCGCGAGATGCCGGCGCTGGGACCGGGCGGGCTTCGCGGCAAGCGACGCGATCGGCTGATCGCGCGGCGGTGCTACAGTGGTCGTCGCAAACCTGGAGCCTGCCGATGCGCGCCGTTGTCGTTGATGCCACCGCCAAAGTTGTCGATGCCGATCTGCCGATGCCGTCACCGGGTCCGCACGAGCTGCTGGTGCGTATCGAGGCGGTGTCAGTCAATCCGATCGATCTGAAGATGCGGCGGGCACCGCCGGCCAGGGATGGCTCGGCGCGCATCCTTGGCTGGGACGCGGCCGGCGTGGTGCAGGCGTTGGGCGGGCAGGTCGCCGGCTTCGCGGTGGGCGACGAGGTCTATTACGCGGGCAGCATCGCGCGGCCAGGCTGCTTTGCACAGGCCCAGACGGTCGATCACCGGCTGGTGGCGCACAAGCCGGCAAGCCTGTCGTACGTCGAGGCGGCGGCACTGCCGCTGTGTTCGCTGGCCGCCTGGGAGGCCTTGTTCGAGCGGCTGCACCTGGTGCGCGGGCGACCATCCGAGACCGCGCCGCAACGCACGTTGCTCGTGCTGGGCGGCGCCGGCGGGGTCGGCTCGATGGCGATCCAGCTGGCCGGTGCGCTGACCCCCTGGCAGGTGGTGGCCACCGCGTCCCGCCCGGCGTCGCGCGAGCATTGCCTGGCGCTGGGGGCGGACGCGGTGATCGATCACGGGCAGCCGTTGCGGGCACAGCTCAAGGCACTGGGCATTCGTGGGGTCGACGCGATCCTCTGCCTCACCGACCCGTCGCCGGTCTTTGGCGAGCTGGCCGATATCCTGGCGCCGTTCGGGCAGGTCTGCTCGTTGGTCGAAGCCTCGGCCGACCTGCCGATGAACCTGTTGCGCGGCAAGAGCGCAAGCTTCGGCTGGGAGGGCATGTTCACGCGCAGCCTGTTCCAGACCGCGGACATGGCCCGCCAGGGCGGGATCCTCGCCGAGGTGGCCGGCCTGGTCGATGCCGGGACACTGCGCACGACGATGCGTGAGAACGGCGGCGCGTTGTGTGCGGCGTCGCTGGACGCGGCGCTGGCGCGCCTGGCCCAGGGGCACATGATCGGCAAGCTCGTGCTCGCCGGCATCGACGACGATACCCGACGCTGAGCGCCGATCGCGGCCGCACCCCTGCTAACATCGGCCGCCTGTCGAACGATTCCAGGGGACGATACATGACTGCTGCCGGACAGGTTCGGGTGCCGGCCGATGGCCTGGCCCGGGTCATCGCGACGATCTTCGAGCGCGCGGGCGCCGGTGGCGCCGAGGCGGCGGCCATCGCCCACCACCTGGTCGATGCGAACCTGGCGGTGCACGACAGCCACGGCGTGGTGCGTGTGCCGCGCTATCTGAAGGCGGCCGCCGATGGCGATGTGCATTTCGGCCGCACGGTCACGACCGTGCTCGATGGCGGGGCGTTCGCGCTGCTCGATGGCGACCACGGGTTCGGCCAGAGCCTGGGCCGCCAGGCGCTCGAGATCGGCGTGGCCAAGGCGCGCGAGCACGGGGTGGCGCTGATCGCGCTGCGCAAGTCGGGGCACCTGGGGCGCATCGGCGCCTGGGCCGAGATGGCCTGCGCGCAAGGCCTGGTGTCGGTGCACTTCGTCAATGTGGCCAACAGCATGCTGGTGGCGCCTTTTGGCGGGGCCGATCGGCGCATGTCGACGGCGCCGGTGACCATCGGCATTCCCAACCCGGGCAGCGGCGACTTCATTCTCGACTTTGCCACCTCGCGGGTGGCCGAAGGCAAGGCACTGATCGCGCTCAAGGGGGGCAAGCCGTTGCCCGCGGGCAGCCTGGTCGATGCGGCGGGGCAACCGAGCACCAACCCGGCCGACCTGTACGGCCCGGTGGCCGAGGGCGAGGTGCCCAACCCGCGCGCCGGCCCGGGCGCGATCACCGCGATGGGCGAGCACAAGGGTTCGGGGCTGGGTCTGGCCTGCGAGCTGCTGGCCGGCGCGCTGACCGGTTCGGGTCCGACCGGGCCGGGCGGGCGGGTGCACAACGGCATGTTCTCGGTCTACGTGTCCCCGCAGGCGATCGACGACGGGCACGACCACGCCCGCTCGGTTCGCGACTACATCGACTTCGTTCGTGCCTGCCGGCCGGCCGACCCGGCGGCGCCGGTGATGATCCCCGGCGATCCCGAACGACGCACCCGCGACGATCGCCTGGCCCACGGCGTGCCGCTGCCCATCGAGCCGTGGGAGAACATCCTGGGCGCCGGCCAGCGCCTGGGGATGGCGCGCGACGCGTTACTGGCCAGCGCCGGTATGGGCTGAGCGCGGTCCGCGGCGCCGTTCAGCCGCGGCGATGGCGCACGGCGTCGGCCAGTTGGCCCAGCAGTGAAACCGTCTGCTCCCACCCGATGCACTCGTCGGTGATGCTCTGCCCGTAGCGCAGGCTGCGCGGATCGGTCTGGCCGACCTGCAGCGTCTGCGTGCCGGCCTCCAGGTGGCTCTCGATCATCACGCCGCACAGGTGGCGCGAGCCGGCGCGGATCTGGGCGGCGATGTCCTGCACGACCTGCACCTGGCGCTCGTGCCGCTTGCCGCTGTTGGCGTGCGAGCAATCGACCATCAGCGAGGGCTGCAGCGAGCGCCTGGCCAGCGCCTCGCAGGCGGCGGCGATGCTCGCCGCATCGGCATTCGGTTCGCGGCCGCCGCGCAGGATCACGTGGCCGTCGGGATTGCCGGCGGTTTCCACCATCGCGATCTGCCCGCGCTTGTCCATGCCCAGGAAGCGGTGCGGGTGGCTGGCCGCGATCATCGCGTCTATCGCCACCTGCACGTCACCCTCGGTGCTGTTCTTGAAGCCCACCGGCGCCGAGAAGCCCGAGGCCAGCTCGCGGTGGATCTGGCTCTCGGTGGTGCGTGCGCCGATCGCGCCCCAGCTGAGCAGGTCGGCCATGTACTGCGGCGACAACGTGTCCAGCAACTCGCCGCCGGCCGGCAGGCCCAGTGCGTTGATGTCCACCAGCAGGCTGCGCGCGGTGCGCAGGCCCTCGGCAATCCGAAAGCTCCCATCCAGGCCCGGGTCGTTGATCAGGCCCTTCCAGCCGACGGTGGTGCGCGGCTTTTCGAAGTAGACCCGCATCACGATCTCGAGCGCGTCGGCAAGGCCAGGCCTGAGCGCGGCCAGCCGTTGCGCGTATTCCATCGCGGCCCGCGCATCGTGGATCGAGCACGGGCC
Source organism: Burkholderiaceae bacterium (assembly GCA_041396665.1). GTDB lineage: Bacteria > Pseudomonadota > Gammaproteobacteria > Burkholderiales > Burkholderiaceae_E > JAUIAI01. Next base: position 186,142 of record JAWKYE010000011.1, read on the forward strand.
GATCAGCACCAGCAGCCGTCTGTCATGCCCGCGCACGATCTCGGCCACCCGCTGGCGGCTGGCCTCGACGAAGGCCTCGATCGGGCCGCCGGCAATCGGAAAAAAGCGCAGCAGGTGTTCGGGCGGGGGCAGCGGCTCGAGCGAGCGGATCCGGGCATCGTCGACGAGGGAGGTTTTGACGGGTAGGGACATTGGAAGGGGCCGTCCGGATGAGGGGTCAATCGAGGTGGCATCGTACAGGGGGTCACACCGGTGCGTTAGCGTAGGTCACGAACCATGTCGGCAAACTCGGTGAACAGCCACTCGCGCATGCCCAGAACCAGCGTGTACGACGTGCGCTGGGCATCGGGCAGGTGCTGATCGGCCAGGTGCTGGCGCGAGAAGTCGTGGGCCAGCCGCTGCAGGCGCTCGTTGAAGGTCGGAGCGACCTGCCGGTCGATCGTGCCGTGTACCAGCAGCAGCGATTCCGCTTCGCCGTCGAAGCCGCCGGCAAAGTAGTCGGCCATCGCCCGTTCGCGAAAGAAGGTCATCACCGGGCCGTGCGGCCGCCATCGGAAACCCTTGGCCAGCTTGAGCGCGTATCGGTTCTGCGGTCGCAACTCGATCAGGCCCAGCCGGTCCAGCCTGGCCAGGTGGCGGATCAGCTCGGGTTCATCGAACAGGTAGTAGTGCAGGATCTGCTCGTAGCGCCATTCACTCTGGCAGCAGATGGCGACCAGCATCAAGCGCCGATCGGCCACCAGCGTGCGCTCCTGGGCGAGCGTGAGTTCGGCCGGCTTGCGCGGCACGGCGGCCATGCGCCGGTGCAGATCGTTCAGGTCGATTCCCAGCGCCTTCATCACCTGGTCCAGCCGCGACAGCGACATGTCGCCGTGCGAGAACATGCGCTTGATCGTCGATTCGCTGGCCCCCAGGCGCTTGGCGAGGTCGGCATAGGTCAGGCCGGCGGCCCGCAGTTCGGTGCGAATCGCCTGGATCAGGTCGCTGGAATTGGCCAAGGGTCATGCTCCGTCATCAGGTATCGAAAAATGATACCAAGTATCCAGAATGTATGTACTTCGTATCGGATAGTTGAACTTTGCAGATCCGCTGGGCAGGATGCGGGCTCCCACCAACGAAACGGAGTTGCACGATGTTCAAGTCAGTCTTTCGATCCACGGTCCTGGCCCTGTCGCTCGGCGCGATGCTCACCGGCACCGCGTTCGCCCGCTCCCCGGTCCAGCACCACGGTGCCAGCCATGACGCGAGCGTGGCCTCGGGCATGTCGGTCGCGCTGCCGGTGGCCTTGTCCGTGGCCACGCCCGCGGTCTTGTCGGCCGGCGCCAGCGTGCTCACGGTGCGGGCGATCGAGGCCGGGGTCAACGGCAGCGTCTGGGTGCTGGAGAACGTCGCCGAGGGGGTCAGTACCACGGTGCGTTTTGCCGGCAACGCGTCGCAGGCAGTGAGGGTTGGCGCCGGCACCGTGTTGCGGGTGGCGGTGGTGTCGTCCGGCCTGTTGCTCTACCACGGCAGCCAGGCCGTGGCCTTCCTGCCCAACGAGCTGGGCCGCACGCTGATGCACAACGAGCGGCTCACCTGGTAGGCCCGCCTGGCGCTGCGCTCGCAGCCCCGAACCCACCGATCCAATCCTACGGAAACCCTCGACATGACCAACAATCCTTCATTCGTTCGGCGGTGCTGGGCGCCGCCCTGGTGGCCGCGCTCGGCGCGGCACCCGCCCAGGCCGGCCAGCCTTGCGATACCCGGCCCGTCAGCCTGTACGAGATGACACGCGGGCTCGACCTGGCCGGCGCCACCGCCAGGCTGCTGCAGGCGCAGTCGACCGAGGTGGCGGTGATCGCCCGGGTCGGGCAGGACCTGCGCGACTACGACCAGCACTACTCGCACATCGGTTTCGTCTACCGCCAGCCGGCGCAGGGCGGGCAGCCCGGCCCGTGGCGGGTCGTGCACAAGCTCAATGAATGCGGCAGCGCGGCCGCCCATCTCTACCGGCAGGGCCTGGCCGAGTTCTTCTCTGACGCGTTGTTCGAGTGGCAGGCGGCGGTCCTGCCGCTGGGCCCGGACACGGCAATGAAGGTGCAGGCGGTTCTGAACGATCCGCGCCGCCTGGCCCGGGTGCACGAGCGCCAGTACAACATGCTCGCCTACCCGTGGTCGACGCAGTACCAGCAGTCCAACCAGTGGGTGCTCGAAACGCTCGCAATGGCGATGGAGCCCGCCATCATCGCCCGCGACCAGGCGCAGGCCTGGCTGCGCTTCAAGGGCTACCGTCCCGACCGCCTGTCGATCTCGGCATTCACACGGTTGGGCGCACGCATCAGTCGGGCCAATGTCGCTTTCGACGATCATCCGAACGCGCTACGCTTTGCCGACCAGATCGACACCGTGACCGCTGATTCGGCGTTGCGTTGGCTGGTCAGCGCGCAACTCGCGCAAACCTCGATCATCGTCAAGTGACCGCCATGACAAGCCAAGCCGATACCCTGATCAAGCCCCTCGACCGCGCCGGCGCCAGTCCTGCCGCCCAGGCTGCACCATCGGAACAGCCCGACCACGGCAACCAGTTCGCGCTGCTGCGCCAGCGCCGCTTCGCCCCGTTCTTCTGGACCCAGTTCCTGGGCGCGGGCAACGACAACCTGTTCAAGTTCGCGTTCACCGTGCTGGTCACCTACCAGTTGCAGCTGAGCTGGCTGCCGCCGGCCCAGGCCGGGTTGGTGATCGGCGCGCTGTTCATCCTGCCTTTCCTGCTGTTCTCGGCCACCAGCGGGCAGCTGGCGGACAAGTACGACAAGGTGGTCCTGATCCGCCGGCTCAAGTCGGCCGAGATCGTCATCATGGGCTTGGCGGCGGTCGGGTTTTTCACGACCAACATCCCGTTGCTGCTGGGGTGCATCTTCCTGATGGGCGCACAGTCGACCGTGTTCGGGCCGGTCAAGTATGCGTACCTGCCGCAGCACCTGAACGAGCGCGAGCTGACCGGCGGCAACGGTGTGATCGAGATGGGTACGTTCGTCGCCATCCTGCTCGGCAACCTGGCCGGCGGGCTGCTGATCGCGTTGCCCCAGATCGGTGCCACCGCGGTGGCGGCCAGCTGCCTGGTGCTGGCGGTGCTGGGGCGCATCACGGCGGGCTTCGTGCCCTCGGCCCCGGCCACCGACCCGGCTCTCGAGATCAACTGGAACCCGGTGTCCGAGACCTGGCGCAACCTGCGCCTGGCCTACCAGGACAGGGTGGTCTTTCGCTCACTGCTGGGCATCTCGTGGATGTGGTTCTTCGGGGCGGTGTTCCTGGCCCAGTTCCCGTCGTTCGCCCGCGACGTGCTCGGCGGCAACGAGCAGGTGGCCTCGCTGCTGCTGGTGGTGTTCTCGGTGGGCATAGGTGCGGGCTCCTGGCCTGCGAGATGCTGTCGCGCCGGCATGTCGAGATCGGCCTCGTGCCGTTCGGCGCCATCGGCATGACGGTGTTCAGCCTCGATCTGTACTTCGCCACCCGGGGCCTGGCCCTGGCCGGACTCACCGGCATCGGCGATTTCATCACGCACGCGGCGCACTGGCGCACGATGTTCGACCTGCTGATGCTGTCGTTCTTCACCGGGCTGTACAGCGTGCCGATGTACGCACTGGTGCAGACCCGCTCGCAGCCGACCCATCGGGCGCGCATCATCGCGGCCAACAACATCCTGAACGCGATGTTCATGATCGTCAGCGCGGTGGCGGCCGGCGCGATGCTCGGTGCCGGCTTCACGGTGCCCGAGGTCTTCCTGGCCACCGGTGTGCTCAATGCGATCGTCGCCGGCTACATCTTCTTGCTCGTGCCCGAGTACCTGTTGCGCTTCGTTGCCTGGGTGTTGTCGCGCCTCGGGTACCGGTTCAAGGTTTCCGGTGACGAGCACATCCCGGTGACAGGGCCGGCGATCATCGCGGCCAACCATGTCAGCTACATCGATGCGATCCTGCTGATGGCGGCCAGCCCGCGCCCCATCACCTTCCTGATGGATCACCGATCTTCGCCACGCCTGTGTTGGGCGGGTTGTTCCGGCTGGCCAGGGCCATCCCGGTGGCGCCGCGTGGTGAGGATGAGCAGGCCTACGCGCGGGCGATGCAAAAGGCCCACGACACCTTGCTGGACGGCGGGCTGATCGGCATCTTTCCCGAGGGGGGCATCACCGACGATGGCGCGCTCAAGGCGTTCCGGCCCGGCATTCTCAAGCTTGTCTCGCGGGCCGCCGAACAAGGGTGCGATGTGCCGGTGGTGCCGGTGGCCTTGCAGAACCTGTGGGGGTCGTACTTCTCGCGGATCGAGAACGGGCGTGCGATGAAACGGCCGTTCCGGCGTGGCTTGCTCAGCCGCGCTGGTGTGAACATCGGCGCGCCGATCGCCGCGGCCAGTCTTTCCACGGACATGCTGCGCCAGCGCGTGGCGGGCCTGCTCGCAGACGAACCGTCGCGAAGCTAGGCCGGACGCAGTCGGGCCCAGGTCGCGACTGTGGGCGAAGTCGGCTGAGCAAGCGTCGCGTGGGCGGGTCAGCGATCGTTCAGTCGACCAGGCGGACGGGGCTGCCGTAGTCCGCCACCGTCAAATCGGCTGTCAGCAGCACCCATCCGTTCACCATGGCCTGGGCGACCAGCAGGCGATCGAAGGGGTCGCGGTGGATAGGCGGGAGGCTTGCTACTGCTAACGCGTGAGGGCCCTCGATCTCGCACTCGACGTAGCCATTGTCGAGAAGGCCACGACGCAGCAGGCCGGCTTCGACGCTGAAGTCCGGCCGTTGCAACGTGCTCTTGATGACGATTTCCCAGAGACTGGCGACACTGAAATGCAGCAGGTTCCGGTCGTCGGCGATCATCTGTCGCGCAGATCGCGACAGCTTCCTGGGGCTCGAGGCAGCCCAGATCAGCAGGTGGGTATCGAGTAGCAGGTTCATGACCCACCGCCGAACAGGGCCTCGATCTGCGCGCGGCCCATGTCGTCGAAGTCATCGGGCACCTGAAACTGGCCCGCCAGGAAACCGAGCCGTCTGGGTGGCTCTGGCTCAGACGTCGTGACCGCCTGTACCTGCACCATGGGTTTGCCGGCCTTGGCGATGATGAAGGGCTCTCCATTGACCGCTGCCTCGATCAGGCGCGACAGATGGGTTTTCGCCTCGTGGATATTGACAACTTTCATTGAATCGCTAATGAACTAATTGGACTTAGTCTATATGGTTGTCATTGGCTGATCAAGAGGCCTGTGGATCGCTTTGCATCGTCAGGCATGTTCGTTGCCCGCTCGGTCTTTCCATTCCGGAGAGACCGATGCCCGACTTCTCAGACCTGAAGGCCGCGTTCGTCAACTGCAGCCTCAAGAAAGATCCCGATCAATCCCACACCGGCACCCTGATGTCGCACGCGGCGGCGGTGATGCAGGCGCAGGGGGTGACGGTCGACACCATTCACGCGCTGGCACACGACATCGCTTTTGGCATGAGCCCCGACATGACCGAACACGGCTGGGCGCAGGATGCCTGGCCGTCGGTCTACCGGCGCATCATCGAGGCCGACATCCTGGTGCTGGGCACGCCGATCTGGCTGGGGGTGAAATCCAGTGTCTGTACGCAGATCATCGAGCGGCTCTACAGCAACAGCACCGACCAGAACGCGGCCGGCCAGTATGTCTACTACGGCAAGGTGGGCGGTTGCCTGGTGACCGGCAACGAGGACGGGGTGAAGGCGGTGGGCATGGAGGTGTTGTACGCATTGCAGCATATCGGCTACTGCGTGCCGCCGCAGGCGGATGCCGGCTGGATCGGCGAGGCGGGGCCGGGGCCGAGCTACGGCGATTCGGTCGATGGCTCGGAGGTGCCCGCAGGGTTTGGCAATGAATTCACCAACAAGAACACGACGCTGATGTGTTGGAACCTGATGCACCTGGCACGCCTGCTCAAGGATGCCGGGGGCTTTCCGGTGGGGGGCAACCGGGTAGACGACTGGAGCGAGCAGGATCGGTGGGGCTACCCGCTGGATGCGCAGGGGCGACCCATCGGGTAGCGGCCGCATTGGCTGGCGGGCCGATGCGTCATTGGGCATTTCGGGGCACTGCGCGATAATCAGCGTAACGACCCGACAACGGCCCGGACCCGCGAGGCCAAGCAAGAGACACGCGCCAATGAAGATGTTTGCCGACCGGCGGCTGTTTGCCGCGCCCGCCACGCAGGTCCGATCGCTGCCCGAGGGCGGCTTCGTTCTATCGTCGCCCGAGCCACTGGGGCCGTACGATCGCTGCATCGGCGAGTGGCTCGATCGCTGGGCCGCGCAGACACCCGATGCGCCGGCATTTGCCGAGCGCACGGCCGACGGGGACTGGCGCCGTTTGTCGTGGCGCCAGATGCGCACCCAGGTCGGCGCGGTGGCGCAGGGCCTGCTCGATCTGCGGCTGGCGCCGGGCGCGCCCATCGTCATCCTGTCCGACAATTCGCTCGATCACCTGTTGCTGATGCTCGCGGGCATGCATCTGGGGCGCGCGGTCTGCTCGGTGTCCAGCGCCTACTGCCGGCTCACCACCGACTACCGCAAGATCCACGGCATTCTGGACACGCTGGCACCGGCGCTGGTGTTTGCCGCCGATGCCGCGGTTTACGGGCCGGCGCTGGCCGGCTACGCACCCGTGCGCGAGCGGCGGTTGCCGGCCGTGTTTGGGGCGGGGGCCGGGTCCATACCGGGTGCGATGCCGTTCTCGCAGTTGCTGGCGGCCACCGAGGGGCCGCAGGTGCAGGCGGCGTTCGCGGCGATCACGCCCGACACCGCGGCCAAGTACCTGCTGACCTCGGGCTCGACCGGCCACCCGAAGGTGACGGTGAACACGCACCGGATGCTGTGCGCCAATCAGCAGATGATCCTGCAGGCCTGGCGGTTTCTCGAACACGAAAAGCCGGTGCTGGTCGACTGGCTGCCCTGGAGCCACACGTTCGGTGGCAACCACAACCTGCACATGGTGCTGCGCCACGGCGGGCAGATGATCATCGACGAAGGGCGCCCGGCCCCGGGTCTGGTGGAGAAGTCGGTGCGCAACCTGGCCGAGATCCAGCCTACCGTGTACTTCAACGTGCCGCGCGGGCTCGACCTGGTGCTGCCGCTGCTCGAGCAGGACGAGGCACTGGCGCGGGCGTTCTTTCACCGGTTGCGCGCGGTGTTCTATGCCGGGGCGGCACTGCCGCAAAGCACCTGGACGCGGTTGCAGGCTTTGGCCGAACGCATCCGCGGCGAGCCGGTGTGGCTGACCACGGCCTGGGGCTCGACCGAAACCGCGCCGGCGATCACCAGTGCCTATTGGTGGCTGGAGCAGGCGGGGGTGATCGGCCTGCCGCTTCCCGGACTCGAGTTGAAGTTCGTGCCCAACGGCGAGAAGCTCGAGATGCGGGTGCGCGGGGTGAGCATTTTCTCCGAGTACCGGGGTGAGCCCGGGCTCACCGCCGCGGCGTTCGACGACGACGGCTACTACCGGATAGGCGACGCCGGTTACCTGGCCGATCCGGCCCACCCGGAGCAAGGCGTGGTGTTCGATGGCCGGGTCGCCGAAGACTTCAAGCTGAGCACCGGCACCTGGGTCAGCGTGGGCACGCTGCGCCTGCAGTGGATCAGCGCACTGGCGCCGCTGGCGCAGGACCTGGTGGTTTGCGGGCATGACCGGGACGAGATCGGCCTGCTGGTGTTTCCCAGCGCGCAGGCGGCGCAGTGGTCGGCGCAGGAACGGCTGGCGCGCCTGCAGGCGGCGATGGCCGCCCTGGCGGAGCAGGGCGGCGGCTCGTCCCAGACGCCGCGGCGCGCGCTGCTGCTCGATGAGCCGCCCAGCGCCGATGCGGGCGAGATCACCGACAAGGGCTACATCAACCAGGCGGCGGTGCTGAGCCGGCGGGCCGACCAGGTGGCCCGGCTTTACTCGGGCGGCGAAGGCGTCTGCGTCATCTGACCATCGGCTGACGGGTCAGCCGGCAGACGGTTCGCCCTGGGGGTTGCCGCGAATGCCCAGGTAGCTGGCGATCACCTGTTCATTGGCCAGCAGCTCGGTCGACGTTCCCGATACCGCGATCGTGCCATTCTCGAGCACGTGGCCGGCATCGGCGACCTGCAGCGCGGCGCGCGCGTTCTGTTCGACCAGCAGGATGCTCACCCCGCGCTCGCGCAGCCCGGCAATCACCTGGAAGATCTCGCGCACGATCAACGGCGCGAGCCCCAGGCTGGGTTCATCGAGCATCAGCAGCCTGGGCGCGGCCATCAGCGCGCGGCCCAGTGCCAGCATCTGGCGCTCGCCGCCCGACAAGGTGCCGGCCACCTGGCGGTGGCGCTCGCGTAACCGCGGAAAGGTCTCGTAAACCGCGTCCAGCGCGGCGCCCAGGCCGCGCTCGCCGCGCCGGCGGCGGGTGAGGGCGCCCAGTTCCAGGTTGTCGACGACGGTCATCTCGGCAAACAGTTCGCGCTTCTCGGGCACCAGGCAGATGCCGGCGGCCACGCGCGCCTCGACGCTGCTGCGCTGCAGATCCAGCCCCTGGAACGACACCCGCCCGGTGCTGGGCAACAGGCCCATGATCGCGGCCATCATCGTCGTCTTGCCGGCGCCGTTGGGGCCGACCACGGTGAGGATCTGGCCCGCGGTCATGTCGAACGACACCCCGTGCACGGCCTCGACCTTGCCGTAGCCGACACACAGGTCGGCCACCTGCAGCAGCGGCTGGGAAGTGGATGTCATCACACGCCTCCCAGGTAGGCTTCGAGCACCGCGGGGTCTTGCTGGATCTGTTCGGGCCTGCCCTCGGCAAGTTTCTCGCCAAAGTGCAGCACCACCAGCCGGTCGGTCACCGACATCACGAAGTCCATGTCGTGCTCGACCAGCAGGATGCTCATGCCTTGTTCGCGCAGCCCGGTGAGCAGCGCCGACAGCTCCTGCTTTTCCTGGTAGCGCAGGCCGGCTGCCGGCTCATCGAGCAGCAGCAGCATCGGGTCGGCGCAAAGCGCCCGGGCGATCTCGACGATGCGCTGCTTGCCCAGCGGCAGGCTGCCGGCCATGTCGTTCGCATGTTCGGCCAGGCCCACACGGGCCAGTTGCCGGGCCGCTTCCTGGCGCAGTGCGCGCTCCTCGGCGGCATCGAGCCCGACGCAGGTGCCAATGAAGCCGCGGCTGGCGCGCAGCGACGCGCCGATCGCCACGTTGTCGAGCACCGACATCTGGCCGATCAGCTTCACGTGCTGGAAGCTGCGGGCCATGCCGCGGCGGGCGATCTCGCTGGCGGACAACCTGGCGATGCTGCTGCCGCAAAGCGGATGTCGCCATCGCTGACGGGCAGCATGCCGCTGATCAGGTTGAACAGTGTGCTCTTGCCTGCGCCGTTGGGACCGATCAAACCCAGCACCTCGCCGCGGCCCAGCTTGAAGCTCACCTGGTTCACGGCCACCAACCCGCCGAAGCGACGGGTCACGGTATCGACGGCCAACAGGTCGTCGTGGGCGAGGTCGGCGGCGCGCCGGCCGAGCGCAGGGTAACCGCCGGATCGGGCACGATGGCCGGCGGGTGGGGCGCAGCCAGCCCACCAGCGGCCAGAGGCCGTCGCGCGCGTATTGCAGCATCAGGATGATCAACACGCCGAACACGATCAGCTCGTACGGCCCGCTCTGGCCGGACATCGCCTGGATGATCGACTGCAGGCCTTCCTTGAGCGCAGTGAACGCAAAGGCACCGAGCACCGCCCCGAAAACGCCGCCCGCCCCGCCGATCACCGCCATGAACAGGTACTCGTGCCGGCATTGATCGAGAACGGCATGGGGTTGATGAAGCGTTGCATGTGCGCGTAAAGCCAGCCCGAGATCGCCGCCAGCACAGCCGCGTAGACGAACACCTGGATGCGCAGGCGCGCCGGATCGACGCCGAACGACTCGGCCATGCCGGCCCGCGCCTTGAGCGCGGATCGCCCTGCCCAGCCGTGAATCGAGCAGGTTGGCGCTGGCCCACAGCGCCACGATCACGACGATCAGACCAGGTAGTAGAAGCGCCCCAGGTCCTGGAACTGGAAGCCGGCGATGGCCAGAGGTTCGATCTTGTTGATGCCGCCAAAGCCGCCCAGCATCGGCAGCGTGCCGAACAGGTAGTAAAGGCTGATGCCCCAGGCGATCGTGCCCAGCGGCAGGTAGTGTCCGCTCATGCGCAGCGTGATCGCGCCGATCAGCCAGGCGGTCGCGCCCGCGATCGCGATCGCCAGCGGCAGCGTCAGCCACGGCGACAACGCGTACTGGGTGGATAGCACCGCGGTGGTGTAGGCGCCGATGCCGACGAACGCGGCCTGACCGAACGAGGTCTGGCCGGCGACGCTTGAGCAGACACCAGGCCCAGCGCCACCAGCGTGGCCAGGCCGATGTAGTTCATCAGCGCGACCAGGTAGTCCGAGGCAATGAAGGGCAGGGCCAGCACGACCAGCACGGCGAGCACCATCAGCGCACGTTGTAGCGCCGGCGTCATCATTCCTCCTCCTGCTCGTGGTGCGGCGAGGTGAACGAAGCAGGATCAGCACCGGGATGACCAGCGTGAACACGATGACTTCCTTGTAGCTGCTGGCCCAGAACGACGAGAAGGATTCGAGCAGGCCCACGGCCAGCGCGCCCAGCGCGGTGAGCGGGTAACTGCCCAGGCCGCCGATGATCGCGGCCACGAAGCCCTTGAGGCCGATGACGAAGCCGCTGTCGTAGTAGATCGTGACGATCGGGCCGATCAGCACGCCGGACAAGGTGCCCAGCAGCGCGGCGGCGGTAAAGGTGATCAGGCCGGCGCTGACCGGTGAGAAGCCGATGAGCCGGGCGCCGGTGCGGTTGAATGCGGTGGCGCGCAGCGCCTTGCCATACAGCGTGCGCCCAAACATCCAGGCCATCGACACGATGAGCAACGCGGTGACGCCGAAGATCCAGGCGGTTCGCCCGCTGACGGTGACCGGCCCGACATCCCAGGCGGCATCGCTGAACGACGGGGTCTTGAACCCCTCGAGGCCGAAGAACACCAGCGCCAGTCCGGTGAGCGCGAAGTGCAGCGCGACCGAGGCGATCAGCAACACCAGCACCGAGGCATCGACCAGCGGCTGGTAGACCAGCCGGTACAGCAACGGTCCCAGCGGGGTGATCCAGCACCAGGGTGAGCAACACGTCCAGCGCCAGCGGCAGTTGCAGCGGCGCCAGCCACCAGGTGAGCGCCGAGACGAGCAGCGGCAAGAACAGGTAGAGCCCCAGCTGGCGAGGCAGCCGGGCGCGGGTGCCGTCGCGCGCGCGCGGATCCGGTTTCAAGCAAGGCCACCAGCACGGCGGCGCCCACCACCAGCCAGACCGAGCCCGGCGCGTCGTCCGACTGCAGGCTGGCCAGCGTGAGCGCGCCAAAGGTGACGAACTCGCCCTGCGGCACGAAGATGACGCGGGTGACGGCGAACACCAGCACGATGGCCAGCCCCAGCAGGCAGTAGATCGCCCCGCTTGGTCAGGCCGTCCTGGGCAAGCCAGGCAACGATTTGTGCATCCATGGATGTTCGCCGTGTGCTGGTGTTGTGCTTACTTGAGGATCTGCCAGTCGCCGTTGACGACCTGCACCATCACCGAGCCGCGCTCATCGAGGCCGTAGTGGTCGGTGGGCGAGAAGTTGTAGACGCCGTTGGTGCCGGCCACGTTCTTCACGCCTTCGATCGCATCGCGCAACGCCGCGTGAAACTCGGGCGTGCCGGGCTTGGCCTTGGCCTTGGCGACAGGGATCGCCACCTCGAGGATCTTGGAGGCGTCGAACGCGTGCGCGCCGAACACCGTGGCGGCGGTCGGCCCGAACTTGCCGACGAAGCTCTTGACGAAGTCATTGACGACCTGCTTGCTCGGATGCGAATCGGGCAGTTGCTTGGGCAGCAGCACCGGGCCGATCGGCAGGATCACGCCTTCGGCCGATTTACCGGCAATGCGCAGGAACGGGGCCGAGCCCGCTCCGTGCGACTGGTAGACCTGGCCCTTGTAGTTGCGCTCGGCCAGCGCCGTTTGCGGCAAGGCTGCCCCGGTGCCGGACCCGGCAATGAAGATCGCATCCGGCTTGGCCGAGATCCAGCGAGCACCTGGCCGGTGACGCTGGTATCGGCGCGACCGTAGGTCTCGCTGGCGACGACCTTGATGTCGCTGCCTTCGAAGCCCTTTTTCAGAGCGGCCAACCAGAGTTCACCCCAGGGATCGGAGAAACCGATGACGCCGATGCGCTTGAACTTGCGCGCCTTGATGTCCTTGACCACCGCCGCGGCCATCAGATCGACCGACTGGGGCATCACGAACGAGTAGTGCGACTTCCCTTCGGGCAACGGAATCGGCGCAAAGGCGAAGTGGGGCACCTTGGCTTCCTGGGCCACGGTGGACACCGCGATGCCGCCCGGGGTCAGGTTAGAGCCCACCAGTGCAGTCGACATTGGATTCGCTGACGAACTTGCGGGCGTTGCGCGTGGCCTGCGACGGATCGCCACCGTCATCCAGGATGATCAGGTTGATCTTCTCGCCGGCGATCTCGGTCGGCCAGGTCTCGAGGCCCTGGCGGATCGGCACCCCCAGCGCCGACCCGGGGCCGGTCAGCGAGAGGCTGGCGCCGATGTTCAGTTCGGCATGGCTGGTACTGGCAAAGAACAGGCCGGTCAGTGCGACCGCGAGGACGCCGATCGGGCGGCGCAGGGTGGGACGTTGGTTCATCAGGGAAGTCTCCTTTGGCTGTGTACTGCGGTGAGAAGCGGTGTGAAAAGCGGGGTCGACAGTCGTCAGGGTCAGGCTTGGTGTCCTGGCTGTTCGGCCTGCAGCGCGGTGGCCACCCTGCGTCGGTACCGGGTGAGGGCGCCATCGGCCCCGATCGGCACCATGGGAGCGCCGGGATGGGCCAGGATGTTTTTCTGCTGCGCTTCGAGCATGCGCAGGTCTTCATCGAACGCGGTGGCCACGCTCTGGAAGACGGCCTCGGTGACCGTGGCATCGTCGAGTGCGAACGCATGGGCCTGCGCAAAGAAGTAATGGGTGCTGGTGGCCGACTCGGGGGTGAGCGCCTGGCAGGTATGAAAGCGCAACGCCCCCTCTAGGTCGCCGTCGGCCCGGCCCACGGGTTGTACCACGGCTTCCATCATGAACAGGCCGGTATAGGTGAGCGTGTAGTCGAACCAGCGGTTGACCTTGCCCTCGAACTGGCCCAGCCGCTGGTGATAGGGCGCCGGTACCGTGTCGTCGACGCGCCGAAAGACCCGGATGCCGTGTTCGAGTTCGGTCACCTGCGGGGCCACCTGCGCGATCGTCGTCGACCCCCCGAAGGTCTTTTCGTGAACGAAGCTCAGGTGCGAAAAGTCGAGCAGGTTGTCGGTGATCAGCAGCCAGGCCGCGTTGAAGTGCTTGTAGCCGGGTTTCATCCGCCACTGGGGGCTGGCCAGCGAGAAGGTGTCGGGCACCAGCGACTCGTCGGCCAGCGCCGGGTCGCCCATCCAGACCCAGATCCAGCGCTTGCGTTCGACGCTTGGTTGGATGCGCACGCAGGCCTTGGCTGGCAGCCGCTGCTGGCCCGGCACCTCGACGCATTGGCCGGCGCCATCGAAACGCATGCCGTGATACAGGCAGCGGATGCTGTCGCCCTCGCGTCGGCCCAGCGACAACGGCGCGTGCCGGTGCGGGCAAAGATCGTGCATCGCCACCACCGTACCGTCATCGCGCCGCCAGAGCACCATGGGTTCGCCCAGCAAGGTGCGCGCGAGCATGCCGTCGGGCAGCAGCTCGTGGTCCCAGGCGGCGACATACCAGGCATTGCGGATGAACGGGGCATTGTCGGTCATGGCGTCTGCGTCTCCCCTGTTCGTTCGGCGGCACGCGACGCACGCCGGGTGCCGGTCCCGGGCGATGGGCTTGTCGCGCCGGGCCAGCCAGCCTTGTCTGCGTTGTTGGCCTCGTCTGCCTTGTGGGCCGCTTGGCGCGGTGCGGCGTCGGCCGCACAGCCGGCCAGCAGGATCGGGGTGATGGTGGCGATGGCCCGCGGCACCGTCATGCCCTTGACCACGCCCGGCCAGAGGCAGGCGCTGTTGCAAAGGCCCAGCACCG
>JAWKYE010000012.1:0-195830 GCA_041396665.1 Burkholderiaceae bacterium
TTGCTGCAAGGCCGGCGTGGTGGCGATGCCCGGGACCAACCTGCTGACCGCCAAGGACATCGAGTACCGAATCAACCGCGCTGGTGCCCGGCTGGCGATCGTCACCGCCGATGGCGCGGCCCGTGTCGACCAGATCCGCGCAAAGTGCCCGACCCTTGAAATCCTGATCGTGATCGGCGGTCAACGCGAAGGGTGGGTCGATTACCACGCCGCCTGCGCCGCGGCGTCGCCGCAGTTCGGTCGCGACCGCGTGGCGCCCTCGCGCAGCACCGACCTGATGCTGATCTACTTCACCTCGGGCACCACCGCGATGCCCAAGATGGTGCCGCGAAACCACGGCTACGCGCTGGCGCACGCGGTCACCGGCCGCTATTGGATGGACCTGCGCAAGGGCGACATCCACTGGACGCTGTCCGATACCGGTTGGGGCAAGGCCGCCTGGGGCATGTTGTACGGCCCGTGGCAGATGGGCGCGACGAACATCCTTTACGACGGTGGCGCCTTCGATGCCGACCTGCACCTGAAGCTGGTCAAGCGCCTCGGGGTGACCACCTTCTGTGCGCCGCCCACCGTTTACCGGATGTTCGCGCAACTCGACCTGGCCAGCTATGACCTGGGCACGATCCGGCACTCGATGAGTGCCGGCGAACCGCTGAATCCCGAGGTGATCAAGATCTGGAAGGAAGCGACCGGCGGGCTGATCTACGACGGCTACGGGCAGACCGAAACAGTCTGCGTGGTGGCCAATTACCCGTGCCTGCCGGTGCGGGCCGGCTCGATGGGCAAGCCAGTGCCGGGCATCGAGGTCGACGTCGTCGATGATGAAGGCAAGCCGGTGGCCAATGACGAGATCGGCCAGATCGCGATCCGCGTCACCGATCCGCACCCGGTCGGGCTCTTCGACGGCTACTGGCATGACGAAGCGGCGACCGCGAAGTCGTTTCACCACGGCTGGTATTACACCGGCGACACGGCCACCCGGGATGCCGACGGCTACTTCTGGTTCGTGGGGCGGGCGGACGACATCATCAGTTCGGCTGGCTACCGAATCTCGCCGTTCGAGGTCGAGAGCACGTTGCTAGAGCATCCGGCTGTGGCCGAATCGGCGGTGGTGGCGGTGCCCGATGCGTTGCGCGGCCAGATCGTGAAGGCCTTCATCGTGCTTGCCGGGGGCTACAAGGCCAGCGATGCGCTGACCGCCGAGATCCAGGAATTCGTCAAGACCAACACGGCGCCGTACAAGTACCCGCGCCAGATCGAGTACCGCGACGCACTGCCCAAGACGATCTCGGGCAAGATCCAGCGGGTGGTGCTGCGCGCCGAGGACGCCGGCCAGGCGGGCGGGTGAGCCTTATTCATTTCCAGGAGAGCAGTCGATGAAGCGATCAATCGCACGATCGTGATCACCGGCGCGGCCAGCGGCATCGAAGGCGCGCGCTGGCGCTGCGTTTCGCCCAGGAAAAACCTGCCGGCCTGGTGCTGGCCGATCTGCCGCGCAGCAGGCCGCGCTGGCCGCCAGCCAGGACCTGAACGACGGCGCCAGCCAGCGGCCCTGCCGGCGGTGCCGACCATCACCCAGCTGGGCGACGTGGGCAGGAGGCCGGTCATACCCAGGCGCTGGCCCAGGCAGCGCGTGTGACGCCGAAGGCACATCGATCTGTTCTGTTCCAATGCCGGCCTGATCCGCGATGGCGTGAGAACACGCCGGACGAATTGTGGCAACTGAACTGGCAGGTCACCCCAGTGGCCCGTATCTGTACGGCGCGGGCGGTGGTGCCGCGGGCCCATGATCGAACGCGGCGAGGTTACCTGCTCAACACCGCGTCGGCGGCCGGCCTGCTCACCTCGTTGCCATCCCGGCGATGCCTACGCGGTCACCAAGCATGCCGCGGTGGCGCGTGGCGAGTACCTGGCGATCCAGCACGGAGGCAAGGGCATCAAGGTATCGGTGCTCTGCCCGCAGGCGGTGGCCACCGATGGTCGAGGGCCGCGATGGCGCCAAGGCGGCGGCGGTCGATGGCATCATACCGCCCCGAGCAACTGGCCGACTGCGTGGTCGATTGCATCGATCGCGAGACCTTCCTGGTGCTGCCGCATCACGAGGTGGCGAGTATGTCAAGCGCAAGGCCAATGACTACGATCGCTGGCTGGAGGGATGCGCCGGCTGGCCGAGAAGATGTACGGCGGGCGCCAGTAACCCGGCGCACGGAAGAGACCGACGCGGCTGTCAGGGAGCCAGCGGTCGGCCAGGCTGCTGCCGGCGTCGCCCAGCGGTAATCCACGATCCGTCTCGCCATCATCGTCGTCGTCTGTGCATGACGATGGGCAACGGAGTCGATGCTGCGCCAGGCCGGCGCGCCGATCAGCAGCGAGGTCAGGATGCCGGCGGTGCGGAGCGGCCCACCAGATCGCGGCGGATGTGAGCAGTGCCCCGGTGGCCTTGACCGGGTCGGTCAGCAATTTCGGCAGATCGCCTGCGGGTCGTCAAGGTCATCCGGTCTCAGGGTCCGCGGTATCGAACCGGATCTCGCCGCGCTGGGGCCTGGCGTTCGGCGAACCACTCAGTGATCGATTCCATCGAACCGGGCAGCTGAGCTGGATTTCGACCGCGTCAATGCGGCATCGGGATCTGGCTCAGGTCGGGGACGGCAAAGGCGGCTGCCTCTGGCATCTGTCGCGCGGCTCCGTTCGATGCCACGCGGGTTGACGGTGTTGTGTCCAGTTCGAACGCCATCGCCGGGCGGTTGACCGGATTGGTCACCGGGATGTCCACCGGGTCGCGGGCCTGGCCGCATCGCCGACCAGCGCCCGCCTTGTTGGGTCGCGGACGTGTTGGCCGGAAACGACGGCTCGCTACCCGGCGATGTTGTGTCGTCCGCCGGAACGGTGTTGGCGCCAGGCCGGACGCGGGTCCGCTGATCGGGCCGACCGGGGCGTCGGTTGGCGGCGGCGCAGGCGCGGGAGTTGGCGGGATCGGTTGAGGATCGACCGTTTCTATCGGGCTGAGGCTGATCTGGAAAGTACGCACCAGGGTATTGCCGGCCAGATCGGTCACGCGCACGTCGACGGCGTAAGGTGCCGCGGTGTGCCAGCGGGATTGGGCGTTGCGCATGGTGCGGATCACGCCCTGGAGTGGCGTCGATGCTCAGTCGGCCATCGCCATCGGTGGCGAGCGCGTAGGTGTGCGCATCTCCCTGGTCCGGATCGCTGACGGTCACCTGGCCCACCTGACGATCAGGCAGCCAGTCGCCGACGCGTTGCTCAGGCTCACGGCTGTCGGCATCTCCGCGTTCGCATCGCCCAGGCGGATACTCAATGGGGCGCTGGCCGACCAGCCCTGCGCATCGGTATTCGTGACGGTTAGTGTGTAGGTGGGAACGAGCGCAGCGCGCGGTTCGGAAATCCAGGCGGCCGGCGTCGGCCTGTATCGCACCGGTCACCAGGTCGATCGAGAAAGACCCCGCTCTCGGAGGCCGCGCTGATCGAGTAGGTCAACACATCGCCGGCGTCACTGTCCACGCCACGGCCTGGAAGACGAGCGTGCCATTGGCGCTGTTCGTCGATCGTGGCATTACCAGGCACGCTATGGACGGGGTTCGTTGGCATCGAGCAGCGTCACCGTGACGCGCGCTCGGGAGCGGACATCTGAACACCGTCGGACACCGTGACCAGCAGCTCGAACGACGGATTCGTCTCGAGATCGAGCGCTGCCTGGTCGGCCACGGTGACCGAGCCGGTGGCGCATCGATGGCAAACACCGCGGTTCCGCTGCCACCGGTGATCTGCCAGCCTTGGAGCGTTCCGGTCAGGTCGGCGTCGCTCGCAGCCAGTACCCCGACAAGACCCGGTCGGTGAATTCTCGGCGATGGTCAGCGTTTGGCCGGGAGTGACGAGCGGCGGAGTGTCGTTCAGGTCGTTCCAGTGCAATCGTGTAGGGCTGCGTGGCGAAGGAGCCGTCGGTTGAATCAGCCCGCGGCGATCCCGTGCGAGGCGGCCGACTCGCGATCCAGCAGTCCCGCCATCAGCACCGAGACCAAGCCGGTCCCCGGATCGATTTGGAACCGCCCGCCTGCATCGTCGGACAACGAGTAGGTGACCGTGTCCATCAGCGTATCGGGGGTCTGTTGCGCAGGCCGTGACGCCCACCAGGGTTCCCGTGACGGCGTTCTCGCCAACCTGGTCAGCTGCCGCGTCGGTATCCGCGATCGGATCACGCGCCACCTTCGTCGGCGACCCGATGGCCTGGATCGTCAGGTCTGCAGATTCTCCCGTCCACCATCGTCGGTCACCCGCACGCGCAACTCGTACTGGTTGTCGCCGTCGCTGTCAGCCGGTGATTCCGGTCGGGCGCCGCCAGAAGATGACGGCACCGGTATTCGGATCGATCGAGAGCTGCAGGGCATCGGCACCGCCGCCGCCCAGCGGCACAATGCCGAAGGTCAGCACCTGCGCCGGTCGATCAGCATCGTCGGCTGTCACGGTTGTGATGGCCGTGCTGTTCTCTCGACGATGCTGACGGTCGCGGTCGCACCGCCGCCGTCGACGTTACCGGGTCGTTGTCGTTGACCGGGGTTATCGAGATCGAGACGGTCCCGATGTGGTAGTACCGTTGTATCCAGATGATGTAGGTAAATGAATCGGTGAAGTTCTCGGAGCCGTCGTGGAGTGTAGCTGAAGGTGCCGTCGGTGTTGAGCGTGAAGGCGCTGCTTGAACGCTGGGCCGGCGCCAACTGCCACAGTCAGCGAGTCATTGGGCAGGTCAGCATCCGTATCGTTAGCCAGGACGCTGGTCGCGGCGGAGTCGAGCACGGTGATAGCCCAGTGCCGCCCTCAGAGACAGTGATGTTGTCGGTATTGGCGACAGGGTCGCTATCGTTGACCGGGGTGATGGTGATCGAGACGGTTCCGGTATCGGTGACTCCGCCGTTGGTATCTGAGACGACGTAGGTGAACGAGTCGGTGAAGTTTCCGGAACCGTCGTGGGTATGGCTTGAAGGTGCCGTCGGTGTTGAGCGTGAAGGCGCTGGCGAACGTAGGCCCGGTACCAACCGCTACGGTCAGCGAGTCATTAGGCGAGTCAGCATCGGTGTCATTGGCCAAGACCGATGAAACCGTCGAATCCAATAAGTGCTTGGTACACAGCTACGACAGTGATGCTGTCGTCATTAGCAACCGGATCGTTGTCATTGACCAGGGTGATGGTGATCGAGACAGTCCCGGTATCGGTCACGCCACCATTGGCATCGAGACGATGTAGGTGAACGAGTCGGTGAAGTTCTCCGGAACCGTCGTGGGTATAGCTGGAAAATTGCCATCGGTATTCAGCGTGAACGCACTGGCGAACGTAGGCCCGACTCCGACCGCACAGTTAAGGCGTCACTGGGTAGATCGGCGTCCGCGTCATTCGCGAGGACCGATGGAGCTGTTGAATCAAGCACCGTGGCGGTGCCGCAACTGCGACGGTGATGCTGTCGTCATTGGCAACCAGGTCGTTGTCGGTGGCCGGTGCACAGGGGATCGAGACTGTCCCGGTATCGGTGACCCCACCATTGGCATCGAGACGATGTAGGTGAACGAGTCCGGTGAAGTTCTCGGAGCCATCGTGGGTATAGCTGAAGGTCCCGTCTGGGTTCAGCGTAAAGCCGCTGGCGTGGGTCGGCCCAGCGCCGACCGATACAACCAGGCTGTCATTGGGCAGGTCAGTATCGGTGTCATTGGCCAAGACCGATGAAGCTGTCAGATCAATTGGGTCGCTGTACCAGCTTCCGCGACGGTAATGCTGTCATCATTGGCGACCGGATCGTTGTCGTTGACCGAGGTGATGGTGATCGAGACTGGCCCGGTGTCCGTCAACCCGCCATTGGCATCCGAGACAATGTAGGTGAACGAGTCGAAATTGGAAATTCTCAGAGCCGTCGTGGGTGGCTGAAGGTGCCGTCGGTGTTGAGCGTGAAGGCGCTGGCGGAGCGCCGGTCCGGTGCCGGTGAAACGGTCAGCGAGTCATTGGGTAGATCGGCGTCCGTATCATTGGCCGGGACGCTGGTCGCGGAGTCGACGCACCGTGGCGGTGCCGCCCTCGGCGACGGTAATGCTGTCGTCATTGGCAACCGGATCATTTGTCATTGACCGGGGTGACGGTGATCGAGACGGTCCCGGTATCAGTGACCCCGCCATTGGCATCCGAGACGACGTAGGTGAACGAGTCGGTGAAGTTCTCGGAACCGTCGTGGGTATAGCTGAAGGTGCCATCGGTATTCAGCGTGAACGCGCTGGCGAAAGCTGGACCGATGCCAACCGCGCTACGGTCAGCTGGCGAGTCGTTGGGCGGTCGGCGTCCGAGTCATTCGCGAGGACCGATGTAGCTGTTGAATCAAATACCGTGGCGGTGCCTATCAGCGACGGTAATGCAGTAATCATTGTAGTCGGATCATTGTCATTGACCAGGGTTATCGAGATCGAGACGGTCAGTGCTGTCACCCCGCCGTTGGCATCGCAGGAGACAACGTAAGGTAAACGGGTCGGTGAAGTTCTCGAGGCCGTCGTGGGTGTAGCTGAAGGTGCCGTCGGTATTCGACGTGAAGGCGCTAGCAATGTCTGGCCAGTACCGACCGAAACGGTTAATGAATCATTGGGCAGGTCGGCATCGGTGTCATTGGCCAAGACCGATGAAGCTGTCAGAATCAATTGGTCGCCGTACCACCTTCCGCGACATTAATGCTGTCGTCATTGGCAATCGGATCATTGTCATTGACCAGGGTGATGGTGATCGAGACTGTCCCGGTGTCCGTCAACCCGCCATTGGCATCCGAGACAACGTAGGTAAACGAGTCGGTGAAGTTCTCGGAATGTGCGTGGGTGTAGCTGAAGGTGCCGTCGGTGTTGAGGCGTGAAGGCGCTGGCGAACGCCGGTCCGGTGCCGACCGAAACGGTCAATGAATCATTGGGCAGATCAATGTCAGTGTCATTGGCCAGCACGCTGCTGGCCGCGGCGGAGTCGAGCACCGTGGCGGTGCCCCTTCGGCGACAGTGATGCTGTCGTCATTGGCAACCGGGTCGTTGTCGTTGACCGGGGTGATGGTGATCGAGACGGTCCCGGTGTCCGTCAACCCGCCATTGGCATCCGAGATGATGTAGGAGAACGAGTCGGTGAAGTTCTCCGGAACCGTCATGGGTATAGCTGAAGTGCCGTCAGTGTTGAGCGTGAAGGCGCTGGCGAGCACCGGTCCGGTGCCGATTGAAACGGTCAGCGAGTCATTGGGTAGATCGGCGTCCGTATCATTAGCCAGGACGCTGGTCGCGGCGGAGTCGAGCACCGTGGCGGTGCCGCCCTCGGCGACGGTAATGCTGTCGTCATTGGCAACCGGATCATTGTCATTGACCGGGGTGACGGTGATCGAGACGGTCCCGACATCTGATGACCCCGCCATTGGCATCGAGGACGACGTAGGTGAACGAAGGTCGGTGAAGTTCTCAACCGTCGTGGGTATAGCTGAAGGTGCCATCGGTATTCAGCATGAGCTGCCCGCTGGCGAAAGCTGGACCGATGCCAACCACGCTGGTCCAGCGAGTCGTTGGGCAGATCGGCGTCCGAGTCATTCGCGAGGACCGATGTGAAGCGCTGTTGAATCAAGTACCGTGGCGGTGCCACCTCGGCGACGGTAATGCTGTCGTCATTGGCAGTCGGATCATTGTCATTGACGCGGGGTTATCGAGATCGAGACGGTCAGTGTCTGTCACCCCGCCGTTGGCATCGGAGACAACGTAGGTAAACGAGTCGGTGAAGTTCTCGGAGCCGTCGTGGGTGTAGCTGAAGGTGCCGTCGGTATTCAGCGTGAAGGCGCTGGCAAATGTCGGCCCAGTACCGGCCGAAACGGTTAATGAATCATTGGGCGGGTCAGCATCGGTGTCATTGGCCAAGACCGATGAAGCTGTCGAATCAATTAGGTCGCCGTACCACCTTCCGCGACGGTATGCTGTCGTCATTGGCGACAGGATCGTTGTCGTTGACGGGGGTGATGGTGATTGAGACTGTCCCGGTGTCGGTCACGCCACCGTTGGCATCCGAGACGATGTAGGAGAACGAGTCAGTGAAGTTCTCGGAGCCATCGTGGGTATAGCTGAAGGTCCGTCTGGGTTCAGCGTAAAGCCGCTGGTGTGGGTCGGCCCAGCGCCGACCGATACGGTAAGGCTGTCATTGGGCAGGTCGATATCGGTGTCATTGGCCGAGACCGATGAAGCTGTCGAATCCAGTGGGTCGCTGTACCACCTTCCGCGACGGCCAATGCTGTCATCATTGGCGGCCGGGTCGTTGTCGTTGACCGGGGTGATGGTGATCGAGACGGTCCCGGTATCGGTCACGCCACCATTGGCATCCCGAGACGATGTAGGTGAACGAGTCGGTGAAGTTCTCGGAACCGTCGTGGGTATAGCTGAAGGTGCCGTCGGTGTTGAGCGTGAAGCCGCTGGCGAAAGCTGGACCGGTGCCGATTGACGTCAGCAAGTCATTGGGCAGGTCGGCATCCGTATCGTTAGCCAGGACGCTGGTCGCGGCGGAGTCAAGCACGGTAGCGCTGCGCCCTCAGAGACAGTGATGTTGTCGTTGTTGGCGACAGGGTCGTTGTCATTGACGGTGTCTGGTGATCGAGACAGTCCCGGTATCAGTCACCCCCACCGTTGACATCCGAAACGACATAGGTGAACGAGTCGGTGAAGTTCTCAGAGCCGTCGTGGGTGTAGCTGAAGGTGCCGTCGGTGTTGAGCGTGAAGGCGCTGGCGAACGCCGGTCCGGTGCCGATTGAAACGGTCAGCGAGTCATTGGGTAGATCGGCGTCCGTATCATTAGCCAGGACGCTGGCCGCGGTGATCGAGCACCGTGGCGGTGCCCTATTCGGCGATGGTGATGCTGTCGTCATTGGCAATCGGATCATTGTCATTGACCGGGGTGACGGTGATCGAGACGGTCCCGGTATCGGTGATCCCGCCATTGGCATCGAGACGACGTAGATGAACGGTCGGTGAAGTTCGTCGGAACCGTCGTGGAGTATGGCTGAAGGTACCGTCAGTGTTGAGCGTGAAGGCTGGCGAACGTAGGCCCGGCGCCAGCTGCCGCGGTCAGTGAGTCATTGGGCAGGTCGGCATCCGTATCGTTATGGGACAGATGTAGCCGTTGAATCAAGCACCGTGGCGGTGCCCCCTCGGCGACGGTGATGATGTCGTCATTGGCAGTCGGATCATTGTCGTTGACCGGGGTGATGGTGATCGAGACGGTCCCGGTATCGGTCACTCCGCCGTTAGCATCCGAGACGATGTAGGTAAATGAATCGGTGAGGTTCTCAGAACCATTGTGGGTATAGCTGGAAGGTTCCGTCGGGGTTCAGCGTGAAGGTGCTGGCGAACGTCGGCCCGGCGCCAACTGCCACGGTCAATGAGTCGTGAAGGTCGGTATCGGTGTCATTTGCCAAGACCGATGAAGCTGTCGAATCCAATTGGGTCGCTGTACCAGCTTCCGCGACGGTAACGCTGTCATCATTGGCGACCGAGTCGTTGTCGTTGACCGAGATGGTGATCGAAACTGTCCCGGTGTCAATCAACCCGCCATTGGCATCCGAGACAATGTAGGTGAACGAGTCGGTGAGTTCTCCGGAACCGTCGTGGGTGTAGCTGAAGGTGCCGTCGGTGTTGAGCGTGAAGCCGCTGGCGAACGCCGGTCCGGTGCCGATTGAAACGTTCAGCGAGGTATTGGGTAAGATCGGCATCGGTGTCATTGGCCAGAACGCTGGCAGCAGCAGAGTCGAGCACGGTAGCCGGTGCCGCCCTCAGAGACGGTGATGTTGTCGTTGTTGGCGACAGGGTCGTTGTCGTTGACCGGTGTCACGGTGATCGAGACAGTCCCGGTATCGGTCACCCCACCGTTGGCATCCGAAACGACATAGGTGAACGAGTCGATGAAGTTTTCCGGAGCCATCGTGGGTGTAGCTGAAGGTGCCGTCGGTGTTGAGCGTGAAGCCGCTGGCGAACGTCGGCCCGGTGCCGATTGCCACAGTCCAGCGAGTCATTGGGCAGGTCAGCATCCGTATCGTTAGCCAGGACGCTAGCTGCCCGGTGAATCGAGCGCCGTGGCGGTGCCCCTTCGGCGACGGTAATGCTGTCGTCATTGGCAATCGGATCATTGTCATTGACCGGGGTGACAGTGATCGAGACGGTCCCGGTATCGGTGACCCCGCCGTTGGCATCGAGACGATGTAGGTAAATGAATCGGTGAAGTTCTCGGAGCCGTCGTGGGTGTAAGCTGAAGGTGCCGTCGGTGTTGAGCGTGAAGCCGCTGGCGAAAGCTGGACCGGTGCCAACCGTAACGGTCAGCAAGTCATTGGGCGAGGTCGGCATCCGTATCGTTAGCCCAAGACGCTGGTCGCGGCGGAGTCAAGCACACGAGCGCGCTGCCGCCCTCAGAGACGGTGATGTTGTCGTTGTTGGCGACAGGGTCGTTGTCATTGACCGGGGTGATGGTGATCGAGACAGTCCCGGTATCGGTCACCCACCATTGGCATCCGCGACGATGTGGGTAAACGAGTCGGTGAAGTTCTCGGAGCCATCATGGGTATAGCTGAAGGTGCCGTCGGTATTCGGCGTAGAGCGCTGGCAAATGTCGGCCCAGTACCGACCGAAACGGTCAATGAATCATTGGGCAGATCAGTATCGGTGTCAGTGGCCAGCACGCTACTCGCGGTGGAGTCGAGCATACGGTGGTGGTGCCACCTTCCGCGACGGTAATGCCGTCGTCATTGGCAGCGACCGGATCGTTGTCATTGACGGGGGCGATTGTCAGATTTGAAGGTCTCAGGCCCGCCCAGCGGGCGCTGGTACCGTCCTGGTAGGTGAACTGGAATGAATCGCTGAAGATTTCGGTATTTGTTGTGCAGGTAGCTGACGGCTGCGACGTCCACGTCGGCCTGGCTAGAAGGTCTGGCCGACCGAGAGCGCGAACCGCTCGGGCACCAACCGATGGTCGGCACCGTCGTGACCGTGAACAGCCGATTGGCCGCTGCGGTATCCGCATCGTCGATGCGCAACTCGGCGTTCGTCAGCGTGACGGCTCCGCCCTCGCTGACTGTTGCGCCAGCATTGGCGCTGCTATCGTTGGCGCATCATCCGCCGGGGTGACTGTAATCGTTAGGACCTGATCGGCGGTGAGCCCGTTGCCATCGATGCACGCACGGTGACGTTGTAGACGTTGTCGGACCCGGCGTCGGCCGGGCTTCGTAGTCAGGTGCTGAGTTGAAGGTCAGAGCGCCAGAGTTGACGTCGACACCGAACAGGGCCGAGTCGGCGGCGCCGCCACGGCGCCGGGCAGTACGACAGAGTGGTGACGATTTGGCTGGGCGGGTCGGCGTCGTTGGCGTTGACCGTGGGAACTGGCGGTGGTGTTCTCGGCAATTGATGCGGTGGCCGGGGAAGACCGGATTGTTGTCGTTGACCGGGGTGATGGTCAGATTGAAGAGGTCTCAGGCCCGCCCAACGACGCGCTGGTATCATTCCTGGTAGGTGAACTGGAACGAGTCGGTAAAGAGTTCAGCATCGTTGTGCAGGTAGCTGATCAGCCCGCCGTCCACGTCCGCCTGAGTGAAGGTCTGGCCGACCGATGGTGCGGTGCTGTTCAGGCGCAAGGCACCGATGGTCGGCGCCGTGGTAACCGTGTACAGGCGGTTGACCGCTGGTGAATCCACATCGTCGATGCGTAGCATCGTGTTGGCAAGAATGACAACGGCGCCTTCGTCAACCGTGGCTCCGGTGTTTAGAGCGAGTCGGCCGCATCATCGATCGAGTCGCTGGAAGGCCACAGTGACGCTGTATAGTCAGCGACGCTGAATGCGGAATCGCCGCCGTTTGTGGACGTATCGACACTTGCTGGCCATTCGTGCCAGATGACTGGTCCCACGCGCGGAAAGTCAGATCGCCAGCCGTGCCGCTGTAGTTGGCGGCTGGAACAAAGCGGATCAGCGCGCTGGTATCCCGAGGAGTACGGCGTTTGCATCAGTGACCGGGCCAAACGCCAGCCAGTTGCCGTCTGCCTGAGCGTCGTACTGCCAAGAGCCGTTGGAGTTGTCGGCGCCTGTGACTGCAATCCCTTCGACAGCAGCCGGATCGCATCGGTGATTCGGTCCCCACCCCGCTGGAAAGCATCGAGCACGGTGTCGCCGCTTGGTGAGATGTCCGTCTTCCACGTGACATCGCTGAATGTCAGATTCCGGCTTTCAACGGAACCGACAGAAAGGAACCGGGATTGCCTTGGTTGCTGGCTGCGGTCTGAATCCCAGCCCTGTGTTCGAACGACATTGGAGATCGGATCATCAGTGCCATCGAAGAACCGGGTCATCCGTTGGGATTTCCGCCCCAGAGGAGATCATCAGACGACGCCAGGCTAGTCCGACCGCCAGGCACGCCTTGCGTGGAGAACACCATCAGGGTGCCGTCGATATAGATGATCAAATCCTTTGTTGCGAAATCCATTGTCGTCGCGAGGTGGTGCCATTGCTGATCGACAGATAGGTTCGGGCCCAGGTTGTAGTTGCTGCCCGATGAGGCGGCGTTCGGATAAAAGAAATGATTGCCGCCACCCTGCGATCCCCATTCGTACCCGGCAGTCGCCAGTACCGTTTGCTACTGCTCATGATCAGCTGGGAGTCGCCATCGGCGGCATCATCGAACCAGATCCATAGCTCGGGGTCGCACTGGCGACCGGAATCCAGGCTCGTGCTGTCCGGAATTCGTAGCAGATCATCGACTTCATCGAAATCCAGGCCGCTCCCAATTCTTCCGGCTACCAGATCGGCGGCGTTCATCCGCCCGGTCGTGCCATCATTGCTATTCGACGTGCTGTCTGGAACATCGCCAGCGCTGGTCGGAGCATTCGGAGAGTAAGTGCCATACCGACGTAGCCGGAATCCCACATTCAGGGTCCTGTTGATTGGAGGCGCTCTCGCATTGCCGAAGTAGAGGAAGAGTTTTGTATTGACCGTCGACGAGAGATCTGCCTTGACCAAAGCGTCAGCGCACCGGTAGCAGCTGAGTCGAACTGTTCCGATTTCGTAGGCAGCTTGGTGATGCCATCGGCCGCTGTGACGAGGATGTCGTTTCCGTTTGCGAGAGCCGCGGCGGCGAGTTCGGGATCGGCATCAAACTGAATCAGTACCGGAAGAAGCCAACCAAGTCATCGGGGCCCTGTGCCGAATCGAGAACGATGCTCCTACGATGGCTCCACGCCGCGTTGTACCAGTCGTGCAGAACAGGCGCGTTGTTGACCGGGGTGACCGTGACATCGATGACGTCGGTGGCGCTGGAGAATGCCGACGTGCCACCATTGGTGGAGGTGCTTTGACCTTGGTGCCAGCGCCGCCACTGGTCTGATCCCAGGCGCGCAGCGTGAGAGCCGAAGACGACGACCCAATGAAGCTGGCCGCGGGCGCAAAGTACGGCGCGTGCTGGCGTTGTTGGCCAGCAGCAAAGAAGGTGGTCAGGCCGTTCCCACCGTCGTCCAGTTCGTGCCGTTGTTGCTGCTGCTTGGTACCAGGTGCCGTTGGTCTGGTCGGTCGCGGTGATGGCAATGCCCTTGACCACACCGCTGTCGACATCGGTGATGCCGCCGGTGAAGGCGTTGACGAGTGAACCGACCGCACCGCTGGGGACGCCGGCGTCTTCAGCCACGCTCATCGACAAGACGGTGTCGGCCGGCACGGGCATCGTTGACCGCAGACACCGTCAGTGTCACGCTTCCGACGTTGGTCTGGTTGTGAGCCCGCTGACCTCCGCACTGTCAACGTCCTGTTGGCGACCAGCGCATTTGTCGAGCATTCCGCCGTAGTATCGTCCGGGGTCCAGGTCATGACGCGCCCCGAGGTAGAGGCTTCCAGTTGGGTTGAAGGTCGCCTCCTCGATTCGCCGAGATCTGTAACACACCATCCAGATACCTTGGAACCGGCTCCGGCCTCGACCGCAAGGTGGCAAGTGTGCGCCACTGCGAGTATCACCGATCAGGCTGGCAATGTTGACGTCCAGAGCCGTGTCGTCAGCCGCGTCGTTCGTGTCGTGAAGAACCGTCCGCAACATATTGGGGATGCCCGACCTTCGGCTCAGTAAAGACGTTCAGGCTGTTGGCGGCGGCCACGGTGCCGTGGGAATGAATGTACTTGCTGAAACGACGAGCCAGAGTTGTCATCCACCCTGAAGTCAAACGACACGGTAAAGCTGGACGGAAGCTAATTGAAGTCGCTGACTGTATCCTGCATCATTGACTTCGTCGAACGAATATCCCTGCCCAAAGCTTCCCGCGATCGGTGTTGCTCCGCTAACGGTCCCGTTGTTCCCGCCTATACTTAGCCTATTCCGTTGCCATTGAGTCCCAGAAATGGGTCAGACCCAGACCCGAGTCAGCGATCATGTACTCAAAGTTGTCACCACCATTGAAGTTGGTGACGGGGGAATACGTCAGGGTTCCATCGCCGGTGTAGGTGACCGTACCGTTGGATGCCGGTGTGAAGTCGATGATCTGTAGCGGGTCGAACTCCCGGTATCCGTATCGTTCGAGCGCGAGGTCGATGACCGTTGACGTGTCTTCGACGACCACGAGCGATGTCGTCGTTGACAGTCGTAGCCGAAGCCGTTGAATCATCCTGGATCGAGGTCGATAGCGCGTTGGTGGTGTCGATCTGGCCGATGGCTATCTCGAGATCGAAATCGCCCCCGAGGAAGTCTGGCCGGTGGCGTCGTCACTGGCAGCCACGTCGGCCCCGGTCAACTGGCTCAGCTGCGCCAGCGCTGCCTGCCCTTGTGTGATGGCGGCCACATTGCCGGCCGTAGATCAACAGGTCTGCCTCGGCGGTCAATGAGCGGGGTCCCGTACGCGCAAGGCCTCGGCATGGGCATCGATCGTGTCGGCGGTCCAGTCGGCTGTTGCCAAGGTTCACCTGTCCGTCGGCCCCGTGGCCGAGCGGATGGATCGCGTCATAGACAGAGGCGCCTGCCAGGTGCTCCGTGACCTGCGCGATGCCATCCCGTGCTCCGTCCAGAAGCAACACGTCGAACCAGTGGGTGGCGTCGGCCTGTTCGCGTAGCGCCTCGACCAACCGTTGTGCATCGGGCACATCGGCGTCGACATTTTGATCAGTTCTCGGCGCGCGGCTCTCTTGTGCTGAAGCCGTTCCGGTTGTCGGAAGGTGTCGCTTGAAGGGCTTACTCGCATCCACCTGATGCCATGCGTCTGCCGGCCCGGCATCGAGCGGACAGGAGCAGGTCGGCCGAGTACAGGATACGCCTTCCATCGCCTCGATGTGCAGGCGCGCGGGGGATAACGCGCGGAGGTCGTGCCGTCGTGTCCGGCGAAGTCGTGGAACCAGCGGTCGCATCGGACCAACGATAACAAAGCGGTCTTGGAGCGGATCTGACAAATGGCGAGCATTGTGCCGCTGGTGGTCAGCGGCCGGCATCACCTGTTGGATGGCGAGGCGGGGCGTAGCAGCCCTGCTGGCGGTCGACGGCGAAACCGCTCGGCTTGCCTGGATAGAGCGGCCAGACGACCAGCGTGCGGCCGGCCCACGACAGCACCGAGTAGGCAAGGGCGGCAGCATCGCGGTGGCCAGGCCATCGACCGAGAGGCTGGGCACGAAGCGCGCGGCAAGCCAGAAGAGCGCCGTTGATCACCAGGATAGAGAGCCCCAGTGTCAGCACGTTGATCAGCCAGGGTCAGCAGCACCAGCACCGGGCGCACCAGGGTGTTGAGCGGCCCGATCTGGCGCGGCCTTCAGCGCATGGCCCAGCCCTGCAGTTGCAGGCCGGGCAGCAGCGCGGGCAACAGCAGCAGCGCGGCGGCATTGACGAACCAGGTGAAGCAGTTTCAACGCAGGATCGCCTGGGAGAGGGTCAGCGGATCATCAGGACCGGGACCTTGGTCCCAGCGACGTGATGCGGTGCGCGACCAGGCCAACCAGAGTCCTTCAGGTTACCGCGCCCTTTGGCCTTCGATCAGGATGTCGTATTTGCCCTCAGTCGCCGTCTTGCCGGTCGTGTCGGCGATCCGGCCGGTTTCGGCTTCGGGTTTACCACAAGTAAGACCAGGCCACTGCGCTCGGCCAAGCCCTTGGCTGGACCGAGTCTTCGTGCCAGCCTGGGCCAGGTACACCGGCAATCGCCCTTGCTGCCGACCAGGCCAGCGGCCAGTGCAGCGAACGCGGATCGATGCACCGACAGTAGTGTCAGGTGCTGGCGTCGCTGACCCGTTTGAGCAGCCGGATCGCGGCGCGCAGCTGCCGCAGCGAATCAAGATTGGTCGTCGATGGCGACGGGATGCGCATTCAGTCTCCCTGGGGTGGTTTGGATTCGGGCTTGCCGTGCTGCAGGCCAGCCAGCGCGGTCCGTGATCGTGTCGATGTCAGCAGCTCGAGCGCGGCCGCAGAGGTGGTCGACCATGTCGCTGACCGAGGCCGGGGCAGGCGTAAGGCGGGCACCGGGGGAAAGATGATGCCCATCTCGGTGACCGACATGTTGCGCAGGTGGGCCAGGTTCAACGGGGTTTCCGCGCGGGGCAGCAGGATCAGCGCCGCCGCTCATGGGCGTGACGTCCGGCGGCACGGGTAGGTTGTCCAGAGCGGGCCATCGCCACCGCCGCCAGCGTGCGCGTCGAGGCACCCCGGGGCGATCACCATGCCGGCCATGGAAGCAGACGAGGCGATGCAGGCGCCGACATCGTCAGCACTAGGTGGCATTGCCCGACAGTGCCTCCACCACCTGGCGGAACGCCGGCCAGTTCATGCTCGATGTTCATCCACCCGGCCGGCGACGACCAAAGATGCGTGTGCACCTGGTGTTCGCGCAACATCTCGAGCAGGCGCACGCCCGGAGGGCTGCGCCGGAGGCGCCGGTGATCGCAGCGACAAGGGCCTTGTCTGGCCTGATTGTAGTGCCACCTGGGGCCTGCCAACCGCGCCGCCGGCCTGCTTATGCTTTTGGCCATACAGATGCTCACGATGACGCTTGCGCGGCGCGGACGGGCGCGGCCGAAGGTGCCGCCAAGCCGTCGCTGGCCGATTGGCCCGCCGCCCAGAGTGGCCGGATTCGCCCATCCGGTCTATACCGAAACACGACCTGTACAGGCGCGGTCGAGCACCTCTTTTTACCAGGGGCACTGGTGTTACGTGGGGCTGTCCTGCCGAGGTGCCCAAGCCCAGCGACTGCGAGACAGCTTCGTTGGCGAGCGGGCGGTCATCCTGGTACGCGACCTCGGTGGAGCGGTGCGGGTCGTCGAGAACACTGCGCCCACGCGGCGTGCGTTTTTGCCCAGCAGGCCCACGGCAATGCAAGTTCGTGCCTTCCCGTACCACCAGTGGAACTACAACCCTGCAGGGCGACCTGGTCGGCCACCCCGTTCCGGCGCAGGTGCGGGTGCTCCAGGATGGCCAGCCGGATCCGCAGAGCCGGCATGCCGGACGACTTCGGCTCGAGGACAACGGTCTGAACCAGTTGCAGGTAGCCCGAGCACCGCGGCCTGGTGTTCGCCTTGGCCCAAGGTGCTGCCGTGGAGTCGATCGCATCGGCGGCCGGGCGCGAACTGACGCTGCTGGGCTATTCGCGTCAGCATATTCCGGGCAACTGACTGGTACAGGAGAACATCGAGGACCAATATCACCCGGGCCTGCCACCTGGTTCGTCACGTTCGGGCTGGCGTGGCGGGCCGACGGCAATCGCCAGATGATCACCGACGATCACGGGCGGCACGCCGGTCATGGTGTCGCGGCGCAACGAGGGCGGCAAGGGCGCGGTGACCCGGGGAGTGACGACGTTTCGCGAGAACATGACGCTGGCCGACGATGACTGCTCGTGTCGTACCCGAGCCGTGGTGGAACGGTCCGACCGTCACGATGCTGACGCTGTTCCCGTCGGTGATCTGCAGCAGCAGGTCAGCTGCGCTATCCACCGTCACATCGTCCCGCGCAGGGTGGGCAGTTCGATTTTCCTGGACGCATTTCGGGTTTGCCGACGACACCCCCGGATGACCCAGCGCCGGCACGCCAGGCCAATCTGTTCGGCCCGGCAGCTTCGTGTCGGCCGACGATGGCACCGAGTGATCGAGATGTCGCAGCAGGGCTTTTTGCGCAGGATCCGGCACCAACGCGTCGCTGTGCGAGCTGGGCAGGCGGGACACCGGCGGCGCCGATCACGTAGTCACCGAAACCCTGATCCGCATGTACCAGTACTGGCGGCGGCAGATGGATATCTGATGGCTGGCTGTTCGATCCGCACCCGGGGGCGCCCTGTCCGGAGGCATTGCTGGCCGAGTACGCGGCCGCACTGAACGAGCGGCGCTACGACGACCTGGCTGGCGCTGTTCGATGACGGGCGGCACCTACGTGTTGCAGCCGCGCGCGAACCACGATCGTGGCCTGCCGCTGGCGACGATGCGGCTCGAAAGCCGGGGCATGCTCCAGGACCGCCTCTACGGCATCAAGAACACCTTGTTCCATCAGCCGTACTACCAGCGGCACGTGGTCGGTCATTGTCGCCCGTCAGACCACCCGGTGCCTGGTACCCGGCCGCCTCGAAGAACACCGATGCCGGCCGACGCCGTGCAGGCGCAGGCCATGCGGTATTCGGACCAGGACGACGGCGAGCCGACCACGGTGTTCAATGTCGGTCGCTATCTGTCTGCCTGGTCCCGGTCGGTCCATCGCTGCGCATCCGCAACCTGACCGCGGTGTTCGATTCGTTGATCCCGAACTCGATCATCTATCCCATCTAAAAGAAGCGGCGCCGCTTCGCAGCGGCTGGTCAAACCTGAGCCGGTGAGGCTTCAGGCAGGCTGGGTCATCAGCTTTGCAATTCGCCCGATTCGAACATCACGTTCATGATGTCCGAGCCGCCTGAACTCGCCGTTCACGTACAGCTGCGGAATCGTCGGCCAGTTCGAGTAGTCCTTGATCGCCCACCAGCGCACGTCGTCCTCGAGCACGTTCCCTGCGGTGACGAGATCCTTGACGCCGCACGACTTGAGGATCTGGATCGAGCGGCCAGAGAAGCCGCATTGCGGGAACTTCAGGCAGTGCCCTTCATAAACAGCACGACCGGATGTTCCGGTGATACGGTCTTGGCGATGAATTCTTTGGCTTCCATTGATTCAGGGGTTCCTTCAGGACAGTCCGCCGACTGTAAAGACACGCCAATCGGCCGGTCAATGAAGACCTGATCGACGACACCGCCATTAGGCCTGTGGCGGCGAGCCGGCCGTTACAAACCTTGCGCCGGACACCCGCCAATGCCCCGCGGCATCGTTCAGCGCGACCAGCGATGTCAGGTAAGCCGACGACAATGTTGCCGTGTACCGCCGCGCCCTGGTCGTGACCGTAGCCGTGCTCCAGCAACAGCCAGCCGCCGGGCGGCAGGTGCCAGGCCGCACCGGCGATGATCTCGCGCAGCGCCTCCAGGCCGTCGTCGCCCGAGACCGGAGGCCATCGCGGCTCGTGGCGCAGGTCGCCGACCAGCAGGTGCGGATCGCCGCTGGCGATGTAGGGCGGGTTGGCCAGCACCAGGTCGAACGCCTGGTCGGGCACCGCGCGCCACCAGCCAATGACCCTTCCCGCCAGGTGATCGCCTCGCCGGTGGGTCCGCGCACATTGGCCTGCGCGACTTGCAATCAGCAGGGCGTCGTGGGAAAGGTCGGTGGCTGTCAGCCCGAGGTCGGGTCGCGCCAGGGCCAGCGTGATCGCGACGATGCCACTGCCGGTGGCCATCTCCAGCACCTGCCCGCCGCGGGGGGCCCGCTCGATCGCCCAGTCGACGAGGACCGCGGTGTCGTCGCGCGGAATCAGCACCGCCGGTCCCACGGTGAACCGCCGGCCGTGAAACTCGCGCCACTGCACCAGATAGGCCAGTGGTTCGCCGTCGCGAAACCGTCGGCACAGCGATTCGAACCCTGCCTGCCAATCGGCCGCCGAGGCTTCGTCTCCATGGGCGATCAGCCACTCGCGGCTCCTGCCGCTGGCCGCCTCGAACAGCGCACGGGCGGTCAGCCGGGGCAATTTGCTCGCGCGGATCAGCGTGTCGATCGTCGGGGTCATCGCATCTCCCTTCGGGCTTGGCCGACGGTCACCGCCGTTGCGGCGGTCCTCCCCGGTTCATGCCGTGGTGCCGTCCGCCAGCTCGGCCAGTTGCTGGGCCTGGTGGGCGGCAATCAGCGCATCGACCAGTTCGTCCATCTCGCCGGCCATCACCTTGTCGAGCTTGTACAGGGTCAGGTTAATCCGATGGTCGGTGACCCGGCCCTGCGGGAAGTTGTAGGTGCGGATGCGCTCGGACCGATCGCCCGAGCCGATCAGCGAGCGCCGGTGCGCTGCCTCGCGCGCCTGCGACTCGCGATCGCGCATGTCCTTGAGGCGGGCAGCCAGCACCTGCATCGCCTTGTCCTTGTTGCGGTGTTGCGACCGGTCATCCTGGCATTCGGCAACGATGCCGGTCGGCAGGTGGGTGATGCGTACCGCCGATTCGGTCCGGTTCACGTGCTGGCCACCGGCGCCGGAGGCGCGATAGACATCGATCCGCAGCTCCTCCGGATTGATCGCGATCGCCAGTTGTTCGTCCGGTTCGGCCAGCGCGGCCACGGTGCAGGCCGACGTGTGGATGCGGCCCTGCGCCTCGGTTTCGGGCACCCGTTGCACCCGGTGCCCGCCGGACTCGAACTTGAGCGTGGCAAACGGTGCGGCGCCCGAAACCTTGATGATCACCTCCTTGTAGCCGCCCAGATCCGACGGACTTTCGGAAACGATCTCGGTCTGCCAGCCGCGGCGCTCGGCGTAGCGCAGGTACATGCGCAGCAGGTCACCGGCGAACAGCGCCGATTCATCGCCACCGGTGCCGGCGCGAATCTCGAGAAAGGCATTGCGGTGATCATCCGGGTGGCGCGGCAGCAGCAGCTTTTGCAGGCGGGCATCCTCGTCGTCCAGCCGTTGCTGGGCGGCGGCCGCCTCTTCCTGGCCGAACTCGCGCAGTTCGGGGTCGGCCATCATCTGGCGCGCTGCGGCAAGGTCTTTGCCGGCCTGGCCCCACGCGTGAAAATGCTCGATCACCTCGGTCAGTTCGGCATGCTCGCGACCCAGCGCCCGAAACCGGTCCAGGTCGCTGGCGGCCTTCTCGCTCGAGAGCAGCGCGCCGACCTCGGCCAGTCGTTGCTCGAGATCCTGCAGCCGCGCCAGCATCGAATCATTCATCGGGTGCAGCCGGGTCCGGGCAGGGGATGGGGGCCGGGATCGTCAGGCATCGCCGGCGGGCGGCAGCGGGCCATCGGGGGGCGTGTCGGGCAGCAGGTGGGGGACCAGCGGCGAGATCGCCCGTCGTTGTTCGGCGGTGCCATTGAGCATGGCCATCGGGCCATGCAGGAATTTCGCGGACAGCGCGGCGGCCAGCGCGGCCATGACCGCCGCCGGGTCGTGCCCCTGCTGCAACGCGCGCTCGGCCCGCAGCAGTTCGACCGCGCGGATCCGTTGGGCGCGCTCCTGCAGGTCACGGATCACCGGCACGGTCTCGCGCGCCTGCAACCACTGCATGAAGGCATCGGCCCGCGTTTCGATGATTGCCTCGGCCTGCGCCACGGCCGCCTGCCGGCTTTCGCGGCCGGCATTGACCACGTGGCCCAGGTCATCGATCGTGTGCAGGAACACGTCGTCCGGCCGCTCGACCGCCGCCTCGATGTCGCGCGGCGGCCAGATCGACCATGAACATCGGCCGGTGGCGGCGTCGCCGGATCGCCTGTTCGACCGAGCCCAGCCCGATGATCGGCAACGTACTGGCCGTGCACGAGACGACGATGTCGAACTTGTGCAGCTGTTCGGGCAGTTCGGCCAGCTTCATCGTGCGTGCCGACAGCTTGGTCGCCAGCCGCTCGCCGCGCTGCTCGGTCCGGTTGGCAACGACCATCAGCTTCGGTTGCTGGGCGGCGAAATGGGTGGCGACCAATTCGATCATCTCGCCGGCGCCGACGAACAACACCTGGCAGTCCTTCAGGTCCTCGAAGATCCGTTGCGCCAGCCGTACCGCGGCCGCGGCCATCGAGACCGACTGGGCGCCGACCTGGGTGCCGGTGCGCACTTCCTTGGCCACCGAGAAGCTTCGTTGGAACAATTTGTGCAGATGTGTGCCCAGGCTGCCGGCCTGCTGCGCGACGCGCACGGCCTCCTTCATCTGCCCCAATATCTGCGGTTCGCCCAGCACCATCGAGTCGAGCCCGCTGGCGACGCGGAACGCGTGGCGCACCGCGTCCTTGTCGGGCAACAGGTACCAGTGCCGGCTCAGATCGTCCGCGCCCAGGCCTTGTCGCTGCCGCAACCAATGGGTCAGCGCGCTGGCCGCTTGCTCGGGGTGCGGGGCGGCGCAGTAGAACTCGGTGCGGTTGCAGGTCGACAGGATGGCCGATTCGGGGATCGCCGGCCCGATGCCCTGGCCCAGCTCGCCGATCGCCCGCTGTAACTCGTCGCCGGCGAACGCAACGCGTTCGCGCACGGCGAGCGGTGCGCTGTTGTGGTTGAGGCCGAAGGTGAGGATCTGCATACCCGCCTGATTTTACGGCACGAAGGCCATCGGTTAGTCAGTGACCGACTTGCGGCGCACCCGAAGGGGTCATTCCTGCTCGGGAGGGGACGGGTCGGCGGGCAGTTCGAGGCCGAAGATGGCGCCGCCACCGGCCCGGTTGACCGCGTTCGCCCGGCCGCCATGGCGCTCGGCGACCAGCCTGACCAGCGCCAGCCCCAGGCCCAGTCCGGTGCGGCTGTCTGCGTCCTGGCCACGGAAATACGGCTCGAACAGGCGGCTGCCCTGGCCGGGAGGCAGGCCGGGGCCTTGGTCGGCAACCTCGATCCGCCAGTCCCGGCCGCGCGCGAGCAGGCTCACCCGGACCCGCTTGCCGGGGCCGCCGTACTTGATCGCGTTCTCGACCAGGTTCACCACCGCCCGCTTGACCAGGCCGGCATCGCCCCGGATCGCGGCCTCACCCGGGACCTGCAGCT
This sequence comes from Burkholderiaceae bacterium, assembly GCA_041396665.1. GTDB lineage: Bacteria > Pseudomonadota > Gammaproteobacteria > Burkholderiales > Burkholderiaceae_E > JAUIAI01. The sequence continues at coordinate 23,037 of JAWKYE010000012.1, forward strand.
CGATCGACACCTTGGCGCGTTGCGCCGCCTGCCAGCACTGGTCGACGCACTCGGTGAGCAGGTCGGCCAGGTCCAGTGGATCGTGTTGGAGCACCTTGTTCTCGGCGCGGGTCCACTGCACGAAGCTCTCGGCCAGTTCGAGCGAGCGCCGGGCATGCCGCCCGATCGCGGCCTGCACCTGCGGATCGGTCGGCCCCGGCGATTGCTCGAGCGCAGCCAGGATGGACACCAGCGGCGAGCGCAGATCGTGCGAGACGAAGCGCATCATCTGCTCGCGTTCGCGTTGCATCGCGCGCAACGTCGAGATATCGGTGAACTGCATCAGCCAGACGGCAGGCAGGCCCTCGGCCACCACGCGCTCCGAGTCGATCAGCCAGTCGCGGCCCTGGCGATCCTGGCGTTCCAGGCCGGGCGGCGAGGCCTGGTTCTCGTCGAACAGGGCGCGCATCGGCGCATCGTCACCGAATTCCTGCAGCAGCCACGAGCGGGCGTCGCTCGCCTCCTGCGTCAACTGGGGAAACGCGCTGCGCGCGCGCTCGTTGCGCAGCAGCGCCGCGCCGCGCCGGGTCAGCACCAGGCCAGGGTGGGGCAGGCGTTCCAGCGTGGTGGCCAGCAACTGGCGCAGTGACATCGCCCACATGCCGGTCAGGCGAAGCTGCGATAGCACTTCCGAGACCGGATCGTCTGGCGCCTGGAAGCGTTGACGCTGCACGTCTTGCGCTGGCGGCAACAGGCTGCCGACCAGGTCGGCGCCCTGGATGGAGGCGCGCAGCGCCGCCGGCATCTTGCGCATCTGGCCGACCTGGCGCTGCAGTTCCGCCACCAGGCTCTCGAGCCGGCGCCAACTCCACAGCGGATAGGCCAGGCCGATCGCCGTCAGGGTCCCGGCCGGCGGAAACCAAAACCCCAGTTGCAGCAACAGGCCGCTCAACGCGATCGTGGTCAGCGCCAGCAGCACCGTGGCGGCCAGCGCCTGCCCGGGCCGGCTCAGGTAGAGCAGCGCCATGGTCAGCAACACCAGCGAGCACGACAACGCCAGTTGCCAGCCCGGCCCGATGCGGCGCGCCAGCATGCCTTGCTCGAATGCGCTCAGCGCGGCCACGTGCAACAGCACGCCCGGGCTGATCGGCAGCGCGCGCACCAGGCTGTTGCTGTAGGCATCGCGCATGCCGGCCGCGGTGGCGCCGACGATCACGATCCGGTCCCGCAGGTCGGCCAGCGGGACTTCCCCGGCCAACAGCGCGGCGTAGGACACGCGATGGCCGTTGGCTGCGAACGGGGGCAGGAGTGCGAAGCCCGCGGAAGACGTGGTCGTGCCCGGCCGCTGATCGGCCAGCGCGCCGCGCGCCGCGCGCAGCAGTGGGTGGTCCATGGCGCCGCCAGCCTGCGCATGCAGTGCGAGCGCAAAGGCCGGCAGGCCGTTCTCGACCAGGTCGAGCCCGCGCACGACGCCGTCCCGATCGAAGCCGAAGTGCACATGGCCTATCCGGGCCATCTGGCCGAACGACGGCACCGGGTAGATCGGCCATTCCCGTCCCTGGCGGTCCCTCTCGCTGGCGACGGGCAGCACCGTGGGGACCGCATCGTGCAGCGACTGCGCGAAGATCTCGTCGTCGACCGCGTCCTCGGCCAGCAGCAGGTCCAGACCGATCACCCGCGCACCGGCCCGTGTCAGGCTATCGAGCAGTGCCGCATGGACGGCCCGGGGCCAGGGCCAGCGACCGATCCGTGCCAGGCTGGCCTCATCGATCTCGATCACGACGACCGCCGGATGCCAGCGGGCGTGACGGATCTGGTTGGCCAGGTCGTACAGCGCGGCATCCGGTCGCACGAGCCTGCCCGAGACCGATGCTGCCGGGCCCTGGCCCAGCCAGGCCGCGAGCACGATCAGCGCGACCAGCAGCAGGCCCCACTCGATGCCGACCCGGCGCATCGCGCGCGCCCGCCGCTACCAGCCGGGCTGCATCTGGATGGTCTGGCCGCTGGCACGCACCGGGTTGCCCGACCCGTCACGCAGCAGGATGGGGACCTCGAAACGCTTCTGCGGTCCTGGCAGCGACTCCACCCCGGGATCGAACCGGGCGGCGGCCGTGGTTTCGTAGACGCCCGGGGCCAGGTCATCGAGCTTGACCTCGGTGGCCGGAACCGCCTTGTCCATGGCCTGCGTCGCCCCGGCCGAACGCGGTTCGATCCGCACCCGGTATTCGCGGGTGCTGGACAGCGCCGACCAGTTCATGTCCACGACCTCGCCATCGCTGCGTACGTCGACAACCGGTCCCTGGACCTGCTCGGTGAACTGCCACACCGGGGATGGCGGTCCGGCGTGGCCATCGTCGGCCAGCGACAGCACGCGCCAGAAGTAGCCGCGCGGCCGCGCCGGTTCCTGCCCGATGAATTCGAACCGGGTCTCGGTGACGTCACGGCTGAGGATCGGTTCGGCGAATCCGCGATCGGCCGCCACCTGCACCCGGTAACCGGCTACGCCGGCCACCGGCGTCCATTGCAGCCGGACGGCGCCGCCGATGCTGCGCTCGCCGTCCGGGGGCTGGCGCAGATCGGGCGCAAACGGGCGCGCCGCAAAAGCCAGTTGGCCACGACTGTCGAACCCTTCGACACCATTTCGGCTGATCGGGCGCACGGTGAGGAAATAGGGGCCGTCGCGCTGGCTGGTCAACACGGCTGTCGGCGTGTCGGTCAATTGCTGGGTCACCTCGGAGGTGGCCTTCTCATCGCCGGAGAGGATCACCCGGTAGGCCGCGGCGCCCGGCACCGGTGCAAAGCGCAACGTGGCGGTGGCCGTGCGCAGCGGCCTGTCGGGCAAGGACAGGGCCGGCCCGGGCAGCAGCGCTTCGGGCTCAGTCGTTTGGCCGCTCGCGTCGGCGCATGAGCCGAATCCGCCGCTCAGGGCCCGAGCGGGCCCGGCGGCGCGGCCGCGCCAGTCGACAATGCCGGTCAGCACCGAACTGGTCGCGCGTTCGGATTCGGCCGAGACGCGAAAGTCGGTGCCGCGCACGGCTGCCGTGGCCTTCGGGGTGCGCACCTCGATGCGCCGGCCGCTGTTGCCCTGGGCGGCTGCCGGCTTGTCCGGCGAGGTCAATCGGACTTCCCCCTGGCCGACGTCCAACTCGGCATCGAGCGGCATGCCGATCGGGGCGCGGCGCAAGCGCTCGATGCGCACCTGTGATTCAGGGGCAATCTGCATCCGCGTGCCGTCGGGCAGCTGGATCACCGCCACTCCGGTCGTCCCGGTGCGGATCTGGTCGCCCTCGACCAATTCGCCTTGCGGCCTGAGGGCGCCCGCTGCCGAGCTGGCGTCGCCGGCCGTGCTGATGACACGCGCAACGGCGGTTTCGCGCCGCAGCCACCGAACCGGAATGCGCAGCGAATCGCCGGGCTTGAGAACATCGGCATTGCTGAGCAGGTTGATTGCGCGCAGGTGCTGCCAGGGCACATCATCGCGCAGGTATTTGCGGCTGATGCCCAGTAACGTGTCTCCCGGCATGATCCGGTAGGCGATCTCGAACGCTTCGGGGGCCAGCGCAGGCGGCGGCACGGGTGCGCTGGTCTGCGCGGTGCAGCGGCAGCGCCAGGCCCATCGCCAACACGAGGGCGCCGCATCGGACGAGTCGCCTCATTCCTGGGACGGCCCGTTGGCAGCCAGGTGCTCGAGTCGATAGCCGTAGCTGTAGACGGGGGCCAGCAGGTAGCCGGCCTCGGGTCGCAGGTTGAGCTTGGTGCGCACCCGCGAGACGTGTGTGTCCATCGTGCGCGACGGTACATCGGTGTCATGGCCCCACACGTCCTCGCGGATGTGACCCCGTGACAGCGGTCGGCCGATATTGCGAAACAGCAAGAGCGCGAGGTGGAATTCCTTCTGGGTCATCTCGATCGGCTCGCCGTCGCTTTGCAGCGACTGCGTGCGCAGATCGAACATGAAGCGGTCGTACTGCAGGAACCGTTCTTCCTCGGTTGCCGGTTGGTTGCGTCGCACGAGCGCACGCAGGCGGGCGACCAGTTCGGCGGTGCGTAGCGGCTTGGCCATGAAGTCATCGGCCCCGGCGGTCAGCGCCTCGACGACGTCCTCCTCGGCATCGCGGATGGTCGCGAACAGCACCGGGGCGCGCTGGTTGGTGACCGGCAGGCTCTTGAGCAACTCGATGCCGGTCGTGTCCGGGACCGTCCAGTCCAGGATCATCACGTCGAAGCTTTCACGGCGCAGGGCGAACGTCAGTTCGCGACCCGTCCCGTATATCTTCACATCCATGCCGGCACTGGTCAGGGCATCCCTGATCGTGCGCTGCTGGATTTCGTCGTCCTCTAGAACCGCTACCCGCATTGACTCCTCCCCATTCAACCGGGAACGAGAGGTCGGCGATGTCCGCATCGGGTGGCGGACTCTTCGATTCTGCGTTCCATATCGTGATTATTTAACCATCAATGCCGGGAGAATCCCCAACTTTCCTCAACATGTCCGCTGGTGGCCGCTGCGAGATACTTCAAAGTGTGAACAAATGCGCGGCCAGGCTGGGTCGCTGACCGCGTGACGGCGTTCAGCCGTCCGATGAACCCGTTGCCTCGACCGCGCTCGGCGCGGCATCGGCAAGAAACAGCCGGTAGGCCGGATGCTGGGTTTCGTCCCAGTAGCGGTAGCCCAGCTGGTCCAGAAACGCCTGCAGCCCGCCCAGTTCCGCGTTGGGAACCTGGATGCCCACCAGCACCCGGCCGTAATCGGCCCCGTGGTTGCGGTAGTGAAACAGCGAGATGTTCCAGTTCGGGCTCATGCTGGTGAGAAAGCGCATCAACGCGCCGGGTCGCTCCGGGAACTCGAACCGGTAGACCATTTCGTCGCCGGCCAGTTCCGAGCGTCCGCCGACCAGATGGCGCAGGTGCAGCTTGGCCAGTTCGTCGTCGGTCAGGTCGATCGCTGAAGCCCTCGGCCACGAACGAGGCCATGATCGCCTGGGCATCGGCGCGCCGCGCGATCTGGATGCCGACAAACAGGTGCGCAACCCGGCGATCGGAGATCCGGTAGTTGAACTCGGTGACATTGCGCTCGCCCACCAGCGCGCAGAAGCGACGAAAGCTGCCGCGCTCCTCGGGGATGGTCACGGCGAACACGGCTTCGCGCTGCTCGCCGATCTCGGCCCGCTCCGACACGAAACGCAGGCGGTCGAAGTTCATGTTGGCGCCACAGGCGATCGCCACCAGCGTCTGGTCGCGGATGCCGGTCCTTTCGACGTAGGCCTTGGCCCCGGCGATCGACAGCGCGCCGGCCGGCTCGAGGATGGAGCGGCTGTCGGTGAACACATCCTTGATCGCCGCGCAGGTCTGGTCGGTATCGACCCGGATGATCTCGTCGACGAAGGCCTGGCACAGGCGGAAGGTTTCCTCGCCCACCAGCTTGACCGCGGTGCCGTCGGAGAACAGGCCGACGTCGGTCAGCTCGATCCGCCTGCCGGCCTGCAGCGACTGGTACATCGCGTCCGAATCATGGGTCTGCACGCCGATGATGCGCACTGCCGGCTTGAGTTGCTTGATGTAGGCGGCGATGCCTGAGATCAGGCCGCCGCCGCCGATCGCCACGAAGACCGCGTGGATCTGGCCGGTGTGCTGGCGCAGGATCTCCATGCCTATCGTGCCCTGGCCGGCGATCACGTCCGGATCGTCGAAAGGGTGCACGAAGGTAAGGTTTCGCGCCTGCATCAATTCGCTCGCCACCTTGAACGAATCGCTGTACGAATCGCCGGCCAGCACCACCTCGGCGCCGCGTTCGCGTACCGCATCCACCTTGACCTGCGGGGTGGTCACCGGCATCACGATCACCGCCCGGCAACCCAGCTTGGCGGCGGCCAGCGCCACGCCCTGCGCATGGTTGCCGGCCGACGAGGCGATCACGCCGCGGGCCAGTTGCCCGGCGGACAGGTTGGCCATCCGGTTGTAGGCGCCGCGCAGCTTGAACGAAAACACCGGCTGCAGGTCCTCGCGCTTGACGAGCAGGCGGTTGCCCAGTCGGGCCGACAACTGCGGCGCCGCTTCGAGCGGGGTTTCGTCGGCCACGTCGTAGACGCGCGCAGTCAGGATTCTCTTCAGATAGTCGGTGTACATCGGGGGTGTCGGGCTTTGGCGCGAAGCGACCGGGTGCCCTGGCGGGGGGCGGATGACGGGCCGTCATTTTGCAGGCATTACCCCGAATCGCGAAACAGTGGCCCCCGGTCCCGCTTGGGCGGCGCGCCAAGCGGCTACACTGCGCGCCCATGGAAGCACTCGTGCACCGCCTGCTGGAATGGTTCGCCCTGCCCTCGAACGGCCTGTCGTCGGTGTTCTTGATCGCCTTCACCTCGGCGACGCTGCTCCCGCTGGGCTCCGAACCGGCGGTTTTCGCCTATGCCAAGCTCAATCCCGGCCAGTTCTGGCTGGTGGTGGCGGTGGCAACGACCGGCAACACGCTGGGCGGAATCGTCGACTACTGGATGGGCCGCGCCGCCAAGGTGACGCTCGCCCCCGACCGGCAGACCCGCTACCTGCGCTGGTTCGAGCGTGCCGGGCCCAAGACGCTGATCCTGTCGTGGTTGCCCGCGGTGGGCGACCCGCTGTGTGCGCTCGCCGGCTGGCTCAAGCTGCCGTTCTGGCCCTGCGTGGCCTGGATGGCACTGGGCAAGTTTCTGCGCTACTCGACGATGACCGCGGCGCTGCTCTGGGTGCCCAACGCCTGGTGGATGACGCTGCTGCGCCCGTTTGCCGGTTAGGGCCTGTTCACACGGAGGACGCCCCCGCGCCCGCCCTGCCGCCGTCATGCCTATGCTGCAATGCACCACGAACATCGGTAAACTCCCGCCATGAACGCTCCCGCCGATCCCGCCCTGGTCAGCCTCGCCGCCGAGCCCGCGATGCGGCTGCGCGAGATTCCCTACAACTACACGTCGTTTTCAGACCGCGAGATCATCCTGCGCCTGCTCGGTGAACAGGCCTGGGGGCTGCTCAACGGTCTGCGCGGCGAGCGCCGGACCGGTCGTTCGGCGCGGATGCTGTTCGAGGTGCTCGGGGACATCTGGGTGGTCGATCGCAACCCCTACCTGCAGGATGACCTGATCGCCGACCGGCAGCGGCGCGATGCCTTGGTCACGGCGATGCGCCACCGGCTGGCCGAGATTCAGAAGCGCCGCCCGGCCGGCCGGGCACGGGCGAACGCCGCCGCCGACGATGCCGAACAGGCCGAGCGCCAGCGCGACGAGGCAGTGGGCAGGCTGCTGGACATGGCGCGCGCCGCCGTCGACCGGTTTCGCAAGGGTCTGGCCGAAACTGCCGACCTGCGCGAGCGTGCGATGCGCCGGCTGCGCCGCCACACCGGCAAGGACAACATCGCCTTCGATCCGATGGCGCGTGTCTCGCACGTGACCGACGCCACCGACTGGCGGGTCGAGTACCCGTTCGTGGTGATCAGCCCGGGCCGTGAGGCCGAGATCGCGCCGCTGGTCGCCGCCTGCATCGACCTGGGCCTGACCATCATTCCGCGCGGCGGCGGCACCGGTTATACCGGCGGCGCGATTCCGCTGGATGCGCGCAGTGCCGTCATCAACACCGAGAAACTCGATTCGCTGGGCCGGGTCGAGCGGATGGTGCTGCCGGGCCTTGCCGAACCCGTGCCCACGGTCTTTAGCGAGGCGGGGGTCGTCACCCGCCGGGTCACCGAGGCCGCCGAGGCCGCCGGGCTGGTGTTTGCCGTCGATCCGACCTCGCTCGATGCCTCGTGCATCGGCGGCAACGTGGCCGTCAACGCGGGCGGCAAGAAGGCGGTGCTGTGGGGCACGGCGCTGGACAATCTGGCCTGGTGGCGGATGGTCGATCCGCAGGGGCAATGGCTGGAGGTGAGCCGCATCGGGCACAACCTGGGCAAGATCCACGACGCGGCCGTCGCGCAGTTCGAGCTTTGCTGGTACGGCCCGGCGCAACTGGGCAGCGACGGGCGGATGCAGGGTGAGCCGCTGCGTCGCGAACGGCTGGACATCGAGGGCAGGGTGTTTCGCAAGGCGGGTCTGGGCAAGGATGTGACCGACAAGTTTCTCGCCGGGCTGCCCGGCGTGCAAAAGGAAGGTTGCGACGGCCTGATCACCGCGGCCCGCTGGGTGCTGCACCGGATGCCGCCGCAGATGCGCACCGTCTGCCTGGAGTTTTTCGGTCAGGCCCGCCAGGCCGTGCCCTCGATCGTCGAGATCAAGGCCTTGCTCGATGCGACCGGCCGACGCGAAGGGCACGAGCGGGTGCTGCTCGCCGGGCCTCGAACACCCTCGGGATGAGCGTTACCTGCGCGCGGTCGGCTATGCGACCAAGTCACGCCGCGGCGGACTACCGAAGATATCCTGATCGGCGACATCGCCGGCGACGATGCCGACGCGGTGGCGCGGGTCAGCGCCGAGGTCGTGCGCATCGCCAATTCGCGGGCGGGCGAGGGTTTCATCGCGGTGTCGCCCGAGTCGCGCAAGGCCTTCTGGTCCGAGCGCTCGCGCACCGCCGCCATCGCGCGCCACACCAACGCGTTCAAGATCAACGAGGACGTGGTCATCCCGCTGCCGCGGATGGGCGAATACACCGACGGTATCGACCGCATCAACATCGAATTATCGACCCGCAACAAGCTGCGCCTGCTGGCGCGGCTCGATCGCCTTTGCGACGACGCCTGGCCGCTGACCGACCCGGCAGCGGGCCTGGACGACGAGTTTGCCGAGACTTCGCTCCAGGAAATCCAGGCCCGCCGCGAGCGGATGCGCGAACTGCTGGCCCAGGTCAGGACCCGCTGGGAGTTCCTGCTCGAGCGCATCGATGAGCCGCTCGGCGCGCTGCGCGAACTGCTGCCGGCGATCGGCCTGGCCGCGGTGCAGCCGCAACTGGACGAGGCGCTGCGGGCCAACCCGCGTGCCACGTTGTTCGACCTGTTGCAGGAGCGCGCGATCCGTGTTTCGTGGAAGACCGAGTTGCGCGAGCACCTGGCCGCAATCCTGACCGGCCAGCGGTTTGCGCCGGTGTTGCGGCTGATCGACGAGGCCCACCACCAGGTGCTGCGCTCGCGGGTGTTCGCGGCATTGCACATGCATGCCGGCGACGGCAATGTGCACACCAACATCCCGGTGAATTCGGACGACTACCTGATGCTGCGCGAGGCCGAGGCCGCGGTGACGCGGATCATGGCTTTGGCGCGCTCGCTGGATGGCGTGATTTCGGGCGAGCACGGCATCGGGCTGACCAAGCTGGCGTTCCTGTCCGGCGACGAGATCGCGGCGTTTCGCGACTACAAGGCGCGGGTCGATCCGCATGATCACTTCAACCGCGGCAAGCTGATGCCCGGTGGCGACCTGCGCAATGCCTACACGCCCTCGTTCGGCCTGATGGGGGCCGAAAGCCTGATCCTGCAGGCGTCCGACATCGGCGCGGTGGCCGACTCGGTCAAGAACTGCCTGCGTTGCGGCAAGTGCAAACCGGTCTGCGCGACCCACGTGCCGCGCGCCAACCTGCTGTACTCGCCGCGCAACAAGATCCTCGCCACGTCCCTGTTGATCGAGGCGATCCTGTACGAGGAGCAGACCAGGCGCGGCGTGTCGATCCGTCACTGGGACGAGTTCTCGGATGTCGCCGATCACTGCACGGTCTGTCACAAGTGCGAGGCACCCTGTCCCGGTGGACATCGACTTTGGCGACGTGACGATGAACATGCGCAACCTGCTGCGCAAGGCCGGCAAGAAGCGTTTCAATGCCGGCAACGCGCTGGCCATGGGGTTCCTCAATGCCACCGATCCGCGCACGATCAAGACGCTGCGCACGGCGATGATCGATGTCGGCTACCGGGCGCAGCGTTTGGCGACCGGTCTGCTGCGTCAGGTCAGCTGGCGCAGGTGACGGCGCCACCGGCCACCGCGGGCAGGGCGCTGATCAAGGAGCAGGTGATCCACTTCGTGAACCGTGCAGCCGGGCAACTCGCCCAAGCGCACGGCCCGCGCACTGCTGGACATCGAGGATGCGCGCTACGTGCCCATCATCCGCGATCCGGTGGCCACCGCGCCCGATGCCGAGGCGGTCTTTTATTTCCCGGGTTGCGGCCCGAGCGCCTGTTCTCGCAGGTGGGCCTGGCGACGCAGGCGATGCTCTGGCAGGTCGGCGCAGACCGTGTTGCCGCCGGGTTAATGGTGCTGCGGTTACCCGCAGCGCGGCGCCGGCCAGTTCGACAAGGCCGAGCAGATCATCACCGACAACCGCGTGTTGTTTCATCGGGTGGCCAACACGCTGAACTACCTGGACATCAAGACCGTCGTGGTGTCCTGCGGCACCATGACCAGTTGTTCGGCTACCAGTTCGAGCAGATTTTCCTGGCTGCCGGATCCTGGATATCCATGAGTACCTGCTGGAAAAGGACGTGCGCCTCGAAGGCGTCACGGGCACCCGCTACCTGTACCACGACCCTGCCACACCCCGATGAAGCAGCACCAGCCGATGGTGGTGGTGAACACGCTGATGAACAGCGATCTCAATGGCATGGTCGGAAAAGAACGAGCGCTGTTGTGGCGAATCGGGCACGCTGGCCGTCACCCGGCCGGACATCTCCAATCAGGTCCGGTTCCGGCAAGGCCGAGGAAATGCAACGCGGGGTGGCCAGTCTGCAGGCGCGCGATGAACCGGCCGGCGCCACCGAAACCCGGTGTAGCGGTGCGGGCAGTGCGCCGATGAAGATCCTGACCTCCTGCCCTTCGTGTCTGCAGGGTCTGGCGCGCTACACCGGCGAAACCGGTGTCGAGGCCGATTACATCGTGGTCGAGATGGCGCGCCACCTGCTGGGTGAGAACTGGATGGCCGACTACGTCGGGCGGGCCAACGCCGGCGGTATCGAGCGCGTGCTGGTCTGACACCGTGCCCGGCCGGCGCGCCATTGTGTGCGCTCGCCGGCGCGACTAAGATTTCCGGTTTCGCCCGCAAGTACTGGGTTCTGTCCGCATAACGACCACGGGCCTGCCTTAGATGTCGCAAGTCGAATCGAATACACCGTGGTCCGAAGGGCCGCCGGCCGACTACCAGGGCGGATCGCTGCTCAACCTGGCCGCCTCGCTCGCCGCGGCGATGGGGGTAGAGGCCGCCGGGCCGGGACTGGACGGCCTGGCCGGACGCGATCCTGCGTTTTCGTGCGCCCTTTCACCGTTGCTGTCCCGCCTGCCCGAGGCGCGAACCGTGGTCCTGCTGCTGCTGGACGGGGTCGGCCAGCATCCGCTCCAACGACTGGTGCCGCACGGAGTGATCGCCGGGCAGACGCTCGCCTGGCTCGATTCGGTCTACCCGTCGAGTACCGCGCCGGCGATCACGTCGATGCTCACCGCGCGGGCGCCGGCCGACCATGGCAACCCCGGCTGGTTCTTGTGGCACGAGCAGGCGGCGCGCAGCCTGCGCACGCTGCCGATGGACTGGCGCGACGCGCCTGGCGAGCCGGTGCAGGTGCCGGTGTGGACATGGCAGGGCTGGATGGCGGCCAGCCCGGTGCCGTGCTTCGGGCTGCAACCGGCCGATATCTGCGATTCGGTCTATTCGCAGCGCGCGCTGGCCGGTGCCACGCGCCTGGGCTACATCAACCTGGACCACCTCGCGGCCCAGGTGATCGGGCTGGTCCGCGGCGCCCGCCCCGGGCGGCGCTTCATCTACGCCTACGCGCCCGACTTCGATTCCATCGCCCACCGGTTCGGCTGGCAGAGTGAACAGGCCCTTGGCTGCCTGCGCGAACTCGATGACCTGGTGGCGCGCCTGGCCGAGGCGGTGCGCGGCGAGGATGCGCTGTTGCTCACCGCGGCCGATCATGGCTTTTGCGATGTGCCGGCGGATCGGCAGTTTCGAATCGAGGCCTTCCCGGCGCTGGCCAAGATGCTGCGCGCGCCCCTTAGCGGCGAACCCCGGGTTGCGTTCTGCCATCTGCACCCGGGCCGGGTCGAGGCCTTTGTCGAGCAGGCCGGTTCTGCGTTGGCCGGTATCGCCCGCGCGGTGCCCAGCCGTACGCTGCTCGATGCCGGCTGGTTCGGCCCACGGCCGGCGACCGCGATGCGGGAGCGCTTTGGCGACGTGACGCTGCTGATGGCGGACAACACCTCGATCAGCGATCGGCTGCCCGATGAACGGGCGCACCGGATGATAGGCATGCACGGCGGCGGTTCGGCCGCCGAGATGAAGATCCCGTTGTCGGTGATCGACGGCCTGCGCGATTGAGGCGGGCCCGGCGGGTTTATCATCGATCCACGAAACCCCTGGAGACAAGCCCATGTACAAACCCTTCGATCTCACCGGCCGCGCGGCGCTCGTCACCGGTGGCAATGGCGGCATCGGCCTGGGCATGGCCCGCGCGTTGTTGCAGGCCGGGGCCAGCGTCACCCTCTGGGGCTCGAACCCGGAAAAAACCGACGACGCGGTCCGGCAGTTGGCGGGCGAGGGCGGCAAGGTCAACGGCTTTGCCTGCGACATCGGCGACGAGCAGGCGGTCGAGCGCTGCATGGCGGACACGATCGGCGCACTGGGCCGGCTGGATGCCTGCTTTGCCAATGCCGGCGTCTCGTCGCGGCCCACCAAGATGGTCGACATGACCGCCGAGGAGTTCCGGCGCGTGATGCGCATCAACGTCGAGGGCGTTTTCTACACGCTGCGCGCCGCGGCCCGCCAGATGATCGAGCAGGGGCAGGGCGGATCGCTGGTGGCGACAGCCAGTACCGCCGCCGTCGAGGGGGCGGCGCGCAACAGCCACTACGGCGCATCCAAGGGGGCGGTCACGTCGTATGTACGCGCGCTGGCCGTGGAGTTGGCCAGGAACGGTATCCGCGTCAACTCCATCCTGCCCGGCTGGATCGAAACCGACATGACCCGGCGTGCGATGGGCGACGAGCGCTTCGTGGCCAACGTGATGCCGCGCATCCCGGCCCGTCGCTGGGGCACGATCGACGATTTCGGCGGCATCGCCGTCTACCTGATGAGCGATGCGTCCGGCTATCACACCGGCGAACACCGTGATCGACGGCGGCTACACCAGTTCTGAGACCCGCGCCGGCGCTCTACGACTGCCGCCGGTGTATCCGCGACACGCGTAGCGCGCCGCGCGCGGCGTTCAGGCAAACACGAACACCGGGCTGCTCCAGGCCTGGAAGCCGTCCTCGGTGGTCACGCAGACCCACAGCGGGTTGTCGCCGTCCTGGTGCAGCGGGATCGAGACTCTGAGCTGGCCGCTCGCAGGCGCCGTTCCTTGCCGGGCGCCGGAAGGCCTGAGCTGGCGGGCCAGGCCGCCGGCATCGACGATCACGTCCTCCAGGCCGACGTCGGCCAGCGACAGTTGCAGGTGGCCGTGGTTGGTCGGATGTTCAGCATCGCGGCCTCGGTGCTCTCGTCCAGCCACACGTCGAAGCCGCCGAAGTTGCCGGTGGTGATCGCGTCGAACTCGACGGTGTCGCTGGTGGTCTGCTCGAGGCGTCGCTCGCGGTTCCAGGCATTGATCTTGGCCAGGCGCCGGATGGCCGAGCCACCAAAGCAGGCCTTGCTCCTTCCAGTCGGACTGGCGACCACGGCCCCGGTACTCGGCGCCGCTCCAGATCACGCGGATCCGCGAACCCAGGTCGGCCTGCGGTGTACGCAGCGTCTGCACGACCGGTGGTGCCGTTGCGCACCTCGATGCGCTCGATCGGCGCGCCGGCGGCCACGTGCACCTTCAGGATCGGCCGCTGCGCGCGTCCGATTGCACGATGTCGCCCATCATCACCTCGCGGGTCCGGGTGCTGCCGGTGTCCGGGTAGGCGGCCGGCCGTCGTCAAAGCAGGTGGTGGCCTTCGTCGGCGAACTGCACCCGCACGTCCAGATGCAGCCGGCAACCGGTGGTGCCGTAGTGGTGGCGCCGGCGCAGCGCATCGAACAGGCCGTCGCGGGTCAGCTCGCCGGCAAGAAAACAGGTCAGCCCGCCGTAGGCGCCGAAAGTGGCTGCGCCCGGGTAGCTGGCGCCGGGCCGTCCCTTGTGGCCGTCGCTGTTGCAGACCACGCCGCAGCGGTGGCCCAGCTCGAACCCGTCGGTCAGCAGCCACTCGAACGTGCCCCAGGCCGAGTGGATCTCCATCGACTTCTCGATCCTGGGATCGTGGCAAACCGCATGTCGGCGTAGCGTCCGCCGACGTGGCATAGGCGACGCAGTCCTCGTCCTTGAGCGCCTCGAACAGCAGGCGCGCGTCGGGGCGTCGGTGTGCAGGTCGTCACGTTCGTGCAGCAGCGCGTGCGACGAGCGGTGAATCTGTCGACCCTCGGTGCGGAAATAGATGCTGCGATCTCCGCCGACCGCGGTATTGCCCGACCACTCATAGCCGGGCAGGGTGACGAAGCGGTGGTCTTGCTGGTACTGCGTGCGGTGTGAGTTCGTTGAGGAACGCCCAGAACGCGTTGTTCACCTGGAAGTCGTTGGCCTGGTGGCTGCGGCATCCAGGAACGACAGGTTACGGGCAAAGTGGAAGTACTTCGCGCGCCGTGCCGATGCCGATCGACTCGCCGCTCTGGCCATGCATGTCGGCCCAGTAGCCTGAGAACGGGCCGTTTTCGATCAACAACGGGCCCGCGCGGGCACAGCCAGGTGTCGCCTTCGTAGACATCGACGTGCAACGGCCCGCCTGTCGACCCTCAGCGATTCCAGGCAGATGCCGCGGGTGCCCGTCTCGAACGACGCCGTGGCCGGCAGGCCTGGACCGGCCGGGTGGGGACCAGCCGCAATTGGGCGCCTACTCGTCGCTCGGGTTGCCCCAGTCATCCTCGCACTTGAGGCCGAGCTGGAAGTTTTCGCCAGGCCGGCGCAGCGTGGGCAGCACCGCGCGCCAGCTAGGAGCCTGCCCGGCACGACCGAGATCGCCGGCGTCTCGGTGAGCGGCACGTAGTGGCCCACTGCGCAGACGTCGGCCAGCACCTTGAACTCGAACGCTGATTCGCAAAAGGTCTGCAGCTTCATCCCCGGCGAAGCCGCCACTCGGGTCGCCGAACACGATCTTGATGACATCGCCTCGCGCAGAAAGCCTCTGCAGACGGGCGGTGAGCGCCTGAAGTACGGCCGCTGGTGCCCGGTCTTGTCGAAGGTCAGCGCAATCTTGCCGGTGCCGCTGCAGGTTGCGGTGACATAGCCATGGTCGGCCGGCCGTGTCGTCTGCAGCGAGCCCCAGTCGCCGAAAAACCGGAAACCACCCGGATGCTGCCGAAAGTGTCGTCGATACCGTGCCGTCCGACCGTGTAGGTCATCGTAAAGGTCTGCGCGCTGCGCACCTCGAAGGCGCCGCGCGGACTGAGGTCGACATGCCCGTAGAGCACCGGATCGCTACCGGGATGGGCAAAAGGCCAGACAACGCCTACCTGGGTCGGGTCGACGATCGCGGGGAAGGGGGACGGGTTTGACATGGGGGTCTCCATCGGGGGCAGCGGCCGCCTGGCAGCCTGCGGTCTCGGCCCGATGCTAACCGCGTCGGCAAGGTCGGCCAAATCACCGGCTGCATTATGGAACAGCCGGGATTCACAGGCTGCACGCGCCGTGGCGCGCCAGGACCAGGTTGGCCTGGCCACCGGCACGCAGGATCGGGGATAATGCGGGTTGGATACAGGAGCCGATCCCCGATGGATATCACCGAACAAGTCGACCCCGCCGTTCTCGCCAATGCCCGCCGGGCGATGCCGCCGCCCACGCTGGTGCTCAAGGGCGATGCCCGTGCGCGTGGGCGTACTTATGGCGATGCCATGCAAAAGCGGATCCATCGCTCGCTCGACAGTTACCGGGGCATGTTCGAGACCTGCGGCATCAGTTGGGCGCAGGCGCAGGCGATGGCCGCCCCTTACGAAGCGGTGATCGAGCGCACTTTCCCGCACCTGCTCGACGAGTTGCGCGGCCTGTCCGAAGGCAGCGGGGTCGACTTCGCGTCGTTGCTGGCGCTCAACAGCCGCACCGAGATCCTGCCGCCCAACTACCTGGCGATCGCCAGCGCCGGCGCGCTCGATGCCTATGCCAACGAGTGCACCGCGTTCGCCGTGTCCGGTTCGGCGCTGCTTGCCCAGAATTGGGACTGGATCGGCAGCCAGCGCGAAGCGCTGGTCCTGATCGAGGCGCACCCCGACGACGGGCCGGCCTACCTGACGGTGGCCGAGGCCGGCATGCTGGCCAAGATCGGCTTGAACGAGCATGGCCTGGGCGTCACGCTCAATATCCTGCGCTCGCAACGCGACGGCAGCCAGGCAGGCATGCCGGTGCACATGTTGTTGCGCGGCCTGCTCGATTGCCGTGACCTGGGCGAGGCCCGCGAACTGGCACTGGGCCTGGCCTACGCGGGTTCGAGCAACATCCTGATGGCCGATGCCGGGGGCGCGGTGGGCAGCCTCGAGGCATCGCCCAAGGGTGCCCGGATGATCGAACCGGACGGCGACGTGCTCTGTCACACCAATCACTTCCTGCATGCCGACCTCGCGCCCGAAGAGGCCAACCTGGCCGGCAACCTGTCGACCGTCGAGCGCCTGTCGGTAGCCCGGGCGCGGATCCACGAAGTGTCCGACATGGTCTCGGCGGCTGCGTTGCTCTCGGACACCAGTGCCGGCTTCGATTCGGTCTGCCGTTTTCCGAATCCGGCAATGCCGGCGCCGGCCGCCATCGAGACCGTGGTCGGCGTGATCATGGACCTGCGCTCGCGCCGGATGCACGTGTCGGGCGCCCAGCCCTGCGTCAGTGCGTTTCACGCGTACACGCTGCATTGAATACCGCCGGCACGCCGTCGTGCGAACTCTGCCGCGAGCCGGGCGGCGCGCTGGTCGTGCAACTACGCGATTGCCGGATCATTCTGCCCGACGAACCCGATACGCCCGGGTTCACCCGGGTGGTCCTGCAGGCGCACGTTCGCGAGATGACCGACCTGCCACGGGCAGACCGTCTGGCGTTGATGGAGATCGTGTTCGGGGTCGAGCAGGTGATGCGGGACACGCTGGCGCCCGACAAGGTCAATCTGGCCAGCCTGGGCAACCAGGTCGATCACCTGCACTGGCACGTGATCCCGCGCTACCGCACCGATGCGCGTTTCCCGGCCCCGGTCTGGGCCGCCGCGCAACGCGCCGCCACCAAGCTGCCGGGCGAACCGGCCGTTGCGCGTTACCGGTCGGCGTTGCAAAAGGCGTTCGCGCCACACTGACCGTTCGCCGCCTGGCGCGCACCGCTCGCGGCCGCCCGATCGACCGGCTGTCGGTCCAATAGCCCATCCCGTCCGCCCGGTGCTGGTGTTCGCCCCGGACAGCACCGATGATGCTTACAAATCGTTACTTCTTTCGATTTGCTGCAAGGGCGTGCCGTATGGAGCTGGACCGGATTCGACATGCCGCGCATTGCGCGCAATGGTTGCAACGGACGGTGCTGGGCCTGTCGGGCAGTCAGGAGCGACTGTCGGCGATGACGCCGTTGTTGTTGCGCCTGGGCCGCCACGACGGGTCGCCCAACACGGTGCTCAAGATGCTCGAAGAAGTGCGCCGGGTGGCGGTGGTCGAGGCCGAGCGGGTGTTCGAGCTTGCCGCGCTGACCAGCCTGCCATTGGACGCCCAGATGCAGGCTTCGGTGCAGGCGGCCGACATCACGCTCGAGCATCTGGCCCAGCTGTACAGCGTGCTGCACCGCCAGATGGACGTGGCGCTGGCGATGCACCGGGTGATCGAACGCGCGGGTAATAGTCTGCGCAGCGTGCTGCCGCTCGCGCGGGCGCTGGATGCGCAGTCGCGACGGGTCGCCGGGCTGCTGCGCGCCCAGGTGGTCGTGTCCACCGAGCACTGGCTCGACCTGGCCAGGCTGGGCAGCCGGATGCGCGATACGACCTACCTCGACGTGAATCTGCGCGATCCGCTGACGCGGCTGCGCCCGTGCAATGCGCGAGCCTTGTTCATTCACCCGTTCCTGCTGCAACTGGCCGCCAGCATCGATGCCCTGCCGGGCCAGGCGTTGCAGATCGATGCAGTCTGCCGGCGATGGGCACACCGGGTCGGGTTCCGGATCGACTTCGGCGTGGCGCCGCGTGCCAACCCGTACGGTCCGACGTTGGTGCTGGATGCCGGCTGCCACGTGCGCCTGGACACCCACCGGCTGACCAAGTCGCTGGCGCGCGAACCTCACCGCGCCGACGCGGACACGGCATCGGCGCTGTCCCAGGCGGCCCTGGCGGCCCTGGAACGAGCCTGGACAACGCCCGGGCCTCGTCGCGGACCCCAGCCGGCCGATGGGCGCGAGGTACGCCTGTGCCTGGGCCTGCCCGGCCCCTACCTGCAGGCGGCGCGCCGCTCGGGTCAGGACGGGGCGGCCTATTCCTGGGGCGAGTACGAGCACACGCCGCGCCCGTCGCGGCAGTCGGACAGTGCGGCGCTGGCCGCCTTGTTCGCACGGGCCGAACGGGCCAGCTGGACATCGACCGACGGTGATCGACTGCTGTTGGACCGGCGCAGCCCGCTGCCGTCGCCGGCGCGCGACGGGCTTGTGGCGCTGATGGCCGATGCGGGCCAGGCCGCCGGTGGCGGTGGTCCGGGTCGCCTACAGCTGGCGTTGATCCGGTCGGTGGGCCAGTTGCTGGGCGGTGGTCCCAGCAGCCATCGTATCGGGGTGCAGACGATGCCCGGCGTGTCCGAGCCGGTGGGTATCGTCGATGGCGGCGAAGCCGGCGGGGCCGACGGCTTCCTGATGACCGCCGGTTCGGGCGACGATCGCGAAGCCACGATGTTTGCGCCGGGCGGCCGGCTGCAGGACGGCGCAAGGCTGCGCCTGCGGCGCGACCGTGCCGACCTGACGATCGATGTCCTGGCGCGCAGTGGTGCCGGGCCGGGCTACGAACGCTTTCGGGTGCGGGCCTGCGGTTCGGGCCGCTTCTGAGCCCGCAGCGCGCCGCCTGACGGCGCAGCTCGCCCGACGGTCGAGGCGGTCCGACGCGGACCTGCCGGCAAGCCCCTGCCGGCAGCCGGCGCAACGCCGGCCCACGGCCGCGATCAGCTATGATCCGCGCATGAGCGGACTCAAGAAAAATGACCCGGTACCGGTGAATATCGTCGTTCACCAGGTGTCCCGGGTACTGGAAGTGGCTTTCGACGATGGCCGCCAGTTCCGGCTGCCCTTCGAATTCCTGCGGATCCAGTCGCCGTCGGCCGAGGTGCGCGGCCACGGTCCCGGGCAGGAAACCCTGCAGACGGGCAAGCGCCTGGTCGGTCTGCGCGGGGTCGATCCGGTCGGTAATTACGCGATCCAGCCCCATTTCGACGACGGCCATTCGACCGGTATCTTCTCGTGGGACTACCTGTACCGGCTGGGGGTCGAACAAGAGGCGCTCTGGGCCGACTACCTGGCCCGGCTGAAGGCGGCCGGTGCATCGCGCGATCCCGATGGCGGTGCTCCCGCGGCGCCGGCGGCGGCCAACCCCGCGGCCGATCCGGCACCGCCCGCCGGCGGCCTGAAGGCGCGCGCGGTGACGCGCGACCGCACCTGAACCCATGAACGCATCCCAGACCACCCATTTCGGATACGAGCAGGTCGGCCTGGCCGACAAGGCGCGCCGCGTCGAAGACGTCTTTCATTCGGTCGCTGCCCGCTACGACCTGATGAACGACCTGATGTCGGCGGGCCTGCACCGCGTCTGGAAGCGGTTCACACTGGCGCGCGCCGCGGTGCGACCGGGTATGCGGGTGCTCGATGTTGCCGGTGGCACCGCCGACCTGGCCCGCGGCTTCGCGCGCAAGGTCGGGCCCACCGGCGAGGTGTGGCTGACCGACATCAATGCCTCGATGCTGCGCATCGGGCGCGATCGCATGATCGACGACGGCCTGATTCAGCCGGCCGCCTTGTGCGATGCCGAGAAACTGCCCTTTCCGGATCGGTATTTCGACCGAGTCTGCGTGGCTTTCGGGCTGCGCAACATGACCGACAAAGCGGCCGCGCTGGCCGAGATGCGGCGCGTGCTGCGCCCTGGTGGCAAGCTGCTGGTGCTCGAGTTCTCCCGGGTGCACCCGTCACTGGCCCGCCTTTACGACACCTATTCATTCGAGGTTCTGCCGCGCGTCGGCAAACTCGTGACCCAGGACGCAGACAGCTACCGCTACCTGGCCGAGTCGATCCGGATGCATCCTGATCAATCCACTTTGAGCGACATGCTCGTAGAGGCAGGCTTCGATCATGTGGTTTTCTCGAACCTTTCCGCAGGCGTGGTCGCATTGCACGAGGGCGTGGTTCTGGAGTAACTTGGCCGGCAGTGTCTTTTTTCCCTAACAGGAGTTCCGCATGTCCCGTTTCATTCGATTGTTCGTCCTCATGCTGGCGACGATCACCACGCTGGTGCTTGTCGCCCCGGACGCCGAGGCCCGCCGCATGGGCGGTGGCAAGTCGTTCGGCAAGTCCTCAGGTTCGTTGTTCAATCGCACACCGGCCCAGAAACCCACGCAGGGTGCGTCGTCTGGCGCGCCCAACGGCGCGGCAGCCGCTGCCGGCGGCGCCCGCCGTGGCGGCATGATGGGCCCGATCGCCGGCCTGGCCGCGGGCCTGGGCATTGCCGCGCTGGCCAGCGCCCTGGGCTTTGGCGAGGAACTGGCCAACCTGATCACCATCGCGCTGCTGGTGGTGGGCGGCCTGTTCCTGGTGCGTTTCCTGATGAGCCGCTTCGGCCCGAAGGCGCCAGCCAGCGGTGGTTTGCAGCCGGCTGGTGCGGGCGCACGGGCCCCGGCCCTGAACCGCGACATGGGTCAGCCGGCCGCCGGCGGAGCGCCGATGGCTGCGATGGGCGGCGGCGCCGCCACCGCGGCGACGATCGACGCGGGCCCTGATGTGCCGGCCGGCTTCGACGTCGATGGCTTCCTGCGCCAGGCCAAGGTGCAGTTCGTGCGCCTACAGGCCGTCTACGATGCCGGCGACCTCAAGGACTTGCGCGAATTCACCACGCCCGAGATGTTCGCCGAGCTCAAGCTCGAGATCGGCGAGCGTGGTGATACGCCCAACCAGACCGATGTGGTCACGCTCAATGCCGACCTGGTCGGCGTGACGTCGCAGCCCGACGAGCACGTGGCAGCGGTGCGTTTTCACGGGATGATCCGCGAAAGCGAAGGCGCGGCGGCCGAGCCGTTCGACGAGATCTGGACGCTCACCAAGCCGCTGGCCGGCGGCGGCTGGACGCTGGCAGGTATCGAACAGGCCTGATCCTTGGCCTCGTTGTCCCCCCTGGCGGCCCTCGTGGCCGCCTTTGACCATCTGCTGGGTCAGCATCCCAACGCCAGGCGCCGGCTGCGGGCCCACCCGGGCCGGCTGGTGCGTGTGGGCATGGAGTCCGGCCCGGTGCCGGTGCCGGGCCGCCTCCAGGTGATCTGGCTGCGCATCACCGAGCAGGGAACGCTCGCCCCGGCCGAGCCGGGCGAGCCCGATGTCCAGCTGCTGCTCAAACCGTCGGTGACCGCACTGGCCGATCTGCTGCGCGATGGGCCGGCGGCGCTGGCGCCCCACCTGCGCGTCGAGGGCGACGTGCTACTGGCCGGCCTGCTGGGCGAACTGATCCTCGATCTGCGCTGGGATGCCGAGGACGACCTGAGTCGCTGGATCGGCGACGTGCCCGCCCGGCGGGTGGCGAAAGCGGTGGCCGGGGCCGACACGGCACTGCGCGACGCCGGCGCGCGGATCGGCCGCCAGGCGGCGCGGGTGGCGGCCCAGGCGACGGCCGACGGCTCGCTGCCCCTGGCAGGGCGCGAGGCATTCGAGCGCCTGCAGGCCGATATCTCCGACCTCGGGCGCCGACTGGACGCGATCGAGCGCGATACCTGAGTGACGGCGGCGTCGCCGCGGTTGCGGTAAGGTCCGCCGACGAACAAGGTCCAACAGCAGGGCCCGATTCCCCGGGCAGGCTCGGGAATCAGGCGTGCGTGCCACGCGATGCCACCAGGAGACATCATGAAATCCCCCAGTAGTCAGCGAATCGAGTTTCCCGGCAGCCAGGGCGTGGCCCTGGCCGCGCGCCTCGATCTGCCCGACAACGCGCCGCGGCGGTTTGCGGTCTTTGCTCACTGCTTCACCTGCTCCAAGGAAAGCAAGGCGGCCGCCTACATCTCGCGGGCGCTGGCCGAACAGGGGTTCGGCGTGTTGCGATTCGACTTCACCGGCCTCGGGGGTAGCGGCGGCGACTTCGGCAACACGAACTTCACGTCGAACATCGATGACCTGCTGGCAGCAGCCGATTGGCTGGGGCGTGAACATGGGGCGCCGGCGCTGCTGATCGGCCATTCGCTGGGCGGGGCGGCGGTTCTCGCGGCGGCCTCGGGTATCGCCGCATGCGAGGCGGTGGTCACGCTTGGCGCGCCGTTCGATCCGGGCCATGTGCGCGACCAGTTCGCCGGTTCGCTGGAGGTGATCGAGCGCGACGGCGAGAGCGAGGTGAAACTGGCCGGGCGGCCGTTTCGCATCACCCGCCAGTTCGTCGACGATCTGGGCAGCCAGCCGCAGCAGCAGCGGATCCACGATCTGGGCCGGGCGCTGCTGGTGCTGCATTCGCCGATCGATCGGATCGTCGGCATCGACAACGCACGGCGCATCTTCGAGGCGGCGCTGCATCCCAAGTCGTTCGTGTCGCTGGACGACGCCGACCACTTGCTGACCCGCGAGGCCGACGCCCGCTACGCGGCGCAGGTGATTGGCGCCTGGGCAAGCCGCTACGTTGGCGAGCTGCCGACGGCGGCGCACGACGCCGCGGCGCCACCGCCCGAAGGTTTCGTGCGGGTACGCGAGCGGGGGACCGGCCTGTTTGCCAACACGGTGACCGCCAGATCGCACCACCTGCTGGCCGACGAGCCCGAAGCGGTGGGTGGCACCGATCTGGGCATGACGCCCTACGAACTGTTGCAGGCGGGCCTTGGGACCTGTACGGCGATGACGATCCGGATGGTCGCGCAGCGGCGCAAGTGGCCACTCGAGCGGGTGACCGTCGATCTGCACCACGAAAAGATCCACGCCACCGACTGCGACAGCTGCGAGACCGCCGAGGGCCGGATCGACCGGATCGATCGCGTGATCCACCTCGAGGGTGACCTGTCGAGTGAGCAGCGCGAAGCGCTGCTGGCGATCGCCGACAAGTGCCCGGTACACAAGACCCTGCATGCCGAGGTACAGATCCGCTCGACCTTGGCGGACTGACCGGCGTCGACGGACGCCGACCGACGTCGGTCGCGTCGAACACCCGCGTGATGCCCGGCCTGATCCTCCGATCGGCACCGGCCGGTTAAAGCGAACCTAGGCACTTCTGCATCATGGGTTTGCGCGTGAGCGATCCGAAACACGTCCTGGTCACGAGTGGCAATGGGCCGACCGTTGCCGAAGATGCTGCCGCCGCGGCCGTGGATGCTTTGATGGCGCCACTGCAGGACCATGTCACGCCCATGCTGCTGGTCGATCCGCAGAACGGCAGGATCCGACGACTGAACGCTGCCGCGATCGTGCTGTACGGGCGCGACGCGGCGACGCTGGGCCAGATGTCGATCGATGGCCTGGACACCCAGGCCGCGTCGGCGGTACTGCGGTTCCGCCAGAAAGCCGCGTCGGTCGGCTGCACGATGGACACCCGGCACAGGCTGGCCAGCGGCGCAACGCTCGCGGTGCGCCTGAGCGCTTCGCCGGTTCGCTGTGCCGCTCAGCCCTACCTGCTCTGCATCGTGCAGGATATGACCGAGCTCGAGCAGATGCACAGTGACCTGCGAGTCCGCCAGGATCAACTGAACCTGGTGCTGGGCACGGCGGTGGCCGGCTACACCGAGGTGGATTACGAGACCGGCAACGTCTTCGTGTCGGGCGGCATGCTGGCGTTGATGGGCTACTCGGCCGATCTGCCGTTACGCCCGACGGCGACGCTCGATGCGTTGGTGCACCCGGATGACGTGGGCCAGGTACGCGAGATAAGCCGCAGCGCGCGCAATGCGGACCACGTGGTCGAGTATCGGTTCCGGCTCCATCACCGGGTCGATACCTGGGTCTGGGTGCAGGCGGGTGGCACCATGCGCTACGACATCGCCGGCCACCCGGTGCGCTTCGTCGGCACCCTGCACGACATCAACTTCGCGATGCGCATCGAGGCCAACCTGCGTGGCAGCGAGGCCCGTTACCGGTTGATGTTCGACGCCTCGCCGCTGCCGATGTTGGTGCTCGACCAAAGCGGCGAGCGGATCCTCGAGGCCAACAAGGCCGCGCAGGCGCTGTACGGGTTCGTTCAGACCTCATTGGCCGGGCGACCCGCCCGCACGATCCTGGGCTTTGGCCAGATGGCCTTGTTCAGGCGGCTGCTGGCGACCCCGTCCAGCGACGGGATCGCGTCCATCCCGATGAAGCACCAGACGCTCGATGGCCGCGTGCTCGAGGTCGAATGCCATTGCAGCCCGCTGGTCGAGCGCGACCGGCGCCAGTCCCTGGTGCTCGTGCACGACCTGACCGAGCGCAAGGCCGCCGAGGCGGTGATCCAGCGCCTGATCACCCTGGACACGCTGACCCAGCTGCCCAACCGTGAACTGGTGCTGCGTCGGCTGGGCCAGTCGATCGCCTATTGCCGGCGGCATCGCAAGGTGGGCGTGCTGTTGTTGATCGATCTGGACTCGTTTCGCACGGTCAATACCGCGGTCGGGCGCGAATTTGGCGACGCGCTGTTGCGCGAGGTGGCCCGACGGCTGGGGCACGCCACCCGGGCCAGCGACATGGTTGCCCGCCTGGCCGGCGACGAGTTCGCGATCGTGCTCGACCAGCAAGAGACCAGCGGCGAGGCCGCCAGCCGTGCCGCAGAGGCGGCAACCCGGCGCGTGCTCGACTCGCTGCGCCAGCCCTACCAGATCGATGGGGCCGACCTGTTCATCACCGCCAGCATCGGGGTCGTGCTGCTCGATGGTTCGTCCGGCGATGGCAACCAGGTGATCACGCACGCCGAGGCCGCGGTCTCGATCGCCAAGGAAGCGGGTCGCAACACGATGCGCTTTTACGATCCGAACCAGCAGACGATCCGCGACCGGCGGGTGAGCCTGGAGATGGATCTTCGCCGGGCGCTCGACGACGAGCAGTTCCGCCTGTTCTACCAGGTGCAGGTCGATCAACACGGCCGTCCGCGTGGCGCCGAGGTGCTGCTACGCTGGATGCATCCCAGCAGGGGCATGGTGCCACCGCTCGAGTTCGTCCACCCGGCCGAAGAGACCGGTGTCATCCATTCGCTCGGGCGCTGGGTGCTTCAGCGGGAAAGCCTGCCGCAAGCTGGCGCGAAGTGAAGCCCCAGGACCCCGATCTGGCACAGCTCACGTTGTCGGTGAATGTCAGCGCCCGGCAGTTCCGGCGGCCGATTTCGTCGCCCAGGTGTCCGAGTTGCTGCGCCAGACCGGGGCCGATCCGTCACGGCTCGTGCTGGAACTGACCGAGAGCCTGCTGGTCGACCATGCCGACCAGGCGGCGGCGCGCATGCACGAGTTGCGTGCGATCGGCGTCGGCTTCTCGCTCGATGACTTCGGCACCGGTTACTCGTCGATGGCCTACCTGAAGGATCTGCCGCTCAGCGAACTGAAGATAGACCGCACGTTCACCAACGAGATCCTCACCGACCCGAGCGACGCGGTGATCGTGCGCACGATGATCGGCATGGCGCGCAACCTGGGCCTGTCGATGGTGGCCGAAGGGGTCGAGACCGATGCGCAGCTCGACGCGCTGATCGAATGGGGTTGCGACGGCTTCCAGGGCTATCTGTTCTCGCGCCCGGTGCCCGAGCAGGAGTTCGCGTCCGTCATGGCGACGCTCGCCGGTGTCGCGCGCCCGCAGCGCGATGCCCGACCCCTGTCAGTGCCCGCCGGCCTTGTCGGGCCAGCGACCCCGCGACATGCCGAACCAGCCAATCGCGGCCGCAAGCGCGAACGCAGCCGGTAGCGCGTAGCGCGGCGACAGCTCGATCGCGTAGCCGCTGATCACCGGGCCGCTCATGCCTCCCAGCGTATAGGACAACACCAGCACCGAGGTCGCATTGATCAGCGCGCGGCCGCGATGCGCATGGCCCAGGCTGATCATCGCCAGCGTGTACAGCGCGCCGCCCGCACCTCCCCACAGGAACGCCAGCGGCCAGGCAAGCCAGAGCCAGCTCGCCGCCAACGGAAAGACCGGTGCGGCCAGCAGCGTGATTGCCGCGCAGAGGAACATGCATGACGGTGCGGGCGCTGTAGCGGTCGGTGGCCTCGCCCAGTGGCAGCATCACCAGCAGGCTGCCCAGACCGCTGGCCGAGACCAGCAGCGCCGCGGCGCCAGCGAAGCCGACCGCCAGACCATAGGCCGGCAGCAGGCTGGCGATGCCGATCTCGAAGAACCCGCCGAACATGCCCGCCATCACGACGGCGGGCATTGCGCGCGCCGCCATCCAGAGTCCCCCGAGGCCGGCATGGGCACTCTGGTCGGCCGCCACCGGCAGCGGCGGCACGAACAGGGTCAGGACGACGCCCAGCGCCAGCGCCCCGACCGCCGTCCACGGCGCCAGCGGATGGGTCGGGCCCATCCAGGCCAGCAGTGCCGGGGCCAGCACGAACGATGCGCCCAGCAGGGTCTGGTAAAGGCCGACGATGCGGCCGCGCCGGTGCGGCGGAGCGAGTTCGGCGACGCAGGCCTCGCCAACGATCCAGCGCAACGACATCGCGGCACCGCCGATGAAATTGAGCACCGCCCAAAGCAGGATGTCGTGCGTCAGCGCAATGCCCGACAGCGTGAGGCAGGGCAGTGCCAGCGACAGCAACAACGCCTGTCGGTAGCCGATTCGTGCAACGATCTGCGCAGCCCACGGCGTGGTGCACAGGATGCCCAGCCAGGACGCAGCCGAGAACAGGCCGATGATCGACACCGGGACCTGCCGCTCGCTCAGCAGAAAGACCAGCAACGGCGTCACCATGAACTGGCCGCTGAGCGACACGACGGTCGAACTCATCAACGCCGTCAGCCCGCGGCTACGTTGCCGCGGGGTCAGCGCTTCGCTCACGCCGCGGTGATCCGATCCCGCCGTTCGGCGGTATCCAGGTGGGGCATCGCGTTGAAGGAAACCAGCCGGATCGCACGCTGCCCGACGATCAGTTCGCAAAACGCCGTGTTGCGCAGCTGCATGTTCAGCTCGATCGCGGTGGCCGGCGGCGCCTGCAAAAGGTCGGCGATGCCGCGGCTGATCGCCCCGCCCGAGGAGACCACCAGCACCACGTCATCGCGGTCCGCCCCCTCGGTGGCCTTGCGCATCGCGCGGTGCATGCGCTCGCCGAACTGCGTCCAGGTCTCGGGGACGTTGGCCAGTTCATCGGCGGCCCAGGCCTGCATCGCCTCGCGAAACAGCCGCCAGTACTTCTTGTAGTCGGTCTTTTGCAGCTCGCGCACGTTGGTGATGCCCAGATGCGCGCGGACCAGCGGTTCGGCGTGGTATTCGTTGAAGCCGGGATCGGTGGCCACCGGCAGGTGGGACATGCCCATTGCCTGGAGCACTTCGCGGGCGGTGTCCTGCTGGCGCACCAGGCTGCCGGCATGCACGCTGTGCAGCGTCAGGTTGCGGGTGCGAAGGTGCTCGCCCAGCCAGCGGGCCTGCTGTCGGCCCAGATCGGACAGTTCATCGTAGTTGGCCGCGCCGAACGAGGCTTGGGCATGGCGGGCAAGGATCAGCAGGGCCATGAAACCGGGGCTCCGAAAGCAAGAGGGAAGCCGAGTCTACTCTTGTCATCGGACCGATCCCGGATCGGCGCTCAGTGCCCGGGAGGCGCGCGGGTCGCGAAAGACCAGTGGCCTGACGACGGTGCGTTCGCTGTCCGGTATCTGGGCCTCGCGTACCGCCGCATCGACCACCGGCCGGTGCGGCGACTTGTCGCAGACCGGGTCGGCCGCCGCCGGGTCGCCGGCCAGCATGAAGGCCTGGCAGCGGCAGCCGCCGAGGTCTTTGTCCTGCTCCGGGCAGGATCGGCAGGGCTCCTTCATCCAGCCCCGGCCACGGTATCGGTTGAAGGCCTCGGAGTCGTACCAGACATGCTCGACGGAGTGCTCGCGCACATTCGGAAAGCTCAGCCCGGGCAGCATCGCCGCGGTATGGCAGGGCAGCGCGGTGCCATCCGGGGTCACCGTCAGGAACACGTTGCCCCAGCCGTTCATGCATTTCTTCGGGCGCTTTTCGTAGTAGTCGGGCACGACGAAAAAGATCCGCAGCCGCTCGCCGTGGCGCTGCCGGTACTCGTTGGTGACGCGTTCGGCCCGCTCGAGTTGTTGGCGCGAAGGTAACAGGTGCTGCTGGTTGACCTTTGCCCACGAGTAGAACTGGGTGTTGGCCAGCTCGAGGTACTCGGCGCCCAGTTCGAGCGCCAGGTCGATGATCTTGTCGATGTAGTCGATGTTCAGTCGGTGGATCACGCAGTTGAGCACCATCGGCCAGTCGTGGTCTTTGATCAGGGCCGCGACATTTTGCTTGAGCCGGAAGGTCTTGGTGTTGGACAGGAAGTCGTTCAACTCGCGGGTCGAATCCTGGAAAGACAACTGCACGTGGGCCAGGCCGGCGTCCTTCAGGTCGCGGGCCCGGGCGGCATTCAGGCCGACGCCGGAAGTCAGCAGGTTCGTGTAAAAACCGAGCCGGTGCGCTTCGCCCACCAGCGTTTCGAGGTCGTCGCGGACCATCGGCTCGCCACCCGAGAAGCCGCACTGCACGCTGCCCAGCGCGCGCGCCTGTTGCAGCACCCGCAGCCAGCCGTCGGTGTCCAACTCGCTGTCGTGCCGGGCGAAGTCGACCGGGTTGTAGCAGAACACGCAGTGCAGCGGGCACCGGTAGGTGAGTTCGGCCAGCAGCCAGAGCGGCGGACCGGGGCGTTCCGTCGGGCTCGCTGCCGGCGTCCGGGCGTTACCCACCTGACGCTCCCGGGTCGGTCACGGTGATCCAGCGCTCCTTTCGCGCCATCGCCAGGAAGGCGAGCACATCGTCGAGCAGGCCTTGTTGCTCGAAAGCCCTCTCCAGGTCGGCGGTGATCGCCGACACCGGTTGTCGGCCGTCACAACGACGCAGGATCTCGGCGGCACTCTGGTTGAGCTTGAGCATGCCTTCCGGAAACAGCAAGACCCACGCATCCTGGGCCGGCTCGAACTGCAGGCGGAACACCGGCGAGATCGCCGGCGTGCTGTCGGGCCCGATGGGCGGCGGATCAGCGCGGGTCATAGCGCAACGCCATCGCGTCGTTCATCTGCCAGAGGATGTCCAACTTGAATCGCAGGATCTGCAGCGCGCGGTTCTGCAACGCACGGGTGTTGAAATGCGCGAGCGTGATAGCCAGTCCGTGGTCGACGTCGCGGCGGGCCTGGCTTACCCGGTTGCGAAAGTACTGCAGCCCCTCGCTGTCGATCCACGGATAGTGCTCGGGCCAGGTGGCCAGCCGTTGCTTGTGGATTGCCGGGGCGAATAATTCGGTCAGCGACGCGCAGACCGACTCCTGCCAGGGTCGTTGGCGCGCGAAGTTCACGTACGCATCCACCGCGAAACGCACGCCGGGGATCACGTGGCGAAGGTCGGTCACCTCGTCGCGGGTCAGGCCCACCGCCAGGCCCAGCCGGATCCAGGCCTCGATGCCGCCCTCGTCCTGCTGGCCGCCCAGGTCATAGCCGTCGTGGTCGAGCATCCGCTTGATCCATTCACGGCGCACTGCCCGATCGTCGCAGTTGGCCATCACCGCGGCATCCTTGATGGGAATCGACACCTGGTAATAGAACCGGTTGGCCACCCAGCCGCGAATCTGCTCGGGCGTGGCCTTGCCGGTGTTGAGCAGCACATTGAACGGATGGTGGATGTGATAGGCCTTGCCCTGCTCGCGCAAGCGGGCTTCGAACCGGGCGGCATCCCATGGCGGCTGCGCGGGGCTTGTTGCAGTGGAGGATGGGGAAGTGGGCTCTGGGGTCATGGGCGGGGAGCGGGCGGCTCGGGGTGGATTGCCGGGGTTGGTGGCCAGTCGTCAGGGTTCGATGAGCAGGCCGTCGTGAGCAACCTCGATGCCGTGTTCGGCCAACTCGCGCCGTTGCGGGCTGGCTTCGTCGAGAATCGGGTTGGTGTTGTTGATATGGATGAGCACCTTGCGGGTCGAGGCCGGCAGCCGGTCCAGCCATTCGATCATGCCGCCCGGACCACTCTGGGGCAGGTGCCCCATCGACAGCGCGGTCTTTGTCGAAGCACCGCGCTGGATCATCTCGTCATCGGTCCACATCGTGCCATCGATGAGCACGCAGTCGGCCTGCTGCATCGCGGTCCAGACCGGGTCTTCCATCTGGCCCAGGCCGGGCGCATAAAAGAGCTTGCGCCCGCTGGCCTGATCGTGGATCAGCATGCCGACCGTGTCGCCCGGTACCGGCTTGTCACGGTGGGGCGAATACGGCGGGGCGTTGCTGATCAGCGCCAGCGGGGTGAACGCGATGCCGGCGGCGCCCTCGATGGCGACGGCACGCCCATCGAGCGGCAGTTCATGCCAGTCGATGCCGCAGTAATGTTCGAGCACCCGGAACAGCGGGTTTCCCTGCGAGAGGTCTTCACGAACCGCGGCGGTGCACCAGAGCTGGTGCCGGTGCTGGTGCTCGCGCAGCATGTAGAGCCCGGTCGTGTGGTCGATCTGGGCGTCCATCAGCACGATCGACGCGATGCCGGTATCGCGCAGCGCCCGGGCCGGCTGCAGCTCGGGAAATTCGCGCACCTGTTGCAGGATGTCCGGCGAGGCATTGAACAACACCCGGTCCAGCCGTCGCTGCTGACGGCGATCGAGGACTGGGTGCGGCCTGGCGTTGATCGTGCCAGCCCGAAAGCCGGCGCACATCGGGCAGTTGCAGTTCCACTGCGGAAAACCCCCGCCGGCCGCCGAACCTAGGACGCGTACTTTCAACGAGATGCTCCGCCAGGGGGACTACGCCGGGGCGGGCCGAAGCCCCCCGTCACCAGCGCTGGTCAGCGGTTGGCGATGTACATCGTGATTTCAAAGCCGAAACGAAACTCGGTCACTGCCGGGGTCTGCCACTTCATACGGGTCTCCTTGGATTTGCCGTGGGACGGTCGGGGGGCCGGCGATCGGGCAGGGGGCAGGCACGAATGCCGTAACATCGGCCGCCTGCTTCACCAGACCATACAACCTCGCCCATTCTGCGCCCCGCCCGCCAGTCCGGCGTCAGGCGAATCTGGATCTGTTCCTCATGATTTTCATGAGTTGATCGAGGCGCTGATTTCACCATGCACAATTAGGGATGTCCCAAGTCGTTCTTTACCCGCCACTGGAGCCTTTCGCGACCGAGCAACTGGCGACCGATCCGCCCCATGTCCTGCATCTGGAGCAATGCGGCCGGCCTGACGGTCTGCCAGTGCTGTTCCTGCACGGCGGCCCGGCCAGTGGCTGCTCGCCGCGTCACCGCCAGTTCTTCGACCCGGCCAGATACCGGATCGTGCTGTTCGACCAGCGCGGCAGCGGGCGCAGTCAGCCGCACGGCGAACGTCAGGACAACGACACCCCGGCGCTGGTTGCCGACATCGAGCGCATCCGCCGCCACCTGGGCATCGAGCGCTGGCTGGTGTTTGGCGGCTCCTGGGGTTCGTCGTTGGCGCTGGCCTATGCTGGCGCCCATCCGGCGAACTGCCTGGGCCTGGTGTTACGCGGCATCTTCCTGACCGGCCGGGCCGACATGGACTGGTTCTTCGAGCAGGCGCAGGGCCTGGCCCCCGAGGCCTGGGCGGCCTTCAGCGGGCAGGTCGGGGGCACCCGGGCAGCCGACATCCTGGCCGGATACACCCGACAACTCGAGTCGCCGGACAGTGCGCCGGCCGCGGCGGCGGCCTGGGCCGCCTGGGAAACCACGCTCAGCCGGCCGGGCGCCGGGCCGGCCGGCGCGGGCGCCGAGGGTGCGTCCGAGACCAGCGTGCGCAAGTACCGGTTGCAGGCAGCCTACCTGAACCGCCTGTGTGATCTGGACGAAGCGGCGGTGCTGGCGGCGGCAAGGTGCGCCGCAAGCCTGCCGACCGCGATCGTGCATGGCCGGCTCGACTGGGTGTGCCGGCCGGTGAATGCCTGGCGGCTCGGGCAGGTGATGCCAGGTGCCCGCTTACGCTTTGTCGATCACGCCGGGCATGATCCGTTTCACGCTGAAATGGCCGGTAAACTCGTGTCTGCGACCGACTGCTTTGCCAGGTCAGGGGCACTTTCAAGGGCTTGAAGCCGACTGGATCACCACATGAGTCTGCGTGTTCAGATCAACCTCGTGCTCACGCTCATCATCTGCCTGATGGCAGCCGCGCTCATCTGGCAGCAGGTCAGCGGCGCGCGCACGAGCGTCAACGAGGAGATGGAAACGGCCAGCCGGGTGGCCACGCAGGTGTTGTCGCGTGTCAACGAGGTCTACCAAGATGAAGGCCCGGAGGCGATGTCCAAGTTCCTGGAGCGGCTGGGCCGGGTCCGGGCCAATGACATCGTGCTGTATGACGAGCAGGGGCGCGAGCTTTACCGGTCGCCCGACAGCACTTACAAGGCGGGCCAGCAGGCGCCGGCCTGGTTCGCCTCGCTGATCGCGCCGGTCCCGCAGTCGCGCGATTTCGAACTGTCGCGCGGGCGCCTGGTGGTCAGCAGCGAGGCCTCGCGGGCGGTGCTCGATGGCTGGGACGAATTCAAACGGCTGGTCCTGACGATCGGCATCGGATTCATCCTGCTCACCGCGTTGAGCTGGTGGCTGGTCGGACGGGTGACCCGGCCGCTGAAACAGATCAGCCAGGCGCTGGCCGAGGTCGAGCGCGGCGGCTTCGAAACCCGCCTGCCCAGCTTTCCCGGGGCCGAGGCCAACGCGTTGGGGGCCGCGTTCAACCGGATGGTCGTCGGCGTTCAGGAGAGCATCAGCGCGCGCGAGGAAACGGCGCGGACCGCGGCCGAGCTGGCCAACCATCGCGAGATGTCCGAGGTCTATCGCCAGCGGGTCGAGCGCGAGAGCAGCGAGCTGGCCCGCGAGTTGCACGATGAACTGGGCCAGCATGTCACGGCGATCAAGAGCATGGGCGTGTCGATCGCCCGGCGGGTCGACGAGGGTGATCCGGCGATCTCGCAGGCCGCCCGCCTGATCGTCGAGTCGGCCGATCGCATCCACCTCGCCGTGCGTGGGATGCTCAACCGGCTGCGCCCGGTGTCGCTCGACCAGTTCGGGCTTGGCGATGCGTTGACCGACCTGGTCAGCGATCTGCGGCTGCAGTTTCCCGACAAGAACTTTGTCTTACGGATCGGCCCCGAGATGGAACGGGTCGATCCGGCGGTGGCCACCGCCGCGTTCCGCGTGGCGCAGGAATCGATCACGAATGCGCTGCGCCATGCGAATGCGACCGCGATCGACGTCAACCTGCGCCGGCTCGAGAGCACGTTGGTGCTGCAGGTCGAGGACAACGGCCAGGGCATGGACGAGCAGATGCTGGCCAGCGGCGGCTTCGGCCTGGCCGGCATGCGCGAGCGGGTGGCGAGCGCCGGTGGCCGGCTCGAACTGGGCCGCAGCCGGCAGGGCGGGGTGCTGGTGCGCGCACGCCTGCCGTTGCCGGCGCCGGATGCCGAGCCCCAGGCAGCGGCCGGATGAACCGCCTGCGGGTCCTGATTGCCGATGACCATGCGTTGGTGCGCACCGGTTTTCGGCTGCTGCTGGCCGGCGATAGTCAGTTCGAGGTGGTGGCCGAGGCGGACAGCGGCGAGAATGCCTACCTGCGCTATGTCGAGTCGCAGCCCGACGTGGTGATGATCGACATCGCGATGCCCGGCATCGGCGGTCTCGAAGCGATCAAGCGCATCGTCCAGCGCGATCGCCGGGCCCGGATCCTGGCGTTGTCCGCGCACGAGGACCTCAGCCATCCGCGCCGGGCGTTGCAGGCCGGCGCGCTGGGCTACCTGACCAAGAACCAGGCACCCGAAACCCTGCTCGATGCGCTGGTGCAGATCGCAGCCGGCAAGCGGGTGATCGATCCAGGCGTGGCCCAGCGCATGGCGATGGCCGACCTCAGCGGGCAGGAAAACCCGATTGCCCGATTGTCCGAGCGCGAGTTCGAGGTGTTCTCCAAGCTGGCCAAGGGCCAGAGTGTGAACCAGATCGCGGCAACCCTGAGCCTGTCCCCGTCCACGGTCGGAACGCATCTTTACAACGTCAAGCAAAAGCTTGGCGTCGGCAACCAGGCCGAGATGACGCTGATGGCCGTGCGCCATGGCGTCATCGAGCCGTAAGCGCAAACAGCGACAGGCAGGGCGGGGCGAAGCAGATGGAACGGATTGACGCTGTCGTGATCGGCGCGGGGGTGGTGGGACTGGCGGTGGCCCGGGCGCTGGCCAGGCAGGGGCGCGAGGTCGTGATCGTCGAAGCCGAGCCGGCGATCGGCACCCAGACCAGTTCGCGCAACTCCGAAGTCATCCACGCCGGCATCTATTACGCGGCCGGTTCGCTCAAGGCGCGCTACTGCGTGACGGGCAAGCAGCAGCTCTACCAGTGGTGCGAGACGGCGCAGGTACCGCATCGGCGCTCGGGCAAGCTCATCGTGGCCACCTCCGCCGACCAGGAGCCGGTACTCGAAACCATCCGTACACGGGCGATGGCCAACGGGGTCGACGACCTGCAATGGCTGGGCGCCGACCAGGTCCGGCAGATGGAGCCCGCGCTGGCCTGTACGGCGGCGCTCTGGTCCCCCTCGACCGGCATCATCGACAGCCACGCGCTGATGTTGTCGCTGCTCGGCGATGCCGAGCGCCACGGCGCCTCGCTCGCGCTGTGTTCGCGGGCCGTCCAGATCGAGCAGGGCGCCGATGCCGTCAGGGTGCTGGTCCAGACCCAGGTCGAGCGCGGCCGGCCCGATGGCGAGTCGTTCGAGATCGCCTGCGAGCTGCTGGTCAATTCGGCCGGCCACGGCGCGGTGTCGCTGGCGGCGGCCAGCCGGATCGATGACGCCGTCACCGGCGGGACGCGCCCGGACTGGCCGCAGGCCTTTCACTCGAAGGGCAACTACTTCAAGTACATGGGCCGGGCGCCGTTCACCCGGCTGGTCTACCCGGTGCCCGAACCCGGCGGCCTGGGCGTGCACCTGACGCTGGACATGGGTGGGCAGGCGCGTTTTGGTCCGGATGTCGAGCCGACCGAGCGCTTCGACTACGCGGTCGACCCGGCGCGCGCACAACGTTTCTACGGGGCCATTCGCCGTTACTGGCCCGGCCTGCCCGATGATTCGCTGGCGCCCGACTACTCGGGGATGCGTCCGCGCATCCGTGTCGACGGGGCTGACCAGCTCGATTTCCGGATCGATTCGCTGGGCGCCGGCCGCGGCCAGGTGATCCACCTGTTCGGCATCGAGTCGCCGGGCCTGACCGCCAGCCTGGCCATTGCCGACGCGGTGCTCGAGGCGGCCGGCTGAACCTCGCCCGAGCGGCCGGGCACCGGTTTGTCGGCAGATTTCACTCTGCACGACGCGTGACCCGGGCGGTCGCCGCATTCGCCGCGGCACGGCTGCGGGTCATTAACGAATCGTCACATCGGCCAACCAGCGTGTGGATGCAGGGTTGCCGGCCCATTGGGGTCTCCTGCAGGCCTTCGCCGCCGTCGCGAATAACCTTTGTTCGCAATTACGCGCCTGTGCCGGCGGCATACTTTGCGCCATTGTCCGACCCTTGTCCCGCCCTTCTCTCTGTTTACACCATGCTCAAATTCTTCACCCTGATCATGATCGGCCTTGGATTTGCCGTGCTTGGCGAAGCCGGCGTGGACGCGCCTTCATCGAGTGCACAGGCGGCGGCCGGCGCTATCGCCAGCCCCGGGGCGGAGGCTCAGCGTTTGCCAGCCCGCGGGCGCTGAGACGCCACCGGCTGACGCAGGTGGGTAGAGAAAGCCTGCGCCGCCGGTGACAGCGGCACGTCGGCCCGGTGCACGACCGCCAGCCGGCGGGCGATCTTCAGGCCGGGTACCGCGATCTCGACGATATCGGCCTGGCCGGCCAGGCTGGCCCGGCTGACGAACGCCAGGTAGCCGGTACTCGAGACCATCCGCAGAATGGCCGGAATCGAGCGCAGTTCCATCACCACATTCATCTCGATGCCGGCGCCGCGTAACGCGCCGTCGATGATCTGGCGGATCGCGCTGCCGCCCTCGAATCCCACGTAGGGCCGGCCGGCCAGGTCGCGCTCGATGTCGGTCCGGCGGCGCTGGCGGACCAGCGGGTGATCGCGCTGGCCCACGAGCACGACTTCGTCGGTCATCAGCTCGGCGACCAGCAGGTCGCGGGTCTGGACCGGCAAGGTCACGACCCCCAGTTCCAACTGTCCGCTGGCGACATCGGCGGCGATCTCGCGGCTGCCCGCCTCCTTGACGTGAAAGCGGATATCCCGGTGTGCGCTCTGAAAACTGGCAATCGCCGCCGGCAGCAGGAACGACACCGCGGTCGCGCCGCCGCCGATGCGCACGATGCCGTCGGACAGATTGAGGTAGGCGTCGATCCGCTGGCGCAGGCTGTCGTAGCGGCCGACCAGCACACGGGCCTCGGCCTCGACCAGGCGGCCCAGCTCGGTCAGGGTG
Organism: Burkholderiaceae bacterium; assembly: GCA_041396665.1. Taxonomy (GTDB): domain Bacteria; phylum Pseudomonadota; class Gammaproteobacteria; order Burkholderiales; family Burkholderiaceae_E; genus JAUIAI01. Next base: position 59,617 of record JAWKYE010000012.1, read on the forward strand.
ACCCCGTTGCGCGAGCGCACGAACAGGCTGGCCCCCATGTGTTCTTCGAGCAACTGCAGCCGGCGCGACAGCGCCGGCTGGGAGATGCCGATCCGGCCTGCCGCATCGGTGATGACGCCGTGATCGGCCACGGCCAGCAGCGAGCGCATCAGCAAGAGATCCATGCATGCAATTATCGCATGATAAGCATGCAAAATATCCATTTTACGCATTCATCAGGGTTTGTTACCTTCGGTGCCGATCCCCCTTCTTCCCAATTCAGGAGTCTCCATGCTCGTTGCCTACCGTGAACACGCTGCCGAACGCGCCAAGCAAGGCATCCCGCCGCTGCCGCTGGATGCTGCGCAGGTCGAAAGCCTCGTAGGTCTGCTCAAGGCCCCGCCCAAGGGCGAGGAAGCCTTCTTGCTGGACCTGCTCACGGAGCGGGTCGCGCCCGGTGTCGATCCGGCCGCCTACGTGAAGGCCGCCTTCCTCGCCGACGTGGCCAAGGGCAAGGCCCAGTGCCCGCTGATCGACAGCAAGCGCGCGGTCGAGATCCTGGGCACGATGCTGGGCGGCTACAACGTGGGCCCGCTGATCGAGCTGCTCGACGATGCCAAGCTCGCGCCAGTGGCCGCCGAGCAGCTCAAGCACACGCTGCTGGTGTTCGATGCCTTTCACGACGTGGCCGAAAAGGCCAAGGCCGGCAATGCGCACGCCAAGGGCGTGATCCAGTCCTGGGCCGACGCCGAATGGTTCACCCGGCGCAAGCCGTTGGCCGATGCCATCAAACTCACCGTGTTCAAGGTCACCGGCGAGACCAACACCGACGACCTCTCGCCGGCGCAGGACGCCTGGTCGCGTCCCGACATCCCGTTGCACTTCCTGGCGATGCTCAAGAACCCGCGCGACGGCATCACCAACGCCATCGAGCAGCTCGAGCAACTCAAGGCCAAGGGTCATCCGATCGTCTATGTCGGCGACGTCGTCGGGACCGGATCGTCGCGCAAGAGCGCGACCAACTCGGTGCTCTGGGCAATCGGCGACGACATCCCCCACGTGCCCAACAAGAAGCAGGGTGGCTTCGTGCTTGGCAGCAAGATCGCGCCGATCTTCTTCAATACCGTCGAAGACTCCGGCGCGCTGCCGATCGAGTGCCCGGTCGACAAGATGGCGATGGGTGACGTGATCGTGCTCAAGCCGCGCGAAGGGCGCATCGAAAACGAGCAAGGGGAGCTGATTACCGGGTTCTCGCTCAAGACCGAGGTGATCCTCGACGAAGTGCACGCCGGCGGGCGCATTCCGCTGATCATCGGGCGAACGCTCACGGCCAAGTCGCGCGAGTACCTGGGCCTGGCGCGCAGCACGGTGTTCCGTATGCCCGACGAGGTTGCCGAATCCAGCGCCGGGTACACGCTGGCCCAGAAGATCGTGGGCAAGGCCTGCGGCGCGGAAGGTGTGCGCCCCGGTACCTACTGTGAGCCGCGGATGGGTACGGTGGGCAGCCAGGACACGACCGGACCGATGACCCGGGACGAACTCAAGGAACTGGCCTGCCTGGGCTTCAATGCCGACCTGGTGATGCAGTCGTTCTGCCACACCGCGGCCTACCCCAAGCCGGTGGACATCGACACCCAGCACACGCTGCCCGAGTTCATCAAGAACCGGGGCGGCGTGTCGCTGCGTCCGGGCGACGGCATCATCCACAGCTGGCTGAACCGGATGCTGCTGCCCGACCAGGTTGGCACGGGCGGCGATTCGCACACCCGGTTCCCGCTGGGCATCTCGTTTCCCGCCGGCTCGGGGCTGGTCGCCTTTGCCGCGGCACTGGGCGTGATGCCGCTCGATATGCCCGAGTCGGTGCTGGTGCGCTTCAAGGGCAAGATGCAGCCTCGGCATCACGCTGCGCGACCTGGTCAACGCGATTCCCTACGAGGCCCTCAAGCGCGGCCTGCTCACGATCGAGAAAAGGGCAAGAAAAACGTCTACAACGGCCGCATCATCGAGATCGAGGGCCTGCCCGATCTCACGGTGGAACAGGCGTTCGAATTGCTCCGACGCCACTGCCGAGCGCTCGGCAGGCGGTTGCACGATCGAGTTGTCCGAGAACTCGGTGGCCGAATATCTGCGCTCGAACATCGTCATGTTGCGCTGGATGATCGACAACGGCTACGAGGACAAGCGCACGCTCGAGCGGCGCGCCCGCGAAATGGAGGCCTGGCTGGCTGGCTGGTGCTGCTGCGCGCGGACAAGAATGCCGAGTACGCCGAGGTCATCGAGATCGACGTGTCGGCAATCACCGAGCCCTTGCTGGCCTGCCCGAATGATCCGGACGATGTCAAGCCGTTGTCCGAGGTGGCCGGCACGACGATCGACGAGGTTTTCATCGGGTCATGCATGACCAACATCGGCCACTTCCGGGCGGCGGGCATGCTGCTCGAAGTGCCTCGGGCGGGGCCATTCCGGGCCGCCTGTGGATCGCGCCGCCAACCAAGATGGACGAGCACCAGTTGCGCGAGGAAGGTTTTTACAACAAGTACGCGGCCGCCGGGGCGCGCACCGAGATGCCGGGTTGCTCGCTGTGCATGGGCAACCAGGCCAGGGTGCAGGCCGGCGCCAGCGTCGTGTCCACCTCCACCCGCAACTTCCCGAACCGGCTGGGGCAGGGGCCAACGTGTATCTGGCCTCGGCCGAACTGGCGGCGGTCGCGGCCATCCTGGGCAGGTTGCCCACGGTGGACGAGTACATGCAGTACGCGCAAAGATCGATTCGATGTCCGCCGACATCTACAAGTACCTGAACTTCGACAAGATGCCGGCGTTCACCGAGGCCGCCGGCCGTGGCCGCCAGGTGATGATCCCGTTGATTCCGGCCTGAGCGGGCCGCGGCTTGGCCGCGGCCCTGGTCTTGAACGAGAAAGGGCCGGGGATACCCCCGGCCCTTTCCTCGCTGGCTGGCCGATTCTGAACCGTTGGCCCAGCGCTTGCGCGTCAGTTCCTGGGCCTGCCCGTGGTCGCTGACCAGCACCACCCGGTTGGGGGTGGCTTCGTAGACATTGGCCGTACCGGTCATCTTGTCCTTGAAAGTGCTGACCAGCGAGGTCATCAGGCCGCCGAGCGCATTGCCGGAGGTCTCCTTCATGGTTTCCAGTTTCTGGGTGACCATGTCGCCGCTGACCGACCAGGTGCCCTGCATCTGAAACGCCATGTTCATGCCGCTGGCCATGTCCTTGGAGTTCACGGTCACCGTGCCATCGCCGTTGTACTCGATGTCATGCACATTGCCTTCCTCGCCCTTGATCGGGTTCAGGATGCGGACGCTCCAGCGTCCGATCAGCATGTCCTTGGTCACGGTGCCGACCCGGTCCGCACCGGTGTAGGCGGCGCGTGGCGGAGCGGTGGTCGCGCAGGCGCCCAGGGCGAGCAGGCAGGCCACCAGGGCCAACGAGCGAATATTCTTGGTCATCATTGATCTCTCCTTGTATGGGCGGACCGCCCGGGGCCTTGACGGGTCCCTTGCATGACCCGCCCGGCAACGGACATTGTCACGCATTTCCCGAACCGGGTCTCGCGCGGCCGCCAGTCTTACCGAATCGGCCGCGGGCCGCACCTGTTTGATGCGGCGGGTCCCGTAATTGCCTTCTGTTAGGCATTCAGCTAACCTGATTCCATGGGAATGCAAAACAACCTGTTTGCCGACTACGACCGTGGCGGCTTTTACTGCGAGATGTTCGGCACGTCCGACAAGGCGCTGGCCCATGCGCGCAAGATCGTCACGCGCCTGTCCCGGATGAAGCAATCCACGCTGCGCCGGCGGGCCGATGCCACCGAGGCCGAGTTGTTCAACCTGGGCATCACGTTCACCGTCTACAGCGACAAGGACCGGATCGATCGCATCCTGCCGTTCGATGTCATTCCCCGCATCCTGTCACGCAAGGAATGGGCGCATATCGAGTCCGGCAGCGTGCAGCGGGTGACCGCGCTGAACCATTTCATTCACGACATCTACAACGGCCAGAAGATCCTCAAGGACGGCATCATCCCGTCCGAGCTGGTGCTGGGCAACGCCAATTTCTGCAAGGAAATGATCGGCTTCTCGCCCCCGCATGGTACCTACTCGCACATTACCGGTGTCGATCTGGTGCGCGGCGGCGACGGGGAGTTCCGGGTACTCGAGGACAACTGCCGAACGCCGTCGGGCGTGTCCTACGTCGTCGAGAACCGCCACCTGATGCGCCGCGCGTTTCCCGACCTGATGGACCAGATCGACGTGCTGCCGGTGTCCGACTACGGTTCGCGGCTGCGCAGCATGCTCAACTCGGTGGCCCCGGTCAAAGGCCGTGCGGCCCGCGTCGTGCTGATGTCGCCGGGCGTCTTCAACTCTGCGTATTTCGAACACGTGTTCCTGGCCCGCGAGATGGGTGCGCCGCTGGTCGAGGGTCGCGACATGGTGGTGCATGACAAGGTCGTGTACATGCGCACGACCAACGGCCTGGAGCGGGTGGATGTCATCTACCGCCGCCTGGACGACGCGTTCCTCGATCCGACCTGCTTCAATCCCGAGAGCCAGCTGGGCGTACCTCACCTGATGCAGGCCTACCTGGCTGGCAACGTGAACATTGCCAATGCCGTGGGCACGGGGTTTGCTGACGACAAGGCGGTGTATGCGTACATGCCCCAGATCATCAAGTACTACCTCGACCAGGATGCGATCCTGCCCAATGTCGATACCTACTCGTGCCGTGATCCCAAGATGCTCGAGTACACGCTGGCCAACCTGGACAAGCTGGTGGTCAAGCCGGTTGGCGAGTCCGGGGGCTACGGTGTCGTCGTGGGGCCAAAGGCCTCGAAGGCCGAGTTGGCCACGTTGCGCCAGCAGGTCAAGGCCAATTTCATCGGGCAGCCGCGATTGAACTGTCCGTCTGTCCCACGCCTTTCCTTCGGGTCGAGGCGCGATGCGCCGACTTGCGCCCTTACATCCTGACGGGCAAAGACAGCTAACCTGGGCGGGTTGATGCGTAATTTCGCAAGGGCTCGTATATCGTCAACTCGTCGCAAGGCGGCGGCACTAAGGATACCTGGGTCATTGGATAGCCTGCTTTCACGATTCGCCGAAGACAGTTACTACTGGCTGGCCCGTTACGTCGAACGGGCGGAAAGCCGGGCTCGCCTGCTCGACATCACCAAGTCGTTCGGGGATACCTCCACGACATGGCCCGAACTGGACCCAGGTACTGGATCTTTCCGGCGATAGAAAGCCTACACCGACGCCTATGGGGCGGTCGAGGCGCGCAAGGTCATCCGCTACTACATCCTCGACCAGAAAACCCCTGGTCGATCATCAGTTCGATCCGCGCCGCCCACGACAACGCCCGGACACTGCGCCACCTGATCAGCGTCGAGATGTGGACCCAGATCAACATCTTCTACAACCAGTTGCTCAAGCTGCGCGCCCGTGATGTCACCGAGGCCAAGCTGACGGCCGTTTGTGCGCAGATCAAGAATGCCTGCCAGTTGTTCGAGGGTTGTACCCGTAACACGCTTTACCGGGACCAGGTCTGGCATTTTTATCGTACCGGCCGGCTGATCGAGCGCTGCGACCAGATCACCCGGTTGGTTGATATCAAGGGGCGCCCCAAGGGCATCACCAAGGCTGCCCTGGTCGAAGCGATAGACGTGAGCCAGTGGCATACGCTGCTGCGTTCGGCCTCCGCCTACCACGGTTACCTGAGGTCGCACCGCGAGATCTCGTCGGAGGCAGTTGCCTCGTATATTCTGTTCGACCCCGGTTTTCCCGGATCGATCGTCTTTTGCTCGATTGAACTGCAAAAGGAACTGGCCAACCTGAAGCGCTACGTGGGCGAGAAGCAGATCGCCGCGGTCACCCGAGAACTGCGTACGCTGCTCAAATTAGCCAAGCCTTCGGCCGAACATGTCCACGATGATGCGCGGCACGACTATCTCGATTCGGTTCAGATCGAATTGATGAAGCTGCACGGCGCGATCGCCAAGCAGTTCTTTCCGCAGTACGAGCCCTTGCCCGCCTGAGCCGGGGTAACGGGTCAGACGGCTACTCGAGCGGCATCACATCAACCGAGACGGCCAGCTTGTGCTCGCCGCCGCCGATGATGAAGCCATTGACCGGGCTGACGTCCGAGTAATCCCGGCCCCAACCCAGTACCACGTGGTCCCGGCTCGGGATCAGGTTATTGGTCGGATCGAACTCGACCCAGCCCCAGGTCGGCGACCAGACGGCCAGCCAGGCATGGGATTCATCGGCCCCCACCAGGCGTGGCTTGCCTGGCGGCGGCCTGGTCAGCAGATAGCCGCTGACATAGCGGGCGGGCAGGCCCAGGTAGCGAAGGCAGGCGATTTGCAGGTGCGCGAAATCCTGGCAGACGCCCTGTCGGCTCTTGAGCACGCTCTCGACCGGCGTTCGTACGTCGGTGACGCCGCCCTTGTACTTGAAAGACTCGTAGATCCGGCTGGTCAGCGCCATCGTGGCATCGAGCAGCGGTCGACCGGGGATGAACAAGTCATCGATCAGGTCCCGCAGCGCGAGGGGGATATCGATGTGCGGCGATGGGAAGCAGTAGATGGAAGCGTTCAATTCCCCCTTCGTTGGCGGGTTTCGCGCAGCGGCGGCAACCTGCTCCCAGGGGACGCTGTCTTGCAGCGGCGGGCGACGAACGGGGTGACGGTGACGTGCGAACTGGCCTGGATCGTCAGGCGCCTATGGGGCTCCTGGATCGACAGAAAGGTCGTGGTGTTGCCAAAGTAATCGGTGCTGGTCTCGCGCACGATCGGGCTGGGTTCGACCAGGATCGTCGAGCTGCCGACCTGCTGGCGATGGTTTTACGCGGTCATAGCAGCAGCTGCTGGGACAGGCTGACATCGGCACTGTAGTCGAACCCGGTGCGGTGCTGCACCCGGTAAACCGCGCTCGCGGTCGTGGTCTGTTGTGCCGTCATAAGCCGCTCAACTGTCCCGACACCCGGCTCTGCGTCGCGTGGCTGAAGTAGGTGGGTGTTCAGGTAGACGGTGATCGAGGCGGCGTCGTTTTCGACCCGCTGGCAGAGGCGGGCGACGCCGGTACGGGCGCCATTCGGGGTGCGCGTGATTTCCAGCTGGGCGGGTTCGATCAGGCGTAGCGAGGACTCCAGCCGTAGCAAGGTCTTGTCCAGCGTGTCGGGCACGCCGCCGTTGTCCAGCTCCGGCAGATCGTCGATCAGGTGGCGCAGCGCGACCACCTGGGTCAGCATCGAGCGCGGATGGGTGTCGTCGGCCAGGATCAGGTCGACGACCGGTGCGAACTGCGGCGCGGCGCCATAGCGCGACCGGTAGGTGATCGCGCAATCGGACAGCTCGAGCAACAGGTGCAACGACCCCTGTTCGAACGATGCCGGCCGTAACGTGAGTTCGCGGAACAGCCGCGACATCTGGCGCAGGCGCTCGAGGCGGCGCCCGCTTTCGAGGAACCGCCAGCCGTCGGCACGGGTCATGTTCAACGCGATCATGCCGTTGACCGCGGCCATGCTGTCGACCATCGAGTTGAGGCGGTTCAACGCATCGAGCGGATCGCGCACCGGGTCGCGGGTCCAGTGCGCCGGCATCTGGGTCAGGCGCTCGAGCAGGCGCCACATGTCGGGCGACAGGCGCTCGCGAACCGAATCGGCAATGCGTGCGATGTTGCCCAGGATCTGCGTCAGGCTGTCGGCGCTGTCCGGATCGAAGATGATCGAAGACAGGCCGAAGGCGAACGAGCGCTTGCCCTGCGCCAGCAGGCGCCGGGCGCGGCGGGCGGAGAGCTGGCCCTGGGACACCAGTACCGCCCCCAGCTTGTCCAGCGCGGCCACGGGTTGACCCAGGCTGGCTTCGCCGCTGATATGCTGGATCAGCGTGCGGAACAGCCGGGTCGCGCTTTCGGCGCGTTCCATGTACGACCCGAGCCAGAACAGATTGTCGGCGGTCCGGCTGGACAGGTTGCGGTCGCTGCGCTGCAAGGCGATCGTCGTCGGCAGCATCGATGCCGCCGGCACTGAATCGGGGCTGCTGTCGGTCCCGACCCAGATGTCCTTGTTCAGGTCGTTGGGCAGGCGCATCGGTTCGCGTTCGTGGGCGTTGCGGGTGTCGGCACGGGCCAGGCCGCCCGGCATCAACTGGAAGTCCGGCTCCCCATTGGCTGCCGTCAGGTAGAGCCGTAACGAGGTCGAGGCCGGCACGATCCGGCCCTCGGCATTCCAGGAGGGTGCCACCGAGACGGTCATCGGCTCCTGGCCGACGAACTGGGCAGGGAACTGCCGGATCAGCGCGGTCAGTTCGCGACGCTGCCCAGCATCGAGTTGGGCGCCGACGAACTGGCTGTGCCGGCTGCCGTTGGCCATGCCGGCGGTCTCGAGCCGGCGCACGACCAGGTGGTCGAGATTGTCCAACACGTACTGCAACTCGCGCGGCTGGCCGCACCACCAACTGGCCACGCTGGGCAGCATCAGCGGCTCGCCCAGCAGCTGCTCGCACAGGCTGGGCAGGAACGAATTGAGCGCCGGGTTGTCGGCGATCTCGGCGCCCGGCCAGTTGGCGATCGCGACCTGGCCGTGACGAACCGCCTGCATCAGGCCGGGTACGCCATCCTGGGCATCGAAACGCAACTCCTGCGGATCGCAATTGCCGGTCTCGACCCGTCGCAGCAGCAGGTCGACCGGGCGCAGGCCCCGGATCGTCTTCAGGTAGACCCGGTTGTCCCGCACCGTCAGGTCACCGCCGGTGACCACGCCCTGGCCCAGGTAGCGCCCCAGGAATGCGTGCTCGAAATAGTCGACACCGCGCTTGCGGGTCGTCAGCACCAGGCTCAGCGGGTTTTCCTTGCCCGCCAGTCCGTGCAGGCTGTCGCTGAACGTGCGAAAAAAGCGCGACACGCGACGCGCCGACGCCTGCTCGAACAGCTCTGGCAGGCACTGCGACGAAATGATCCGGGCCTCGAGCGCGTAGCCCAGGCCGGAGGGCATCGAGACCCGGTTGCGCACGACCCACCACTGGCCGCTCGGCGCGCGGGCGATGTCAAAGCCAGCCAGGTACAGGTAGCGTCCCGTTGGGGGTCCGGCATCGTGGCACGCGGGGAAGAACCCGTTGTGGCTGAAGACCAGGCCCGGGGGCAGGTGACCACCGGCCATCAGGGTCTGCGGACCCAGGCAGTCGGCGACGATGGCGTCGAGCAGCCGTGCCCGCTGCGATAAGCCGGCCTGCAGCCGTCGGAACTCGTCCGGCGCGAGCACGAAGGGCATCAGATCGAGTTGCCATGGCCGCGTCGCGGCGCCGGCACCCAGTGGCTGGTAAGTGACGTCGTTGTCTTCGAGAAGCGTGCGCGAGTGCGACTGCGCATGCTGGCGCTCCTGCGGACCCAGATTCGCCAGGCCCGAGATCAGCGGTTCCCAGTGCGCACGCACGTTTCCGTCGGCGTCCAGTAGTTCATCGTAGGCGCCATCGGGGACCCGCCAATGCGGGAGCCAATCAGACATCGCTCTTTCCGTCAACAGGGTATTCATCGGGATCCTGGCCTGAAAGCGTATTGTGGAGGTTCATCCTGCTAGACTGGCCTGGCACGACAAACACGCGACAAAACCGGAGCTTACATGGCAATTCTGGCGGCACTCTATCATCGGACCGAGTATCGGTACGATCGGCCGGTGACGCTCGGGCCCCAGATCGTGCGCCTGCGACCGGCGCCTCATTCGCGCACCCCGGTGCCCAGCTTTTCCCTGAAAGTCTCGCCGGCCACGCACTTCGTCAACTGGCAACAGGATCCACACGGCAACTGGCTGGCCCGGTTCGTGTTCCCGGAGCAGGTCGATCACCTGAAGATCGAGGTCGGCCTCACCGCCGACATGACGGTGTACAACCCGTTCGACTTCTTCACCGAGCCGCATGCCGAGCACTGGCCGTTCGATTACGACGAGGACCTGCGCGACGACCTGGCGCCCTACCTGAAACTCGAGCCGGCCGGTCCGCGGCTGCTGGCCTACCTGAAGCAGATCGATCGCTCCGAGAAAGCCACCGTCAACTGGCTGGTCGGCCTGAACAAGCAGTTGTCGCAGGACATCCGCTACCTGATCCGTATGGAGCCGGGCGTGCAATCGCCCGAGCAGACGCTGGAACTGGCGAGCGGTTCGTGCCGCGACTCGGCCTGGCTGCTGGTGCAGATCCTGCGCCAACTGGGCTTCGCCGCGCGCTTTGTCAGCGGCTACCTGATCCAGCTCAAGCCCGATCTGGCCGCGCTCGATGGCCCCAGCGGCACCGACCACGACTTCACCGACCTGCATGCGTGGGCCGAGGTCTTCCTGCCCGGCGCGGGCTGGATCGGCATGGATGCCACCTCCGGCCTGTTGTGTGGGGAGAGCCACATTCCGCTGGCGGCCACGCCGCATTTTCGCAGTGCCGCGCCGCTGGTGGGCGCGGCCAGCCAGGCCGAGGTCACGTTCGACTTCGAGATGCGGGTCGACCGCATCGCCGAACACCCCCGGGTGACCCAGCCTTTCTCCGAACAAGCCTGGGAGCGACTGCTTGCGCTGGGCGACCGGGTCGACACCGACCTGGTGGCAGAAGATGTGCGCCTGACGATGGGCGGCGAGCCGACCTTCGTGTCCATCGACGATTTTGAGGCCGACGAATGGAACACCGGGGCCAGCGGCCCGACCAAGCCCTATCTGGCCGACCAGCTGATCCGTCGGCTGCGCGAACACTTTGCGCCCGACGGCATGCTGCACCACGGCCAGGGCAAGTGGTATCCGGGCGAATCGCTGCCGCGCTGGACTTACTCGCTTTACTGGCGGGTCGATGGCGAACCGCTGTGGCCGGCCGAGGCCGTCATCGCCCCGCGGCCCAAGCCCCTCGCTAAGCACGCGTCGCCCACGGCGCCGGATCCGCAGCGGATCGATGAACACAACGCGATGGCCGAGCAGTTCGCGGCCGGGGTCGCCAGCTATCTGGGGATTGCACCGCTGCATGTGGTGCCGGTGTACGAGGATCCGGCGCACTGGTTGCTCAAGGAGGGCGAACTGCCGCTGAATGTCGACCCGGTCGATCCCAAACTGGAAGACGCCGAGCAACGGGCGCGGATGATCCGGGTGTTCGAGCACGGCCTGACCCGTCCGGTCGGGTTCGTGCTGCCGGTGCAGAGCCAGCAGGCCCGGGCGACGGGTTCGGGCCTGCGCTGGCGCAGCGCCAAGTGGCCCACGCGCCGCGGCAAGTTGTTTGCAGTGCCCGGCGATTCGCCGCTTGGCTACCGGCTGCCATTGGGCTCGCTGCCCTGGGTGCCGCCGTCCCAGTACCCGTACATCCATCCGGCCGATCCCACGATCGATCAGCCCGACCTGCCGCCGGCGCGCGCGCAGATGAGCATCGCGCCGGTGGTCGATCCGGCCGCCGTGTCGGCGCTCGACCAGGGCCGCAACGAGCAAACGATCAGCGACGACGACAAGGTCCGCACTGGCATGAGCTTCGAGGTGCGCGAAGACGTGTTGTGCGTGTTCATGCCGCCGGTCGAGAAACTAGAGGAATACCTCGACCTGGTTCAGGCGGTGCAGGACACCGCCCGCGAACAGGGCCGGGCGGTGCAGCTCGAGGGCTACGCGCCGCCGCATGATGCCCGGCTCAACGTGATCCGGGTCGCGCCCGATCCCGGGGTCATCGAGGTCAACGTGCACCCGGCGCGCGATTGGCGCCAGGCGGTCGACATCACCACCGCGGTCTACGAACAAGCCCGCCAGACCCGGCTCGCAGCCGAGAAGTTCATGCTCGATGGGCGCCATACCGGTACCGGTGGCGGCAACCACATCGTCGTCGGCAGCAGCACCCCGAACAACAGCCCGTTCCTGCGCCGGCCCGACCTGCTCAAGAGCCTGCTGCTTTACTGGCAGCGGCATCCGGCGTTGTCCTACCTGTTCTCCGGCATGTTCATCGGGCCCACCAGCCAGGCGCCGCGCATCGACGAGGCGCGGCATGACAGCCTGTACGAGCTCGAGCTGGCGATGTCGCAGGTGCCGGCGCCCGGCGAGGGCACGCCGCCGGCACCGTGGCTGGTCGACCGGTTGTTCCGCAACCTGCTGATCGACGTGTCGGGCAACACGCACCGCAGCGAGATCTGCATCGACAAGCTGTTCTCGCCCGACGGGCCCACCGGCCGCCTGGGGCTGGTCGAGTTTCGCGGCTTCGAGATGCCGCCCGATGCGCGGATGAGTCTGGCCCAGCAGTTGCTGATCCGGGCGCTGATCCTGCGTTTCTGGCGCGAGCCGCTACAGGGAGAATTCGTGCGCTGGGGCACAGCGCTGCATGACCGCTTCATGCTGCCCGAGGTGCTCTGGCAGGACCTGATGCAGGTGCTGGACGACCTGGCCCGGCACGGCCACGCGTTCGAGCCCGAGTGGTTTCGCGCGCAGTACGAGTTTCGCTTTCCGTTCTGCGGCGAGGTGCGCTACGGCGGCGTGCGGCTCGAGCTTAGACAGGCGCTCGAGCCCTGGCACGTGCTGGGCGAGACCGGGGCGATCGGCGGCACCGCGCGCTACGTCGACTCATCGGTCGAGCGGCTGCAGGTGATGCTCGAGGGGGCGGATCCGCAGCGTTACCGGGTGACCTGCAACGGGCGTACCGCGCCGCTGCGCCCCGGCGCACAGGCCGGCCAGTTCGTGGCGGGCGTGCGCTTCAAGGCCTGGCAGCCGGCGCAGGGCCTGCACCCGGTGTTGCCGGTGAATGCGCCGCTGCGTTTCGACATCGTCGACACCTGGAACGGTGCGTCGATCGGTGGCTGCGTCTACCACGTGGCCCATCCCGGTGGGCGCAATTACGAGACCTTCCCGGTCAATGCCAACGAGGCGCAGGCGCGCCGCCTGGCGCGCTTCGAGGCACACGGCCACACGCCGGGCAAGGTCGAGGCGAGGGCGCCGGTGTTTTCCCCGGACACGCCCTGCACGCTGGACATGCGCTGGCCGGTCTGACCGCCGGTCCGGCATGATGGGTCAGGTCACCGTGAACTGACCCATCATGCCGGCATCTTCGTGCTCGAGGATGTGGCAGTGGAACATGTAGGGGAAGGTTTCACTGGCGGTGCGATCGAACCGGACCAGCAGGTCGGCCTGCCCGTCGACGAGCACGACGTCCTTCAGGCCGGTCGTCGCGAATGGCAGCGCCCGGCCATTGCTCGACAGCACCTGGAACGACGTGCCGTGCACATGAAACGGATGGGCCATCTGGTCGCTGTACACCCGCCATAGCTCGGTCTCGCCGCGGCGTACCGCGTGATCGATGCGCTCCATCGCCATCGACAGGCCGTTGATCGTCATCATGCCCATGCCGCCCATGCCGCCCATGCCCCGGCCCATGCCGCCGCCCATGCCGCCGCCCATGCCACGACCGCCGCCCATGCCCATGCCCATGTCCAGGTGAAACTCGCGGGTCCGGGCCGGCTGGCCCCAGTCGGGCTGGGCGGGCGCCCCGGCGATCCGGGCGGGCAGTTGCTTCACCCGCGCGGCAAGCGCCGGATCGACATGGAACGTGAGGATTTCGAAGCGGCCGTCCGCGGTGGCCGCGGGCGGAGAACCCGGCACCCCCATCATCCGCCCCATCATCCGCCCGCCCATGCCGCCCCCCATCGGGTCGTTGCTGTCCGGCGTCGACAACAGGCGGACAGTGCCGCCGCCGGCGAAGTCGACGATGATCTCGGCCCGTTCGGCCGGCGCCAGGACCAGCGTCTTCATCGGGACGGGCGCGGCGAGCAGGCCGCCATCGGTCGCGACCTGGTGAAACGATCGGTCATCGTCGAAGCCGAAGGTGTAGATCCGGGCGTTCGACGCGTTGAGCACGCGCAGCCTGACCAGGCCTGCCGGCACGGTGGCGCGCGGGCGGATCGCGCCGTTGACGATGATGTCGCCTGCCCGAAAGCCGTGCATCATCATCGGCCCGCGACGCGAGTAGACAAGGCCGTCATCGTCGCGAAACGCCTTGTCCTGGACGATCAGCGGCAGATCGTCCTCGCCCCAGGTATCGGGCAGGCCCGAGGGCGGGGCCTGCGGATCGTCGATGATCAGCATGCCGGCCAACCCGTCGTATACCTGCGGACCGGTCTGGCCGTGCACATGCGAGTGATACCAGAGGGTCGCGGCCGGCTGGTCGATGTCCAGTTCGGTGGTCCAGTGTTCGCCGGGCCCGAACGCGGTCTGTGGGCCGCCATCGAAGCGGCCCTCGACATGCAGCCCGTGCCAGTGCGCGGTCACCGGCTGCTTGGTCTGGTTGCCGACCCGGATGCGGGCGTTCTGGCCGCGCTGCAGCCGGATGACCGGCCCCAGGTAGGCCTGGCCGAACCCCAAGGTCGGCGTGCGACCGCCCGCGCGAAACGCATGGAGGCCACCCTGGGCGTCCAGTGTGGCGATTGCGCCGGTTCCCGGCGTGACAACGGCGGGCATGGGCAGCGCCTGTCCGGCGCTCGACGCCGCCCGCGCCTCGGCGCGGCTTGACCCTGGGTGCTGGCAGCCGGCCAGCAGGCCAAGGCCGGCCAGTGCGCTGCGGCCCAGGAATGTTCTGCGTTTCATCTGTGTCTCCTCCGATTACGCCGATGCATTCATGGTGGCACGATCTGGCGCGCCTGGTGGTCGCGGCGAAACCAACGGTTGACCTGGCTCAATTGACGATGGCCGCTTGTCGCCCGGTTTCAGTGCAGGCGCCGGATCACCTCGACGCTGCTGCGCACGATCATTGCCCGCCCCGCTTCACCCAGCGCGGCGCCGGCGCAGCGCGGATCTTCAACGCAACAGTGTGCATCGCCCGGTTCATCCGACGCTCGGCAGCCGCAACCGGTGGACATCGTCGCCAGCCCCGGTGAGCGCCTCGTGGCTGGCGACGATCCAGATGCGCCGGTGCTGCCGCGCGGCCTGCGCCAGGCAGGCCTGCACCACCGATTGCGAGCGCAGATCGAGCGCGGCCAGCGGTTCGTCCAGCACGATCGCCGCCGTGGGCCGCAGGATCGCGGCAACGAGATCGACCTTGCGGCGCGAGCCCTTGGACAAGTGGGCCAGCGGCTTGTCCAGGAAGTCGGCCAGGCCCATGGCCGCAACCCACCCGCCGACGGGTGAATCCGCATCGTCCGGCCCATCGCCGGTTACCCGCCGCAGCATTGCGCGGGCCGACTCCTGCACATCGCGCCCATCGGGTGCTTCGCCCGGTGGTGCGGGTGCGTAGCGGGCAATCGCGTCGCGATACTGCGCCGGTTGGCGGTCGGCATCGATGCCGTTCAGGGTCCGCATGCCGGCCGTGGGCGCCAGGATGCCGGCAAGCAGGTCGAGCAGCGTCGATTTTCCGCAACCATTGTCTCCCTCGATCCAGGTCAGCCCGGCGGGGAAGTCGTGCGACCAGTGATCGAACAATGGCTGTTGCGGATAACCGAAGCACAGTGCCGACACGCGCAGGATCGGCGCCGGGGATGCGCCAGCGGGCAACGGGCCGGCCGGGGTCGTCACCGGCGTCGCGCCCGCGATTCGCTGCGCGCGAGCCAGATCGTCGAGGTCACGACCACGGTGCCGCCGACCAGCGTGGCTACTGTGGGCGTGTCGCCGAACAGCGCGATGCCAAACAGCGAAGACCACACCAGGTCGAGAAAGCGCACCGGCTGTACCGCCGACACGTCGGCCATCGAGAACGACCGGGTCAGGCACCAATGGCCCAGCGTGCCAAAGACACCGGCCAGCGCGGTGAGCATCAGTTCGTGACCGTTCGGGGTCTGCCAGAAGAGCAGCGCGATCGGCAGGGTCATCGCCGTGATCGACAGGTTCTGCCAGGCGACGATGGTTTCGGTGCCATCGGCCCGGGTGAGGTCTTGGTGATCAGGAAGGTGGCCGCCCAGAACGGTACCGAGCCCAGCATCACCAGGCTCCAGGTCAGCGATCCGGTGCCGGCCAGCTTGGGCCACAGCACGATCAGCACGCCGGCCAGCCCGACCCCGGCGGCCAGCCAGCGATTCGCGGCGACCCGCTCGCGCAGGAACAATGCGGCGCCGAGCAGCACGAAGATCGGCACGGTGAACATGATCGCGACGGCGTCGGCCAGCGGCAGGTGCTTGAGTGCCAGGTTGAACAGCGTGATCGCGATCGTCTGGGCCAGGCCGCGTTGCAGGTGGCCGGCCAGGTTGTTCGGCCGCAGCCACGACACCCGCCCGCTGAGCATGAACGGCAAGGCCAGCAACAGGCCGAACCCGTAACGAAAGAACTGCCCGACCAGTGGGTCGAGCGTCTGCAGGGCCACCCGCATGCTGGCATTCATCGCGACCAGGCACACGCCGGCGATCACCGCCCAGGCGATTGCCTTGAGGGTTTGTCGCGGATCGGGCACCGCCTGGATCGGGTTCATCGGGAAGCGCTTGTGCGTAAGGCCATGACGGCCACTGGCCGTCGAAGGTATCGATCATAGCCGTCGGCCGGCGCCGCGCAGATCAGCGCTCGATCACCGGGAACGGACCGATGACACCGACCACCGCGCGGCGATCATCCTGCCCGCGCGCCTTGTCGTGGTCGCTCTCGCCGTAGGGGTGTTGGACGACCGCCGTCAGGTAGCCGAAGCCGTTGAGGTCGCGGTAGTAGAACGGCGACGTGGTTTCGGCGCCGTAAGGACTGGACAGGATCCGGGTCAGGGTCCCGGCTTGCAGGTCGTAGGCCCACATCACGTTGTTCTGGTGGCCGTTGGTGTCCTCGGCAATGATCAACAGGTCGTCGGTCGGTCCCATCGCCAGGTTGTCCGGCCCGGCGATCCGGTCGATGTCGCAACGGTCGGCCTGCCGTGGCGGGCGTTGACCATCGCGGCGCGGCAGGCCCGCCAGCAGCGCCTGCATCGACGTGGCCACCCCGTCGGCATCGACCGGCAAGGCGTAGACGGCGCCGCACGGGTTCGCGGGCAGGTGGATCGCATTGCGCAAGCCGACCAGCGCGGGGGCCGCGCTCATCGCCCCGCCGAGAACCGAGACCGCCAGGTAGAGCCGTTGGCGGACCGCATCGAAGGCGAGACCTTCGAGCTTGTGCCACTCGGTGCTCGCGCCGCGTAGCGCGGCCAGCCGCAACGGCTCCAGCCGCGATGCGGCGATGACGATCTCTGCGGCGGCCATGCCGAGCCGGTTCGAGCGGCGCAAGGCGAGGCATTCCTGACGCCCGTCGGCCTGCACCGGTGCAAAGCCGTTCGGGCATCGGTCGCCGACGGGTCCGGTGGCCGCGAACAGGTCGGAGAAGGCCACGCCCTGCGAGATCAGGCGATCCACCTGCCCGCTGCTCGCGTGGCCCAGCGAAATCCAGTCGATGGCGAAGCGCCCGCCGTCCGCCGCCGACACCTGCGTGAGCCGCGCGGCGAACAGGTGGCCGGCTGACAGGTCGCCGGGCGCATCGGCCACGAAGCGGAACAGGCCGCGATCGATGCCGTCGTCACCGGCGTAGACCGTGCGCCTGTCGGGCAGCACGCTGGCCACCTCCCAGGACAGGCGGCCCATCGCGTAGTGCTTGGTCGCGCGGGCATTGGCCGCGAACGGGCCGGTACCGAGTTGCTCGCCGGTCAGCGTCACTTCGACCGGGTAGCCGATCCGGTACACCGACGTGCGCGCCAGCGCCGCGGGCCGGGTTCGATCGGCATCGTCGGGCTGCAACCCGAAGAGCTCGAGGTGGCGATCGAAGGCCGGGTGTCGCCCGTGCGCGTGCTCGAATCCACGGGCATCGACCGGGTACTCCTCGCCCCCCAGGTGGCTGCCCCACGGGGTCGGCATGCCGGCGCAGAACAGCCAGCCGCCGTGCGCCGGCCCGAGATCGACCGGGCGCGTGGCCAGTGCCCGCAATGCCCCGCTGGCGCGGTCCTGGGCCAGTTCGGTGAGGTACATCATGCCCGCGGCCTCTTCGAACTGGGTCAGCGAGAAGAGCTTGTCGCCGGCTCGCAGCAATGACGTGTGGTCGGGGAGGCCGACACCGAGCCGGGCAGGTCGCTGCGATGGTGCGCCAGCGGCTGCCCCGCACGGTCGACATGGCGGCCCCAGACGGCATCGCCCAGCCGGTCGCCCGAGGCGCAGCAGCGGCATGAAGGCCAGCGGGTGGGTGCGTCCGGCGATTCGCACCGACGGGCTGGCCTGGTCTCGCGCCTGCGCGCGTCGTTGTCGGCAGCGGGCAGCGCCTCGAACACCAGGCTGGCGGCCCGCCCGGCTGGCGACGGCGCCGGGCCGGCCGCGCCTGCCAACCCCCAGCCCAGGCCGACCAGCAACATGCTCCAGCCAACCGTGCCGGCGCGCATCAGACCGGCCCCGCGAGTGCTTCGACGATCGCCTGCCCGAGGAAATCGTAGACCGCGCGGATCCGCGGACTGGTGCGGATCTCGCGATGGACCGCCAGCCAGACCGGCAGCGGCGGGATGCGGATCATCGGCAGCAGTGGCCTGACCTGATCGTCGGTGCGCATCACGAACGTGGACACGAAGCCTATCCCCATGCCGGCCCGGACCGCGGCCCAGTAGGCCATCAGGTCGTCGGTGCGGAGCGCCAGGCGATGGCGTTCCATGGCAAGGCCCATGGTCGCCAGGCCCTTGCCGACTTCGTCGTTCCGGTCGGTGGCGATGATGTCGTGACGCAGCAGGTCGCCCGGTTGCCGGGGCGTCCCCCTGCGCGCGAGATAGCCCTGGTGCGCGCAGGGGCTGATCGGCACCTGCCCGATGCGCCTGGCGATCAGCGTCGCCTGGTCGGGTCTGACCATGCGCACGGCGATGTCTGCCTCGCGTCGCAACAGGTTGCTCACCGCGTTGCTCGACACCAGTTCGACCTGGATGTCCGGCAGGGTGATGCGCATCCGCGCCAGTATCGGTGGCAGCAAAACGCAGGCCACCGGTTGGCTGGCGGTGATGCGCACCGTGCCCGCCGCCGAGGCCTTGGCGCCGACCGCGGTGCGTGCCAGCAGGTCGGCGGCCGATTCCATCATGCGGGCGGCTTCTGCCAGCCGCACGCCGTCGTTCGTTGGCAACAGGCCGCGCCCGGTGCGCTCGAACAGCACGGTGCCCAGTTGCGATTCGAGCTCGCTGATGTGACGCCCGATCGTCGGCTGCGTGGACCCGAGCGTTCGCGATGCGCCAAGCAGGCTGCCGCTGTCCAGCGCGGCAAGAAAGGATCGGATCAGATTCCAGTCGAACCGGGTATTCATTATTGAATATCAGTTGTAGTGCGTTAGGCGATTGTGTATTCCCGCGCCGGCTTTGACAATGGGGCCATCGACAGGCAACCGACACAGGGACGACATCATGAGCCGAAGAAACTTCATTCAACTGGCCGGCGGCGGCATCATCCTGGCCGCGACCAGCGCGGTCACCGGTTGCTCGAGCACGCTGCCCCGGGAGGCGACCGCCCCCTGGCGTACCGCCGGCAGCGACGAGGCCGACGTGCGCCGCTGGATGCTGGGCTGGGCATTGTTGGCGCCCAAGGCCCACACCCTGCAGTCCTGGGTGGTCGATCTGCGAACCGCGAATGAGATCACGCTGTACTGTGATCGAGACCGGTTGTTGCCGCAAACCGATCCTTACTCGCGCCAGATCCTGCTCAGCCATGGCACGTTTCTCGAGGTGCTCGACATGGCGGCGCGCGAGCGCGGCCTGCGGGCCCGGATCGAGTTGTTCCCCGAGGGCACGTTCGCGCCGACCACCGTCGATGGCCGGCCCGTTGCACGGGTCCGGTTGCAGCCCGACCCCACCGTCAACCGCGACCCGTTGTTCGCCCAGGTCGTGCATCGGCGCACCAACCGCGAAACCTACGACCCCCGGGTGCCCGCGGCTTCGGCGCTGCAGGTCATCCAGTCGGCCGTTGGCGCTGGCAGCGACCCGGCCACCGTCGCGGGGGCGCTGACCGTTGGCTTCGCGACCGCCGACCAGACCGACCGGATCGCCGAGCATCGGCGCATCGCCCGCGAGGCCTGGCGTATCGAGATGACGACCCCGGCAACCATCATGGAATCACTGAAGGTGCTGCGGATCGGCCCCGATGAAATCAACCGGCACCGGGACGGTATCGCGATCAATACCCCGATGGTCCGGGCGCTGGTGGCCGTTGGCCTGTTCGATCGTAGCAAGGCGCCCGCGCCCGGCGACAGTTCGATCCAGCGCCAGATCGACGACTTCAACGACAAGATCGACGCGACCCCGGCGTTCTTCTGGCTGGTCTCGCGCGGCAATGATCGCGCCACCCAGGTCAATGCCGGCCGCGCCTATGTTCGGGCCCAACTGGCCGCGACCGAGGCAGGTCTGGGGATGCATCCGCTGTCACAGGCGCTGCAGGAGTACCCGCAGGTGGCCCAGCCCTATGCGCAGATCCACGCGCTGCTCGGCGCCAGGCCCGGGCTGCAGACCGTGCAGATGTGGACCCGGCTGGGCCATGCGCCCGCGATAGACCCATCGCCGCGGCGGGGCATCGCTGCGTTGGTCCGCCAGGCCTGATTGTCCGATCGTCGCGTATTTAGTATTGTCGGGGGCTGGGCCTTGCATCTGGCAGGGCCGCTTTTGCCTGGAGAACAGTCCCTCATGCCCGAATCCGCTTCCCATGCCGCGCAGCCGAGCTGGCCGGCCGCCGACTTCTCCCGGGTGCCCTACGAGGTGTTCACCGACCCGGCGATCTATCGGCGCGAGATGGACGAACTGTTTCGCGGGCCGGTCTGGCATTACCTGGGCATGGACAGCGAGATCCCGGACTGGGGCGACTTCCTGACCAACTGGATTGGCGATGTGCAGGTCGTGCTCACCCGCGACCAGCAGGGGCAGGTGCACGCGTTCGAGAACAGCTGTGCCCACCGCGGGGCGCGCATCGTCGACGCGGTGCGCGGCAATGCCAAGCGCCATACCTGCCCCTACCACCTCTGGACCTACAGCCTGGCCGGCGACCTCGTCGGCGTACCCCTGCAGCGTGGGCACAACGGCAAGGGCGGCATGCCACCGTGCTTCGACAAAAAGGATCACGGGCTGCGGGTGCTGCGGTGTGCCAATTACGGCGGGCTGAACTTCGCAACCTGGAGCGATGCAACCGAGCCACTCAAGGATTTCCTGGGCCCGCACACGCTCAGCCAGATCGACCGGTTGCTCGTGCAGCGCAAGCCCAGGGTGATCGGCTATCTGCGTCAGAAGATCCCCGGCAACTGGAAGCTCTACAACGAGAACGTGCGCGACCCGTACCACGCGTCGCTGCTACACATGTTCCAGGTCTCGTTCGGCATCCAGACGCCCGCAATGGCTGGCGGCATCAAGCTGGACAAGGATGCCAAGAACACCTGGAACCATTCGATCCTGGGTGAAGACGACATGGCCGGGCTGACCGATGCCTACGCCGGCACCGGCAAGCTCAACCCCAAGTTGCGCATGAGCGATCCGTCGATGCTCGAGATCCCGCTCGATCTGCAGGACCGGTACAAGACGACGCTGTTGTCGGTGTTCCCGACGCTGGTCGTCGCGCAGGTCGACAACACCTATGCGATCCGGCACCTGCGCCCCAAGGGGCCCGATGCGGTCGAGTTGCACATCACCTACCTGGGCTTCGAGGGTGATACGCCCGAGCAGTTGCACAACCGCCTGCTCGCCGTGAACCTGATCGGCCCGGCCGGCTACATCTCGATGGAAGACGGCGAGGCATTGCGCCTGGTGCAGGAGGGCGTGCGATCGCGCCAGCACGAGCACTCGGTGCTCGAGATGGGGGGGCTGGGCCAGCCCCAGGACACCGACTACCTGTCGCAGGAGATCTCGATCCGCGGCTTCTGGTCGTATTACCACAGGCTGATGGGCCTGCCGGGCCCCGGTGCCGCAGCGCAGGCTGGCGCGGAGCGGCCGCGATGAGCGACGACATGCCGGTCCCGATGATCGAGCGGGTGCGCCGCTTTCATGCCGATTATGCTGACGCGCTCAACCAGGAACGCTACGCACAATGGCCCGACTTCTTCACCGAGGACGCCTGCGACTATCGGATCGTTTCGCGCGAGAACCACGACCTGAACCTGCCGGCCCCGCTGATGGGCTGCTACTCGCACGGCATGGTCAAGGATCGCGTGGCGATGCTTGTGAAGGGCACGCTGACGTTTCGCCGCCAGTACCTGCGCCACTTCATCGACAATGTGTGTATCGACCCGCAGGCCGATGGCAGCGTGCGCGGGCGTGCCAACCTGCTGGTGATGCAGAGCGACCTCGAGGGGAACAGCTCGATCTACATGGTCGGACGCTACGAAGACTGCTTCGTCGACACCCCGGCCGGCCTGCGCCTGCGCGAGCGGCTGGTGATCATCGATTCCTTCAGTATCGACAACATGCTGGCGGTGCCCCTGTAGCCGCTCTGTCGGCTAGCGCTGCGGCATGTCCGCGTTGCCGCATAGCCCGCACTCACCGTTGCATCGGGCGGGATAGCCGGGATCGTCTCGTTCCAGGCCAGCCACTGCTCGCGCATCCGCGCCAGCCGCTGCGGATCGCGCCTGGCGAGGTTGGCGCGTTCGCGCTCGTCCTGCGATAAATCGAACAGGTACTCGGCATCGTCGACCTTCAGGTACTTCCAGTCACCCAGGCGCAGCGCCCGCTGGTGGCGGTGGTTCATCCGCCAGTACAGCGGTCGCTCGAACCGGTGGGAGGGTCCTTGAGCACTGTCTGCAGATCGATACCGTCCAACGGGTGATCGGGGTGCGCACGGCCGCCGCCCAGCGCCAGCATCGTCGCCGACCAGTCCATCGTCATGCAGTGCTGTTCACTGACGGTGCCGGCGGGGATCATCGCCGGCCAGCGCGCGATCCACGGCACCCGGATACCGCCCTCGGTCAGATCCATCTTGCCCCCCACCAGCGGCCAGTTGTCCGAGAAACGCTCGCCCCCGTTGTCGCTGGTAAAGACCGCAAGGTGTTCTCGTCCAGGCCTTCGTCCTGTAACGCCTGCATGATCTGGCCGATCCCTTCGTCCATGTGGTGCAGCATCCGCCGGTAGGTGTGGATGTTGCCGCCATCCAGGTGCATCAGCGCCTGGTTCAGCGTGCGTGACACCGCTTCGTCGTCACGGGTCTCCCAGGGCCAGTGCGGCGCCGTGTAGTGCAGGCTCAGAAAGAACGGTCTGCCCGCGCGGGCCTCCGTGGCCCGCCGGCGCACGAAGTCCACGGTGCGGCGCGACAGGATGTCGGTCAGGTAGCCGATCTCGTGGTGTTCCTGCTCGCCTTCGTACAGGTCGTGATCGCCCTTGTTCGAACAATGGGTGAAGTAGTCGACCCCGCCGGCCATGATGCCGAAATACTCCTGGTAGCCCGATCGCAACGGGCCGAACGCGGGCGGATAGCCCAGGTGCCACTTGCCGATCAGCGCCGTGTGATAGCCGGCTTCGGACAGCAACGAGGGTAGCGTGGGTAACTCGGGCGGCAGGCCCAGCGTGGTGCTGCCCTTGCTCTTGCTGTTGATCGGCTCTTCCAGCGCGCCGCGCTGGTGATACTGGTAGCGCATCGTCATCAACGCGAAGCGGGTCGGCGAACACACCGGTGCATTCGAGTAGCCCTGGGTGAACCTGACCCCGGCCGCGGCCAGCGCGTCGATGCTGGGCGATACCGGTCCGAAGGCGGCGTCCCGCCCGCCGTAGGCGCCCAGGTCGGCGTAACCCAGGTCGTCGGCAACGATATAGATGATGTTCGGTTTCATAGGTGATAAGCGGCCTGCCGGCCAGGTGGATAGCTCGGGGGGCGAGCGAGCGCCCGGAAGGGTAGGTTAACTGGAAAGCGCCGGCCGGTCTTTCGCCGGTTGACGCTCATCCGACGGCCAAGTAGATTCGATCGACTTCCCCCACGACCCCCGAAGGGGCCCGGCACTTGCCGGACAATGTCCCGGAGCCCGCACCCCATGACTGCCAGAACTGCCGCCATCCTTGGCCAACCCGTCGTCGATCCGGCCGCCTGGACGGGCGACGACCTGGCGCGGGACCGAAGCTGGTGCCATACGCTGAGCGCAGCCGAGATCACCGATCTGCAGGCAATGGCCAAGGGGCTTCGCCAGGCGATCGGTGATGAACCCAACCGGCTGCTCGCGATGTCCCGGCAGGACTTCGCTCTGGGGGCCTTCGAGCCCCGGTTGGTTCAGGTACGCCACCAGCTCAGCGACGGCCTGGGCGTTGCGTTGATCCGCGGCCTGCCGGTCGACGACATGGACCCGCTCGATACCGCCGCGATCTACTGGGCAATCGGGCGCCATCTGGGCCAGGCCCGCTCGAACAACCCCGAGGGCGACATGCTGGGCCACGTCACCGACCTGGGCAAGCGCCAGGACGACCCCACCAGCCGCGGTTACCAGACCCGCGAGACGATGGATTACCACTGCGACCAGTGCAGCATCGTCGGCCTGCTGTGCATCCGCGATGCGCAAAGCGGGGTCTGTCCAAGATCGCCAGCTCGGTCAGCGTCTACAACGAGTTGTTGCGGCGCGAACCCGATGCGTGCAGCTGCTGAGCCAACCGTTATGCTGGACCAAGCACGGCGAGGTCGACCCGAGCCGGCCACCGTTTTATCGCAGCCCGGTGTTTGCCGTGCTCGACGGCAGGCTGTGCACGTCGTTTGGCCCCAAACATATCGAGAAAGGGCACAAACTGCCCGGCGCCCCGGCATTGACCAGTGAACAGAAAGCGGCGATCGCGCTCGCCGAACAGATTGCCGAGGCGCAACACCATGCGATGCAACTGCGGCGCGGCGACATCCAGCTACTCAACAACTTCACGGTGCTGCATACCCGGACCGCCTACGTCGACTGGCCAGAGCCGGCCAGGCGCCGCCTGCTTTACCGGCTGTGGCTGTCCGCGCCGGACATTCGACCGGCCACCGAGTATGTGAAGGAATGGGAGGCCGGCATCTTGCTGAATGGGACACGCGAGCGCATCGTGCTCTGATCACCCGACCGGGACTCATCAGAACTTGACTTTTGCCGGCTTCTTTTCCTCGACCGCACGTACCGACGCAGCCCGCTGCTCAGCGATCACGTGGGTATAGTCGGTGTCGATCACCAGTAGCCGATGATCATCGTCGGTGTCCCGGGCTGCCGCATAGCGACCGCAGGCAGCGGTGAAACGTCGGTCATTGATGCCGCTTCCCTGGAGATCCACCGGCCAGGGAGTCCCCAGCGAGCAGCTTTCGCGGAACTCGGCGTTCTCGATGATCCGATCGTGCCCTTCGGGCGTTTCGAACCAGTAAACGATTTCGCCTTTGCGCGGCGTCACAGGAAAAGTCACCTCGCCAAACCGCTTGGCAAGCTCAGTTCTGAAGTCCACGACCTGCTTCTTGTCCCTGAGCACCCGTGAAATAGCGACGATCTTGTCAGCATGATCCGGATGCGGGGACGAGAAAATAAATATTCTGTCGACGAGATCGTCGGCGTATTCGACCTCGACCCCCGCAACAATCTGGAATGTCTGAGCTTGCGGATGACACTCTGGGGAAAGTGCCGCCACCAATGCCTGTTTGCGATCGGCGACCACCTGTTGGTCGCCTTCGCTCAGATCGCCACGCTTGCACTGGTGGCGCGCGCTCAGCGATTCGCTTTCCTCGCGACACGCGTTGACGGCCGCCTGTTGCAGGGTCGATTCGAGGTTGCGCAACTCCTGGCGCATGGCCTTCGTTTCGCGGACACACGCCGCAGAGGCCAGCGAGTATTCGTACTTGGCCGTATCCAGAATCACCGGACTGCTGTCCTTGAGCGACTCCAGCAACGCCTTCTTCGCCTCGGCAACGGGCATGCCAAGGGTGATCCCCAGCACCGGCAGATCGCGGCGCGCGAACGGCGCCGGTCTTGAAGGCTTTGCGATATCGGATCCTGCCGGTCGAGCAGGCGGGTTGCCGGCAGCATCGAATGCCTGGCTGGCGAGAATTTCGGTGCTTTGACCATAGATCACCTTGAGCGTTCTGGGCAGCACCTTGAGCACGATGAGATCGGTCTGGTCGTCCAGAGGCAGCAACTCGATTCCCGTGATGTCGACATCCAGATCAGCGGGAAAGCGACTGACACCCGCCTGTTTGATTTTCTCGCGCAGGTGTCCAGGCGAAAGTCCAGGCGCAATGCGTGATCCGGGTAGGGCAGCACGAACACCGGCAGTCGCACCTTGCCCTCGCCCTGCAGCAGGCGGCCATCGAACGTGCCATTGTTGTCTGCCTGCGCGAGGTCTGGGCTGAACACCTGGGCTTCGGCGTAACCCTGCTTTTGCAGCGCCTCGATCGCCGCAGCATGTCGCCGCTTCGTTCGCCGGTCCGAGCTGACTGCCGACATCCACTGCGAAAGCGCGACCTGCATGCGGCCCTGCGCGCCTGAAGCCTTGTTGTGTTCCACGCGTACGCGTATCGAGACGGTCGTTGGCAGCGCTGGCGCCTGGCTGGCAAGCCACTGCTGAAAGCTGGCCATCTGGTCATCGGCCATTCGATCATTGCGGGTGAGGCGAAATCCGCTCGGAAAGAACGGTGAAACCTCGGGATCGAATTCGGGCAGCTTGTCGACAAACCGACTGCCTTCGACCCAGCGTTCACGCACCCGGTCGTGGTAGTTCTCGTCCATGTCCGATTGACGCAGACTCATGGCCTGCCACGAGGATCTATCGAGCTTGCCCAGTCGGTTCGCCACGAACAGGCGTGCGACGTCGAAGTCATCAAAGACCCGGGTGGCGAGCCGATTGGCGCTCGGCGCAATGAAGGTGCCCGATACGGGGCCCGGGCTTGCCGCAGTGCCGACCACGCGCTTTTGCGCATCAGCCTCTGCCAACAGGCCGGCCTGTTCCGGCGCGTCGAACCGGAACGAGTGGATGGGGTGCTGTCGCTGCGCATCGGCAAACAGCCGCAGCTCGGTCGGCACGACACGCAATACCGCGTGTTCGCTGCCATAGGCTTCATACTGGCGCTTCTTGATCGCTGGGGCCGCGTGCGCATCGAACAGCAACACCATGGTGGCCGCGTGGTTCACGCCCATCTGCCGGTCGACATCGCGCGCGGCGCTGCTGCGGCCGGCGTACTTGGCCGCATCGAGCCGATTGATCAGCGCTTCTGCCTCGGCAGGCGGCATGGGCAACCACTCGGGCAAGGCCTGCGCGAACTGCAAGGTCTTCAAGTGATAGGCGCAGCCGGTTGGCAACAGCAACTGATTCCCCCTGACCGCATTGGCCGACACGCCGATCGGAAAAGCGTTTCGCTTGAAGTCGTACTTGCCTATCCGGACGCTGTCGGTCATCGCGAGCTGCAGCGGTAACGCCGGCACCAAGCCGGACAGTGCTGGCAGATGTTCGTCGGCGAAGGCGGCGCGCGAGCGCCTGGTCTCGAAGTCGTTGCTCCCAAACCAGCCATAGCCATCAAAGTTGATCAGCTTGTTGCCCGACAGCAGTCGGCCACGAACCGCGTCATCCAGGAAGCGGTTCGCAAGGCAGAGAAGTTGTAAGTCGGCGTATCGGCCAGGCGAATCGTTGGTCAGTTGCTGCCGTTGGGCCTTTTTGACTGCCAGGCCAAGGACATCGGCAAACCCGGCCATCGCGGCGACTCCTTGCTCGCCGAGTATGCTGCGCGTCGTGGACGGATTGCCGATCAGCGGGCGGCCTTCGAATCGAACGACCGGTATTCGTTCCAGCAGCGGCCCGCTGCAGTTGGTTTGGCAGGTGAGCGAATTGCTGTTGGCTCCGGCCGGGGTTTGTGCCGAGGCGCCACCCTGGATGCCCGGCTGCGCACTTTGATTTTGCGAACTATTGACGGCCAACTGGATCTGATCCAGCAGATCCAGGTTGGGTGTCGTGCCACCTGGCAGACCCCGTTCGGCGCGAAAGCGTTCGATCGCGCGAAAGGTTCGCGGGCCGGGCAAACCATCGGGTTCGCCGACATCGTAGCCAAGGCTGTTGAGCCCCGCCTGGATGTCGCGGATCTGCGCGCGGTTCGGGGCCGCAGACGGGTTGGGCAACTGACTGGATCGAGGCGCTCCGCCAGCCGCATCGGAAACTGCATCACCGACTTCCTTTGCCGCGTCGCGAACCGATCCGACGATGCGATCGAGAAAGCCCGCCTGGACGGGGCTGGCCGCCAAGAAAAGGGTCAGGACCAGCCCGGAGATCACGGTCAGCCGGCTTCCTTTTTCACTCATGCCCACTTCCTCGACTCGTATCCTTGATGAGCCAAAGATAATACGAAATACCACCGCGCGCGAATTGCAGAAAGTCACAAGCTGCAGGCTCGGGCGGTCATGGCGTACAGGCGTGTCGTTGTGAGAAAAGTCTAAAAGAGTGCAAATTCCGTTCGCGGGTTCCGGAACTGTGATTATTGTTTCTGCCCCCGGCTTCGCCAATTGACATCAGTTGTGACCGAACGAGGACGACTCGTCCGACATCCAGGATGTCGCCCGGCGGTTCTTGGTACCTGCGAACGCCAAAATAGGGGACCTATGGGCAAGTCAACCCGATTCATCACACTGTTGCGGTTCCTGCTTTTCGCGGTCGGCGCAATGGCGGTCACGAGCGCCTGGCCGTTCGAGTACTGGATCGGACCGCCCAGGCTCAGCGACCATATCTTTCGCTCGGCGAACGAAGCGCTGCGTTCCGCCCAACAATGTCGGAATTCTGCGAATAGCTTTCAGGCCGATCTGGATCGGGCCCGCGAGGCGTACTTCACGTCTCAGGGAAGCAAGCGCATTTCGACCGGGGAGGAGTTCGGCAGGCGATTGTTTGCGAAGGACCTGGTGCTGGCCGCGATGCCGATAGCGGACGGCTTCTCCGCACAGTCGGATGCCAGGAGCCAGCTGCTCGCCGCCATCGCCGGTGGCAAAGAGATCGATGGGGGAATCCGGTCTTCAGCCCGGCCGGCATTCAACACCTGGATTTCGGCGATGTGTCGCGCGATGCATCCGCCCGAGTCCGAGCAGCGGGGAAAGCGTCCGCTGCGCGGTCCGAGAC
Organism: Burkholderiaceae bacterium; assembly: GCA_041396665.1. GTDB lineage: Bacteria > Pseudomonadota > Gammaproteobacteria > Burkholderiales > Burkholderiaceae_E > JAUIAI01. The sequence continues at coordinate 88,521 of JAWKYE010000012.1, forward strand.
ACGTGTTGACAGTGGTGGCGTCGCTGACGCCGGAGCGGTTCTACCAGATGGGGGCTACCGACGAAGTCGCCGCGGCGCAGAAGGCCGGTGCAATGCGGCTGCGGTGCGAGTACGGGCCGAGTTTCGACAAGGATGGCGACGAAGAGTTCGGCCGCTATGACCTTTGGAAGGACCAGCTGCCGCCCAGTATCGAGCGTCTACTGGCTTTCAATGAGCTCATCGGTCATGTGGCTGTTTCAGCCTGCCCCAGGAATGAGACGCCAGTGCGGCAGATGCTGGCGAATCGGCCCAATAGTTCTCTGGAACTGCGCAATGAGGCGAATATCGCCTGACTGGCCGTCGAATGGGCTGAACGCATCAAGACCCTCAAGGCCCGGGCGCAGGCGGAACAGGAGCGCATCGATCGGGTGAGACAGACAGATCCGAAACGGGCCGATGCCATGGCCGCAGAGCGTGATGCGCGACTGGCTTACAAGAAAGCGATGCGGATCCATATCGAAGCGAAGAACCAATGCGCCAGGCAAATGAGGAAAGCGGGCGAGTCCGACAGCTCGGCAAGGCAAAGCGGCTCTCCTGCTCTGATGGAGCATCGTCGCTGCTTGAAGCAGGCTTACACCTTGAAACCAAAGCGCTAGCCAAATCATCGGGCGTGGCTTTCCTGGATGGTTGCCGTTGCTCAAGTCACGCTGTCAGGTTACAGAGTCGCCTTCGGCCAGGGGCACCAGTAATCGGGTAGCCGCCTGGCCAGCCATTTCGCCAGCTCCGCATTCACCGCCACCGGTTGCTCCTGGGCCATCCAGTGGCCCGACGGCACCACGGCTTCGGTCAGGTCGGCGCAGTCGCGGCGCATCGGCTCGGCCAGTCGCGAAGTCATCGTTTCGCAAGTCGTGTCGTAGGCGGCGTGCAAGAACAGCACGGGCATCGACAATCTGCCGCCATTTGCCGATGTCCTGGCGTAAGCGCCGTTGGCTTGCTGGTTCATGTACCACGAGGCAGGCCCGAAAAAGCCGTTGCGGCTCAGCGCCGCCGTATAGGCGTCCAGGTCCGCTTCGGTGATGACGTCCAGATCGATCGGCAGGTCAGGGCAGGGGCCGCCGCCAAACCAGCCGCCCGAACGGCGAACCGATGCGGTGCGCGCCGGCTTGCCGAGCGCCTTCGGATCGCCGTTGCGAAACAGCGCTTTCACGACGTTGGGGATGTCGGCTTCGAACGCCTGCCTGGCCTTGTCGAAGTGTTCCTGGTAGTAGCACTGGTAATCCCACTGTCCGGCGGGAAATTCGGCCTCGGGATAGATCGATCGGTCGACTAACGGCACCAGCGTGTCGAGCGTGAAGCCAGACGAAAGGTAGGGCACGCAAAGACTGGCAACGCCGGCCACCCGTTGCGGATGATGCGCCGCCAGGTTCCACACCACGGGGCTGCCCCAGTCGTGGCCGATCCAAACGGCGCGCTGGTGGCCGAGCGAGGCCAGCAGCTCCAGCATGTCGGCGACGATCAACGGCTGGGCGAAGTCCTCGTGGCGCGCGGGTAGGTGCTCGAGCGGCCGTAGCCGCGCATGTCGGGCGCGATGCAGCGAAAGCCAAGCGCCGCGAACGCCGGCAACTGGTGCCGCCACGAGCGCGAGAGTTCGGGCCAGCCGTGGACGAAGATCAGCAGCGGCGCCTGCGGCGCGCCACAGGCGAGGTAGCCGGTGGTGCGATCCGACTGAAAGGTGTGTTCGGTGATCGGCACATTACGGGCCTGACCTTGCGGGATTTCGGCAAGTTTGCACGGATTCGCGGATCTTCGTCCCCGGTCGACCGTCCGCGTCTTGGGGTCGAAAGCATGGCCTGCCCGATTTCTTAGCCGATGCTCTGATCTGATCCCGTGTTCACCTGGCCAGCAACGAACAGCGGTCGTTGTCAGGCAGGCGTTCGAAGCCGACCCCAATTTTTTGACATCCTCCTGACGGACATAGCGATGCCGGGAAAACTTCAAGGACCGGCGCTGGCGAGGCTCCTTCGGAAAACTGATCCGACGTTGTCGGTGGTTTTCATATCGGGCTACGCAACCGAAGCGATGGCGGGAGAAAACGTTCCGCACCCCGAAGACATCCGATTGACGAAGCCGATTTCGCGTGAAAAACTTGCTGGCAGCCGTTGCGAAATCGTTGGGCTGTTGAAACATTTGGCGCGCGTTGCCGGATCCATTGATTGACGCAAACCTGGTCCTCGGGCCGTTGAAGGGGAAGAGATTGAGTCGAGGCTGTGCCGGCCGCAGTTTGCGACCCATGTCATTAGCCAGATCAGAGAAGTCGATGGCCCGGTGCTTAGCTCCATCGCTCGTGCGCCGTGCAAAGGCGCTGTTCTCCAGTGGGTGCGAATCCCACCCGGCAACTGTCGTTCCGGCCGAAAGCAATCGGAGCAATCGTGGAGGTAACAAAGCGGTTGAAGCCTTCGGTGTAGAGGGTCCTTGAGGGACTTAAGGAGCATGCAGGCCGTAACGCGAGTGAACGTTGAGCAGGCCTCGAAAAGGGTCACGCGGAAGCCGACCTGGCGAGATTCCAGGGAAGGCTGTCATCGGTTGGGAAGCGAGCGAAGCGGGCACCGATCGATTCCGCCGGGTATTGACGATGGCATGCATGCAAGAGGAGAGCAGTGGCAACACGGGAAGCCCCGTGTCGCGCTGTGCGCACGGCCAACCGGCGGTCCGTGAGGACCGGAGCCGGGCGATGCGGGGTGGCGGAGGGGCGCGTAGTACTGGCGAAGCTGGGTAATGCCGGTGGAGGGAAGGCGCCCTGGTTCAAGACTGACGCGGCAAAGCGGCGAGGAGCCGGAGATTGGGAAACCTGCAAACTCCACCGAGTGTTCAGAAGCTGCAGAGCGCGTTGCATGCCAAAGCGAAGGGAGAACCCGGGTACCGGTTCTACCTGCTGTATGACAAGGTGTATCGAGCGGACGTGCTGGACCACGCCTACCGATGCTGCCGGGCCAACAAGGGGGCGGCGGGGGTGGACGGTCAGCGGTTCGAAGACATTGAGTCGTACGGGGTGGAGCGCTGGCTCGGGGAACTGGCGCAACGGTTGCGGGACAAGACCTACGAGCCGGCGGTGAGGCGGGTTCGGATTCCCAAACCGAACAGCGAGCAAAAGCGCCCACTGGGCATCCCAACGATCACGGATCGTGTGGTTCAGATGGCGATGCTGCTGGTGCTGGATCCGATATTCGAGTCGGATCTGGCACCCGAGCAGTTTGGCTATCGGAAGGATCGGGGAGCCCATGACGCGGTGCGGGCGGTTCACGGCTTGTTGAACACCGGTCACACACAAGTCATCGACGCGGACCTGAGCGGGTACTTCGGACAGTATTCCGCACGCGGAGCTGATGCGATGCGTGGCCCGTCGCGTGGTCGATCGGCAGGTGCTGCGCCTGCTCAAGGCCTGCTGGTTGCGCCGGTCGAGGACAATGACGGCACGGGGCATCCGAGGCGAACTCGGGAGAACCGTGACAAACAGCGTGGCACGCCGCAGGGTGCGCCGATCTCACCCTTGATGTCGAACCTGCATGAGACGATTCGTTCAGGGTGGAAGCGGTTGGGGTTCGAGCGGCGGTGGTCGGCCAAGGTCGTCGTCTATGCCGATGACTTCGTGATTCTCTGCAAGCAAGGGGCCGACGAGGCCTTTGACGCGATGCGGTGGATGATGCAGCGGCTGAAGTTGACGGTAGAACGAGGACAAGACGCACGGGTTCGCATCCCGCAGGGTAAACGCTCCACAAACCAGGGGCTATAGCCTGGGCAGAGATCGTAGTAGAGTTGCCGGATGTACCCAGGGCAACAGCGCTTCGACTTGTTCAACGGTAGCGGCCGCAGGCAGGCGCTCGAACAGGGTCAGCAGCCAGGCGTAGGGTTCGATCCTGCTGGCTCTTTGCGGTTTCCACCAGCGAATAGATCATCGCGCTGGCCTGCGCCCCGCGAGCGGTATCGTTGAACATCCAGGCCTTTCTTCCAACTACAAAAGGCCTGATGGCATTCTCGGCCGGGTTGTTGTCGATCGGCAGGTAGCCCCACTCGACGTACCGAATCAGCGTGGGCCACATCGAATGGCTGTAGGCCAACGCCTTGCCCAAGGTCGACTTGGGCGTCACCGCCGTGATCGTCTCATCGAGCCAGCCTCGCAGCTGCTTGAGAATCGGCACGCTGCGCAGGCGCCGGGCAAGGAAGCGCTCGGCGTCGGTCTGACCTGCCAGGTCACGCTCGATGCGGTACAACTGCTTGATGAACTCGATCGCCTGCTCGGCCCGGATGCTTGCCCCGGGGGCGGCCTTGATGGCGTCAACGAAGCCTCGCCGGCAATGCGCCCAGCAGCCCTGCTGCTCGATGCCAGAGGTGGCCGCGCCAGCGCGTTGTAGCCGGCATAGCCATCGGTCACGATGAAGCCCCCGTAGCCCTCGAGCAGACGCAGGGGCACCGTACTGGATCGACTGAGGTCATAGTCAAAGACGATTGCCGTGCGCCCGGCGGCCTCGCCGCGCTGCACCCACATGTAGCTGTCACTGGTGGCTTTACGCCCATTCTGTTTGAGCACCTGAATCCGGGTCTCGTCCAGGTGCACGTAAGGGCCCTCGAAGAGCTCATCGCGCACCAGATTGAGCACCGGTTGCGCAGCAAGGGGGCCGAATTGATCACGTACCGGGCCAGGGTCTGGCGCGCGGGATCGTGACCCCGTGGCGGGCCAGCACCTTCCTCGAAGCGGGCAAGGGGCAGCCCGTCGGCATACTTGACCGTCAGCAGCGTGGCCAACAGCCCCGGGGCTGGCGTTGCTCTTGGGCAGGGGCTGGGCGGGCAGCGGGGCCAGCAGCGGCGCGGTGTCTCTGGCCGGGCAACCGTAGCGGTTGCGGATGTGGCGCAGCACCTGGATGCGCATGGGCACGATGTTCAACTGCTCGCTGATCTCCTGGCCGATCAGCACCATTGGTGCCGCAGGCGCAAAGTCGTTGCTCCTGGGGCAGATCGTGCACGATATCGATGCGCGGCAACTCGGCGGGCAGCGGCGCACGCTTGCCACGGCCCTTGGGCTTGCCCGGGGTGCGCGAATCGGTGGCTCCGGCATCCTCATCGCCACTCTGATCGCGCGCCGCATCGGGCGACTCGGCCAGCACCTCGGCTTCGTCGAACAGCCGATGCTGGTCGGCCAGGCGCTCGCTGCTCGCGCCGAACTGGCGCTTGCGGCCAGCGCGATCTGTTCGAGAAACAATTCCAGGCGCCGGCGCGTGGCCTGCAGATCTCTCCTGGGTGCGGATCAGTTCGCGCGCGTCTCGTGCAGTGCGTACTCTTGTGCCGACAATGCCTGCATGCGGGCCGCCGCATCGATCTGTTTACAAGCGGCATCGGATTGCTTGCGCGCGGCATCGATCAACTGGCGCATCATCGCCTTGAGTGCGCCGGCATCGTCGGGTAACTGGTCGATCTGCGGCCACTGCGCCAACGTCTCATCGAGCGCACTGAGCGTGGCCGAATCGGCGGGTTCGCGTGGATCGAAACAGGCTGGCGGCATAGCCGCCATTGTAGCGCGCAATCACATGAAACGGGCCTCGAAATGCAGGCTTTTATGCGCTCGCATCGCCCATAGGTCGAACCCCCGAGCAACCACTGAACTGTTGCAGCGTCACGCTCGTCGGGCCCTGCTGGCCAGTTGGCCACGCAAATCGCCCTGCTCCAGGCGCTGTACCAAAGACAGAATCCGTTGCGGTGCCAGTACAGCGCCTTGATCTTGTCGCGGCGCCGGTTTACGAACACGTGCAACGACGCGGCAAACGGGTTCAATGCCCAACTCGCGCTCGACCATCGCCGAGAGCCCCGAGATGGACTTACGAAAGTCGACCGGTTCGCAACACAGATACACCGCCTCGATGTGGCTGCCCGGATGCATCAGGGGCGCCCGCGCAGCGCCCGATCGAGCGCTGCCATTGCACTGAAGGCAACTGCGCCAGCCGCAGGCGCATCGTCTGGCCGATGATGACCGTGACCTGGTCGTCGCTGGCCCCCATCTGATTCGGGCTGAGTTCGAGCGCCACGAATCTGGGCGAAGCCGAAGCGGCGCCCGAAACATCGCCCCCGCTCTGCTCGGCCTTGAGCTTGCGAAACCAGTAACTGAGCGCATGCCCGAGACGCCGTGATCGCGAGCGTACCGACCATCCCCTGCCCCGGCACGAATCGCTGCTCGAACATGCGGCTCCCAATAACTTCTTCCTTGCGGCTTGGCTGCCATCTCACTTGCTCCGTCATATCAACATGACTGAAAGTCTGAGTCCCCGAAAACCCCTTCGCAAGGGCGTCGATCATGGATCGCTTGCCCCGCAGGGGCGGTTTGACTTCCTGGGCTACACCTTCGGGCGGTGCCATCTCGCGCCAGACTGGGCGTGCTTACATTGGCACCCGGCCTGCGCCGAAAGCATCCAGCGGATGGTGGCAAGCATCAGTGAGGTCACGCACCGGCGCACGCGCAAGCTGAGGCCGCGGTGATCGTGGATCGACTGAACCGCAAGCTGACGGGCTGGGCGAATTACTACTGCCTGGGGCCAGTCAGTCCTGCGTACCATCTGCTCGATTGCCACGCGCGTTCGCGGTTGCGCCGGTGGTTGTGCAAGAAGCACAAAGTGCAGGGCTCGGGGAGAAAGCGCTACCCCGACAAGTACTTCCATCAAGTACTCGGGCTGGTTCATCTGGCGCCCCGCACGCACAACTTCCCGTGGGCGAAAGCATGAGGGCTTGTCCGAGAGCCGGATGCGGGAAAACCGCCTGTCCGGTTCGATGAGCGGGATGTGGAAACAAAGCCATGGAAGATCTCGTGAGGCACCGCCAGACGAAAGGGGCGGCAACAGCTAGGGTCATTCCTACCGCCACTGCGCCACATCTCGACTCTACACCGTTCCTATTGAGATAGGCCTTTGGTTGGTGCATAAAGCGAGTGCGAACAAGCATTTACGCGAACCAACCAACAATGGCCTATGAGAACAGCGTGTAAACCAGGACAGCTGCAATTCGAAAGGTTCGGGTCGGCGCGAGGTGGTGGGCGCATTTGACGGGGGCCGGATTGGTACGGATGGCGGGCTGATGCTGCTGAGCGAGGTGGAGCGACACACGGGGTGCTGGCACGACTGGCCAAGTGCTTCACCGACTATCGCAATGCCAACAGCATCGAGCATACGGTGCTGCCGATGGTAAGCCGCAGTGGGTGCTCGGTCTGGCGATGGGGTACGAAGATTCGAACGATCACGACCAGTTGCGCCAAGACGCGTTGCTGGCGATGGCGTGCGAGCAAGCCGATGCGCTGGGTGAGCGGCGGGTAGCTGGGCACTCGAAAACAAGCGCTGGCGCCAAAGAACCCCCGGCGATGAAGACGCTCGCCCGGCGCCGGCAAGAGCCGGCAAATCCGCACCAAAATCCGCCACAACTGCGGGCGCTGGTGCGCGTGCGGGTGAGAAACGCTCCCGCTGGAACGCCGCAGGAAGGAACGGCGCACAAAATCGGACGCCAGGAAAGGCAAAATCAGCGGGCCGGCCCAAATCGGTGAGCACGTGGGCTAGCGGGTCTTCGTCCAATCGGTCGATCACCCCGGCCCTTTCGCTCCGGATCGTTCGCGTGGCCAGCCAGGCAGTGTGGATTGCGGGCTCGGCAAGCTTGCGGTACCGACCCGCAATTGACGTGTGCATAGTCGTCGAAAATGCAATCTGAAATCACCCCGTCGGCCCAGGGGATCAGCGCGCCGAGCCAATGTGCCTTGGCGAACCTTCGCATGAATGGCCTGGGAAGGGCGTCATCGAGCGGTCGAAGCCGTGACTGAGCTCACCGGGGTTCGTGACTGCCCCCACGCTCCCTACGGTTGCTGCCCGCCTCTGCGCTCCAAGTTGTCTCATCCGGCGATGCGGTGCAGCGGCGGGATCGGCCAGCTGCGCGTTTCGGGTCTTGGGCAATACAGGCGCAGGATCAGATAGAAGCGCCCGGAAGGCGCCGGCAGCCAGTTCGCGGTGTCGTCTGGTGGCGTGTGCCCGATGCGCAGGGTCAGGCTGCCATCGGGATTGGTTTGCAGGCCCGGGGTGCGGTCACCGATGGCGTGGCGCGCGAGCGCATTGGGATACAGGAAACGGTCGGCGTCATCCAGCGTCACCGACCCGAACGCATCGACGGGCGGCAGATTGCCTGCTTCGAAGTGCATCAGGTAGCTGTTCTGGCCGTCAAGTGGCTGCCTGTCCGCGTCGAAGTCGCTCATCGCGTAGACCGCTTCGTCGCTGACCAAGCCACCGAGACCCTTGTAGGCGGTGAGCGCGCGCGTTATGTACTGGGTGCCGTATTTCCCAAGCGAGAAACTGGCGACCCAGGGGCGTGCGGCACGGCTGCGTGAATTCGCTTCGAGCAACGCGGCGGCATCGCTCAGACCCCGTGTGAGCCCGTCGCGCAGCGGTGCGTCCAGCCAAGCCCAGTCGAACGCCGTGCCGGGCACCAGTTTGCCACGGGCGAACCACGACAACATGCCCTGATCCGGCTGCGGTACCTCGGTCCCTGCCAGCGCACGGCACAGGTTGGTGAAGAACGCACCGGCAATCGCCTGGGCATCGGCAGGCCGCTCCTGCAGCGCCGCCATCGTGTCTTGCGGCGCACCGACCCAGTCGGCGACCCCCGGTGGCAGGCGTCCGGTATCGGTGTCGGGCGGACAGTCGAGACGGATGTCCGACTGCAACGCGCGGGCCGGCTCGATATCGTCGCCGGTGCCGACCACCACCCGCGCGATCAGCCAGACCAGGTCGGTCGGACAAGGGATCACCCGCGCACCGGTTGGCAGCCTGACGTCCCTGGCGGTGCCGGGTCCGGTCAGCACCACCGTCTCACCCGCGGGATCGCTGGTGCGCAAACCCGGGTTGGCGAAATTGTTGGTCCACGCATCGTAGAGTGCGAGCACGAAGTAGCGCCCGCCGTGACGCGCGCTGGAAGGCACATGCAGCACGCGCGGCCCATCGCCGAGATGGATCCAGCCCGTGGTGTAGAGCAAATCGTTCGCGGGTGCTCAGCCGATGTCGCGCTCTTGCGCCGTGGTCGCGTCGCGACTAGGTTGCAGCCGATCGATCGGGGACTGGCGTGCATCCGCACCCCGGTCTTCGGCCGTGGTCTGCAACCGGCAGGTGCGCATCGATTCGACCAGCGGGTAGCCCCAGATGAAGGCCGACAGACCGATGGACTGGCCGAGCGCGAAGCGCGGATCGGAGGTTTGAGAGTTCATGTATCGGACTCCTGGTCGGGTTGCCTGCCGATGATCACGGCATCGAGCGCGCACCCGCCGCCGCGATCGGCCGGCAGCGCGATGAACGGATTGATGTCGATGCTGGCCAGCGAATCGCCCGCCGCAACCGCCAGCCGGGACAGCGCAACCAGGTTGTCGGCCAGGCAGTCCAGGTCCACCGGCGGGCGCCCGCGCGCGCCGCTCAGCAGCGCGAAGCCCTTGACACTGCGGATCATCGCCAGCGCCTGCGCCCGATCGAGTGGCGCCGAATGCAGTGCCACATCCCCGATGGTCTCGACCAGCACACCGCCTAGGCCGAACAGCACGATGGGGCCGAACACCGGATCGTGCTTCGCGCCCAGCAGGCACTCGACGCCGCCCGTCACCATCGGTGCCACCAGCACACCGTCTATGCTCGCATCGGGAGCATGCCGGCGTACCGCCTCGTGCATCGCCTGATAGGCGCCTTGTACGGCTGCGTCGTTGTCGAGGCCAAGCGCTACGCCGCCGATATCGGACTTGTGCAACAGGTCTGGTGAGACGATCTTGAGCACCACCGGTTGTGCGAAGCGCCCGGTGGCGGCCACCGCCTGCGCAGCCGATGAGACCAGTTGATGGGCGTTGGTGGCGATGCCGGCCGCGGCGAGCGTGGCGAGCGCCCGGGGTTCGGATTGGACACCGGGCGGCAGGGGTCTCGTCATGTCGGCCGCACGAGGCGGTGCCACATCGCTGCGGGCGAATGCCTCGGTGAAGCCAGTCAGTGCCGCCAGCGTGCGGATCGCCTGGACCGGCTCGCTGAACACCAGGCAGCCCATCTCCTCCACCGTGCGGCGCCTCTCGGGCGAGAGCAGGGTGCACAAGGCCAGCAGCTTGTCCGGATAGTCGCGTCGCAGGTTGCGGGCCAGGGATTCGGCGACCGGCCAGAACGCATCGGACGCGCCCGCCGCGGCCAGGAACCCGACCCAGCTGCCATATCGGCCCTGATCGAGCATCAGGCGTGCGCTGCGTTCGATCAGCGTCAGGTCATTGGTGACCTGTCCGGTGATGTCGACCGGATTGGCCGGCGCGGCAAACGGGATCCAGTCGCGGATCTGCGCCTGCGCCGCTTCGGGCATGGGCCGCACGTCGAGCCCGCTGTCGCTGGCCTGATCGGCCATCAGCACGCCCACGCCACCGGACACGGTGAACAGGCCGATCGAGCGATCGGGCGGCAGGGTCGCGATGCTGGCACTGGCGGCCACACCGAAGAACTCGTCGACATCGTGGGCGCGGTGGACACCGTATTCCCTGAAGATCGCGTCGTAGATCGCATCGTCACCGGCGAGCGCCGCGGTATGGCTGGCCGCCGCCCGGGCGCCGATCGCGGTTCGGCCCACCTTGACGATGACCACCGGCTTGCGCGCCGAGTGGGCGGCGGCCAGCGCCCGGCGCAGCTTGAAGCCGTCGCGACAGCCTTCCATGTAGCCCATGATGACGCGGGTGTGCGGATCGTGCGCCAGCCACTCGACACAATCGGCGAAATCCAGATCGGCCTCGTTACCGGTGGTGATCCAGTGCGAGAACCCGATCTGGCGTTGCAGCGCGAGCACGTAGGCATAGGCACCGAAGGCGCCGGACTGGCTGACCAGGCCGATGCCGCCGGCGCGCAAGGTGCCGGCCCGGGGGGCCTGTGCGAAGGTGGCATAGACGCCGCTGCGCACATTGATGAAGCCCAGGCAGTTCGGCCCCAGCAGTCTGACGCCGGCCTGTCGGCAGGTGGTGGCCAACCCGCGCTGCGCATCGGCACCCTGCTCACTGACTTCGGCATAGCCGGAAGTGAACAGCACCACCCCGCGTACCCCGGCGGCAATCGCATCGTCCAGTGCCGGCCCGACCCGGTTGGCCGGGACCGCAAACACCGCGACATCCACCGGCGCGCCAATCGCGCTCAGCGACGGGTAGGCCGCCAGATCCTGGACGGTGCCGCCTTTGGGATTGACCGGGTAGATCGGGCCATCGAAGCCGAATCGCTTCAGAAAATCGACCGGCAGCCCGCCGATCTTGCTCACGGTATCGGAGGCCCCGACGATCGCGATCGACCGCGGCGCAAAGACCGAACCCAGCGCGGCAAGACGCGCCGTCGCCTGTTCATCGAGTCGTTCTGGCATGGTGTTCATCTCCATTTTTCACCGCGCGCTGCGCAAGACCCGCAACGGATGAAACCGAGCGGCGGCATGCAGGAACGGCGCAACCGATGCACTGCGGCCGCCCGAAGCCGCCATCGGGCCAGGCCGCCCCCGCGGGGGTGAAGGCAGGGTTTCGTCGGGCACTGCCCGACGCTGCCGTAACGGGCCGGCCCTGCCAGGCCGGCACTGGCGGCTTGCCGAGCGACCGCAGGGAGCGTGGGGGCCAACCTTCTAGCGGTTGTTTTGCTTTCGCCAGGCGGCGAAGTCGGTTTGCGACTGGGGCTGGGTGGGCGGGTACAGGCCGATGATGCTGCGGCCCTTGCCGACCTCCTCGGTGACGAAATCCTCGAACGCGGTCATCTCGATGGCCTCGTCGGCGATCTCGTCGGCGATCCCGATCGGCACGATCACCACGCCCTCGCCATCCCCGACCACGACGTCGCCAGGCCAGACCGCCACATCGCCGCAGCCGATGGGCACGTTGATGTCCAACGCCTGGTGAAGCGTCAGATTGGTGGGCGCGGACGGCCGGTGGTGATAGGCGGGAATCGCCATCCGGGCGATCTCGGGCGCATCGCGAAAGCCGCCATCGGTGACGACGCCGGCGACCCCGCGCATCATCAGGCGGGTCACCAGGATGGACCCGGCCGATGCGGCGCGGGCATCCTTGCGGCTGTCAAAGACCATCACGCAGCCCGACGGGCACTGCTCGACGGCGGCCCGCTGCGGGTGCCTGGGGTCTTGGAACACGCTGATCGGGTTCAGATCCTCGCGCGCCGGAATGTAGCGCAGCGTGAACGCCTGCCCGACCATGTTGGGCAGGGCGGGATTGAGCGGATGGACATCCTGGATGAACTGGTTGCGCAGGCCGCGCTTGTACAACGCAGTGCACAGGGTGGCGGTACTGACGGCCCGGAACTTCTGTCGGGTGGCGTCGGATAAGGATGCAGAATTCATGGCTGACTCGTCGTGGAAGTAGGTGGGGGCATGCTCAGTAGATCGAGGGCTCATCGACCGGCCGGCCGAAGCCGGTTTCGAGAAAATCGAAGTCGCAGCCCTCGTTGGCCTGGGTGATGTGCTGGCTGAACATCCAACCGTAGCCGCGCTCGTAACGGGGCCCAGGGGCCTGCCAGGCCGCCTTGCGGCGGGCCAGCTCATCGTCGGGTACCTTCATCGAGATCGAGCGCGCGGCGACGCGTGACAGAACGTCGTGCGCATGCTGCCCGGCTTGGCCAGATGCCCGGGCCAGCGGATGATCAGTGGATCGCGCACGCCCCCGCCATGGGTGTTTTGCTTGTACCACTTCAGCGGGCTGTTGCCGGCCTGGGCCCAGCCCCAGGGGATATTGCTGCGGCTGTTGGGGCCGCCGATGTCATCGAGCCGCAGCACCGCCTCGTCGACCTCTTCCTTCATGCCGTTGAAGTAGCGCATCTCGTCGAGAATGCCGCTCGCCCCACCCTCCTGACTCGCCCCGTTGTCCGACACCAGCACGAACAAGGTGTCTTCCCAGGCGTTCAGCTGCTGCAGGTTGGCGACCAGCCGCCCAATCTGATCGTCGGTATGTTCCAGCATCGCGGCAAACGCCTCCTGCAGGCGCGCGGCGAACCGCTGCTCGTTGTGCGACAGTTCGACCCAGGGCCTGACACCTCTGTTGCGTGGCGCAAGCGCGGTGTCGGCGGGAATGATGCCGATCTCCTTCTGGCGCTGGAACCAGCGCTCGCGTTCGACGTCCCAGCCGGCGTCGAACCGGCCGCGGTACTTGTCCAGATAGCGCTGCGGCGCCTGATGCGGCGAGTGCATCGCACCAAACGCCAGGTAGAGAAAAAACGGCTTCTCGGGCACCAGTGACTTGAGATCGCGGATGAAGCCACCCGCCTGATCGACCACGTCCTCCGAGAAGTGATAACCGTCGGCCGGCGAGCGCGGCTGGGCGATCGCGTGATTGTCGCAGATCAGTTCGGGCGAGAACTGATCGGTCTCGCCGTTCAGAAAGCCGTAGAAGCGATCGAAGCCGCGCTGCAACGGCCAGTTGCCAAACGGCCCGACCGACGAGCATTCGGCCATCGGCGCCAGATGCCACTTGCCGGCGGCGTAGGTGGCATAGCCATTGTCGCGCAGTATCTCGGCCAGCGTGGCGGCCGAGCGCGGGATGGCGCCGCGCATGTTCGGAAAGCCGGTGTCGAAATTGGAGATCGCGCGCATGCCCACCGCGTGATGATTGCGCCCGGTCAGCAGGCAGGCACGGGTCGGTGAACACAGCGCGGTGGTGTGAAAACCGGTGTAGCGCAAGCCCTGCGCGGCGATTTGGTCGATATGCGGTGTGGCGAGTGTCGAGCCGTAACAACCGAGGTGGGCAAAACCGGTGTCGTCCAGCACCACCAGCACGACATTGGGCGCCCCGGCGGGCACCCTGGACGGCGGCCACCAGGGTTCGGATTCCTGCACGGTGCGACCGATTCGCCCGCCGAACGCTTCTTCCCCACCCGGGAATGTAATCATCGCCAACCGCCCCTGAAAAGATCGCCACGCTGAAGATCACCACGCTGTCGGCCTGATGTTGCCAATCGCATGGTCTTGCCAATCTAATGCGTTTGAATTATATTCGTAATTCAAACGAATTAGCCAGCGCAAACACCCGCGCTCCCTGACGTGCCAGAGACATCTCTTCCGAAGACCGACACCGCGATCCAGATGCTGGATGCCGCGGAACGGCTGTTCGCCGAACGCGGGATAGACAAGGTGTCGCTGCGCGAGATCGTGCGCGCCAGCGGCCAGGCGAACCTGTCCGCCGCGAACTACCATTTCGGTTCCCGTGAGGCGCTGATCGGCAGATTGCTCGCACGGCGGATACGCGAGATCAACGCGATCCGGCACCGGCGCATGGACGAGCTGGTCGCGAGTGGGCGCGACGACAGCGCCTACGCAATCGCCACCGCGTCAGTGGCCGTGCTGGGAGAGGTGGTCAAGACCATGCCCTGGGGGCCGGACTACGTCCGGGTCGTGGCGCAGGCCTTGTTCCTGCACGATCGCCGGATCTGGCAACACCTCGATCCCGATACCCTGAGCGGGCATTCGCGGGTCCGTGACATGTTGCGCCGCACATTGCCCCACCTGTCACCACAGGTGTTCAAGGACCGGATCTGGTTGCTCAACAACGAGGCGACCTACAGCATCGCGCGCTGGATCCAGACCTACGGTCCGGTCACTGTCGCCAACAGCCGTCGCTACGCGGCGCTGATCCGCAATATCGGCGATTTTCTGGCTGCCGGCATGGCGGCGCCCATCGGCGAGCCCGAACTCGCGAACGCATCCCCCTAGCCCGTCCACCGGAGATTCACATGTTCAAGCAGTTCCTTCCCCTTTGCGTCATCGCGGCCGCGATGGCCTGGCAGCCGTCGGCCTCTGCGCAATCGAGCTGGCCCGACAAACCGGTCAAGGTCATCGTGCCGGGCGGCAGCGGCAGTTCCACCGACACTGCCGCACGCCTCGTCACCGGCGCGCTGGCCGATGTCTTCGGTCAGCCGTTCGTGGTCGAGAACAAGCCTGGTGCCAACGGCATGATCGGCACCGACCTGGTCGCCAAGGCGGCCAACGACGGCTACACGTTGCTGTTCACCTACGCCGCAGCGCAGGTGGTCAACCAGTCGTTGTACCCGAAGGTCAAGTATGACGGCGCCAGGGATTTTGCGGCGATCGCGCAGATCGGCGCCGGTGGCAATGTGCTCGTGGTGCCGCCCGAGCTGCCGGTCAACGATCTGCAGGAGTTCATCGCCTACGTGAAGAGCAAGCCGGCCAACAGTCTGGCCTACGGTTCCTGGGGCAACGGCTCCGGCGGGCACCTGAGCATGGAGGCGCTCAAGCAACAGGCAGGCCTGGCCATCCAGCATATTCCCTACAAGTCCGCGGCCGCGTCCAATACCGACCTGATGGGCGGACAGATCCAGGTCGCCTTCGCCGGCATGGGGTCCGCGCTGCCGCTGATCGAGGCGGGCAAGATGAAGGCCATCGCGGTCAGCGGGCCGTACACGGTACCGCAACTGCCCAAGGTCAAGACCATGACCGAGCAGGGCGTGAAGTTCGATCTGGTCGCCTGGTACGGCCTGTTCGCACCGGCCGGGACCTCTCCCGAAATCGTCACCCGTCTCAACCAGGAGGTCAACAAGCTGCTCGAGACCCCCGAAGTGGTGGACAAGTGGAAGAAGGCGCTGGGTTTGTCGCAGATCCCGATCAAGACGGCCGAGCAGTTCTCGCAGACTGTCAAAGACGACATCCGCGAGTGGGGCGCGGTGGTCAAGAACGGCAACATCAAGATCGATTGAGCCCGGTGAGGCACGCCCCGTGAGACACATCGACTACCGGGATCTCGCGGCCGGCGTGCTGCTGCTGGCGCTGGGCCTGTTCGTGGCGCTCTATGCCGGCGCCCACTACCGCGTCGGCGAAGCCGCGCGGATGGGCCCCGGCTTCTTCCCGGCCGCGCTGGGCTGGGTTCTGGCCGCACTGGGCCTCGCGATCGGGCTGCTGGCGTTTCGCAAGAGCGTGCAGGCGCTGCAGCCGCCGCGGTTCGCCTGGCGCCCGCTGCTGGCCATCCTCGCGGCCATCCTGGCGTTCGGGCTGGTCGTCGAGCGTCTGGGGCTGGTGCCCGCTGCCGTGGCGCTGACCGGGGTTGCCGTCTTCGCCGAGAAGCCGCTGCGCTGGCGGCGCACGTTCTGGCTGGCCGTCGGCCTGTCGCTGCTCTGCTGGCTGATCTTCAGCGTCGCATTGCAGATGTCGCTGCCCGCGTTCCGATTGCCAGGCTGATCGATGGATATCTTCACCTCTTTCTTCGCCCATCTGAGCATCGGGGTGCACGAAGCGGTCACGCTCGCGAATCTCTGGTACTGCCTGGTCGGCGTGACCCTCGGCTGCCTGGTGGGCGTGCTGCCCGGCCTGGGCGCGTTGATCGCCATCTCGCTGCTGCTGCCCATTACCTACCACCTGCCGACCAGTGGCGCACTGATCATGCTGGCGGGCGTGTATTTCGGTGCCGACTATGGCGGCGGAACATGTTCGATCCTGCTGGGTGTGCCGGGCCACCCGGCGGCCGCGGTCGACGTGCTGGACGGTTACCCGATGGCCAAGCAGGGGCGCGGTGGCGTGGCCTTGTTCATGAAATGCGTCGCGTCCTTCTGGGGCTCGGCGGTCGGCATCGTGCTGCTGATGCTGTTCGCGCCCCTGCTGGCCGAGGCGGCGCTCGAGTTCGGTCCGGCCGATTACTGTGCGTTGATGCTGGTCGGGCTGACTGCGGCCTCCACCGTCGGCCAGGGCTCACCGCTCAAAGGCGTGGCGATGATGGTCGCGGGGCTGATCCTCGGTCTGGTCGGCACCGATGTCAACAGCGGCGCCGAGCGCCTGACCTTTGAGATGCCCGAGTTGTCGGACGGCATCGGCCTGATCCCGATCGCCATGGGCATGTTCGCTGTGGCCGAGGTGATCCGCAATGCCGGCCAGTCTTCGGTGACCACGGCGGCGCTGAAGTTCCGCATGAGAGACCAGTTGCCCACCCGCGAAGACTGGCGCCGCTCGTTCGGGCCGATGCTCAGGGGCTCGGGGCTGGGGGCGTTTTTCGGTGCGTTGCCGGGCACTAGCGGCGGCATGGCAACCTTTCTGTCTTATGCGATGGAATAGCGGATCTCCAAACACCCGCAGGAGTTCGGCAAAGGCGCGATTGAGGGCCTCGCCGGCCCCGAGGCCTGCAACAATGCCGGGGTCGGTACCGCGTTCATCCCGACGCTGACCCTGGGCATTCCCGGCGATGCGATCATGGCGCTGATGCTGGCCGCGCTGGTGATCCAGGGCGTCCAGCCCGGCCCCACGGTCATGACCGACCACCCGGAGTTGTTCTGGGGTCTGATCGTCAGCTTCTGGATCGGCAACGTGTTTCTCGTCATCCTGAACATCCCGCTGATCGGCGTGTGGGTCCGCCTGCTGCAGATCCCCTACCCGCTGCTGTACCCGGGCATCATCCTGTTCACCTGCATCGGCGTCTACAGCACGCACAACAGCGTGTTCGATATCTGGAGCCTGCTGGTCTTCGGCCTGATCGGCTTCGTGATGCTGCTGCTGCGCCTCGAGCCCGTCCCTTTGCTGCTCGGCTTCATTCTCGGCGCGCCGTTCGAGGAGTACTTTCGCCGCGCGCTGCTCTTGTCTCATGGTGACTTCGGTGTATTTGTCAGCCGCCCGATCAGCGCGGTGGCGCTGGCCGTGTGCGTGCTGGTATTGGGCTGGTCGCTGGTGTCACACTGGCGCACGAAGCGCTAGTTGGCCGGCAACCGATTGAGCAGCCGCCAACATGCGCATCGTTAGCAGCCGGTCCTCAAGCTGCGGATTCTCCCGCACCAGTTTGCCCGACACCTGCGTCAGCCAGGTCGTCGCATCTACCGCGGGGATACAGGCGCCGCCGGGCCGGCCGGTTCCTGCGTTCGCCGCCAGGTGGCCGGGGGCAGCCCGAACTCGCGCTTGAATGCGCGGGTGAACGACGCTTCCGATTCATAGCCCACTTGCTCGGCAATCCGGCCGATGCTGACCTTGCCGGAACGAAGCTGATCGGCGGCAAGCGTCAGGCGCCATGTCGCCAGGTACTGCATCGGCGGCTGACCCAGGCATTGCGTAAAGCGGTCGGCGAAGACCGAGCGTGACAGTCCGGCCGTGCGCGCCAGCGCGTCGACCGTCCACGCCTGTCCAGGGCTGCCGTGTAGCCGGCCCAGGGCAAGCGCAATGTGCCTGTCGCGAAGGGCGGCGAGCCAGCCGGTCCGGGCGTCGGTGGCCGCATCGATATAGCGGCGCAGCGCTTCGACAAAGATAAGCTCCGACAATCTGGCCAGCATCAGGGCAGAGCCTGCGCGTGGGTGCGCCGATTCGTTGGCCGAGAAGCGCAGGGTATCGCGCAACCAGGCCGCGCCCGGGTCGTCATTCAGGCTGACCCGGATCACCCGCGGCAACCCGATGAGCAATGGCTGGCACAGGCGCTGGTTGCAGGCGAGAAAACCGCAGATGAGTTCGGTTGTCGCTCCGTCGCCGCCACCTCGAACCGGGATCGTCTCGCCTCGGGAGACGAGACGCGACAGATCGCTCACCGTCAGGGTGTCGGGAACGGGTTGCGATGACCCGCCGAGCGAGTGCTGGTCACCATGCGGAAAGATCACGACGTCGCCAGCCGCCAGTTCGAGCATCGGCCCGTCGTCGAGCGAAACAAAACAGGCGCCGGCGCCGATCAGGTGGTAGGGCACGATGTGATCGGCCTCGGGCATCAGTGCGGCGGCGATCGCCTGTGAGGGCGGGGCGCGGAAGAACCACGGCGCTTTCAGTTCGGCTGCGATGAACGTGGCGCCGGTCAGGTGGGTTGCCTTGAGCAGTTCCGATAGAGCGTCCATGGCCGTCTCCGAGTGCCGTTCTTCGGGCTGGGTCGATTATGACGCTCTTCGACTACGTGCGTTGCGGGTTTCCGGTTGGGCGTGCGCCGCGCGCACGACGAGCTCTCGGCGTGCGGATCAAGATTGCCGGACGCCTGGCAAAGACGCGGTCCCGACGCGCCCCCACACTGGGAGCCATTGCGCGAGGGATTGCATCTAGAAGGGCTTGGCGGTCAGCATCGGCAGATGCGCAACATTGAAAGAACGGTTTAACCAATTGGATAATTCATGCTTTCCCGTGCGCGAGAAGCGACGACAAAGCCCTCGGGCCCGGAGCCATTCGGGCTGGGGGATCCCGTGCGAAGAAGCCGGTCTGAGCCTTTTTCCGGCTTCCCGTTGCAGCGCCACTTCGAGCAGACCGTACACCTCCGGCGTCAGCCTGCCAGCGGCGGTGCCGCGGGTGCCGTGGCGCGAGTCGCGCATCTCCTGGATAGCCGCTGGTGGCTGCAGGGATGGCCCACCTCTTGCTCAGTCGCATCAGGGAGGAACGCCTATGCAGTGACCCGCCTGACCGCTTCGCACCCATCTATCAAGGAGAGCTTTCATGAGTGCCATTCTGATGATGCTGTACGGCTTCGCTTCGTATGTTCTCTTTCTCGCCACCTTTCTCTACGCGATCGGCTTCGTTGGCAATCTGCCGGTGCCCAAGGCCATCGATGACGGCATACCGGTGCCGCTCGCCGAGGCCCTGATCGTCAACTTGCTGTTGCTCACACTCTTTGCCGTCCAGCACAGCGTGATGGCACGGCCGGCATTCAAGCGCTGGTGGACCCGGATCGTGCCCAAGCCGATCGAACGAAGTACCTACGTGTTCCTGTCGAGCCTCGCGCTGATCCTGTTGTTCTGGCAATGGCGGCCCCTCGCCGAACCGCTCTGGCAGGTGCAGCATCCGTTGGGCATCACGCTCGTCCAGGCCGTGTTCTGGCTCGGCTGGGTCATCCTGCTCATCAGCACCTTCCTGATCAACCATTTTGAGCTGTTCGGCCTGCGTCAGGTCGTCGCGCGACTATTCGATCGCGTCATTCCGGCGGCCGTATTTCGCACGCCGCTCTTCTATCGCCATGTGCGCCACCCGATCTATCTCGGCTTCCTGCTGGCGTTTTGGGCCGCGCCGACGATGAGTATCGGGCACCTGTTGTTCAGCATCGCGACGACCGGCTACATCCTGGTGGGGATCCAACTCGAAGAGCGTGATCTGATCGCGCAGTTCGGCGAGCGCTATCGCGTTTACCGGGAACAGGTCGGTATGCTGCTGCCGTCGTTCGCACGCCGTAAGTCTGGCCCGAGCGCCTCGTCGGAGGAATGATGAACCCGCTGCTCGAAGACGCTGCGCGGCGCGCTTGCGCCTATCTGGAAGCGCTGCCTTCGCGAGGTGTTGCGCCTTCTAAGGCGGCCATCGACGCACTGGCTTTGCTCGACGAACCCTTGCCGGCGCATCCGCGGGATGCCCACGAGGTGCTGCGCCGGCTCGATGAAATCGGCTCGCCGGCGACATCGGCGATGGGTGGTGGACGCTACTTTGGCTTCGTTATCGGTGGTGCCTTGCCGGTTTGCATCGCGTCGAACTGGCTCGCGACCGCGTGGGACCAGAATGCGGGTCTCTACGATCCCACGCCAGGCGTTGCGTCGTTCGAGCAGGTGGCGCTGCGCTGGTTGCTCGAAATGTTCGAACTTCCGCGCGACGCAGCCGGCGCGTTCGTGACCGGGGCGACGCAGGCGAATCTTTGCGGACTGGCGGCGGCCAGGCATGCATTGCTCGCGCGCCTCGGATGGGATGTCGAGGCAAACGGGCTCTTCGGCGCGCCGCCGATCAGCGTCGTCGTCAGTGCCGAGGCGCATCCGACCCTGTTCAAGTCGCTCGGGGTGCTCGGACTCGGCCGGGACCGCGTCACCAGGGTCGACACGGATGCCCAGGGTCGTATGCGCGTGGATCGGCTCCCTGCGCTGACAGCGTCCACTATCCTCTGTGTGCAGGCCGGAAACGTGAATAGCGGCGCCTTCGATCCGGTGCAGGAACTCTGCGAACGCGCGCGTCCTGAAGGTGCGTGGGTCCATGTGGATGGTGCCTTCGGACTCTGGGCGCTGGCCACGCCCTCACTGAGGGCGCTTTCGCGCGGGCTGCCGCTTGCCGACTCGTGGGCACCCGACGCGCACAAGTGGCTGACCGTGCCGTACGACAGCGGGCTCGCGTTCGTTCGCGACGGTGCGAGCCTGCGGGCAGCGATGGCGGTGAGCGCGGCCTACCTGCCCGCCCACCCGACGCGGCGAAGCCCGTCGGACTACACCCCCGAGTTATCCCGCCGGGCGCGCGGCGTCGATGTCTGGGCCGCGCTGGCGACGCTGGGGCGCGACGGCGTCGCCCAGATGATCGATCGCTGTTGCCGGCATGCGCGCCGCATCGCGGGTGGACTCGAAGCGGCCGGCTACGAGATCCTGAACCAGGTGGTGCTGAACCAGGTTCTCGTGAGCTTTGGCAGTGACGCCCGAACGCAGCGGGTCATTGCCGGCTTGCAACGCGATGGCACCTGCTGGTGTGGCGTGACACAGTGGCGTGGACGCACGGCGATGCGCATCAGTGTCAGTTCTTGGGCGACGTCGGACGCAGACGTCGACCTGAGTCTGGAAGCCATGCTGCGGATCGCGTCGGGTTGCGGGAATTAGCTGCCCGATCGGCACAGTGCTCGTGCGCCGTCGGCGGCAGAGACCAATAAGGAGGGTTTCGCGGGATCTCGTCCTTTGAAGGCCGATGCGATTGACGAATCTTGCGCATGGTGATCCTGTTGATGGGCATCGGCTGGCCATAAGAAACTGACCATGATTCCTACTCAGTCTGGATCACTCGGGACACCCCGATCGTCTGCGATGAGGATGAAACCCTGTCTACGATCACGCTGAAATGCCGTCTATGATCGACCTGAAACACCGTCTTCGATAGCCTGAAATACGCAGAAGTCAACCGGGGATGTTCCTACCAGGCCATAGGACCCCGGTCGCACGCGCAGAGAGTGCGGGAACCCGAATTTAATAGGCGAAGCACACATGAAAACGCCCAACCGAGAATGGATGGGCGCGGAATTTTGGTGGCCAAGGGCGGAATCGAACCACCGACACAAGGATTTTCAATCCTCTGCTCTACCGACTGAGCTACTTGGCCTGCCGGGGAAGCCCCGACCAAAACCGGCCAGCCGGTGTCGGAGATCCCTGTCAGGGCGCGACGGGAAAGCATCCATCGGCCTGAAGCGACGGCATTGTAGCACTGTCCCTGGCCGGCTCGGACAGGGTATCTCGCAGTCGGTGCGAGGTGCGGGAAACGGGCCTATTCGAAGGCTCGCCGCGATGGCCTTCTATAATCGCTGCGTGACTCCCATACGCTCAGACATCATCGTGTCAGGTGCCGGTGTCGCCGGGCTGGCGGCGGCGCTTGGCTTGGCGCAGGCCGGCTTCAAGGTCGTGCACCTGGTGCGTCCCGAGCCGGGGCCGGCCGGGTCCAAGGCCGGCGGCAGGCGTGCCGGCGTGGCGCCGTTCGATCCGCGGGTCTACGCGATTTCGCCGGCGAGCCGTACGCTGCTGGCCGAGCTTGGCGCCTGGGAAGGCCTGCAGGCCGGGCGGGTTGCGCCGGTCTACGACATGCGGGTCTATCCGAAGGGCGGGCTCGAAGCAGGCTGCCCGCAGGAGTTGCATTTCAGTGCCTACGAGGCGCACCGTGAGGCCCTGGCCTGGATCATCGAGCAGGCCAACCTTTTGCAGGCGCTGCAACACGCGCTGCGGCACGTGAAGGTGCGGATCGTGCACGGCGAGGTGGCCGGCTGCGAGATATCGGCCAATGGCGCCGAGACGCTGCTGACGATGGCCGACGGCCAGCGGCTGCGCGCCTCGCTGGTTGTCGGGGCCGATGGCGCGGGCTCGCCGCTGCGTACGCTGGCTGGCATCGGGTTCGACGGGGCGGCCTATCCCCAGCACGCGGTGGTCGCCCACCTGGCGGCCGAACGTGCGCACCGCGATGCGGCGCTGCAGTGGTTTGGCGAGCACGGGGTGCTGGCGTTGTTGCCTTTGCCCGACCTGTCGGCGCTGGGCGTCGATCCGGCCACAGCGGCCGACCGGGGGCCGGGTCAGCCGGTGCATCATGTCAGCATGGTCTGGTCGACCGGGCCGGCGCACGCGGCCGATCTGGTCGCGCTTGGGCGGGCCGGCCTGGGCGAGGCGCTGGCCCCGGTGGCCGGGCCGGCGGTGGGCAGGTTGCGCGCGGTGTCCGAGCCCTTGAGTTTTCCGCTGCGCCGCTACAAGGCCACCCAACTGGTGGGTGAGCGCTTCGCGCTGGTCGGCGACGCGGCCCACGTGATGCATCCGCTGGCCGGGCAGGGGCTCAACCTGGGGCTTGGCGACGTGGCCGACCTGGTCGAAGTGTTGTCCGAGGCGCGCGCCGCGCACAAGGGCGGCGGCTTCGATCCGGGCCATTCACTGCTGTTGCGGCGCTACCAGCGCCGCCGGGCCGAACCGGTGGCCGCGATGCTGGCGGTCACCGACAGCCTGCAAAAGTTGTTCAACCCTGTCCAGGGCGCGGGGTCGGCCTCTTCTTCCCCTTCGCCCACCTCATCGGCGTACGCGCTATGGCCGGTGCGCGCCGCGCGTGACCTGGGCTGGCGGCTGTTTGCAAGTCAGCCGGCGCTGCGCCGACAATTGATTCGATACGCCACCGGAACCCTCCGTTGATCCTTTCCACCCGGTTGCCCGGCATTGCCGCTTGCAACCCCCAAGGAATTCCTATGAAGCTCTCACGAATTGTCGCCGTGGCCCTGCTGGCCGCCCTGTCATTGGCCGGCGGGCCTGCCGCGATCGCGCAGACCAAGGTGCTCGAGGCGGTCGACCCGGTGATCGAGCCAGTGTCGGCCGAGGCCGTCAAGGCCATCCAGGACAAGGTGCGCCAATGGACCGGCGGGCGTTTCGAGGCCACCGAGGTCCGCGGGACCCCGATGGCTTCGTTGCTCGAGATCCGGATTCAGAACGACCTGTACTACATCGATCGCAACGGTCGCTACATCATCATCGATGGCGAGTTCGTCGACATGCAGACCAATCGCAACTTCACCCGCGAGCGCATGGAGCAGGTGTTGGCGATCGACTTCGATACGCTGCCGGTCGACAAGGCGGTCAAGTGGGTGGCCGGCAAGGGCGAGCGAAAGGTCGTGGTGTTCGAGGATCCGAACTGCACCTATTGCCGTCGCCTGCGCGCCGACCTGATGCGTATCGACAACATCACCGTCTACACGTTCGCCTTCCCCATCCTGGCGGCTGATTCCGATACCAAGTCGCGCCAGGCACTTTGCGATGCCGATCCGGTGAAGGCCTGGAACGACCTGATGCTCACCGGTCGTCCGCCGGACAATGATGGCAAGTGCGACACGCCGATTGCCCAGTTCAAGGCGCTGGGCGAGAAGCTGGGCATCCAGGCGACGCCGACGATGTTCTTCCCGTCGGGCAAGCGGCTGCAGGGCTACGCACCGCCCACCCGCTTCGTCGACATGCTCGACCAGAACCAGAAACCGCAGGGCTCCTGAGACCGGAGGCGGGTTCTTCGCCTCCCGGCCGCACCTTGTGGCCTTCGCGCTTTCGGCCATGCGGCGGCCGCGCGGACTCAGCCGATGTAGAGGCCGGCCAGCCGCCGGGCTGCCGGTACCGATTCGGGCAGGCGTTGCTCCTTGGGCCACAGCACCCAAAGCCGCATCCTGGCGTTCAGGCCGCTGGCCTCGCGCGCGGCGGCATCGTCCCAGCCGGTGAACAGGTCGGCGCGTACCTCGCCGACGATCGCCGCACCGGTGTCCTGGTTCATCGCCAGCCCGACCAGCGCGTGCGGGGGCGGCGCCGGGTCTGAGGCTCGCGCCGGGTCAGCGATTTGCGCGGGGTCGGGTCGGGCGGCCTGCACGTAGAGCATCGCGCCGACGGGCACGAAACGCGGGTCCGTCGCCAGCGACCGGTGCGGGGTCAGCGGCACCGCGAGCGATCCAAGTGGCCCCTGTTCCGCCCGCAGCCCGGGCCGGGCGGCGAAGAACACATAGCGTGGATTGGTCTGCATCAGAGCGCTTGCCTGGTCGGGATGGCCGGCCAGCCAGGTCTTGATGGCATCGGCGGACATCGCCTCGCGCGCGATTTCCCCGCGCCGGATCAGCTCGGCCCCGATTGCCGAGTAAGGGTGGCCGTTGTGCCCGGCAAAGCCCACCCGCAGATGGCGACCGTCGCGCAGCCTGACCCTGCCCGACCCCTGGACCTGCAGGAAGAACGCGTCGATCGCGCTGTCCAGCCACACCAGTTCGCGTCCGGCCAACTCCGGCGGCGTGGCCTGCTCGATCTGGGCGCGGGTCAGCCACGACTCGTTGGGGACCAGCCCAGGGGGCGGGCGGTAAAGCGGGGTCTGCGAGGCTTGTTCGCGCACCAGGCTGCCGGTGATCACCGGCTCGTGGTATCCGGTGAGCTTGCCGGCCGCGTAGCCGAGGGGGGACACGAGCGGCCAGGCGGCGAAGCGGGTTTCTATCCACGCGCGAAGGGCGGCGTCGCCGGCCGCGCCGGCGGGCAGGTTCAGCAACCTTAGTTCGGCGCAGAGGCCGGGCCAGGGCGCGGGTAAGGTCGGGCGCCGCGTGCACTGCGCCTGCAGCGCCTGGTCCAGACCGGCCGCACGCTCGGTGGCCCAGCCGGGCAGTCGCTGCACGGCCACCGGCCCGGGCTCGACCCACGGCTGCCCGCTCTGCCACAGCGGGGTGCAGGCGGTGACAGCACCCAGGCAGAGCAAGGTCAAGCGGCGCCCCCGGCGCATCGCCCAGTACACTGCGGCCTTTCGCGGGCGGGACAGGAAGGAAAAGGCCATGTGGGTTGTCTACCTCGAAGCAGCCGGCGTGCTGTGCCTCGTGCTGGCGCTGGTCTGGTGGGTCATGCGGGGCACGCGCAAATAGCGCTGCTGCGGCATCGCCCGACAGCGCGCGTTGCGCGGATTCAGTGCAGCGTGCGTTGCGCGGCCAGCATGAACGACGGTACCTCGGTGTCGAAGCGATGGCCGTCTTCGGCCACGAAGAAGTAGCTGCCCTTCATCGTGCCCGTGGCCGTCTTCAGGTGGCTGCCACTCGTGTATTCGAACGTCTCGCCCGGCTGCAGCAGCGGCTGCTTGCCCACCACCCCCAACCCGCGCACCTCGACCACGTTGCCGGTCTCGTCCTCGATCCGCCATTGGCGGCTGATCAGTTGGGCGGCCATGGCACCGTCGTTCTGAATGCGCACCGTGTAGGCAAAGACATACTCGTGCTCGTCCGGGCGCGACTGGTCGGGGACAAACCTCGCCTGGACGGAGATGTTGATCAGGTAACTCGTCTTCGTGTGCGGGGTTCTCATGGCGCTCGGCTGTCTGCAGGGAGTCGATACAATCCCCGGATTCTAGCTTTGCGGGCCTGCGTGCCATGGAATCCACTTCAGCAGTCGATCGCAAGGTGCCGGCGCGCCTGCCCGTCGTCATCGCCCCCAGCATCCTGTCGGCCGACTTCTCCCGGCTTGGCGAGGAGGTCAGGGCGTTGCAGGCCTCGGGTGCCGACTGGGTGCACTTCGATGTCATGGACAACCACTATGTGCCCAATCTGTCGGTCGGGCCGATGGTCTGCGCGGCGGTGCGCCAGCAGATCAGTCTGCCGCTCGATGTGCACCTGATGGTCGAGGACCCCGATCGCCTGATCGGGGCCTTCGCCCAGGCCGGGGCCGACCTGATCAGCATCCACCCGGAAACCACCCGGCATCCGGACCGCACGCTGCAGCTGATCCGCGATGCGGGCTGCCAGGCGGGGCTGGTGCTCAATCCGGGTTCGTCGCTGGGCTGGCTCGACCACCTGATGGAGCGGCTCGACCTGGTGCTGCTGATGTCGGTCAACCCGGGCTTTGGCGGGCAGTCGTTCATCCCGTCGGCGCTGCCCAAGCTGCAGGCGGCGCGCGCGCGGATCGATCGGCACGTCGCGCAGGGCGGCTCATCCGTGCGCCTGGAAATCGACGGCGGGGTAAAGGCCGACAACATCGCCGCGATCGCCGCCGCCGGTGCCGATACGTTCGTCGCCGGCTCGGCGGTGTTCTCGGCGCCCGACCCGGACGGCCACTACCGAGAGGTCATCGCCCGGCTGCGGGCCGGGGCAGGTGGCGCTTGAGCAACGCGTTGGCCCGGATGCGCTTCCACAACATCGCGGCGCTGCTGATCGATCTGGACGGCACGCTGCTGGACACCGTTGCCGACCTGGCGGCCGCGGCCAACGGGGTGCGCGCCGATGCCGGCCTGCCCCCGTTGCCTCAGGCACGGATCGCGACCTTCGTGGGCAAGGGGGCCGACGTGCTGATCCATCGCGCGCTCACCGATTCGGCCGACGGGCAGGCGCCCGAGGCGCTTTTCGCCGCGGGGCGACGATCATTCGATGCGCACTATCTGCGCGAGAACGGCCGCTCGGCCCGGCCGTACGACGGGGTGCGCGAAGGCCTGGACGCGTTCCGGGCGCGGGGCCTGCGGCTGGCCTGCGTGACCAACAAGCCGCAGCGGTTCGCCGACGATCTGTTGGCGCGCCAGCAACTGGCCGACAGGTTCGAGATCGTCATCGGCGGCGATGCGCTGCCCCTTCGCAAGCCCGATCCGCTGCCGCTGGTGCACGTTGCCGAACGCTTCGGGCTGCCGGTACAGCGCTGCCTGATGCTGGGCGATTCGGGCAACGACGCGCTGGCGGCCCGGGCCGCGGGGATGCCGGTGCTGCTGGTTCCCTACGGCTACAACGAGGGCCACGACGTGGCAGCCATCGATTGCGATGGTATAGTTGAGTCGTTGCTGAACGTCGCCGACCTGCTCGACTGAACCCGCCGGCCGCCGCAAAGGCGAAGACCGGCACGTGAAGCCAGTGGTCGTTCCGTGAGTCTTAATGATGCGAAACTACAGGGAGTTCCGGCGCGTCCAAGCCTGTTGGCGGCGCGCCTGGTGCTGGCGGGCCTGATCCGCCGTCCCGGATCCGGCTGACCCGCCGCCCGATCCGTTTGCCGTCCCTGTCCGCGCCCTTCCTGTCCGGATGCCTGCTGCCCCGCGGCCCGGCATCTCCGCCCCCGGCGCCGACCTTTCCCCCGATCATCGGTGGGCCGCCCGCTTCGCTGGCAGCCCCGCTCCGGAAGACGCATGACTGAAATCGAATTTGCCGCACTGGCCGCCCACGGCTACAACCGGATTCCATTGCTTGTCGAGTGCCTGGCCGACCTGGACACGCCGTTGTCCCTCTACCTGAAACTGACCGAGGGCTCGAGCCGGGCGAATTCGCTGCTGCTCGAATCGGTGGTCGGCGGCGAGCGCTTCGGGCGTTTCTCGTTCATCGGCCTGCCGGCCAGCACCGTGGTGCGCTCGCATGGCGAGCGGATCGAAGTGCTGCGCGACGGCCAGATCATCGAACAGACCAGCGGCGACCCGATCGAGTTCGTGCGCCAGTTCCAGAAGCGCTTCCGGGTGGCGCTGCGCCCGGGTCTGCCGCGCTTTTGCGGCGGACTGGCCGGCTACTTCGGCTATGACTGCGTGCGCTTCATCGAGCCGCGCCTGGGGCCCAGCTCCAAGCCCGACCCGATCGGGACGCCTGACATGCAGTTATTGCTGATCGACGAGTTGGCGATCGTCGACAACCTGCGCGGCAAGCTCTATCTGGTGGTCTACGCCGACCCGACCCAGCCCGAGGCCTACGCACAGGCCAGGCGGCGCGTACGGGCGTTGCAGGCACGCCTGAACCAGGCGGCCGTCGGGCCTGTCGATGCGCCCCAGGATGCGGTCGAGGGTTCGTTGCGACGCGACTTCGCCAAGGCCGATTACCTGGCCGCGGTGGCCCGGGCCAAGGAATACATCGTGGCCGGAGACATGATGCAGGTGCAGATCGGCCAGTGCCTGCGCAAGGCCTACCCACACTCGCCGTTGTCGCTATACCGCACACTGCGCTCGGTCAACCCGTCGCCCTACATGTACTTCTACGATTTCGGCGACTTCCAGGTGGTGGGCGCCTCGCCGGAGATCCTGGTGCGCCAGGAACGGGTGGCGGTGACCGACGCCGACCCGGTGGCCGTGCAGCGCTGCGCGCAGAACGGCCAGGTCGACAAGGTCACGCTGCGCCCGCTTGCCGGCACCCGCAGGCGGGGCCAGTCGCCGGCGCAGGATGCGGCGCTGGCGGCCGAGTTGCTGGCCGACCCCAAGGAGCGCGCCGAGCACCTGATGCTGATCGATCTGGCGCGTAACGACATCGGTCGGATCGCGGCCATCGGCACGGTACGGGTCACCGAGCAGATGGCGATCGAGAAGTACTCGCACGTGCAACACATCGTGAGCAATGTCGAGAAGGGGTGCTGCGCCCCGGGCTGGATGCGATCGATGTGTTCCGCGCGAGCTTTCCGGCGGGCACCCTCACCGGGGCGCCCAAGGTGCGAAGGCCATGGAGATCATCGACGAACTCGAACCGACCAAGCGTGGCATCTAGCGGCGGCGCCTGTAGCTACCTGAGTTACTCGGGCGACATGGACGTGGCGATCGCGATCCGCACCGGGGTCATCAAGGACGGCACCTTGCACGTGCAGGCGGCCGCCGGCATCGTGTTCGATTCGGTGCCCGAAAGCGAAGTGGCAGGAGACCGAGGTCAAGGCCCGAAACTGACGCGGGCGGCCGAGTTGGTCGACGAGGGCTTGTCCCGTGAACTCTGAACAACCCAGCCCCTCGGTGCCGATGGCCCGATCAGTTCAGCGGTGGCCAGCACCATCGTCCAGTAGTGGCTGTACGTGTTGTTGCCGTCGCCCAGCGCGACGGCAATGGCCATCTCGCGTGCGGTGGCACTCATGATGTTGACGCAGTGGCCCTCGCTGGCGGCCCACTCGGCAACCCACTTGCTGCACGGTCTGCTGGCCGACCGCGATGTTCTCGCCGATCGACAGCCACGGGTAACCGACGGCGGTGGCCCGCGAGCCGACGTCCTACCGTTCGAGCCCTGGTGATCGAAGAAATTGCCCTGCTTCATATCCTGCGAGTGCGCGTTGGCGATCGTGGCCAGCATCAGGAGTGCCGGAAGGCCAGCGCAGGCGCTGCCGGGTAAAGTTGCGAGCCGCAGTTTCGCGGCTGCGCGCGCAACCCGTTGATTGCGGCCAGCGCGTCGGCCGCAGGCATCCGGCGTCGTTGACGCCGGCGGCCAGGCCGCGCCGAGGGCACCGCCCGCCGGGTTGCCGGCACCCATGCTGCCAACGCCTGCGTCCACCCGCCGCCGCATCCGGCCGGTATCGGCGAAAGCAGGGTGGCGGCAAGCAGCGGGCGCCGCGCCGGGCGGATCTGGGCAAGGGTCTTCATCTTCGCTGGCCTGTGGCGATGGTGAGCGGCTCCGCGGACAGGACCGGCAGCGAGGTCGGCCCCCATCACCGACGGTTTGTGCCCCGGGCACCAGAAAGCCCGACCAGTGGAAGACCATCGGGCCTGGCGGTCGGGTTCCCCCTGCTGAGCCCAATGGCGGAGCCATCATACGAATCTGATGATCGACAACTACGATTCGTTCACCTACAACCTTGTGCAGTATCTGGGGGAACTGGGGGCCGAGGTCGAGACGGTGCGCAACGACGCGATCACGCAAGCCGATCTGGCCGGGTTCGCCCCGGCCGGCGTCGTGATCTCGCCCGGGCCGTGTACGCCGCGCGAGGCCGGTGTCTCGCTGGCGGCGATCGCGCATTTCGCGGGCAAGGTGCCGGTGCTCGGTGTCTGCCTGGGTCATCAGGCGATCGGCATGCACTTTGGCGCAAACCTGGTGCGCTCGCGCCACGTGATGCACGGCAAGACCGACCGGGTCCGCCACGGTGGCAGCGGCGTCTTCACCGGCCTGCCGCAGGCCTTCGAAGTGGTCCGATACCATTCGTTGGCCCTGCGCGACCTGCCTGCGGTGCTCGAGGCCACCGCCTGGAGCAGCGACGAGGAACTGATGGGCCTGCGCCATCGCGAACTCGACGTCGAAGGTGTCCAGTTTCATCCCGAGTCGATCGCCTCGGAATTCGGATACGACATGCTGGCCAGTTTCCTGCACCGGACCGGCCATCAACCCAGGTTGCCGGCGACGCACGCGTCGTCGCGCCCATCCCCCCATTGAACCCAGGAGGAGGCACCATGCCCATCACCCCCCAGGCAGCGATCCAGCGCTGCATCGAGCATCGCGAGATTTTTCCAGATGAAATGGAAAAGCTGATGCGCATGATCATGAACGGCGAGATGTCGCCGGTGCTGATGTCGGCCTTGATCACCGGCCTTCGGGTGAAGAAAGAGACGATCGGCGAGATCACCGCGGCGGCCCAGGTGATGCGCGAGTTCGCGCAACCGGTCAAGGTGCAGGCGGGACCGCATTTCATCGACATCGTCGGTACCGGCGGTGACGGCTCGCACACGTTCAACATCTCCACGGCCAGCATGTTCGTGGTCGCCGCCGCCGGCGCCCAGGTGGCCAAGCACGGTAATCGCAGCGTGTCGTCCAGTTCGGGCAGCGCCGACGTGCTGGAGTCGCTGGGTGTGAACATCATGCTCAAGCCCGAGCAGGTGTCGCGCGCAATCGAGCAGACCGGCATGGGCTTCATGTTCGCGCCCAACCATCATCCGGCGATGAAGAACGTCGCGCCGGTGCGCAATGAACTGGCGGTGCGCACGCTGTTCAACATCCTGGGGCCGCTGACCAACCCGGCGGGCGCACCGAACATCCTGTTGGGGGTGTTTCACCCCGACCTGGTCGGCATCCATGTCCGCGCACTGCAGCGGCTGGGCGCAAACCGCGCGATGGTGGTCTGGGGCCAGGATGGCATGGACGAGATCTCGCTCGGGGCGACCACGATGGTCGGCGAGCTGCGTGACGGCCAGGTCAGCGAGTACGAAATCCATCCCGAGGACTTCGGTCTGGCGATGCAGAGTCACCGTGCGCTCAAGGTCGAGAATGCCGAGGAGTCGATGGCGATGTTGATGCAGGCGTTGCAGGGCAAGGCCGGTTCGGCCTACGAGATCGTCGCCCTGAACGCCGGTGCGGCGATCTACGTGGCCGGGCTGGCGCCGTCGGTGGCGCAAGGCATCGACAAGGCGCGGGCCACGATCGAGTCCGGGGCCGCGCGCAAAAAACTGGACGAGTACGTGAAATTCACCCGTGAACTGGCCTGAGGCGCCATCACGGCTTTTGACCGATCGACGTCAAACCCCGGAGAGCCCAGCGTGACCGATGTGTTGCAGAAAATCCTGGCCGTCAAGGCCCAAGAGATCGCCAGCGCCCGGGTCTTGCAGAGCGAATCGGCCCTCGCCACCGCGGTGCGCGCCGCCTCGGCCGAGCCGACTGCGGCACCCCGCGGTTTCGCCCGGGCGTTGCAATCGCGGGTCACGCGGCACCAACCGGCGGTGATTGCCGAGATCAAGAAGGCCAGCCCGAGCAAGGGGGTCATTCGCGCCGACTTCGATCCGCCCGCGATTGCCGCCAGCTACGAGCGCGGTGGCGCGGCCTGTCTGTCGGTGCTCACCGACGAGCGGTTTTTCCAGGGCAGCGCCGATTTCCTTCGCCTGGCCCGTGCCGCCTGCGGGTTGCCCGTGCTGCGCAAGGACTTCATCATCGATCCCTACCAGGTGCTGCAGGCGCGGCTGTGGGGCGCCGATTGCATTCTGCTGATCGTCGCGGCGTTGCAGGATGCGCAAATGCGCGAGCTCGAATCGGCGGCCGTGGCACTGGGCATGGACGTGCTCGTGGAGGTGCACGATGCGGCCGAACTCGATCGGGCGCTGGCGCTGCAAACGCCGCTGATCGGCATCAATAATCGCAACCTGCGCACCTTCGAGGTCACGCTGCAGACCACGCTGGATTTGCTGCCATCGTTGCCCGCGGGCCGCCTGGTCATCACCGAGAGCGGCATCGCCGATGCGGCCGATGTACGCCGGATGCGTGCGGCCGATGTGCATGCGTTCCTGATTGGCGAAACCTTCATGCGGGCCGACGATCCGGGCTGCGCATTGCGCGAGTTGTTCGCCTGAGGTCCGTCGGGTGCCCTGGGCACCGGCTCATTGGATCTCAGGTTGCAGGCAATTCACCCAGCAGGCTGCCGATCCTGGCGTGATCCCGGTCCCGGATCGCGCCGGCCAGGCCGCGGACCCGCCGACCCAGTGCCGGGGTGGTGGCCAGTAGCGCGGCCAGGTATAGGATCGCACCGATCGCGATGGCGGCGGCGATGCCGCCCGCTTCGCCCAGCGAGGCAAGCAACCGGGGCAGCGCCAGGTACACGGTAAGCGCCATCAGGCTGGCACTCAACAGCGGGCCGCGCATCGGGGCCAGTTGCGCGCCGGCCGACAGGCCGATTGCCCGGCCGATGAACAAGGTGCCCAGCGGCCAGGTCAGCAGATGGCGTAGCACGAACGCGACCGCGATCCCCGCGATACCGTAGTCGGCAAACAGCGGGATGAACGCGGCGTTGCTCAGCATGCCCAGACCGATGATGATCAGCGGCAGGCCCACGTGACCCAGACCGCGCAGGATGGACGTGTCAAAAACGCTGGTGCACGAGCGCACGCCAAGCAGCAGCAGGATCTGCGCCGGCAACACCGCGTCGTGCCACTGCGGGCCCAGCGCGATCGGCAGCACCATCGGCAACAGGACGATCGCGCCCGCGTGACAAGGCAGCGAGAACATCGCCGACGCCTGATACAGGCCGCCGACCACCTGGCGCACCCGGCCAGCCTCGTGCTGCACCCGGGCGATCGTTGTCAGGGTCACCGCGTTGAGCGGGATCGAACTGAGTTGCTGGACCTCGTCCAGGATCCGGCGGGCCAACAGCCAGATGCCCAGCACCTGGGGGCCGAGCATCGTGGCCACCAGCAAGCGAGGCAGCATCCGGTCGGCGCGGGCCAGGCCCACGGTCGCCAGCGACGACAGGTTGTATCGACCCAGTTCACGCAGCGCCTCGGCGGTGGCGAAGCCGCTCGGCATCCAGCCGCGGGTCTGACAAAGCAGGCAGGTGCGCACCGAGACGCGAACCCCCTCGGCGAGAATCAGCGCCCAGATGCCCGCCCCACCCAGCGCCAGCGCGATGCCGCTGATCGCCGACAACGCGCAGGCCACGGTATCGATCTGCGTCGCGCGACGAAAGTTCATCTCGCGCATCAGCAGCGCCTGCGGCACGGCGGCCAGCGCATTGAGCACGATCATGCCGGCCAGGCAGAGCAACGCGGCGTGGGCCTGCGGGGCATTCACCATCGCCAGCAGGGGTACCGACAGGCTCGCCAGCAGCGCTGCCACCAGGATGCCAGCGGCCAGGCAAAGCCAGAAAGTCGTGTCGATATGGGCCTGCGACAGATGTCGGCGTTGAACCAGGCACTGGGCGAGCGAGCCTCCCGAAACCGTTTCGGCCAGCGTGACCAGCAGCATCGCGGCGCCGAAGATGCCATAGACCTCGGGCGTGAGCACACGGGCGATCACGGCCACCGACGCGAGCCCCAGTGCGACCTGCGCGAGCCTGCCCAGCGCGGACCAGATGACCCCTTCGAAAGTCTTTGCAAAAACGCCTTGGATCATCTATGCGGGCCAATAGGGAACAGCACCGACGCAGCCCTTCGGCAGGCGTCGTGATGGGAAGCGGTTGGCCGGTCCCCAGCATGCCCTGGTCCGATCGATGCGGGCGGGGTCAGCGTGAGCCGGCTCCTCGCATGTTGGATATCGGCGGATCGCCGATCAATCCCGGTCGGCCGGGAGGCGGGAAATCACGGCTGAGTGTGTGCCCCGGGGGCCGACGGTTGCTGCGCTGGAGGGTATCTGCGGGGGGGGATCTGGTGGGCCCAGTAACCTTGCCAAAAGCCCCGCAGCCACTGCCTGCCGTAGAGCACCTTGACCCTTCGGGCGCGCCACCAGGGGAGATGGACGAGCAGCGATTTCGTTTCACTGGCGACAAGTCGGCCCAGGTGCGCCGTGCACAGAGGCAGTCCATGGCTTGCCGGCATCCGTGCCGCCAGTTCGCCCTGGCCAAGCCCATGGCGGCGGGCGCGGGCGAGAACGAACTGCTCGCTCATCTGCCCGGCGCGCACTTGGTGATGAACGCGCGCTGCCGGGACGAATACCGCGCGGTGGCCGTCTCTTTCCAAGCGCTGCACCAACTCGGTTTCACTGCCCATCCGGTACGTCGCTGAAAGCGTCGGCCCGATCCGAGGATCGAATCGATAGCCGTGGGCAAAGACCGTGCCCCTGATCGCCATGTTGGGGCCGTACAGATGGTGGGCATCGCAAGGCCCTTCGATCGCGTGGGTGCGGGCGAATAGCACATCGAAGACACCATCCAGCGTCTCTAGCCAGGCGGGTAGGGGCATTGGCCAGCGCGGTTCGATCGAGCCGCCGAACATCGATGCCTGCGGCGACGCCCGGGCCCCATCGATCATGGCATCGAGCCAATGAGGGTCGGCAACGATGTCATCATCGGTGAACACCACCAGCTCCGACTGGCTGATCTCGGATGCGGCGCTGTCCAGTGCCAGATTCAATCCCTGGTTCTTGCCGCCATCTGCCCCTGAAAGAACATTCAGCGGAAGCTGTCGGGAAGCGGCCCGAAGCAGTTCCCGAGACCCGTCGGTACTGCCATTGTCCACGGCGATGATTCGCCACCGTTCCCGTAAGCCCTTGACCCGCAGCAATGATTCGATCATCGTCGGCAGGGTCGAGGCACCGGTTCGGGTGCAAAAGAGCAGATGGTTCATTCGTCCTGGGCGACCGATTGGGAGTACGGCACGGCTTCGGGCGCCGGCTTCGGTCCTGCGGCGTCGACTTGAGGCGCCAGTCCGCTCCAGGCCAGTGCCTGCTGCCGGACTGGATCGTCCAGATCGTCAGGGAACTTGCGAGCGAAGAAGCGCGACGATCCGGCAAGCCGGTGCAGATCGTTGATTGTCAGAAATCGGGGATGGCCTTCTTCGTCGAAGTCGTTGATCAGGTGGTTCATCGGCCCAACGTCGGCACCGGAGTTTCCGATGATCGATGCAAAGAACACTTCGTCTATCATCCGGCCTCGTCGAAAGTGCTCGACCCGGTCGGGCGACCGTGCCGTGCGCAGGATATGCTCGCAAACAGGCCGCCGGGCGCAGAACCAGACCGAGCTCATGTACGGAAGGAACCGCCGGTTGAACGGCGTCGCGCCGAACCACCCGTGCCGGGCCGCGCGCGCCAGTGCGAGGCCGGCCTCGAACCGCCAGCGAGAGCTCCTATCGTCGGTCGATGGCTGGGAGATGCACAAGCCGGAACGGTTCACGCGTCGCGGCCGATGGCCCAGGGCCAGCAGCCGGCTGCGTAGCAGCAGGCGCTGACGCAGGCTGTTGTCCGGCAGGAATGCCCGGT
Source organism: Burkholderiaceae bacterium (assembly GCA_041396665.1). Classification (GTDB taxonomy): domain Bacteria; phylum Pseudomonadota; class Gammaproteobacteria; order Burkholderiales; family Burkholderiaceae_E; genus JAUIAI01. The sequence goes on from JAWKYE010000012.1 coordinate 124,759, forward strand.
AGGCGAACTCCAGCAGGGCCTGGGGATCGTCGTCCAGGCTGACGAGGTCCAGGTGCGCATCGGCCGGGTTCTCGGCCAGGTGATGGCGAAACGCCGACAGTGGCTGGATCGGCAGGCAGGTCGGGCTGAGCAGTTGAAAGTGATCGAACTCGAAGTTCTCGAGCGTGTGCTCGATCAGGCGCAGAATGCCCTGGACGAAATCCCAGTTCCCCCAACCGGTGCGCACGGCATTGGGCACGATCCAGGCATTGGGCATGTCCAGGCGAAACTGCGGGTAGCGGCTGAAGTCGTGGTGGATCACGACCGGTGCCGGGTGCAGCGACTGCGCCAGCTGCCGCACGACCTTGTCACTGTAGCCGGCCGACATGATCCCAAAGATCAGATCGCTCATGGGCCAGGCCGGCTCGCGTCGCGATGGGCGTGATCGACGGTAGCGGGGATCATGGAGTCCACCTCGGACGCAGCAGAAATCGATCGCGGCGTCGCTGTTGGACCAGCAGAGGGTCGGTGATCTGGACGGGGTTCGGTGCCTTCGCGTCGTCCAGTGTCCTGAGTGCCTGGCAGAGTCGGTCGAAGAACTGCTGCGAGGAGCGAACCCTGTCCGGTGCAGGATGATCCGCCTGGGGGCGGCCGACCATGGGATTGGTATTGATCTCGTACACCTGTGGCTGGCCGTCGACGACGCAGAAGTCGGCCCGGCCGTAATCGATGCCACCAGTCTCGAACGCCGCCCGCAGTGGCTCGCCGTATAGGTTGTGCTCCACCATCTGGCGCTCTTGTTCGTACAGGGCGTCGTCGGCGATGCCCTTCTCGCCATACTTGGCGGTCCAGCAGCTCTCGTGCACGGCCGGCGTGGTGATCAGACTGTCGCCAGCACGAAAGACGGAGAGTTTGCGAAAGAGACCGGGTCGGATCGGCTCGGCACAGTACTGCGAAATCATCAGTTCGCGGGCCGGGATACCGCTATCGAGCGCGCTGTCGATGGCTTGGTCCAGCGCCGCGCGATCAACGAGCAGATCGGTGAGATTGCCCCGATGGGCGGACTGGGTTCGCAAAAGACCGGGTAGTCGGCGTCGACGGGTCTGCGGGCCTCGTCCACCCGCCAGACATCGAATCGATTCAGTCCTCGCGCCTTCAGTTCTCGCAGCAGGCTGTACCTTTCGCGAACCCGTGCTGGATCATTGAGGACACGCTGACCCGCGTCGCGAAGGGTACGAAAGAGCCGGGCCGCAAGCTCGAGCTCCCAGAAATTGAGACGATCGAGATCGGTGAATATATAAACCCCGGTGGGCAGAGACCGGGCGCGAAGCGCGCTGGTAGCCCATCGACCTGAGCCTGAGTCCCGGGACATTGCCAAGACTCTCAACCGTGTATCGGTGCTTTGGGGTGCATAGTAGGGTGATCATCGGTTGTCTCTCATACGGTGTCGCCAAGGAGTTGCCCCAGACGATTGCGGTCGCGATGCCGAAGGGCACTGACCAGATTCACCAGACGGGTGACCAGCGCGGGCGAGATCGCGAACAGGATGGCCGGATACAACAACCCACCTATCGAGATCCCCATCACCAATGCGAAAGAGGCGCCCAGAAGTGGGACCAGCACGGGCAGGCCTGCATCCACGATGACGGCCATCAGGATCGCAGCCAGCAGCGGCGCGGCCATCGGCTGTAGTTGCTGTCGCAGGCTGAGTTCCGTCGCACGCGAGATGAATAGATGGCCCAGGGGCCAAAGCAACAACGAACGCAGAAGGAACGCGACAGCGACGCCGGCGATGCCCAGGTCGACGAAAGACGGAATCAGGCTGGCGTGGGCAACGATTCCCAGCGCCATGGCGATCAGCGGCAGCCCGACATGGCCCAGTCCTCGCAGAATCGAGATATCGAACACCCCGTGGCAGGTCCGTAGGCCGCTGACCAACAGGATCTGGCAGGGGACGACCGCCCAGACCAATGCGATCCGAAAGCGAGCGGTAATGCCCACGGCAGGATGACGATCATCCCGGCATGCATCGGCAGGGAAACAGCGACGAGGCCTGGTACAGACCCAGAACGACCCGCTTGACCCGGGCTGGTTCGTCCTGCAATCGAGCGATGGCCGTCATCGTCACCGCGGTGAGCGGCACCGCACTCAGCCGTTGGGTCTCGTCGAGAACGCGTCGGGCTAACAGCCAGAGGCCAAGCGCCTGTGGGCCGAGCAAGGTGGCGACCAGCATCCGCGGTAGCAATTGCTCGATCCGTGCCAGTGAGACCGTGGCCAGTGATGACAGATTGAATGCCAGCAGTTCGCGCAGCGCCTTGCGCGAGCCCACGCCGGTGATCGTCCAGTCTGTCCCGGTCAGGAGCATGAATGTTCGCACCGCGACACGCACGCTCTCCATCAGAATCAAGGCCCAGATTCCCGCCCCCCCGAGCGCCAGGCCGATACCTGTGAGCGAAGCGAGCGCGGTGGAAACGGTATCGATCTGCATCGATCGTCGAAAATTCATGCCGCGCATCAACAGCGCCTGCGGCACGGCGGCAACCCCGTTGAGGACAGTCAGAATGGCCAGGCAGTACAGCGCCGCAAGCGCTTCGGGAGCATTGACAAGGGCCAGCAACGGCGTTGCGAGGGCAACCAGGAATCCTGCGGCCGCCAGGGAAAGCAGCGAATTGAGCCAGAAGGTGGCATCGATGTGCTGCTGATCCAGCGCCTTTCGCTGGATCAGGCTCTGCGTCAGCGTGCCGCCGGTGATCACCTCGGTCAAGGCGATCAGCAGCATGGCTGCGCCGAACAGCCCATAGGTCTGTGGGGTGAGAACCTGGGCGATCACCGCGACCGAGAGAAGACTCAGCGCGGTTTGCGCAACCCTGCCCACGGCCGACCAGATGGCGCCCTCCAGGGTGCGAGCCAGGATGCGGTCGGTCATGAGAAAGTCAGGCTCGGATAGCGCTAGCCGGCTGTTGCCAGGGTGGCGTGGTGCCTATCAGACCCTGTTGACCGGTTCATCCATTCGCAGGCCGAATCCATCAACGAGCTGCCCAGCGTCGTCAGGTCGGCATGGGCCCGCACGACGGCCAGGCCGTCTTCGAAGTTGCGTCGATCGGCCTCGGACGCAGCGCGTGCCTTCGCACGTCGCTGCGGATCGAGCCGCTCGTCGTTGGACAAGCGGGTCATCGCCCAATGCATGCGTGCCGAGACGAAGGTGGCATGGTAAATGCCGTCCATGGGGCGGGGATCGACACGAAGAGGCGATTTGTATCGCTCGTCATCACCGTTCCAAACGAGCGGCTCATCGGTACAGAAACCGAAAAGCAGGCTATGGGCGGACTCATGGGCGATTACCTCGACGATCGAGACGTCATCGGGATGAAAGGCGGTGTTGAGAAATAGCGCACCCCAGAGCTGGTAGTGGGAACCGCCGTCGATCTGCATTGACTTGGAGGGGTCGGGGGCAATGAGAACGATATCCCGCACCAGAGTCTCGAACTCGCCAATCAGTTCGGGCACATAGGTCCGACCGAGTTGCAGGCCATCGAGAAGTCGCGTCTCGAACCGGCTGGTGGCGTCTCCGGTTGGCTCAAGCAATCCGGTTTGCGCTGCATCCTCGGTCATCCTGGCGAAGTAGACGGCGTGATCCCGCGAGTGCGCTGCAGACAACCCACTGATGCTTTGGGCTGCGCTCCGGCAGTCCTGTTTCGATAGCCACTCCAGGTGGCGCTCGGCTTGCCCGTAGTCACCGTTGAATATCGCGATTGCTGCCTGGTAGTAATCACTGAAGGCCACGGGCGCGACGCGTCCACCGCGGCGAATCGCATCCACCAGCCGCCTGAGCGCCTGATGGTCGACCGATAACGTTCGCCCGATGCGCTCCTGCAGATGGTCCAGGCTGCTCGCCAGCCCTTCATGCATTCGCGCATCCAGCAAGGCGGCTCGGCGTGGATCAGGTTCGAAATGGGTGCCGGGAATCATGGGATGCTCCGTGGCATGCAGGTCCGTGGTGGGGCGACGGCGTCAGACACTGGTGCTGCAGTCGCCCCGGGGTGAATCGATCAGGCGCTTTTGTTCCCGGTCTTCGCACCTGCCTTCATACCGATCCGAACGGCCGGCTTGTTACCTTCTTTGACCCCTTGCTTGCTTCCCAGCAATGCGGACGGCTTGTCGCCGGACTTCGCGCCCGTCTTGGATGTGGGGGCCGCTTTCGGGTTGACTTCCAGCTTGAATCCCAGCAACTGGGTTGGATCGAGTTCGATTGCCTGCTTCATGAACGACTCCTTGTCTCGGTTTATCGGGTAGGGAGCGTTCATTGCACCGCAAGCAACATGTTGAATCAATCTCACTCAGATGGGTGGTGGGTCTGCGCCGGTCGACGTCGGTTGTCGCACCCGCCATCGTCGCGGATCCGAACGGACGATCCTTTGCGTTGGACGGTGCTCGCGGGATTCACGCTGGCTTTGCTGTTGACCAGGAGAAAGGCGCAAGACAATGAAAAAAGGGGCCCTTGTCGGGCCCCTGAGTCGCGCCGGCCGAGGCCGGTGATCGGGCATTCACATCGCGATCGAGCACCAGCTGGGCATCCGCGCGTCGAAGTTCACCTGGTCGTATGCGGCCACGTTGCGGCAGCGGACCGAACCGGTGGCCGGATCGCCATCGTCGAACGACGTGTCGATCGTGCTCATGATCTTGTGCGTCGTACCGGCGTTGTGATAGCCCATCGCGGGGTTATTGCCGGCCTGCGGGAAGTAGTTCTCCCAGCGGGCCGGCGAGGCCAGGCCGCCGAACGACGTGCGCAGCGCTTCGTTGCCGGCGCCGGACATGAAGCCCGAGACGCGCATGTGGTGCAGGGCGTTGCAGTTCTCGCCAGCGTTCGCGACACCCGGGTTGCGGCAATCGGATCCGTAGGCGATCAGGCCGTCACCGTTGCCGTTGGTCACCGCCGGGTTGGCGGTCGGAAAGCGGCCGGTGGCATTGTTGTCATCGCCCGGGCTGACCCGGTAGCGATCCTGGTAGGCGTAGAGCGCTGCGGCGGTTTCGCGGCTCATGTTGTAGGCCGACTTGATCTTGGTGTTGAAGATCAGTTCCTGGCCCTTGAGAACCGCGCCGAGCAGCAAGCCGACGATGACCAGCACGATGGCGATCTCTACCAGGGTGAATCCGCGCTGGACGCTTGCGGGGCGATTCTTGAACGATGAGGACATGAGCGGGCTTCCTAAATGAAAAACAACGAACTCAGCCCCTGGACTGGCGGATGAGTCGAACTACGCTGTTTCGAAGCTGCTCATCGACGCTTATTTGCTAGGTTGAAAGTCTAGGTCTTTACGCCCGATCGTGCTAGGCCACCGGTCGGCCCCCAGGCGACGCTCAATCGCTTCGAGGTCCTTGATCATCACCGCGAGCGCCTTGTCATCGGCGATCCTGCCGCTGTCGATCAGCCCACCCAACAACGTTCGCGCCGCTTGGAGTTCATTCAGGTCCTGGAGCAGGAAGACCTCGAGATCGCGCGCCCACTGCGGGGATGTTCGTCCCTCGGCCGACAGGCGTAAGGTATTGGCGTATCGGCGGGCGAGCGGCTTGTCGTCGAGCCTGTGCTTGGCCAGATGCACCGCGTAGGCCAACCAGGGCCAATGTTGCTCGGGCGCCTTTCTAAACCGCGCCTCGACCCGGTCCAGCAAGCGGATCGCGGTGTCGTGCGGCATCGTCGATGCGTAGATGCGGCTGGCCAGAAAACTCGGGTATCCGAAGGCCGGCGACAGGTCCGATATCCGGTCCAACCACGAGCCGATCGCATCGGCATCGAGATTGCGCATGACCAACGTCTGCCCGGCCTGCGCATCGAAGGTCTGCAGTTGCAGGGTCAGCAGGCTGGCCATCGCCTGCGATTCGCCCAGGGCTGCCAGTGTCAGCATCCTGCTCGAGGGCAGCGGCGGCGGGCTCAGTTCGGCCTGCCAACTGCGCTCGTGCTGTTGGCTGAACTGAAACTGCAGGCCAAGCAGCGCGAACAGCAGCATGTGCGCGGCGATCGTCGGCCATGACGGTCGCCACCATTGGGGGCAAGGCTTCTGGGCATCATCGGCGCTGTCCGTTCGTCCTGGCGACGATCAGGCCCGCCGGTTGCCGACATCTATCGTGGCCGCCAGCAGCACGATCGCGCTGTACAGCAGGCTCTGGCCGAGCGCCGGGGTGAGCAGGGAGACGATGCTGCCGGTGAAGCCGTCGAGCAGCCAGTCGGTGCGTGTCAACAGGTCCAGCCTGGGCAGCAGCGCGGCAAGTCCGTCGATCAACATGCCGCCAACCGAGAACGGGCTCTGGCCTTCGTCGACATTGGCCCGATCGAGCATCTGGATCACCCCGATGACGCGCGCGCAACCATACAGCGCGCCGAACGCCAGCATCGCGATCGGCACCCGGACCAGCGAGATCGTGATCAATAGCGCGATGCCGGCCACCATCACCAGTTCGGCCAGCAGCGACAGCGTCCAGGTGAGCAGGGCCAACACCGGGCTTTGCAGCAGCAGCGGCAGGCCGGCCATCAGCGCTGTGCCCGCGGCGAGCAGCGTGTAACCAGCGAAGCGGCCAAGGACCCACGCATGCCGGGGAACCGGCGCGGCGAACATCATGTCGATGTTGCGGTCGGTGAACTCGCGACTCACCCCGGCGATGACGAACGTGGCGGTGATCAGCACCGCGGCCAGACGAGCCAGCGGGGCAAGCACCGACAAGACCACGGTTTCGTGTTCGACCAATGACAAGGCATCGAGAAAGAACCCGGCCGCGGCCAGCACGGCCAGCATGCCGATCCAGGCAACGGGCAGTCGGCCGCGCAGGGTCTCGCGTATCGCATGGCGCGCAATGACGCCGATGACCCGGACCTGGGCACGCACGGGCACGCGGTGACGGCTCGGGCGCTTCACAGCACGAATCCCGAGCGTAGCAGCCGTTCGGCCACCAGCGGGTAGGCGATCCAGGTCACGAGGTCATCGAAGTTGGCGCCGAGCGCCGCGCTCGGCGCCGTCGTGCGCATCACGTACACGCGGTTGACGACCTGGTTGGCATTCTGTCGCTCGTCGGCCGAGTAGGCCGCCGGGTCATTGCCGTTGATGCCGCGCGACCAGATCACGGCGGCGGCGTTGTTGGCCAGCACGTTGCCGACCACGCCGCAGCGGTTCGCGCCGACGCCGATGCCGGCGGCGCTACGGCACACGTGCAGCGCCTGCCCTGCATTGACTGCCGCCTGTACGTTCTGACGGCTGGTCAGCGAGCCAGGTTGGCCGAGCGCCGGCGAGGTCAGCGCATTGGCCACCGGTGCCGCAAGGCTGCTCACGCCGTAGCGCAGTGCCCGGTAGTGCAGGCCGGCGGCCGCGCCGGCGCCGTCTTCCCAGGCATCGGCGAGCAGGCCGTTGGCATCGAGGTGGGTCATGCCCAGCGATACGGCCGGCAGAAAGCCGGCCTCGGCGGTACAGGCGATGATGCCGCCGGCATTGCTGGCGATCGACTCCTGTCCGTTGCTGGCCGCGTTGGCCGGGCAGGGCAGGCGGCCGTTCGCGCTGGCGAAGGCCAGGACCGCCTCGCGGGCGGTTTCGAGCGTGCTGCGGGTCTGCACGAATTTTCGCTGTTCGGCCTGCTTGCCCATCGCGGCGATCATGCCGACGGTGGCCAGCGCGAGAATGGCCAGGCCGATGGCCAGCTCGATCAGGCTGAAGCCGGCTGAGCGGGCCGGGCCTCGCCCCGCGATAGGGTGTGGTGCCGGGCAAGCGCGGCGCAGCGGATGGTTCATGGTCAGTTGATCACGTGGAGGCGGTCGTTGACCGTCGCGGATGGCACCGGGGTGACATAGATGTCGGGCGCGCCGGCGGCATTCTCGATGTCGTCCAGCCAGTCGGCCGCATCGGCCGAAAGCGCGCCACCGTTGATGGGCCGCTGGGCACCGCCCAGCGAGGCCGCATACGGTGGATTGAGCAGCGGCCGGCCGGGTGAGAACAGCAAGCCGTTGATGCCATTGTTGGTATCGAGCCGCAGGCCGGGGGCATTGCACCCGGTGCTGCCGCGTACGCAGCGGCCGGAGGCGGCGAAGATGAAGTACCGATGCCAGCCACTGGCGCCGAACCAGGCCGGCATCGCCAGTGCCTCGCCGGGCCCGCAACTGCCCGCACCGAGTGGGGGATGGCCCAAGCGCAGGCCGGCCTGGCAGAGGCCATCGACTTCGTCCAGCGGAGCCGAGAACGGCAGGTATCCCTTGGCCACCCGGTATTCGTCAATCACGCTCATCAACTCCCTCAGTGCGCGGTTCTGGACGTGTTCGAGCACTTCGTCGATCGTGATGTAGACCAGGCGGTCATTGAAGGCCACCGGGGCCTGCAGGTCGCGCTGCTGGGCAATGCTGAAGCGCTCGCCTTCGTACTTGACCAGCGTCCAGGGCTGGTTGTTCGCATGCGTGTAGCCGGCATTGTCATAGGTACCGGGCTGACAGGGGGCGCGGCAGCCGGCGACCACGGTCAGCCGGTCCATCCAGTCCGACGGCCGGGAGGCTCCCGCCCGGTTCTGGCCTGCGAGGGCGGGGCCGGGTGCGATCAGCGCGAGCGCGACGCGGTCGGACAGCAGGTTGCCGCGCCCGTCGACGACCCGCAACCACGGGTACGGCCTGGCAGAGGGCAGCCCCAGGCGGTGAACGGTTCGCCGAGCATCGTCGGGTTCAGATCGGGCAGGCAGGCGGCGCTGGCGAACAGATTGGGAGACACGATGACCCACGGGATCTCGCCGGCCGGGTCGGCCGGGTCGGTGACGGTCAGGCCCAGGGTCAGCCAGGGCAGGCGGCCGAAACAGCGGGCGTTCGCGCCGGCCGCATCGACCGGCTGCACCGCCTGGCCGGGAACCCACAGGCGGGTCGCGCAGCCGGCCAGTTCGCCCTGGCCATCGAGATTGGGCTCGGACAGATCGGCCCCGCCGCCGATGGCGATCGGCAGGTCGGGGAAGAAGGCCGGCTGGCCCGGGCGCGCGCCAGGGTTGCGCAGGTCAGGCTGCAGGATCTCGGACAGCACCAGCGCCCGGGCGCGCTCCAGCGACAGCCCCACCTGGTTCTTGGCCAGGTCGCCCATCTGCCAGAGGCGGCCATAGCCGATGCCGATCATCGTGAGCGCCGACAGCATGATGACGACCGCCAGGTAGAACACCACGCCGCGCTGCGCGTGCCGAAGGCGCGGCAACATCATGGCCGCGTATCGGCCCCGTCGGTCCGGGCCCGCGAGCCAGGGTCGAGGCGTTCGCCCGGCTTCAGGTGGTGCTGGCCCTGCGGTCCGCTGACGACGAGGCGGTCGCCCTCGATTCGCAGGTCCTGCTCGCCCATCGCGCCGCGCTCGATGGGGCGGCCATCGACGAAGCCGGTGGTCGGTCCCTGTGAGCGTCGCACGATGCCGCTGTAGCGGATCGTGCCCGTCGCAGTGGGCCCCGTCTCGCGTGCCGGATCGGCCGTCGCCGGGCGTTCGCCGCGGCTGGCGGCATCGAGTGCGTAGCGTTCCGCCGGGGTGTAGAACACCCGGCCCAACGCCGGTGCTGCCACCCCTTGGCCGCTGATAGACAGCGACAACATGAGCAAGGGCAGCAGCGCGTGCTTCGCAGACTTGGTCATCAGTAGGCTCCGTGCTCGATCGGGGCCGACGACGCGGCCGCCTCGTTGCGGGCAAACACGTACCAGTTGATCTTGCAGCGCGCGGTCAATCTCGGGAGACGCAATGTCTCGAGATTGCCGATCGCATTCGCTTCGGCACGGGTGATCGAACAGGACTCCAACGCGGTCAGGCCGGGCAACGCGTTCTCCAGTTGATTGGTCAGGCTGATCAAGGCCTGCTCGTGCAGCGGCTCAGCCTCGAAGATCATCTCGTGACGGCTGGGGACGTAGCGCTGGAAGGCCATCGGGTTCGATACGTTGGCCGGCAGCCGACCGCCCATTGCGTAGGTACGAAGCGGCACCGGATGGGCCTTGACGAGGGCTTCGAAGCGGTCGAGCGAATCGGTTTTGGCAAACGGGCCGATCACGCCGCTCGCGTGCAGCGCGTCGTAGCGGGCGCGGTAATCACGGGCCTGTTGCAGGTCGAACTGCTTTTGCGACAGCTGCGCCCGCGTGTGGTTGGTGGCGCGGACGATCTCGTCACGGTCCGACTTGCTGACCATGTACACGTAGACACCGTAGCCGGCCAGGCACAGGCCCAGGGCCGTGAGCAGTCCCGCACTGATCATCGTCGGGCGCAGCGCGTGCCGCACCGGCGTGTCGTTGATCTTCATTTCGCTGCTCCGTCGACGATATGCAGGGATACCTCGAACACCAGCGGGCGCGACGACTCGCTGACGAAATTCTCGGACAGGCGCGCAGCCGGCGCCGGGTCGTAGGGCAGCGTCAGTTGGGTGATGCGGCAGTGGCAACGGCTGATCATCCGCTGGGCGAATCCGGCCACCCGGTCATTGGCCTCGGTCTTGCCCAGCGAGCGGGAGATCTCACCCAGGATGCGCACGGTGAAGCCCGAGCCGGCGGTACCCCCATCGGCGCCGCCATCGGCACCTGGCCCTCGGTATCGGGGGCGGTCACGTCGGGCGCATTGCCGGCCAGCTGGGATTCATTCGCCTGGTCGTCGCTGCGTCGCCACTCGACGCTGCGCAGCTGCATCGCCGGGTCTTGGGGCATTGCCTGCCCGATCAGTCCGAGCACGTTCGCGGCACTGATCTGGCGGGCCCGCATCTGCGCGGCCGACTCGACGACCGCCCGCATCTCGCCCGCTGAAACCGGCAGTAGTTGCAACTGGCGCTCCAGTTCCGAGATCTGCACGTAATACGATTCATGCAGCTTGGCATAGGTCTGGCTCTCGACGCGGTGGGCCTGCAACAGCAAGCTGACGCCGATCATGATGGCCAGGCCGGTGGCGGCAACCGCGCCCGCGCCCGCCCAGATCCGGTTCTTCCAGATCTGCAGCTGGTCGAACTGGCGCACCTGGGCGTTCGTGTAGTCGGCAAAGCCGTTGGTCGATCGCAGTGCGGTAACCCAGACGCCTAGTCCGGGCCAGTCAGCGACCGGCGTCGGTGCCAGCGCCTGAGTGGGCACCCGCATCAGCGGCACCTTGAACGCGGGGTCAACGACCAGTTCCGCGCCCAGGCTGTCGGTGCCTTCGATGCCCGCGTCGACGATCCAGCCCTTGAGGGTGCCGGCCTGTGCCACTGCCCTTGGAATTCGTTGCGACATCGACAGGTATTGGAGCGTGCGCAGCATTTCGTCCCGGACGGCCTGGGCACCCGAGTCGCGGATCGAGGCCAGGCGCGAGAAGCGGATCACACCATCGATGACCAGGGTCTGGCGCAGGCCCGCCGGATTGAGCGACACCAGCAGCCCGGACTGATCCCGTGCGAACAGTTGTACCAGGTCCTGCGACAGCAGCGCGGGCGAACTGAGGCGGCGAATCCGCACCCGGTGGCGGCGCAGCACTTCGTACCACGGGTTCAACGTCGAGTCATTGACCAAGGCGGTCATGAACACCTGGCGGGTGCCCTTGGCTACCCTGGCCTCGGGGGCGCCGTCGGGGGGCTGGTTCGCCCTGCGATTGGCGGCGAGCAGCCGGTACGCGGTAAAGCGGGCATCCCGGAAGCGTTGCAGCATCCGCTTGCCGATCAGCGCATCCCGGTCGCGCAGGCTGACCTTGGGAATGTCCTCGACGACGTGCAGTTCATCGACGCTGTCGACGACGATCTGGAAAAGGTCCCGCCGATGGGCCTGGACCCAGTCGTCGAACCCCGGCTCAGGCCTGGCGACATCGCCGGCCAACGGTTGCGCGAGTGAGAATCGCCGGCTGGCCGTGATCTGCCTTCCCGAAGAGGAGACCGCGATCAGGCCGTCGTGCCAGATGTAGAGGACGTGGGTCAGCTTGCCTGACAGCATCGCGCTACACCCCCACCTTGCTCAGGATGTCGTAGATCGGACCGAGCACGGACATCATCAGCCACGCCAGGATGATGCCCAGTGCCAGCGTCAGCGTCGGCTCGACCATGGCCTGGATGCGCCCGATCGTTTGCTGGATGTCGCGGTTGTAGAAGTAACTGACGTTGCGCAAACCCTTGCCGACCTCGCCGGTCGATTCGCCGACCTTGACCATGCGCAGCATAAGGTTGGGAAAGAGCTTGCTCGAGGCGAACGAGTCGGTGATGCCCTTGCCTTGCTCGATCTCGCGGATCGCCTGGTCGACCGCCGCCGCAATGGCCCGGTTGCCCAGAGTGTCTCGGGCGACGCTCATTGCCTGCATGATGGGCAGGCCGGACTCATACAGCATGCCGAACAGCGAACAGAACCGTGACAACAGGATCTTGCGGATGACCGGTCCGACGACCGGCAGGCTCAGTTTGATGGCATCGATCTGGCGCTGCGCGAAACCGCCGCCCAGCCGTAACGACAACCAGAGGCCAAAGCCCACCAGGAACGGCATGATCAGCAACTGGATCCAGTAGGTGCGCAGGATCTCCGAGATCTTGAGCAGCAACCATGTCTCCCAGGGCAGGCTGCCACCACTCATCGACACGATGAAGGTCGATAGTTCGGGCACCAGGTACACCAGGATGAAGATCGACACCAGCAGCAGCACGGTGATGGTGAACGCCGGGTAGAGGATCATCCGCTTCATCTGTGACGCCAGTTCGTCCTGCCAGCGCAGGTTCTCGCCCAGTTTGGCGAAGGCTTCGCCCAACTGGCCCGATTCCTCGCCCGAACGGACCATGCCGACGAACACGTCGCTGAACACGTCGGGAAAAGATGCCAGCGAGGCCGAGAACGAGGTTCCCTCGCGCACCGCCTGCAGGATCACCGCCAATACGTCGCGAAAACCGCGATTCTCGACACTGTCGACCAGATCGTCCAACGCCTCGGTCACCATCAGGCCTGCAATCAGCGTGGTTTCCATGTGCAGACAGAAGTTGATCAACTCGCGCGCCGGTGGCCGCGAGCGGAGCAACAACCCGCGCCGGCTGGGACGCGACTTGAGCAGTTCGAGCCCCGAGGTCTGCAGCCTTGCCTCGAGCTCGCGGCTGTTGATCGCCGGTAGCCTGCCGCGCACGATGGTGCCCTGCGGATCGACGGCCCGGTAAACGAAGATGCCCATGGTCTGGTCAGGCGCTCACGGCGGCGTTGTCCAGCTGGGTCAGGTCGACCACGCGGGCCGCCTCGTCCAGCGATGTCTGGCCCTCGCGTACCCGGCGCAGTGCATCGTCGAGCAACTCCATGTAGCCACTGGCGCGCGCCGCCCGGCGGATCTCGGTCACCGAGGCGCGCCGGGCGATCATGTCGTCGAGTTCGTCGTTGATTCGCAATACCTCGAGCAGCGCCAGCCGACCCGAGAATCCCTGGTGCTCGCACTTGGGGCAGCCGACGGGTTTGAACAGGGTGACCGGCTGGCCGTCGCCCAGGCGCAGCAGCTGGGCCGTCTCGCCATCGAGTTCGTAAGGCGCCTTGCAGTGGGTGCAGAGCTTGCGGATCAGCCGCTGGCCTATTGCACCGACCAGGTTGCCGGCGAGGATCTCCGGCTTCAGGCCCAGGTCCTGCAGACGCGGCAGGACACCGATCGCCGAGTTCGTATGCAGTGTCGAGAACACTTGGTGCCCGGTCATCGCGGCACGCAAGGCCATCGTGGCGGTTTCGCCGTCGCGAATCTCGCCCACCAGGATGATGTCCGGGTCCTGGCGCATCAGCGAGCGGATGCCCGAGGCAAAGTCCAGCTTCAGGCCCGAGGCGAGGTTGGCCTGGCGGATCATCGGGATCGGGTACTCCACCGGATCCTCGAGGGTCATGATGTTGACCGACTCCTTGTTGAGCCGGGTCAGGATGGAATAGAGCGTCGTGGTCTTGCCGCTACCGGTGGGCCCGGTGACGAGCAACATCCCCTCGGGTCGCGCGATCATCGTCTCGAGCAGCTCGCGCTGCGCGTGGGTCAGGTCCATCGCCTCCATCGGGATCAGTGCACGGGTGCGGTCCAGGATACGCAGCACGATGTTCTCGCCGTGCAGCGTCGGCTGGGCGGCCGCCCTGAAGTCGATCTGCCGTCCGTTCATCAGTAGCGAGGTGCGCCCGTCCTGGGCTGCCCGCGATTCGGCGATGTTCATGCCGCAAACCACTTTCAGCCGCACCATCATCGGCGGCCAGTAGGTGCTGTGCAGCGAGCGGATCTGGCGCAGCACGCCGTCGATCCGGTACCGGATCCGCACGAAGCCCTGTTCGGGTTCGAAATGGATGTCGCTGGCGCGGCGCTGGACCGCGTCCATCAGGATCGAGTCGATCAGGCGCACCACCGGGCCGGAGAACTCGCGGCTGCTGGCATCGATGCTCTCGAAGTCGACCTCGCCGGTCTCCATCTCGCGCAGGATGCCGTCGATCGACAGCGTGTGCCCGTAGTGGTTCTCGATCGCGTTGCTGACCTCGCCATCGGCCGCCATGCGCACGTCGATTCGCATCCGGCCATCGAGCAGCGCGTTCAGCTGGTCGAGCATCACCACGTCATTCGGATTCGGGGATGCGAGTGTCAGTGTCTCCGTGACCTCGTTCACCGAGACCGGGAACACCCGGTGTCGCTTGGCGAACTCGCTGGGGACCATGGCCAGCGCCTGCGGGCTGGGCACCATGCGGTTCAGGTCGATCTGCTGATGGCCGAGGTTCTCCGCCAGCGTCTCGCGCAGGGTCTTTTCGGTGACAAAGCCCAGCGACACCAGCACCTGTCCGAGCGGACGCTTGGCAGCCCGCTGCTCGATCAGCGCGATGCGCAGCTGGTCTTCGCTCAGGATGCCGCGCTCGATCAGCATTTCGCCAAGCGGCTTGCGACGCTGGGCGGGCTTGTTTTCGACGGCCGACGTGCTCATGCGCGGGGGTTCCTCATTTGCCACTGCCCGCTTCGCCAAGCACGCGGATGCGCAGGCGGGCCGTGTCCAGATCGAAGCTGGCCGGCCGGCGCGAGGCCAGCTCCAGCGCTCTTTCGTACTGCAGCTTCGCGGCGCGGGGCTGATGGATACGCTCGAGCGCGATCGCCAGGTTGAACGCGTAGTCCGGGTGCGACGGCTCGGCGGCGCTGGCGTCGAAATAGGCCTGTTGCGCCTCGGACCAACGCTGCTGCGCGGCCAGGGAGTTGCCCAGCGAGAACTTCATCGGGGCGCCGGCGGCGCCGCTGGCCTGCAGGTTGCGCAACTGGCTCTCGCGGGTGACCGGATCGCCGGTGTTTTGCACGCTCAGCAGGCCGGCACGGGCCACTGGGTCGTTCGGGTCGATCTGCAGCGCCTGCTGGTAGTGCTGGCGGGCCAGGCCGGGCCGGTTCGCGTGGGCGGCCAGCGTGGCCAGGCCAAGCCAGGCGTCGATACTGTTGCGATCGATCGCCAGTGCGTCCAGGTAAAGCTGTTCCGCCTGCGCGAAGCGGCTGTCACGCAACGACTGGTAGGCCTGGGCAAGCAGCCGGCTGCGCTGCTCGGCCGGCGAGTCGGTGCGCTGAAAGCGGATGCCGTCCTGTCGGGCGCCCTGGCGCGGTGTCGCCTGGCGGGCCGGCGTCGCTGCCGTCTGCTCGGGGCGCGCACCGGTGGGCGTGGGCCGCGAGGGCGGGCGCTGGACGGGCGCGAGCGCGGGCGTGCGCGCGGTACTCTGGGCCGATGTGCGCGCGGCGCGCCTGGCGACGGGACGGGACGCCGTCGGTGGCGTTGCCCGGCGGGCGGTGCCGCGGGCGCCCGGCAAGGCTTCGGGGTCGGCACCATGCCATCGAACGGGGCGCTGGCGACATGGCCGCCTTCGGCGACGAGAGTCTCCGTCGAGGCGAGTGCCACGTCGATCTGCCCGGTCATCGTCGGCTGCACCGCTGGTGTCGTCGCACTTTCCGTCGGCAACAGCGCATCATCGGGACCGGGCAGGCCTGGGGAAGTGGACAGCGGTTGTACCCACTGCAGGGCCAGCCAGGCGATGACCGCCCCCAGCAGGAGTGCGCCGCTCATCATCAGCATCAGTCGCGAACGGCCGGGGTGCCCGGCAGTGATCTGCAGCGTCGGCATCGGCTGGTGCTGGTCGGGCGCCGCGTGTGTCCGGGCTGCCTCGGTCGGGGCCGGGTTGGGCGACGCCTGCGCCGCCGGACCAGTCGGCAGGGGGTCCATCGTCAACTGCTCACGGATCCCTTCGGCCGCCGGGCTTTCCAGCGTCAACTCATCGTTTGCGGGCGGCGCGAACGCCTTTGGCACGCCATCGTCTTCGAGGGGCGCGGCATGGCGCGGCAACAGGGCCGGCGGCGGGCGATCGGCGATGGGTTCGTCGGCCAGCAAGGCCATTGCATCGAGGCCATCGTCGACGGTCTCGTCGGCAGTCGTGTCGGTGATCGGCTCGACCGTCATCCCGGGCGTTTCGGGTACCGGGTCCTGGGCCGGAGACACTGTCTTGCGGGCGCGCACGGGTTTGGCCCCGGGCGCGTGCTCGCCGCCGTAGCCGTCGGCGCCATCCAGCGACGGCGATTCGGTCAGCGCCTTCTGGTGTTCCTTCTCCGCCTGTTTCAAGGCCTTGATCAACAGGCTCATCGCGACTCCTCGCGCACCGGGGCTGGAATGCCGTTGGCCGACGGGCGTTCCGCCGCCTGGGCGGTGGGTGCCGCCGGAGGCGCCGGTGCCGCCGCGTCGACATCGCGGCGCCAGGCACGCGGCACTGGCAGGCCGGCCGGCTTGGTGAAGAAGTCTTCCTTGGGCTGCAGGCTCTTGAACTGCTTGTAGTCACCGTCGAGGCTGGCGTCCTTGATCACCACGGGTCGCAGGAAGATCACCAACTCGCTTTTCTTGGCCGTGTCGTTCCGGTAGCGGAACAGCTCCCCTACCAGCGGCAGGTTGGCCGGGCCCGGCAGCGCATCGGTACGGTCATCGACCGACTCCTGCATCAGGCCTCCCATCACGGCCACGTCGCCGCTGATGACCTTGAGGATGGACTCGATCTCGCGGGTCTGGATCTCGGGCACCCGGCTCACGATGTTGTTCTGCGCCAGCGCCGGGTTCGGGTCGTTGACGAAGCCGATGATGCGCGAAATCGTCGGGCGCACGTTCATCGTCACGGCGCCGGTGTCCTCGATCTGCGGGGTGACGCTCATCACGAAACCGACCGGTACCGTGTTGGGCTTGGACGTGTAGGTCACGAGCGGGGCGGAGGTGTCGGTCCCTGGTGTGACCTGCACATCGATCGTGAAGTACACCCGGTTGTCCACGACCTTCAGAACGGCCGTCTGGTTGTTGAGCACGCTGATCTTCGGGCTCGAGAGCACCTTGACCTTGCCAAAGCTCTGCAGCAGCGAGAGCGCGAACCCGATGTCGCCCGAACTGCCGCTGCGCAGGTAGCGCATCACGCCCAGGCTCGGGGTGCCCGAGCCATTGTTGTTGGCGCCACCGGGCAGGTTGCCCGCACCGGGCACTCCCGAGAAGTTGATGCCGCCCGGACCCGAGCCCACGGCCGCGCCGGTGGGCAAGGGGTCGGTGCCGCCAGGCTGTTGCAGGAACGACCAGCCCGAGCCATCGAGGCGCAGCTTTTGCCAGTTGACGCCCTGTTGGAAGCTGTCGGACAACTGCACCTCGGCGATCGTGGCCTCGATCAACACCTGGCGACGCGCCGAGTTCATGACCTTGTCGATGTACTCGCGAACCCGCTCGTGGTCGCGGTTGTTGCCGCGCACCGTGATCATGCTGGTTTCGCGGTTGACGATGACTGCCTTGTGGTCTCCCTGGGCGATGTTGTTGGTCGCGACCTCGATCTTCTTGGGCGTTGCCGGCGCTTCGCTATCCGGCGCGCCGCCCGAGGCAGCCGCGCTGGCGGGTGCGGTCCCCGCGTCGGCCGTTTCGAGCAGCTTGCGCAGATTGGATTCCAGCGTGTCCCAGAAGCGGTTCTGGGAACGATTGGTGATCTGGGTGGTCGAGTTGTTGTTGCCTTCGGTGCCGCCCGACTCACCGACGCCGGACTTGCCCGTGGACGAGATCTGCGTGGCGATGCTGGTGTTGGCCTGGGCATCGCGACTGATGTTGACGTAGTCGACCGAGTAGTGACGCACGAACGGCGAATCGGGCATCACGACCAGGTTCTGGCCGTCGAACTCGTAACGCAGGCTGACCTGGCGCGACAGCCGGTTCAGGATCTGCGGCAGGGTCTGTTCGATCGCGTTGACCGTCACGCGGCCGCGGATCGACGGGTGCACGTCGACGTTGATCTTCGCGTCCCGGGCCATCGCAAACAGCAACTCCGAAATCTCGACCTGGTTCACCACGACCGAGTAGGTCTCCAGCGCCGGCCCTTCGCGTGGCGGCGGCGGCGTCATCGGTGAGCGTACCGGGTCGGGAATCGCGCGGCTCGGATCGGTCGAATCCATCGTGGCGGTCGCGCGGTCCAGCAGGTGGTAGTCGCTGGGCCGCATCGGGTCGGCGGCGCAGCTTGAGAGCAACACCGCGGCCAACGGGACAAGGGTGCCGGCTTTCAGTTTGTTGATCATGTTTTCGCCGCGGTGCTAGCATGAAAGGCTGACGACGACGGGCGCCTGGCCCTTGCGGATGCGCCCGTGTCTGCCCGGAATCGCGCTGGTTCGAGCGCACAGTGTTCATCGTCATTCTCCGGGCGGGTGCCCTCAATTGCAGGCCTTTACCGGGCCTGTTTCTGCCGATGCGGATAGCACGCATCGGCGTTATGGAGCTTATGCAAGCCTTGTTGGACACCGCGCAGGACACGGCTTCGTCATCTGCCGATGCCATCGCCGCGTTGCGCTGCCACCGTGTCACCAAGCGGTATCGCGGCGTCGCGGCGCTCGAGGATGTCTCGCTCGACGTCGGTGCGGCGGAAACCGTCGCCGTGCTGGGCCTCAACGGGGCCGGCAAGACCAGCCTGCTGCGCCTGATCCTGGATTTCAGCCGGGCCGACAGCGGCACGATCGAGATATTCGGTATCGACTCGCGCGAGGCGGCAGCCAGGCGCCAGTTGGCCTTCCTGCCCGAACGCTTCTCCCCAGCCCCGAATTGAACGGTGGCGAGGTGATGCAGCTGATGGCCGAGCTGCGCGGCGATGCATGGACAAAGGAAGCCCGCGACCGCGTACTGGGGGCGCTGGACTTTCCGGCACAGGCATTGAAGCGCCCGGTTCGTGAGTATTCGAAAGGCATGACCCAGAAGGTAGGGTTGGCTGCAGCGTTACTCTCCGGGGCCGCGCTCACTGTGCTGGATGAGCCGATGAGCGGTCTGGACCCTGTTGCCCGAATCACGATGCGCGATGCCCTGACGACATTGCGTAGCGGCAACAGGGCACTCGTCTTTACCACACACTCCTTGCATGATCTCGAGCACCTGTGCGACCGTATGGCTGTGATCCACCATGGCCGGCTCTGCTTTCACGGAACGCCGGAGGCGCTGTGCCGCACATTCGGCGAACAGACCCTCGAACCGGCCTTCATCGCCTGCCTCAGGGAGGCAGAGCACAGAGCAGGATGAACGAGTTGCTTTCTCGGCCTGTCTATCTGGACCATTTCGGTCTGCAGCGACAGCCCTTCCGTCTGACCCCGGACCCGGGCTGCTTCTTCCCCGGTGCCGACAGGGGGGATGTACTCAAGGCGCTGGTCTACGCGCTGGTGCACGGCGACGGCATCATCATGCTGACCGGCGAGGTCGGTACCGGCAAGACCACGCTGTCGCGGATGCTGATGGCCAGCACCTCTCGGCGCCTGACCTTCGTCTATGTGGCCAATCCCTCGATCGGGCGCGACGAGCTGCTGGTCATCATGGCGAACGAACTGGGCCTGGGCGCGTTGTCCGGCCTGCCGGCGGGTGCGCTGTCCCAGCGGGTGCAAAAGCGCCTGATCGATCTGCATGCGCACGGCAAGCAGGTCGTGCTCGTGGTGGACGAGGCCCACGAGATGCCGGTCCAGACGCTACAGGAGATCCGGCTGCTGTCCAACCTTGAAACCAGCGTCCAGAAGCTGATGCAGGTGCTGCTGATCGGCCAGCCCGAACTGGACGACGTGCTGATGCAACCGGTGCTGCGGCCGTTGCGCGAGCGAATCAGCAACCGGATCGTGATTCCCCCGCTGCCCCGCGAGGAGGTCAGCCGCTACCTGAACTTTAGCTGCGCGCGCGCCGGCGTCAGACGGCCCTTGTTCGATGACCAGGCGATCGAGACAATCGTCACCGGCAGCCAGGGTCTGGCCCGGCGCATCAACATCCTGGCCGACAAGTGCCTGCTGGCGGCCTATCTCGACGGCGCCCACTTGGTCGGTGCCGGCCATGCCGCCGCGGCGATCGAGGATGTCGCGTTCCAGTTCGGACTGACCCCGTCCAGGTCGGCGCCCGTGGGAGAACGTCCGGATGGTTGTCCGGCCTGTTGGCGGGGATGTCGCGGCGTCGGGTGGCGGCCTGAGCCGGCCGGTCGTCTCAATACCAGTCGCTGAGCAGTAGCCTGAGCCCGATCCGCCGCACCCGGCGGTTGTAGTCGATCAGGCTTTCGCCGTAACCGTCGAACAGGCGAAGGGTCCAGCGGGCGCGCGGATTGAACCGGGTCGGATAGCTCAGGTTCAATTCGGCCGCACCTTGCCTTTGCCACGAAAGTCGCGTCGCAGCATCACGTTCCAGCTCAACCCTCGCGAGCGATGACCAAAGCGCAACTCGCCTCGGCCGTAGTAGTCGGTGATGTCAGGGTTGTCGTCGCCTGCCGATTCGTCGGCCGTCGTCTTGGCCGATCGGGCAGGCGCCACCAGGTGCGCAATCTTGCCCAGTACCGGCTGTCGCGAGTGACGTCCACCTGGGCGAACAAGCGGTTCCAACTGCGCGATTCGAGGCTCGTGCGGCCGTTCGAGTGATGCTCGAAGCCGAACTGGGCGTGCTCGACGCGCCAGCCGGCGATGTCCTGCCTGACCGGCACCTGCAGGTATAGCTCGGGCGCATGGTTGTACTCGCGAAACGGGCTGGAGCGCCTGGTCTCGTAGGCCTGCCACCAGGCGCTGCCGGTGTAGGCAAAGTAAACCACCGGCGCATCGGGTCGGCCCCGCAGTTCGGGCAGACTGAAGGGTAGCTTCAAGCTCACCTGAAATGCGATCTCGGTCGATTTCGAACTGCTCGCGGGTAGCGTGAAGCCACGGCCATAGGCCACTGGCAACAGGTAGTTGGGCCGGTGGGGCAGGAATCCGAAGGCCTCGATGCCGACGGCGCTCTGCAGGTCCGGGTCGTCCCCCAGATCGGGCAGCAGGGCCGGGCCGATCTGGGCGGTGCCCGGTTCGGCAGGCCCGTCCGGGGCCGGTTGTCCGATCGACTCGGCGGGCGCATTCGTGGGACCAGCGGGTGCCGACGCTGGCTGACAGGCCTGGCGCAGCATGCCGACCGGGCGGGTGTCAGGTGCCTCCCGCAGGGCCTTCAGCAGGCAGGCATCGGTTTCGTCATCGGCTCGGGCCGTCGTGGGTGGCACACCGATCGCGGCGACCGCGGCGCCAGTCAGCAGGCCCCATGTCAGTAGTGACCACCCACTCATCGACGATTGCCATCACCGGATCGGCGCCGGTTCGGCCGTCGTGGCCGGATTGGCGTCCGCCGTTCGAGTCGTCTCTCGCGCAGCGGGGTCAGTGTCAACTTCGCCTTCGTATGAGGTGGTGAGTCAAGGCTCACTTCAAAATCCAGCAACTGGTCGGCGCGGAACACCTGGACAGCCAGGCGATCGCCCGGCTGGCGGCGCGCGAGGACCGCGTTGAGCGCCGATTCGCTGCGGATCCGATAGCCATCGATCGCCACCAGCAGATCATGGGCGCTCAGGCCACCCCGATGGGCGGGACCCTCGTGCAGTACCTGGGTCAGCGCCAGGTCGCCGTCCCGCACCGTGGTGCGCACGCCCAGCCAGGTCGGCCCCTCGTGCTGGGGCTCGAGCGCCAGGATCACCCCGAATGAGGCCAGCAATTCGGCCAGTGGCAGGTCCGCCGTACCATCGACCCACCGGGCGAGGTCGCGCGACACGTCGACGCCGGTGGCTTCGTAAACCAGTGCCGGCATCACCTCCTCGGGCAGGCCGTGCGGCTCGCGCTCGAATGCCCGGCCGTAGCGAGCCCACATCAGCCGCATCACGTCATCCAGCGAGCGCCGGTGGTTCGAGCGCAGGCGGATCGTCAGGTCCAGGCTCAACGCGATCAGGGCCCCCTTTGCGTAGTAGCTGACGATGGCATTGGGCGCGTTCTCGTCCTGGCGATAAAAGCGCGTCCAGGCATCGAAGCTCGAATCGCCGACCGATTGCTCGAAGCGGCCGGCGCCGCGCAACACGTTGCTGATCGTCTGCGCCAGCGCCTGCAGGTAGTCGGCCATCGCAATCACGCCGCTGCGCACCAGCATCAGGTCGTCGTAATAGGAAGTGAATCCTTCAAAGACCCAGAGCAGGCGGGTGTACGACTCGCGCGCCAGGTCGTAGGGCACGAATGCGGCCGGTTTGATCCGCTTGACGTTCCAGGTATGGAAATACTCGTGGCTGGCCAGGCCGAGAAACCCCCGGTATCGCTCCGGTATGCCGGTCATGCCCCGGTGGGGCAGATCGTGACGGGCGCAGATCAGCGCGGTGCTGGCCCGGTGCTCCAGACCGCCGTAGCCGCTTTCGCTCGCCTGGGTCAGAAACAGGTATCGGCGCACCGGCGCGCGCCGGGTTTCGGACTCGAACAGGTCGATCTGCGCCTGGCAGACCGGTGCCAGATCGCGCACGATCCGGTCCAGATCGGCATCGGGGGCCGAACTGAGCACGACCGCGTGCTCGCAGCCACCGGCCTGGAAAGTGGCGAACCGAAAGTCACCCATCTCGACCGGGTGATCGATCAACTCGTCGTAGTCGCCTGCCTGGTAGTCGCCGAATGCCCATTCGGCCGCGCCATCGGCGGGCAGCGTCGTGGCCACCCGCCAGCGGCGCGCGAACACCCCGCGGGGCTTGTCCAACCGAACCGTGCAGCGCAGATGTTGCTGGCCCTGGGCGGCCAGAAAGATGCTCGTGCCGTTGAAGAAGACGTGCGACTGGTCGGCGTGGGCACCGCGCACCGAGAAATCCCAGGCGTAGACCAGGTAGTCCAGTCGCAGTGGCCCGTCGCACGGCGCGGCCTGCCAGGTGTCCTTGGACACGCGGGAAAGCGCCACCGGCCTGGAACGGCACGAGGCACGGATGCGGACGATGTGGCGGGCGAACTCGCGGATCAGATAGCTGCCGGGAATCCAGGTCGGCAAGGTCAGTCGTTGTCCCTGTGGATCGGGTCGGCCCACCCGCATGCGCACGGCCAGCAGGTGGGCCGCCGCGTCCTGCAGGCGAACCCGGTAGTGAATCGGCGCGGCGTCATCAGGCATCGGCATCTCGTTGGTCGCCAAGATCGGCGGGTCGGTCGATGTCCCGCAGCACGGCGGGGTCTTCGGTCTCCAGCACCAGGGGCGGCCAGTGTGCGAAGAGCTGTCCGGCGCCACGGTCGCCGCCCAGGCCGGACAGCGCCCCGAACATCGAGCGGTCGAACGCGACCGGGTGGCCGCGCTGTCCGGCGTAGCCTGCCGCCACGACGGGATCGGCGGGGCCGACCCGCCGGGCGACGCGTTCGATGATCGCGGGGTCGAGAAACGGCATGTCGGCCAGCGCCACGACGAGCGCCGCGGCGCCGTGCTGCGCAGCCATCCGGGCGCCATGGGCGAGCGATTCACCCATGCCGCGGTCGGCCAGCGGGCAGTGAGTCACCTCGCAGCCTTCCTGGGCCAGGCGTTGCGCCAGTTCGCAGGCGCCGGGCCGGACCACCGCCAGCACGGGCAGCCCGGCGCGCCGTAGTGCGCGGGCGGCGTGCACAGCCACGGGCAGGCCCCGCAGGTCGGCCAGCAGCTTGCTGGCGCGGCCCGTCGGATCGAACCGGGTGCCACGGCCTGCCGCCAGCAGCAGTCCAACCCGTTTTCCGGCCAATTCCTGTTCGATCGCCAAATCAGGCGTTGACATCGACGACCAGTCGGCCGCGGACCTTGCCGCCGAGGATCTCGCGGGCCTTGGGGATCGCGTCGGCCAGACTGATCGGGGTCGTGATCCGCTCGAGCTTGTCGGCATCGAGGTCGCTGGCCAGGTGTTGCCATGCCAGCAGGCGGTCTTCCCGGGGACACATCACCGAATCGACCCCGATCAGCTTGACACCGCGCAGGATGAACGGCGCCACCGTGGCCGGAAAATCCATGCCCTGGGCCAAACCGCAGGCCACGACGGTGCCCCGGTAACGGGTCTGTGCGCAGGCATTGGCCAGTGTGTACGAGCCGACCGAATCGACGACCCCGCCCCAGCGTTCCTTTTGCAGCGGCTTGCCCTGGGCACCCAGGCTGGTGCGGTCTATCACCTCGCTGGCCCCCAGGCTGCGCAGGTAGTCGGCGGTTTCGCCACGGCCGGTCGAGGCCACGACCTTGAAGCCGCGCGAGGACAGCAGCGACGTTGCGACGCTGCCGACCCCCCCGGCCGCGCCGGTGACCAGGATCTCGCCGTCCTGCGGCCGCACGCCATAGCGCTCGAGCATCATCACGCAAAGCATCGCGGTGTAACCGGCAGTGCCGATTGCCATTGCCTGGCGGCTGCTGATACTCGCCGGCAGCGGAATCAGCCAGTCGGACTTGAGCCGGGCACGCTGCGCCAGGCCACCCCAGTATTGCTCGCCGACGCCCCAGCCGTTCAACACGACGCGGTCGCCTTCCTTGTAGGCGCCGCTGGAGCAGTGCTCGACGACCCCTGCCAGGTCGATGCCCGGCACCATCGGCCACTTGCGCACCACTGGTGCCCCACGGGCGATCGCCAGGCCGTCCTTGTAGTTGATCGTCGAATGCTCGACCCGGATCGTCGTGTCGCCATCGGCGGCATGCTCGTCCAGGGCGCTGTCGTCCAGTTCGCGTATCGACGCGTCGACCTTCCCATCCTTTGTTCGAGATAGACGGCTTTGAACACGGGGCCTCCTGTTGTGGGCTGTTGGTGCAAGAATCGATCGATGGTACCAAGGCTGCCGGTGCGTCCTTCGTGTGAACAGGCCCTAGGCCTTGCGCCGATCGATGACCCGGGTGGCCTTGCCCACCGAGCGGGCCACCTTGCCCACCGTTTCGACCTGGATGATCGCCGTGACCCCCACGTGGGTCTTGATCGCCCGCGCGAGTGAGTTTCCGGCACTGCGGCCCTCGTCCGGGGACGAGCCCTCCTTGGCCTCGACCCGCACGGTCAGCGTGTCCATCGGGCCTTGTTTGCCCAGTTCGCAGACGTAGTGCGGGGCCAGCACCGCTTCCTTCAGGATCAGTTCCTCGATCTGGGTCGGGAACACATTGACTCCGCGGATGATCATCATGTCGTCCGAGCGACCGGTGATCTTTTCCATCCGGCGCATCGTGCGCGCCGATCCGGGCAGCAGCCGGGTCAGGTCGCGGGTCCGGTATCGAATGATCGGCAGCGCCTGCTTGGTCAGCGATGTAAACACCAGTTCGCCGAACTCGCCATCGGGCAGCACTTCGCCGGTGTCCGGATCGATCACTTCCGGGTAGAAATGATCCTCCCAGACCGTCGGGCCGTCCTTGGTTTCCAGGCATTCGCTGGCCACGCCCGGCCCCATCACTTCGGACAAGCCATAGATGTCGACCGCGTCCATGCCCATCCGCGCCTCGATCTCGCGACGCATCTCGGCGGTCCAGGGCTCTGCGCCGAAGATGCCGATGCCCAGGCTACAGGCGCGCGGGTCCGCCCCCTGGCGCTCGAACTCGTCGGCGATCGCCAGCATGTAGCTGGGTGTGACCATGATGATCCGCGGCTGAAAGTCCTGCATCAGCTGCACCTGGCGCTCGGTCTGGCCCCCCCCGAACGGCACGACCGTCAGGCCCAGCTTCTCCGCGCCGTAATGCGCACCCAGGCCGCCGGTAAACAGACCGTAGCCGTAACTCACGTGCACCATGTCGCCCGGGCTGGCGCCCCCAGCCTTGATCGAGCGGGCGACCAGGCCGGCCCAGGTGTCGATGTCCTGGCGGGTGTAGCCGACCACCGTGGTTTGCCGGTCGTGCCACTGGAGGGCGTGGATGCGGACCACTTCCGAGCGGGGCACATAAACATGCCGAACGGGTAGTTATCCCGCAGGTCAGTCTTGATCGTGAACGGAAAGTGCCGCAGGTCCGCCAATGAGTTCAGATCTTGCGGGTGCACGCCGTACTTGTCAGGAAACCAGTCCGGTAAAGGGCACTTTCTCGTAGGCCAGCGCGAGGCTGGCGCGCAGCCGCGCCAGTTGCAGCGCGCGCAATTCATCGAGGCTGGCGTGCTCGATGGGCTCGAGCGCAAAGCCGCCGTGGCTGAGGTTTTCTGGGTCATGATCGTTGTCTCCGTGTCTCGATTCAGTCCGCGGCCCGGGGCTGCGTCAACGCCCTTGACCGTCGCCGAACGCCCGCGGAAAAGCGCCTTGGGCGGCCTTCCTGGTCGCGTACCTCGATATCGTAAATGCCGCTGCGTCCGGCCCGATGTGCCTCGCGCCCTTGGGCCGTCAGGATATCACCTTCGTGGGCCGAAGCCGCGAAGTGGATCTCGGCGCCGGCGGCAACAGCCCGTTGGTCATGACTGTTACAGGCATAGGCCAGAAGGGTGCTGTCGGCGAGCAGGAACATGTAACCGCCGTGGCAGATCCCGTGGCCGTTCGTCATGTCGGCACGAATCGCCATGCGCATCGTCGCTCGCCCCGGCCCGACATCCGTCAGCGTCATGCCCAGCGCCTGCGAGGCACGGTCCTCGTTCCACATGATGGCTGCGGCCCGCCGGGCCAGTTGCGTCGCCAGGTCATCACCCGACGCGTCGGAAGCGGGTGTGCCGGTACTGGCCATGGTCTGACTCCTGGACGAAGACGGGGATCCTATTATGGCCACGCAAACCGCCCGCCCAATGCGCAGGTCGATGCCGTCCCAGCGCTTGGATGAGCCCAAACCATGGCCCATCCAAGCGCTGTCATGCGGCCAGGATCCCCGGTTTACGGCCCACCACGGGGGCGGGATGCGGGCCGATTTGCATTCCGTCGAGAAATGCTCCTATAATCGCTGTTCCCCATCGCCAGGCGGTGGGGCGAGAAAGCGAAACAAGAGGTCGCCAGCGGGCACCCGTCCAGGCAAAAACCGGCGCGTCGTTTACGCCGGTTTTTTAAGTTGAATGGCAAGCGGGCGATGGCAACAAGGTTGGTTTGGTCAGGGCTTTGCCTTCGCGGCTTGGCGCCGGTCAGGCTGGTGCGAAAACGGGTTTGGTGGTCGTGGGCGCAAGCCAGTTGCGCATGCAAAAACGGCCCGCCGCAAGCGCGGCAACAAGCCCTGGATTCAAGCCCCGTGAAAACGGAACATGGAGCTGAAATTTTTCGAAGTTGGTTTGACAGCTTCAAAAATTACCCTCATAATTCCGCTTCTTCGCTGCCGAAACAGCGAACCTGCTGCAAGGCAGATGCTCTTTAAAAATTAACAGCCGATAAGTGTGGGCGTTTGTGGTAAAGCGCCGAAGACCAAAGGCTACATCAACAACGGGTCATTCCGATGATTTGTTGCGCAAATGTAGTACCGGGCTTCTGAAATACCAAACGCTCACACGGTAATAGAAAATATCCGCTAGTCAACAGGAACTTGTGCTCCTGAGTTCGTGTGGCGAAATGGAAACGTCAACCGTTTGAGTATCTTGACGCCGGTTCGCCGGCGGCGAATAAGCCTAGATTAAACCTAAGAGTTTGATCGTGGCTCAAGATTGAACGCTGGCGGCATACTTGCTTACACATCACAAGTCGAACGGTAACAGGGGCTTCGGCCCCGCTGACGAGTGGCGAACGGGTGAGTAATACATCGGAACGTACCCAGTAGTGGGGGATAGCTCGGCGAAAGCCGGATTAATACCACATACGCACTGAGGTGAAAAGCGGGGGATCTTCGGACCTCGCGCTATTGGAGCGGCCGATGTCAGATTGGCTTGTTGGTGGGGTAAAAGCCTACCAAGGCAACGATCTGTAACTGGTCTGAGAGGACGACCAGTCACACTGGGACTGAGACACGGCTGAACTCCTACGGGGAGGCAGCAGTGGGGAATTTTGGACAATGGGCGAAAGCCTGATCCAGCAATGCCGCGTGTGTGAAGAAGGCCTTCGGGTTGCTCAAAGCACTTTTGTCAGGAAGAAATCTGTTGGGCTAATACCCCGACAGGATGACGGTACCTGAAGAATAAGCACCGGCTAACTACGTGCCAGCAGCCGCGGTAATACGTAGGGTGCAAGCGTTAATCGGAATTACTGGGCGTAAAGCGTGCGCAGGCGGCACTGTAAGACAGATGTGAAATCCCCGAAGGCTCAACCTGGGAACTGCATTTGTGACTGCAGAGCTAGAGTGTGTCAGAGGGGTGGAATTCCACGTGTAGCAGTGAAATGCGTAGAGATGTGGAGGAACACCGATGGCGAGCAGCCCCTGGGATAACACTGACGCTCCAGGCACGAAAGCGTGGGGGAGCAAACAGGATTAAATGCCCTGGTAGTCCACGCCCTAAACGATGTCTACTAGTTGTCGGGTCTTCATTGACTTGGTAACGCAGCTAACGCGTGAAGTAGACCGCCTGGGAGTACGGCCGCAAGGTTAAAACTCAAACAATTGACGGGGACCCGCACAAGCGGTGGATGATGTGGATTAATTCGATGCAACGCGAAAAACCTTTACCTACGCTTGACATGTCAGGAACTTTCCAGAGATGGATTGGTGCCCGAAAGAGAACCTGAACACAAATTGCTGCATGGCTGTCGTCAGCTCGTGTCGTGAGATGTTGGGTTAAGTCCCGCAACAGGCGCAACCCTTATCCTTAGTTGCTACGCAAGGGCACTCTAGGAGACTGCCGGTGACAAACCGGAGGAAGGTGGGGATGACGTCAAGTCCTCATGGCCCTTATGTGTGGGGCTTCACACGTCATACAATGGTCGGTACAGAGGGTCGCCAACCCGCGAGGGGGAGCTAATCCCAGAAAGCCGATCGTAGTCCGGATTGGAGTCTGCAACTCGACTCCATGAAGTCGGAATCGCTAGTAATCGCGGATCAGAATGTCGCGGTGAATACGTTCCCGGGTCTTGTACACACCGCCCGTCACACCATGGGAGTGGGTTTTACCAGAAGTAGTTAGCCTAACCGCAAGGAGGGCGATTACCACGGTCAGGGCTCATGACTGGGGTGAAGTCATGGCGCAAGGTAGCCGTATCGGAAGGTGCGGCTGGATCCTGCTCCTTTCAGAGAAAGCGCCTAGCCCAGGCGTCCACACTTATCGGCTGAGGGCTGAGCAACAGCTCGTTATTCATTAACAGTCTGTAGCTCAGCCTGTTGCAATGAACGACTGGGTCTGTAGCTCAGCTGGTTAGAGCACCGTCTTGATAAGGCGGGGGTCGATGGTTCCGAGTCCATCCAGACCCACCAGAGAATTTGGGGGTGTAGCTCAGCTGGGAGAGCACCTGCTTTGCAAGCAGGGGGTCATCGGTTCGATCCCGTTCACCTCCACCAGATTTCTCGCGGCAGTGGCATCGTTGTCGACTGCCAGGTGGTCAGAAGGCCTGAGAAGCACAAACCTGATGAGTTTGTCCTTCATTCCTTTGTTGGTTGCAAGACCTTAAGACGCATCAATACGTTGGTGCACTCTTGAATGTATCGGTTGTTCTTTAAAAATTCGGAAGAAGTAGTCGTAATCAGTCTTTTTGACTTATTACGGGTTGTGATACAAAACACAACAACATTTCAAAAGTGGTTCTTCTCAGTAATACTGAAAATAACTCTTGAGATGCGGCGCAATGCAAGCTTGATCCTAGATTCATTCCTTGTCAGCAAACTAGTGGAATGAGTCGGCAAAAGTTATAGGGGTCAAGTGAATAAGTGCATGTGGTGGATGCCTAGGCGATTACAGGCGATGAAGGACGTAGTAGCTTGCGATAAGCTGCGGGGAGCTGGCAAACGAGCTTTGATCCGCAGATTTCCGAATGGGGAAACCCGGCCCGCAAGGGTCATCCCTGGCTGAATACATAGGTCTGTGGAGGCGAACGCAGCGAACTGAAACATCTAAGTAGCTGCAGGAACAGAAATCAACCGAGATTCCGAAAGTAGTGGCGAGCGAAATCGGACCAGCCTGTGCGTGATAGCCAATTTGTTAGCAGAACGGTCTGGAAAGTCCGGCCATAGTGGGTGATAGCCCCGTATGCGAAAAGCCGCTTGCGGGTCTGAGCGTACGACAAGTAGGGCGGGACACGTGAAATCCTGTCTGAAGATGGGGGGACCATCCTCCAAGGCTAAATACTCGTGATCGACCGATAGTGAACTAGTACCGTGAGGGAAAGGCGAAAAGAACCCCGGGAGGGGAGTGAAATAGATCCTGAAACCGCATGCATACAAACAGTGGGAGCCGACTTAGGGGTGACTGCGTACCTTTTGTATAATGGGTCAGCGACTTACGTTCAGTGGCGAGCTTAACCGTGTAGGGGAAGGCGTAGGGAAACCGAGTCCGAACAGGGCGATTCAGTCGCTAGGCGTAGACCCGAAACCGGATGATCTACCCATGGCCAGGATGAAGGTGCGGTAACACGCACTGGAGGTCCGAACCGACTACTGTTGCAATAGTAGCGGATGAGCTGTGGGTAGGGGTGAAAGGCTAAACAAATCCGGAGATAGCTGGTTCTCCCCGAAAACTATTGAGGTAGTGCGTCGTGTATTGCTCCAGGGTAGAGGCACTGTCATGATTGCGGGGGTCATCGCGACTTACCGCGCCATAGCAAACTCCGAATACCTGGAAGTATGAGCACGGCAGACAGACTTCGGGTGCTAACGTCCTAGGTCAAGAGGGAAACAACCCAGACCGCCAGCTAAGGTCCCTAATATTCGCTAAGTGGGAAACGAAGTGGGAAGGCTAAGACAGTCAGGAGGTTGGCTTAGAAGCAGCCATCCTTTAAAGAAAGCGTAATAGCTCACTGATCGAGTCGTCCTGCGCGGAAGATGTAACGGGGCTAAGCGGGTAACCGAAGCTGCGGATGCAACGCAAGTTGCGTGGTAGGGGAGCGTTCTGTAGGCCTGTGAAGGTGAAGGCCGAGAGGCTTGCTGGAGGTATCAGAAGTGCGAATGCTGACATGAGTAGCGTTAAAACGGGTGAAAAGCCCGTTCGCCGTAAGCCCAAGGTTTCCTACGCAACGTTCATCGGCGTAGGGTGAGTCGGCCCCTAAGGCGAGGGCGAAAGCCGTAGTCGATGGGAAGCTGGTTAATATTCCAGCACCGATTCTGAGTGCGATGGGGGGACGGATCGTGGAAGATTGTCCGGGTGTTGGATGTCCGGTTCTTTGCCTGTAGGTGTCTGGTAGGTAAATCCGCCAGGCGTATGCCAAAGGGTTGAGACGAGCGAACTTGTTTCGCGAAGCAATTGGAAGTGGTTCCAGGAAAAGCCTCTAAGCTTCAGTCATAGAGTGACCGTACCGCAAACCGACACAGGTGGGCTAGTTGAGAATACCAAGGCGCTTGAGAGAACTCAGGAGAAGGAACTCGGCAAATTGACACCGTAACTTCGGGAGAAGGTGTGCCTCACTAGCTTGTATGTGAAGCCCCTGCGGGCGGAGCAGAAGGGGGTCGCAGAGAATCGGTGGCTGCGACTGTTTATTAAAAACACAGCACTCTGCAAACACGAAAGTGGACGTATAGGGTGTGACGCCTGCCCGGTGCCGGAAGGTTAAGTGATGGGGTGCAAGCTCTTGATCGAAGCCCCGGTAAACGGCGGCCGTAACTATAACGGTCCTAAGGTAGCGAAATTCCTTGTCGGGTAAGTTCCGACCTGCACGAATGGCGTAACGATGGCCACACTGTCTCCTCCTGAGACTCAGCGAAGTTGAAATGGTTGTGAAGATGCAATCTACCCGCGGCTAGACGGAAAGACCCCATGAACCTTTACTGTAGCTTTGCATTGGACTGTCGACCGATTTGTGTAGGATAGGTGGGAGGCTTTGAAACCGGGACGCTAGTCTCGGTGGAGCCAACCTTGAAATACCACCCTGGTGTCGTTGAGGTTCTAACCTAGGCCCGTAATCCGGGTCGGGGACAGTGCATGGTAGGCAGTTTGACTGGGGCGGTCTCCTCCCAAAGGGTAACGGAGGAGTACGAAGGTACGCTTGGCACGGTCGGACATCGTGCGGAAAGTGCAATGGCAAAAGCGTGCTTAACTGCGAGACTGACAAGTCGAGCAGGTGCAGCAGGACCTAGTGATCCGGTGGTTCTGAATGGAAGGGCCATCGCTCAACGGATAAAAGGTACTCCGGGGATAACAGGCTGATACCGCCCAAGAGTTCATATCGACGGCGGTGTTTGGCACCTCGATGTCGGCTCATCTCATCCTGGGGCTGTAGCCGGTCCCAAGGGTATGGCTGTTCGCCATTTAAAGAGGTACGTGAGCTGGGTTTAAAACGTCGTGAGACAGTTTGGTCCCTATCTGCCGTGGGCGTTGGAGATTTGACGGGGGCTGCTCCTAGTACGAGGACCGGAGTGGACAGACCTCTGGTGTACCAGTTGTCACAGCCAGTGGCATTGCTGGGTAGCTATGTCTGGAAGAGATAACCGCTGAAAGCATCTAAGCCCGGAAACTTGCCTGAAGATGAGATCTCGGGGACTTGATCCCCCTGAAGAGGTCGTCCGAGACCAGGACGTTGATAGGCCGGGTGTGGAAGCGCAGTAATGCGTTAAGCTAACCGGTACTAATTGCCCGTGAGGCTTGATCCTATAACTTTGCTATTAAGCTTGCTTGATCCGCATCGTTGTTGTGGTTTGCTTCGCAACCCATCGTCGTGAAGACGACGCCACCCGAGTCGGTGGCAACCAAGATCCGAAAGACCGAATACGACCTACTTCGACCGAATATGGCATGGCTGCCAGCAGTTAAAAGCAGCCAGCCGACAAGTTATGCCTGATGACAATAGCGCAGTGGAACCACCCCTTCCCATCCCGAACAGGACCGTGAAACGTTGTTGCGCCGATGATAGTGAGCAGCTCGCTCGTGAAAGTAGGTAATCGTCAGGCAAATCACTCGAAACGCCCCGGCACTCTGTGTCGGGGCGTTTTTTTTTGCGCCTATCATGGCCGTACACGACGTAAACGATCAGCCAGGCCTGTATCGCCACCCCAATCGTCGCTGCCCGGCCCGGTAGGCAGCGAATGCCGATCGGCTGTTTAGGGTCTCCAATGAATTGGACCTGGAGTTGCCAAAGCGTACGCGTTCGGGCATCCCACCTTCCCGTGGGGCCAGCGATCGGGCAAAGTGGCGCGTATGCAGACTCGGATGTCAGTTCGGTGTGAGGATCAGAGGCTCGGCGGGCTTGGCCAGTTCGGCCTGGACGTCGATACCGGCGGGGGCCCGCCAATTCCAGGGCAGCATCGATTCCAGGTCACGCATGCGCGCGGTCGGCAGCCGTTCAAGAATGTCGGTGATGTAGGCCAGCGGCTCGTGCCCGTTCATCGTCGCCGAGATGATCAGCGAGTACATCTGCGCCGCGCGCCGACCGCCAGCCTCGGAACCGGCAAATGTCCAGTTTCGCCTGCCCAGCGCCACCGGGCGCAGGGCGTTCTCCACGGCATTGGTGTCCAGCGGCAACCGACCGTCCTTTGCAAAGCGGGTGAGCGCCGCCCATCGGTTCAACGCATACTGAATCGCCTTGGCCAGCGCGCTGCGCGGCGCCGCTTTGGCATGCGTGGCCGCGAGCCACTGGTGCAGCGCATCGAGCAGCGGCACGGTGTGCGTCTGTCGCCATCGCTCGCGATCCAGGACCGTGCCGCCAGGCTGGGCATCGTCGAACGCGTGCTCGAGCCGGTACAGTGCCGCGATCCGCTTGATGGCCTCCTGGGCAACCGGGGACTTGGTGGCCTCATACACCTCTACGAACTTACGCCGCGCATGGGCCAGGCAACCGGCCTCGGTCACCGCTTGGCGTCGGAGCGTTTCGTTGTGCCCGGCATATCCATCAGCCTGCAAGATCCCGGTGAAATCCTTGAGCATCCGATTCAGGGTGCTCTTGGCCGCTGCGCTCATCGCGAAGTCGAACACCCGCCCTGCAGCGCGTCGCTGGGCAGGGTGCGGTAGACCCTGAGTAGGCCGTGCCGGTCTTGCCGCTGCCCGGCTGCAGCACCGGCACCGGTGTCTCGTCAGCCTGCAGGGCATGGGCGGCGACGATGCGCTGGGCCAGCAGATCGGTGAGCGGCTCAACGGCGCACCGATCTGCCGATCCAGCCGGCCATGGTCGAGGCGGGCGATCGGCACGCCCATGCGAGCGTAGATGCGCTCCTGGCGATGCAGCGGGAGGTGGTCGGTATATTTGCTGATGATCACGTTGGCCTGCACGCTCGTGCCGGCCATCGACTTGTCGGTCGGGGCCGCCGGCACCGGGGCCATCACCGATCGATTCGCAGCACCGGCAGGCCCATTTGCCGCGCACCGTGCGCTTGACCCAGAAGCGGCTGGGGAATCATCTGCAGGGTCTCGGCGCTGTCGATGCGCACCATCGATTGCCACATCCGCACACCGTGCTGTCGGGCTCGAGCCGCTCTTCGATCCCGTGGCAGGGTCGCCGGCGGTGGCTGGCGGCGCGGCTGGCCCTTGGCGCGAGGCTTGTTGTTCTCATCGGCGCCGTATCCAGGTTCGCCAGGCGGCACTGCAGCGCCTCGATGTCGGCATCGAGCTCGGCTTCCCACAGCGCGATCTGCTCGGCCCCGAGCGCCTCGCTCTTCTTGCCAAAGCGCCAGCGCTGGTACCGGGCGATCTCGAACTTGAGCTTCTCGGCCAGCGCATTGGCCACGACCAGTTCCTGCACCTTGCGGGCGAGCTCGCGCTCGGTCCTGGCCAACCCGTCCAGCGCGCGATCGCGTTCGGCAGCGATCTCTTGCTGGCGCAGTATCTGCGCCCGCTGCGACACGATCAGCGCCTTGAGCGCAGCGGGATCTGCAGGGCAGCGAGGACAGGTCGGTTGACTTGCGCACGATGATATCGCGACCGATCGCTACGCCCGCCCGATCCGGGCCGCGCATTGTGTGCGCCGGGCAATATCAATGTACGTTCGTAAGCGGCGCGCTGATCAACCCGTTCTCAGGCAAGAACCGGCGCGATGGGCTCGGGAATCTTCACCCGTCGCCAGTCAAGCCCTGCGCCAGCACCGCAAACTGCGCCTGGCTCATCTGGATCGAACCGGTCATCGACCCCCGGCCAGGTGAACACCCCCTTCTCCAGTCGGCGGTAGTGCAACCACCAGCCCACGCCGTCGAACGTGAGAATCTTGATCCGGGTGCCGTTCTTACTTCGGAACACGAACCAGTGACCATCGTAGGGATCTTGCTGCAACACGTGCGCCACCTTCGCCGCCAGACCGTCAAATCCCAGCCGCATGTCCACCGGTTCGAACGCCAGCCAGATCTTCACGCCCCGCCCCGGCATTCATGTCGCCTGCTCCACCGCCACCAGCAGACGCGACAGCCACTGCAAATCGGTCCCGGATCCACGCGCAGCGCCCCTGGCGTAGGGTGATCTGCACGGTGAAAGAGGCAGAGGCCGTTGTACCCGTGATCGTGACCGGCGCCAGCCTGCTGGGCGAACTCTTCTCGCCAGGCGGTCTGGCCGGCGGCTTGCCGCGCTTGCCACCTGTACCGGGGCGTCGGCGAATCGTCAGACCGAACTCCTCCCCGTAGGCCAGGCGCCAGCGTCGCAGCGACCAGTATGACAA
The DNA here is from genome assembly GCA_041396665.1 of Burkholderiaceae bacterium. GTDB lineage: Bacteria > Pseudomonadota > Gammaproteobacteria > Burkholderiales > Burkholderiaceae_E > JAUIAI01. The sequence goes on from JAWKYE010000012.1 coordinate 160,464, forward strand.
GCCAGCCTTCTTACTGAACAGCTCCATCGGCTCGCCACTGGCCAGCCAGGCCGAGATGGCCTCGCGACCGGTACACCCGTCGGGGTGCCGTGTCGGTTCCGGTTGCTCGCTGTTTGCAGGTTCCTGAATCCCTTCCATCTTGACCATCCCTGTCGCATGAACATGATGCGAGAGTGCGCCAGGGGGCCAGCGGATTCAATGTGGAATCGCCGAACGCATACGCCAAAGCGCCCCAGGTTTTCAGGAGGCTCGATAGTCTGAGAAGATGGGCCTATGAGCAGATCAGACCGGTTTCCCCTTGAAATCACGGTCGATTCTGCTGCCAAGCCCATTGCTGCAACGAAAAATCAACGAGGATTCAGACCATGACCTACGACACCATCATTTACAGCGAAGACGGCCCGATTGGCACGATCACGCTGAACCGGCCGGATGATGGGAATATGTTCACCGCCAGATCATGTCCATGAGATTCGCGATTGCATCAATGAAATCCGCCGCGAAACCCGGACGCGGGTAGATCGTAATCACCGGGGCTGGCGATCGCTTCTTCTGTATCGGCGGTCGCAAGGAGGGCATGGAGGACACCATGCTCTACGCTGGCGTGTTGCCGACCCTTGAAATGTACGAGGCGATCGATCGGCTGCAAAAGCCGGTGATCGCCAGCGTGAACGGCTACGCGGTCGGCGGTGGCAACGTTCTACAAGTTGTCTGTGATCTGACTATCGCCAAAGAGAGTGCTGTCTTTCGGCAGGTCGGGCCGATGATGGGTTCGTTCGATGCCGGCTACGGAACCTGGTATCTCGAGGATTTGATCGGGAAGAAGAGGGGGCCAAAGAGATGTGGTACTGCAATCCGAGGATCTCTGCGGCCCAGGCGCTGGAGATCGGCCTGATCAATCGGGTTGTACCGGACGACCAGCTTGCCGAGAAGACCAGAGTTCGCACTGGAAGTGGCCGACCGAGCGTTGCATTGGCGTCCGTGAAGGGCATTCAATGCGCGTCACGGAGGGTGAGCGGCCTGGCACGGGTGTCCACGACTTGCTGTTGCGCTATCTGGAAACGCAGGAGTCGAAAGAGCTGAGAAGGCTCTTTTTGCCGAGAAAACGCAAACCCGACGCCGAAACCTTCGGCCAGTGAGGTTCCGGATGCGGCCTTTCCTGACCTTGCATCATCCCGCCAATAGCCGTGCCTACTACGATGCCGGACAGTGGCCAAAGAGGACACTTTCTTCTCGTTGATGGCCCGCCACGCCCGGCTTCGTCCGGGGCAGGAGGCGTTGCGCGACGGGACCACTTCGCTTTCCTGGGCATTGCTGGCCTAGTGGGTGATTGCCGCAGCGGCCGCACTGGATAAGCTGGGTCTTAATCGCGGCGATCGGGTCTCGGTGTGGATGTCGAACCGGGTTCAGACCATCGTCACGTTCCTGGCCTGCTCAAGACTCGGGTTGGTCTGCAATCCATCGCTACACCGGACCTATACCTGCGCCGAGGTTGAAGCCCTGATCGAACGGCTCGGTAGCGCCGTACTGGTCACAGAGCCGGGTTGAAGTGCCGATCGTGGGGCGGGCAATTCGGTCGGGATCTCGGACAGACTGCCCCATCTGAAGGCGATATGGGAGCCCGCGACGTTTCCCGAGAATCAGCCAGTTCCCGATGGGCCTGCGCCCGTTGGCCTGGCGGACGATGTCGCCTATATGGCCTTCACGTCAGGGACCACCGGTGCGCCCAAATGTGTCATGCATTCGTCCAACACCTTGCTGGCAAACGGCCGGGATATGGTTCGCGATTGGGCTGTCACTGATCAGACACGTTTGCTTTCATTGAGTCCGTTGTCGCACCATATTGCCTGGGTAGGTGTCTCCCAGTGGCTTCTGAGCGGTTGCGCCTTTATTACTGACGATGCGCCCAAAGGTGTCAGCCGCGTCGATTGGATTGCTCAGACCCAGGCGAATTACGTGCTTGGCGTCCCCACCCACGCGATGGATATTCTTGCCGAACTTCAGCGCCGCACCGAATTGCGATCATTGGGTAAGGTCAAAGCCTTCTACATGGCAGGCAGCCCGATACCGCCGGTCGTCGCCGAGGCATTTGCAACCCAGGGAATCAAACCGCAGAACGTCTATGGCATGACCGAGAATTCATCGCATCAGTATACGCATCCAGATGACGATCCGATCACCTGCACGACCACATGCGGCCGTGGCGGGCGGGCGTACGAGATCCGCATTTTCGATGCCAATGACGCGGACAGACCACTGGCTACCGGTGAGGTCGGACAGATCGGTGGGCGCGGCGCGGCCTTATGCTGGGCTACTATGCCGACCAGCAAGCGACCGAGGCAAGTTTCAACCGCGACGGCTGGTTCATGTCAGGTGATCTTGGCAGCATTGATGAACAAGGCAATTTGCGGGTCCAGGGGCGACAAGGATTTGATCATTCGCGGTGGCCACAACATCTACCCGTCGGGTATCGAAGCGCTCGCGCATCGTCATCCCGGCATCGAGCGGGCTGCCGCGTTTGCCGTGGCAGACGAGCGGCTGGGTGAAAGTATGCCTGGCAGTTGTCGGATCGGTGGATGCGGCTTCCGTCCTTGAACATCTTGCCGAATCGGGTTTGTCGAAATTCGACATGCCGGAGTACTACCTGGCCATGACCGAGATGCCGCTGACTGCGAGCGGCAAGATCCTGAAGCGTGAGCTTGCCCAGAGAGTTCGAAGAGGCGAACTGCAGCCCGAAGCGGTTCGTTATGTTGTCAAACCCGAGGCCGGAAAATGAACGTTGAACTGCGTTACCAGGACGAAGCGGCGATCCTGACCCTCAACCGTCCCGATGTGCTCAACGCATTGTCCTTCGGCGTGCTTCGTGACATCGGGCGCGCCATTGATCAGGTCGCCAACAGCAGCTCACGTGTCTTATTGGTGACCGGTGCCGGTAACAAGGCGTTCTGCGCCGGTGCCGACATCAAGGAATTGCGAAACCGCAATCTGATCGAACAGAAGCGGGGCGCTCAGCTGGGTCAGCGTGTTTTTGCGAGTATCGAGCAATTGCCGATGCCCTCGATTGCCGTCATCAACGGCTATGCATTCGGGGGCGGACTGGAACTGGCGCTGGCGTGCACCTTTCGACTCGCGACCAGCAACGCAAAGATGGGCCTGCCGGAGATCAAACTGGGTCTGATCCCCGGCTATGGTGGTACCAGCGTTTGCCGCGACTGATCGGATCGGCACGGGTGACCGAGATGGTCTTGACCGGTGCCACGATCAACGCGGAACGCGCCGAACAACTCGGCCTGGTCAACCAGGTCATCGAAGGTGATTCGATGGCTGCGGCGATTGCCTTTGCTCGTCGTTTCACCGGATTCAGCCTGCCTGCGCTTGGATTCGCTCGCGAAGCCGTTGGCAGGGCGCTGGATACGCCAATCCACGAAGGCCTGAAGATCGAGGCCGATCTTTCAACGCTTGCCTACCAGACGGCGGATGCCGCTGAAGGCATGGCCGCCTTCGAAGAGAAACGACAACCCGAGTTCAAAGATGCGTGAAGGCCAGATCGTAGTCACCGGGGCAAGCCGTGGGATTGGCGCGAGCATTGCCGACGAATTGGTCAGGCGCGGCTACGCGGTGGTCGGCCTGTCGCGCAGCGGTGAGTCTGCATCCGGTGTTGCCATTGCCTGCGACATGACTGATGAATCGGCGGTCAGCGCGGCTTTCGCCGAAGTCGCACGGCGGGGGCCGATTGCCGGACTCGTCAACAACGCGGGGATTCACCTCTCGTCGGCCAGTGCCGAACTCACGACGAACGAGTACGAACGCGTGATGTCTCTCAACGCCACGGCGGTGATGGTCGCTTGTCGCGAAATTCATCCGTACCTCAAAGCCAATGGTGGCAGCATCATCAATATCGGATCGTTTTTCGACAAACTGGGCGTGGCGAAGAATCTGGCTTACTGCGCTTCGAAGGCCGCTGTCGGTGCGATGACACGATGTCTCGCCGTGGAGTGGGCATGCGACAAGATCTCGGTGCTGGGGATAGCGCCAGGCTACATCGAAACCGATTTGAACCGTTCGTTCCTGGCAAAACCGTCTGTTCAGGAATGGGTGGCCAAGCGAATTCCCACCGGCAGAGCGGGTGCGCCCAGAGAAGTGGCCAGATTGGTCGCGGCACTACTTGACGAAAATCTCACTTTTCTGACAGGCGAAACCATCTATATCGATGGGGGCCAGGGGATGAACCACTAATGAGGGTTTTCGAGCAAATCGCGATCCGCCGACAATGGGCTGAAGAGCAGCAGTTGATCATCGACCAGTTGCAACGAGTGGCCGACGAGGTGATTGCGCCAAACGCAGCACGGTTCGACAGCAATGGTGAGTTCCCTTGGGAGAATATCGATGTTCTGAATCAGCTGGGGATGAATTCACTGTTTGTGCCAGAAGCCTACGGAGGTATCGGCGCGTCCTATGCGCTCTATATCGAATGCGTCAAGATCATTTCCGAGGCCTGCGCATCAACCGGCATCATCTATGCGACCAATTTCCACGGCATGAAGCCGCTGATCGATCAGGGGAGCGAAGAACAGCGTCAACGCCTGCTGCCCATCATTGCTCAAGGCGGGCTTGGCTCGCTGGCCATTACCGAGGCCACAGCAGGCTCTGATGCGACAGGCATGAAAACCCGGTTCACGCCAGACGGCGATGACATCGTCGTCAACGGCTCAAAGATCTTCATTACCAATGGCGATGTCGCCGATCTGATCCTGCTGTTCGGCAAATGGTCCGAGATCGACGACCCCAAGGCGTCGATCTCGGTGCTGATTCTGGAAAAAGGAACGGCTGGATTCGAGGTGCAACGAAAGGAACAGAAGATGGGGCATCGTGCTTCGTCGACAGCTGCGCTTTCATTTGACGACTGCCGGGTGCATCGCGCGAATCTGATTGGCGCACCGGGGGACGGTCTGCCGATCCTGCTTTCATCGTTGAACAAGTCGCGCCCCAGTATTGCCGCTCACGCGTTTGGTATCGCGCGGGCGGCGTTTCGAGATCTGATTGCCTACACGAATGACCGGGTCCAGTCCGGGCGTGCAGTGATCGATTTTCAAGGTAACCAGTTTCTCATTGCCGATCTGGCCAGTGAGTTGGCCCTCGTGGAGCGCTGGATCGACTATGTGGCCGAGTTGGTCGATGATGGCGCGACGGATTTCGGACTGGAAGCATCCATTGCCAAGCTGCGGGCATCCGACCTGGCGATGCGCATGGCGACAGAGTGTGTTCAGATGCATGGTGGTTACGGTTATTGCGCCGACTTTCGCGCCGAGCGCCTGATGCGGGATGCGAAGATCACTCAAATATGGGAAGGAACCAACCAGATCCACCGGCAGCTGATTGGAAGGAGCTTTCGCACATCATGACGAACATCAAGACTGTTGCCGTTTGCGGCGCTGGCGGTACGATGGGTGCGGGCATTGTCATTGTCGCGGCCCGCGCCGGATTCGATACACTCGCATTCGATCTGAGCGAACAGAGCCTGCAACGTGCGCTCAAGCAGGCCGGGGCGTTCTTCGACAAATCAGTCGAAAGGGGCAAGATGACCGCTGACGATCGGGATGCGGCGATGAAGCGGATACGCATCACGACCGACTTGAACGATCTCGCCGATCGGGATCTCGTGATCGAGGCGGTGTTCGAGGACCTGAAGACCAAGCAGGAATTGCTGGCGCAACTCGATCAGGTCTGCGCCCAACACACGATCTTTGCGTCCAACACGTCCACCTTGTCGATCACCCAGATCGCATCGGGATGTCGTCGCCAAGGCAAGGTGGTCGGCATGCATTTTTGCCTGCCTGCCCAGTTGATGAAACTGATCGAGATGTCCCCCGGCTTGAATACCGACCCTGAAGCCTTCAAGGCGGCCTGGTCATGGACCCTGGCTGCTGGACAGATTCCGGTCCAGACCCAGGACAAGCCGGGATTCATTCTGAATGCGCTGCTCGTGCCCTTCAACAATGATGCCATCCGGGCGGTTGAGGCGGGTGTGGCCCGGCCGGGCGATATCGACAAAGCCATCAGATCCGGATTGGGCTACCGAATGGGTCCGCTGGAACTGATCGATCTGATTGGTTTGGATACCCAGATTCTGTTGAGCGAAGCGTTTTATCCGGTTACGCTCGATCCGCGCGCCTCGGCACCGCCATTGCTGCGTCGAATGGTCGCTGCCGGTCATCTGGGACGAAAATCAGGGCGCGGGTTTTTCAGTTACGACAGTGATGCCATCTTCGGAGCGTGATCGATGCCAGTTCCGCACTATCAGATCAAGCAGCGCGGCACCAGCCGGTCATTTCCTGAAGGCGATGCCTTTCTCAGTAACGCTGGTGTTTCGGGAGACGTTGTCCTGCACCTGGGAACGCCGTATGAGGCCGACCCGTCCAAGGCAGCAGTCATCGTCGAACTGGATAACGAGTCGTTGGGTGTCCACACGGGCGAGCAGGCTGGCCTGGAAGGAAGCAATGCCCTGGGGTTCAGTCGCTATCGAAACGGCGACGACAAACCGTCCGCGCTGATTGAGCTGGTGCGGCAGCCAGCGACCGACGAGACCGCGATTGCGGCAGCGAGAGCCGTTTTCGAAGCATCTGGTTTCGAAGTCGTGGTCTGCAGTGACCAGATCGGCCGCATCATCAATCGGTTGGTGATCCCCAAGTACAACGATGCCCTTCGCTTTCTCGACGAGGGCTTGGCCACGGCGCACGATATGGACGTGACGTGCAAAATGGGTCTGGGCTATCCAGACGGACCAATCGAGCGACTCGAGCGAGGGGGGCTCGCCCATCATCATGCGATCAGCCAGGCCTTGTTTAAAGCGTTCGGCTCTCCGGCATTCGTCCCCGCGCGACGCTCGACCGTAGCCGTCCAGCGCATCGCGCAAGCGAAACGCGACGACGAGGCAGAGCCGCGATGAGTGCTCCGCTGTGCGGCATCAAAGTACTCGACTTCTCGACGTTGCTGCCTGGCCCGATGGCAACTTTGATTCTCGCCGAGGCGGGCGCGCAAGTCATCAAGATCGAACGGCCCGGCCATGGGGACGAGATGAGAACCTACGAGCCACGGTGGGGTTCGGATAGCATCAACTTCACGATGCTCAACCGCGGCAAGCAGTCGATTGCACTCGATCTGAAGGATCCGTTGCAACGGGCTCGTCTGGATCCGCTCCTACAAGAGGCCGACGTCATTGTCGAACAATTTCGCCCCGGCGTTATGGCCAGGCTTGGCTTGTCCTATGAGTCGGTCCGCATTAATCGACCCGACATTGTCTACTGTTCAATCAGTGGCTACGGACAGACAGGTCCCAAGCGCGATGTTGCCGGGCACGATCTGAACTATATCGCGGACACCGGCCTGCTGTCGCTCGGGATGGGGAGCCCCGACCAGGCGGTCATCCCGCCCGCACTCATTGCTGACATCGCTGGTGGGGCCTACCCTGCAGTGATGAACATACTGCTGGCGCTGCGCGAGCGGGACCGAACCGGCGCTGGCGCTTACCTGGATATTTCCATGGCCGATAACCTGTTCCCGTTCATGTATTGGGCGATGGGTAATGGCCTGAGCGTGAACCAGTGGCCAGGAAACGGTACCGACCTGGTCACGGGGGGGTCGCCGCGGTATCAGCTGTACAAGACGAAAGATGGCCAGGTGCTGGCCGCCGCGCCGCTTGAACCGCGCTTCTGGAGCGTGTTCTGCGACACGATCGAGCTGGACGAATCATTGCGGGACGATGCCGTGGATCCCCAGGCAACCCGTGCGGGAGTCGCGGCGATCATTGCATCGCGTTCCAGTGACTATTGGCGCGCACGATTTTCCCAAGCCGATTGCTGTTGCTCTATCGTGCAAACCGTTGAGCAGGCAATGCGGGATGAGCATTTTCGGGCGCGGGGAATATTCGACGCCCAGGTGAGCAATTCCGAAGGCAAGGCAACGACCGCGTTACCCGTGCCGCTCGTTCCGGGCTTTCGCAGCCATCCAGCCACCGTGGTCCGGGCGCCAGCACTTGGGCAGAGCAATGCGGAGAACCACTGATGAAGGCGGTTCTCGTTGAGCGATTCGCTCCCTTCGATCAAGCGTCAGTCGCTGACCTGCCAGACCCGCAAGCTGCTGCCGGACAAGTGGTTGTCACGATCGCCGCCGTGGAAGCAAACTATCCGGACTTGTTGGTGATGGAGGGCAATTACCAGATAAAGCCGCCTTTGCCATTTTCGCCTGGAAAAGCAGCCGCTGGTGTCATCACGCAGATCGGCGAAGCGGTGACGGATCTCAAAGTCGGAGATCGCGTGGCTGTTCAAGTCGAATACGGTTCATATGCTGAGCAGCTGTGCTGCTATGCGACGAACTGCTATCCAATGCCGGCGGAACTGCCCTTCGATGAGGCGGCAGCCCTGGGCCTGGTCTATCAGACGGCACACTTTGCGTTGGTATCGCGCGCGAGAATACAGCCAGGCGAAACCGTTCTTGTGCTAGGTGCTTCGGGAGGGGTTGGTGTCGCAGCAGTTCAGCTCGCCAAAGCCTTTGGGGCGCGGACCGTGATCGCTGGTGTTCTGGGCTCTGATAACGCCGACATCGCACGATTGGCGGGTGCTGATCATACGATCGAACTGGGGGCCGTTGATCTACGCGACGAACTGCGTGATCAGGTTGCATCGTTTACCGACGGCCACGGCGTCGATGTGGTGATCGATCCGGTAGGCGGGATGGCCAATGCTGCCGCGCTGCGAGCAATGGCGTGGTGCGCGCGCATGGTGATCATCGGCTTTGCTTCTGGCCAGATACCGTCGATCAAGGCCAACTATCTGTTGGTCAAGAACATCGAGGTTAGCGGGCTGCAGTGGTCAGATTATCGTGAGCGCAATCCTCAGGCAGTTGCGCTGGTTCAACAGGCATTGTTCGATCTGTGGCTGCTTGGCAAGATCAAGCCGATCATCAGCCACCGATTCGCCCTGGCGGATTATGCGAAGGCACTCAGCCTGCTCGAGCAAGGTCGTGCTCAGGGCAAGATCATTCTGCTGCCGTCCTGAAGACGACGCGATGACGGGGAGCGTGGCCATTCTCAGGGTCGCAGTTCCAGAACGGGAGCGACGCGTATTTCGCCTCCTCATTTGCAGGCATTCTTCCGAACTCGTCGCACGCCGGCCGTTCTTGCGCGCCGAAAATGATCATCAGTCACTATCTATGCAGAGTTGCAAGATCAGAAAGCTCCAAGACTTGCCATGTGAATCGAGATTGAGTGAGGTATTCACCCCTCCTTCGATCGCATCATGGAGCACAAAGTTGAGTCCCTGCAGATGATCAAGCTCGAACCGCTCGACCTTGCCACGGATCAAGTCGGGATACGCCGTGCGAATTCGCTCGGCTGTCAGTTGCGCCTTGATTCGGGGGAAATCCTTGGGATCGTAGGCCCACACAGATATTGTCGACAGATTTCCCTTGTCGCCGGCACGCGCGTGCGCGATCTCGCGCAGTGGAACCCTGCGGCTCATGACTCGAGCACCGTCGTTCGGGCACAAACCTGATCACGCCCGATGAAAGCCGAATGAGTGACGACCTTCGGCACGATCTGCCCGCGAAAGCCACCGCCGCCGGCAGGACCGCAGCACAACAGCGATTCCACTTCCCACATGACCAGTTCCACCTGCTCTCGCTCGTGGGAGGCGAACGCCACGTGTACGCGAACATCGGTTGATTCGGGATGACGGGCAGGGTGAGCCGTCGCATGTAGCGACGCCATGCCAATCAGGTCAAGCCGTAGTCGACCACGACACTTGTGCAGATTGTTGATGCGATCCGCAAGGATCTCGCGCGCCAGCATCGCGCGTGTCGCCGCGCCGGGCCCCGCGTAGCTGATACCGGCTTCTCCCTGGTAGCCACCATCGAACCCGACCGTTACCTTGAGGGTTTCCGGACGCTCACGGCCGGTAATGCCATCCACGGCGATGCGGTTCGGGCCTAGTTCGGAAAGCTGCGCGCCCGAGAAATCTGCAGTGACGTCCGGCGTCAGGTATGCCGCTGGATTCTGCACTTCGTACAGTAACTGCTCCTTGACGGTCTGTATGGTGACTGCGCCGCCGGCCTGCGGCAGCTTTGTCAGGACGCAGCGACCATCGCTGGTGATCTCGGCCATTGGAAATCCGCAATGGGCGAGGTTCGGCGTCGTTTTGTACGGCGGGTCCGCGAAGTACCCCCCTGTGATCTGCATTCCGCATTCCAGCAGGTGTCCGACCGCAGTGCCGCGGCCCATCGTTTGCCAGTCGTCCTGGGCCCATCCATAGTGGGCGATCGCCGGCGCCAGGAACAGTGATGGATCGGCAAACCGACCGACTATCACGAGGTCGGCACCACTTTGAATTGCCGGTAGCAGGTGCTCGACGCCGAGATAGACATTTGCACCGACAACGGTTTGACCCACCCCGCCTACCGTCGATCCGATCTCAGGCAGGGGTTGGTCGGCCGAGAGGCGATCGGTGATCTCGTCGCCTTCCACGTAAGCGATGGAAATCCCCTTGAGTCCCAAAGATCGGGCGAGTGACTGGGCGGCAACGGCGGCGCCTTTCGGATTCGCGACGCCCATATTCGTGACGATACGGGTCCCCGTGCGCCGGCACACCGGCAGCAGCGCGCGAAGCCGAGGGATCAACAACGGGTTGAAGCCGGCCTCAGGATTGAGGATTCGATCGCGGTGACCGAACGCAAGGGTCCTCTCTCCTACGCATTCAAAGACCAGATAGGACACCAGCCCCGATTCGGCCAATGCAACAGCGGGTTCCAGGCGATCGGCAGAGAAGCCGGCGCCGCATCCGATCGTGAGGGCCGATGATTGTGGCTTGGTCATCACTTCGTGTGGTACGCGCCGTGGAAGTTGATCGGAGATCGCCGCTTGTAACTACGCCGTGAAGGGGACGTTCAAGAACCCCCGAAGCGAAACTTCAGTCTAGCACCTGCACGAGTCGTCAGATAGTCTGCCCCGGGCTTTTTCGAGATGGTCGATGGTGAGCCAGTTGACCACGCACTACGGCGACGATCGTCCCCAGGAGAAAGACAATCAACGAGACCGCGTTGAGCAGGCCGCCTGCACGCAGCCAATCGAATTGACCGGTGGCATCGCCGATCAGGCGCACGACAAGTGATACCTGCAGCAGCACCAGCGCCAGATAAAAACTGGGCGAGTACGGCACTGCGACTCTCAATACCGCGGGGAAGATGATGGGCGCATGCCCGAACACCATCGAGAAAACGAAGCCTAGGGCCAGTGCGTGCAGCGCGGCGTCGTAGGACGGGGTGCCTGGCGCCAATCCACCGGCGACGAGGATCACGATGCTGCCTAGTGCCAGCCAAAGGTAGCCCGACAACAGGCAGACCGCGATGAACCGGGTGAGGCCTTGTCGACGCACGGTATGGCGCGCGATATCCTGCTTCAACAACCAGCCGGCAAGCCCGAGCAGACCGGCTGCGAACAACACGCTTCCCCAGCCGGTCCGCCCGCCGGCGAGGCCGATCAGGATGATCGCGAGCAGTACCGCAAAGACACGCTTTGCCACTGGTGACGGCGGCAGCAATCGTGAGAGTTCCAGCCTCTCGCCGGCAATGGTCAGAATCAGGAAGGCGAGCCACCAAGGAACGGTTTCGTGCACCGACCAGCCGGCGAGCCACAGGGCATTGCCGATGGCAAAGCAGGCGGCACCGGCAACCAGGGTCAAGGTGAAAAGGGCGGACTGACGGCGAAGCACGTCGGCAGTGGCAATCAGCAGGATCGTGCTGCCGGCAAGATAGAGCATTGCGGCGAAGGTGGCTTGTGCGCTCACAAGCGCAACGGTACCCGACCCGGCGAACAGGGGGCCCAGGTAGGCCCAGCCGCGCCCGATCGCCACCGCCCGTTCGAGCGCGATCACGACACCGAAAAAGCCACAGATCATCAACGGACCGTGTAACCCGGCGGCGGCCACGGAAACCTGCGGCATCGTCCAACCGAGTCTGGCCAGTCCCGCTCCCATGCCGACCAGCAGGCCGGCGAACCCGAGTATCAGCAAGGGGACGCGCCATGCCGGCGGTAGGCCCGCAGGAGCGGGAGATGCAGAGGGGGAAGAGGGCGGGGCGCGGGAGGCTGTCGGGTGGGGCATTGGGTTGTTGTGCGCAGCCACAGGGCGGCTCAGAAGGACCAGCCGAAATGCTCACGGGCGATACCGGTCATCTTGTCCGGCGTCCAGGGTGGATCCCATACCAGCCGGACCTCGACAGGCACTTCATCTGGCGTAATCGTGCGAATCGCATCCGCGCCTGGTCGACGATCATCTCGGCCATCGGACAGGCCGCAGTCGTCATCGTGATGTCGACCAGTACGCCTTGCTCTGCGTCGACTTCGATGCCATAGACAAGCCCCAGATCGACGATGTTCATGCCCGCTTCCAGATCCTCTACGCCGCGCAAGGCTTCGCGTACCGCGTCGTCATCGGGGATCGATGGTGTTTCACTCATATCGAACGGACAAACGGCAAGCGCTGGGATGGTGCGAATCCGGTCTGATACAACAAACCCTGAAGCGCCAGATCACCCGGCGAGACAACTGTCTCGACCCGCTCCACACGCAGCGCCCCGAGATTGGTGAACAGTTGTGACAGCAGGGCATGACCGACCCCGCGCCGTGAGTACTCCGGGTCGACGCCAATGGTGTCGATGATGGCCACCGGTTCGGTTCGCCCAAAATCGCCGCGGTCGACCCGCGCCATCAGATAGCCGACATTGGTATCGTCCCGGCGGGCCGTCAGCGAGATCCGCAGGCTGGAGTCATCGGTGGCTTCGGCGAGCCGTGACTGGATGTAGGCGCGCCGATCGCGGCCGGTGATGCTGCGATCGATACGTACGATGTCGGACAGGTCCTCGAAGGTCATCGATCGCACATCGGCGGTGTCACGCGCCATGCGCTCGAAATCATTCCCGGTTTCGGGTCCGAAGTTGATCTCATTGCCTGGTTCATCGTCTCCCTTGAGTTCTATCGCATCATCTCGCTCGGCCAGATAGGCACCTTCGTTGACCGCGCAGTCGATCACATGGTTGGGCGCGAGCTTGAAGCCCATCTCGGACAACCAGTGCAGCATGCCCAGATCTGTCCAGGTGGCGGCAGTTCGTAGTTCACTGATGTCGTGTCGAGCAGCCCACTGCGTCAGTGCGTTCAATAGCGCCTGGCCGACTCCCAATCCGTGCGAATCGTCGCGTACGCCAAGCAACTCCAGACGCAGGCTGCGTGGTTCGCGGCCGAACTCGCCTTCGAGGACTCTTGCAAGCAGGTAGCCGGCCAGGCCATCGCCATTGCTTGCGCCAAACTGCGCGTGCAGCGTCGGCTCGCGCATCGCGGAGCATAGTCGCCTTTCGACATAGGTGCGCCGTGAGCGACCTTCGATCAATGCGTCGATCGCGACCACTTGATCGAGATCGTCCGATGTCAACGGACGCACGGAGAGTGCTTCTCGGGCCCTGATTTGCATGCTTGTCTCTCTATCGGTATTGGGTTCTGGTCAGCTAGGAAGCATAGGCGAGAACCAACTCCTGATCTGTGTCCTCGTCCAGAAGATCGTCTAGCAATGGCAACAAGGCCATCGTTTCCTTTTGGATATGCGCGACCTGCCGCTCGACCATCTCGAGGGCACCACGCTTCAGGGCCTCGAAACCGGCGTCATCGAGCGAACCCTTTGCGGCCGCCTGGGTGAGCGGCAGGATCTCCGCAGCGACTTCACGAATCGCGTCATGCTCTTCGATCAGCAATTCAGCGATGTCGCCCTCCCCGGATTCGTTCATTAGCGGGAACAACTGTTGTTCTTCGAAGTCAAAGTGGCGACCGATATCCTCCGAGATCATACGCCCAAACGCCGCGCAGATCTTGACCAGTTCCGGGTCGGAAGCCGCACCTTGGCGGGGTGCACGTGCGAACGCGAGTTCCACGCGACCGAGCAGTTCGAGATTGCTGCGGTGTTCGGTGTCGAGCGTACGGCTCACCTGGCGCTGAAACTCCATGCTTCTCCGATCCGTTTGATTGTGGTATCCAAATACCAGAATACCCGCTGCAGGTGAACCTCTCTTTGACCCATATCAAACTCGGGTCGCGGCGGCCGGGCTGGAATGGTTGCTGCGAATGCGCAGCAGCAACACCGTGAAAAAGACCGCAAAAGCGCCGGCGCCGATTGTTCCCACGGTTGCCGACAATAGGGCGATCATCGGCTGGTCGAGGAGCACGGCGAGCGCCAATCCGGCCACGGCGACAAGATGACAATGAAAGTGAATGCTCAGTGGCTGGGTGGCGCTAAGCGATGACGGGGTAGGTGGTCGCTTGCCGCGGCCCGTCACATGCATGGAGCCAAGAAAGGGCAGAACGCGGCGCAGAATGCCGAACAGGAAACTGAGCAACCAACCCCCGATCAACACCAGGCCAAACAAGGTGGGCAGGCCCGCAAGCGGCAGATCGAGCGTCAGCGCCATGGCGAGCAACAGGCTCGTCATCAGCATTGCCCACCCGAAACGCACCAGCACGAAGGACTGACCCAGGTCTCGTCGCATACCCGTTCGTAGTGCGACGAGCATCTGTTGCAGATGCATCGATACGGCGCCCAGGCCGACGAGGAGCGCCAGTGCATTCAGGGCGACAGGGGCAATACCGAACGCGGCCCCGGCTGCGAGCGTGAGTGCGATGACGGCGAGCGCGCAGGAGACGATTGCGCGGCGGCTATCGATTGGCCCGGATAGCGAGAACATCGGGATCAGGATCAGCGACATCCCCATTGCGAGCAGTCCCATGAAACCGTAGACGGCAAAGACGATGTGCAGCGAGAGGCCCGCGCCGCGGCCCAGCAGCGGCAGCCCGAGATAGGCGAACACCAGCGACAGTGCGCTGATCAGTACCACCAGAAGAGATCCGAGTGATGCCCAGCCGAAACAGATCACTTCGGGCATGCTGCGGGCACCGACCAGATTACCGGCCAGCAAACCGGCGAAAACCAGCAATGCGGCGGTCACTGCAACGGCCCCGGCGGCCAGAGCAAGCGGCATTGCCCGTCCCATGCCCAGGGCAATCGCTGCGACGCCGAACGAGTGCAGCCACCAGATCGCGGCAGGCAACCAGGTCGACCCTACGGCCTGGCGGGTGGCGACGGGCAGCAACTGCAGGCTCGCCCCCATGACGCTCATCGTGAGTACGCCCAGGGTAGTCAGATGCAGGGCCGCCAGAGGCCAACCGAGGCCGCCCTGAAACCGCGGGAAGTCCGACGCCCCGGCAAGCAATGCCATCCACCCCAACAGGTGAAAGAGGACGGCGGCGCCGAAGAATCGGAAGGGAATGGACGCGGGCAGCAGTCGGCTTTTCGCGCCACCAAGGAAGGCGCCGGCAGCGAGTTTCATGGGTCGCGGGACAGGCGCAGTCGAACCTCTCCGGCATCGCCTGTAATCGTCTGCGCCGACCAACCCAGCTCCGCCAGTTCCGGATAGAGCAGTTGCGGGTTGCGATCGTGATGCACGATGACCTTGCTGCCATCCTTGGTCGCTTGGATCAAGCGCAGGATCTCGACCAGGGGTCCTGGGGCGGCGAGGCCACGCACATCGATATGCAGGCCGTCATGATCCCGCCATTGGCGAGCCCGGCCAACGGTGTTTCGATCACCGCTCATCGCATCGCCCCGGAGAGCGGGTGCAGATTGGACGTATCGGCCAAGTCCGACCCATCGCGATGCAAGGCCGCCAACGCGCGACGCACCAGTTTGCCGGTCGGCGTACGTGGGATCTGGTCGATCGGATGCAAGGTCTGCGTTGCTGATGTGAAGGCCATCGCTGGATCAGCTGACCAAGCTGACCGGGCATGTCGGTTGGTGCGTCGCTGCGTGGGACATAGTACAGGGCCAGTGTCTCCACACCATCGCCATCGGGCACGGCTACCGTGGCTGCGTCGACGATGTCCGGATGGGCCATCACGCGCTCGTCCAGCTCGACCAGATCGACCCAGCGCCCATGGATCTTCACCAACGAGTCCTCACGCCCCGCAAAGTGCCAGCTGTCTGCGCTTGCCGCGATGAACAAGTCGGCGGGATGGTAGGCGTTGTCATGAAAACTGGCGGCTTGCTCAACGGGGCGTCGCCAGTAACCAAGTGCAAGTGTCGGGGTCTGGATACCGATTCGGATCGGTTCATCGGCAAGGGCATGTCGTGCCGCGCTGATCCGCACGCCCGGCGCCGGGGTTAGGTGCTGCGATCCGTCGGTATCGAGTAGCGCAAGAGTAAGGGTCTCAGAGGCGCCAAATCCATTGGCGATGGTCAATCCGCTTTGTTGCAGCCAGGTCTGTCGAACACCGATGGGCATCGCCTCGCCGGCCGATACGCATAGGCGAACCCCTAGTTCGGCAACTGTTTGTGCCAGGTTGGCGCGCAGTAGATCGCGAAAGAACGAGGGGACGCTGAAAAACACGCTCGGCCGCTGGGCGCGCAGCGTGTTCACCACCGTCTCCACGGTCGGCCAGTGGGGATCCAAAACCACCGTGGCGCCGAGCCGCAGGCCCGCCAGCAGGCTGTTGGCCAGCGGATAGCAAAAGAACAGCCGGGAACTCGCGAAAAGGCGGTCGTCGGCTCGGACTCCCAGGCGTTCCTGACTGGTGCGGTGCAGGTGAAGTGCCGCCCGGTGGGCATGAACGACGGCCTTGGGCTTTCCGGTGGTGCCTGACGAATGGGTCCAGAATGCCGGCATCTCAGGGTCCATCGGTTCGGGGGCCGTTGGCCCCACCTGATCGATCTGAGTCAACCATTGGTCAACTGGTACGACGATGTTGTGCCAGGCGGATGGGGTGCCTGCTACCGAATCGGCGATGACGAAGCGAAACTGCGCTTCGCTAAGCACATAGTCCCATTGATCGGCCGGAATCCGAGGGTTTACACCGGCCGCAACCCCACCTGCCCATAGAACACCAAGGAAGGACAGCACCCAGGGGATGCCGTCGGGCAGGCGGATGGCGACCCGATCGCCGGCCTGTAAGCCAAGTCGGCGCCAGGCGGTGGCACTGCGCGCCACGGCATCCTGCAGTTCACCGTAGGTAAGACTCTGGTCGCCGCAGACAATGGCCGGCCGGAGCGCCTGATGCGAACCGATCAATAGCTGGGCCGCATTGATCTTCATACCGGGTTTGCGAGTTCGTCGAGCAGGCGCTGCGCAAGGACGGCGGCAACCTGTCGCCGGTAATTCGACTGGGTCACTGTCGTTCGCATCGGGCCTGCCTGCTTCTGGATCAACTTGCCAAGCCTGCCAAGCACATCGGGTTTCACCGGATGGCCGATCAATTCGTCGCAACCTGCGATCAAAAAGGGCATCGCATTGGTGCCGGTCAGCGCTACCCGCAGATGTCCGATACGGTCACCGTGCATGGCCACGGCGACGGCTACGCCCGCCAGCGGGAAATCGGTTGCCGCGCGCACGCGCGCCTTGCGGTATCGACTGCTGAGTGCCTGCGAATCGACGGGTATGAACACCCGCGTGAGGATCTCGTCGCGGGCCATCGTCAAGTGGGCCGCGCCATCGTCGCGGTAGAGTTCGGCCAGCGGCAGTCGGCGCAGGCCTCGTACCGAAGCCAGTTCGACCTCGCTTGCGAGCACGAGCAACGCGGGCGCGAGATCGCCGCTAAAGGCGGCGTGGCAGCGTTCGCCCAGCGGCGCCACATGGCAGACCTTTCCTCCTCGCTTGAGGCAGTAGTCGTTGGCCGCCCGCCACCATTCGCTCTGGTTGTAGAAAACGCAACGTGTATCGAGGCACAGGTTGCCGCCCACGGTAGCTGCATTGCGGTGGCCTCGACCGGCAACCGATCCGGCCGCCTGCGAGATAGCCGGATACTGGCGCTCGATCTGAGGATCACTGGCCAGCCGGGTCAGGGTCACGCCGGCGCCAACGGCCAGACCATTGTCCTCGGCACGGACCTCGGCCAGCGCCGCGACCGCGCCCAGATCGATGACGACACCCGGGCGCTCGATGCCGCGGCGCAGATTGGGCAGCAGGTCGGTGCCACCGGCCAGCAGTCGTGCGTTGTCATTGGCCGCTAGCATATCGGTGACCTCGGCAAGCGCGCTCGGGCGATGCAGCTCGAACGAAGGCATGCGTTCCATGGTCAACCTCCGTTTGCCAATGCTGGGGTTTTGTCGGGTGCGCTGGGGCTCTTCCTGGCCCGCAGACGCTCTTGCCGACGGTGCGCCTGTATCGCCTCGATCACGCGGTCGGGTGAGGCGGGTAGTTCGTTGATGCGTATGCCGATGGCATCGTGGATCGCATTGGTGAGCGCCGGGGCAAAGCTCAGCAGCGAACCCTCGCTGGCTTCCTTGGCACCGAATGGGCCGAGCGGATCGCGGCTCTCGACCAGTTTGACCGCGATTGGCGGTGACTCGACGATCGTCGGAATCCGGTAGTCCAACATGTTGGGACGCAGCGGCAAGCCCTCGTGGTACTGGGTCTCCTCGGACAAGGCTTGGCCCATGCCCATCCACACCGCGCCCTGCACCTGACCTTCGACCGCGAGTGGATTGATCGCCAGGCCGCAATCGTGGGCCACCCAGACCTGGACCACCCGCACCGCGCCGGTGTCCTCGTCGACCGCGACCTCGACCACCTGCGCGACATAGGAGAATCCGGCACTCGAGCCGACGGCTGCGCCCCGGAACTTGCCGCCCTGCGTTTCGGGAGGGGTTGACCAGCTCCCTTTGACAGTCAGTGTCCCGGTTTCGACCAGCGCCGCGCTCACGACCTCTTCGAAAGTGAGTCCCTGGTCGGTGGCGCCGCTCACAACGCACCGTTCGCCCAGCCAGTCGATGCGCTGGGTGTCGACCTGCAAGCGCTCGGCCGCCGCTTCGACCAGGACCTGGCGCAGCGCCTGGGCGGCCCGCAGGGCCGCGTTGCCAACCATGAACGACACCCGCGACGAGTAAGATCCGTTGTCCTTGGGCGTGAGAGCGCTGTCGGCGGCGATCACGCGTAAGCGCGCCATGGGTAGCAGCAGCACTTCGGCGACGACTTGCGCGAGCAGCGTCGATGACCCCTGGCCGATGTCGGCTGCGCCGGTCAGTATGGTGACGTTCCCATCGAAGTCGAGCTTCAGGTTGACCACCGCATGCGGCTCGCCGCTCCAATGCACCGGCTTGGCCGACCCCGACACATAGTGCGAGCATGCGAGCCCCAAACCGTGGCCGCGGGGCAGCTTGCCCCGGCGGTTCCGCCAGCCTGAAACCTGTTGCACCCAGTCCAGACACGCCGGCAGGCCGTAAGAATTGACCTGCAGATCATTGGCGCTGCGATAGGGGGGGGTGATCAGATTGGCCCGGCGCACGGCGAACGGGTCCAGTCCGAGTTCACCGGCCATGGAATCGAGCAGCGATTCGAACGCATGGCGGGCATCGACCGCCCCGTGGCCGCGCATCGCGCCGCAAGGCGGCGTATTGGTGTAGACGCGCAGACCCCGATAGCGGACGGCCGCCAGCCGGTACAGTGCATGCAGAAGTGCACCCGCGTACAGGATGGTCACCAGCCCGTAGCCGGCGTACGCGCCACCGCGCTGGGTAACGGTGCAGTCCACTGCGGTGATCTCGCCGTTGCGCTTCATGCCCAGCTTTAGCCGGATATCGGTCTCGGGTCGTCCACGATGGGTGATGAAGCCTTCCTCGCGCGTGATCTCGGTTCGTACCGTGCCACCTGCCGCGCGCGCCAGTGCCGCGGTCACCATCTCGAAGTTCAGCGGCTCGACCCGATTGCCGAAGCCGCCGCCGACAAAGGGTTTGATGATGCGGATCTGTGCGCGATCCATGCCCAGGCAGCGGGCGATCGTCAGGTGTAGGTAGTAAGGAACCTGGGTGACCGACCAGGATGTGAGTCGGCCCAGCTCGGGTTCGTAGCGGGCGACGGCCGAATTGAGTTCGATCTGACCGTGGGCGACCTCGGCATAGTGAAAGGTTTGCTCGCGGACCAGGTCGGCATTGGCAAGCGCGGCGTCCACATCGCCGAACGACTGATCGACATCGCGTTCGATATTGCCGGCCTTTTTCTCGTGCAGGCGCACGGCATCGTCCGCCTGGGCATCAACGGCATTGAAATAGGCTGGCAGGATCTCGAGTTCGACCTCGATCGCGGCCAGTGCCGCTTCGGCGGTCGCCTCGTCCACTGCTGCGACAGCCGCCAGTGGTTCACCACGGTAGCGGACCCTGTCGCGCGCGAGCGGCCATTCATTCTGCGCGATCGGGATCACGCCATAGGGCGCGCTGAAGTCCTCACCGGTGATCACCGCACGCACGCCCGGTATTGCGCGAGCGTTGGTCGTGTCGATGCGAAGAATGCTCGCGTGGGCGACACGACTGCGCAGGATCCGCCCGATCAAGGCTTCGCCCAACGGCAGATCGGCCGTGTACCGCGCGCGGCCCGTGACTTTCTCTATCCCATCGATGAGCGGCATCGCCACGCCGACCGTGTGTTCGCGCGGGCGTTCGAGAGTCACTGCGGCCAGCTCGTTGTCGGCACAGGCGGTCTGAACCGCCTCGATGATCTTCACATAGCCGGTGCAGCGACACAGGTTGCCCGACAAGGCCTCGCGGATCTCGGCCTCGTCGGGCGTTGGATTGCGGCGCAGCAATGCTTGCGCGGCCATGATCATGCCCGGAGTGCAAAAGCCGCATTGCGTGCCCAGCTTCTCATGAAAAGCCTGCTGTAGCCGGTTCATCCGGCCATCGACCGCCAGTCCTTCGATCGTTTCGATCCGCGCACCCGCGCAGCTGGCGGCCAGCGTGATGCAGGCAACCCTGGGTTCGCCGTCGATAAGGACGGTGCAGGCTCCGCATTCACCGCCGTCACAGCCTTGTTTGGTGCCGGTCAGACCAGCCGTGTCGCGCAGGTAGTCGAGCAGCAGGGTATTGTCGGCGACCGCATCCTCTCGCAGCCGTCCATTCACGTTCAGGGTCAGAATCCGCTTGGTCATTTCGCCTCCCGTCGCTCGTCTCTGACCCGCACCGCCTTGCCTTGCGAGCGCGGGATCGTGCCTGGCGGCATCACCGATACCTGGGTTGTGATGCCGATCAGGGATTTGATGTGATGGGCAACATCACCGGCGATGGCGCGATACTCGTTGGCCGAGCCGGTTGCCAGTGCCTCGACCTCGATACTGACCTCGTCGAGATTCCCCTTGCGCCGTACGACGATCTGGTAATGTGGCGCGATCGCAGGGCGGTCGATCAATACCGCTTCGATCTGTGATGGGAAGACGTTGACGCCACGGATGATCAGCATGTCGTCATTGCGCCCGGTGATACGCAGGATCCGTACGTGGGTGCGTCCGCAGTCGCAGCGTGCGTTCGTGAGGCGGGTGATGTCGCGGGTTCGGTAGCGCAGCATTGGCAGCGCCTGCTTCGTCAGCGTGGTGATCACCAGTTCGCCAACCTCACCTTCGGCAAGTGCCTTACCGCTGTCGGGGTCGATGACCTCGAACAGAAAGTGATCCTCCCAGCCATGCAGACCGGCCTGGGCTTCGCACTCGCAAGCCACTCCCGGCCCGGTGATTTCCGACAAACCGTAGACGTCGAAGGCCTTCAGTCCCAGACGCTGTTCGATCTGCGAGCGCATCTGCTCGCTCCAGGGCTCGGCACCGAACATTCCTATCTCGAGGGCACTGTCGCGCAGGTCGACGCCCTGAGACTCGGCCATCTCGGCAATGGCCAGTGCGTATGACGGCGTTGCGCAGAGCACGCGCGCCTTGAAATCCATGATCAGCGCGATCTGCCGTTCGGTGGCGCCGCCCGACATCGGCACGACCACACTGCCAAGGCGTTCGGCTCCATAGTGGGCACCCAATCCGCCGGTGAACAGGCCATAGCCGTAAGCGTTGTGGATCACATCACCGGCATGGGCCCCGGCGCCGGCAAGCGAGCGGGCCATCAGGTCGGACCAGTTGTCGAGGTCGGCGCGGGTGTAACCGACAACCGTTGGCTTGCCGGTGGTGCCTGAGGAAGCGTGCAGCCGTGTCAGCTCACTGATGGGCCGTGCGAACATGCCAAAAGGGTAGTGGTCACGCAGATCGGCCTTGCTCGTGAAAGGCAGGCGCTGCACGTCGGCGAGGCTTCGAATATCGTCAGGCGTGATGCCAGCGGCCGCGAAGCGCGCACGTTGCATGGGCACGTTGTCATAGGCGTTGCGAACGGTTGTCTGTAGTCGCTCGAGTTGTATCGCCGCCAGCGCTTCGCGCGGCATCGTTTCGATCTCGGGATGAAGATAGGCCTGCCGCTGACCCATCGTCTTCATGCCGGGGATTGCATCGGTGATCGTGCCCATGTCTGCTCCGCTTATTGCCGTGCCCCACGCACCGGCAGGTAGGTCAGGCCGAAGCCCTGGTTGAATCCCGCTCTTGTGATCACGGTGAACTTGAGCCATGCACCGGTGCCAACAGCCAGCAATCCGGCGAGCGCCAACGAACTGCCAGCCACGGCACCGGTTGTCAGCACGCCCGCCGCCAGGGTAAGGATGACGAGCGGGATGAGGGTTCCCGCTACTTGCAGCCATCGGCCAGCGAGATCCAGCGCGGTCGATGCCTGGATCGTCGTGCGTCGGTGCAGCCTGCGCCGATAGGCGAGCCAGACCAAGACTCTGGCGAGGATCAACATGCCGACCAGGACGATCAAGATCGGCTGGCGGCTCGCCTGCATGGGTTGCGCAAGCAGCCACAGACCGCCCCCTTCGGCTCGACCGGTCAGGACGACCAGCGGCACGATCAACGGTTCGCGCCAGCAGGGAATGCCCTTGGCAGCCTTCAGGATGCGGGCCTGGCAGTAGATGAAAGCCAACGCCAGACCTGCCGCCAGCCACGACAGGCCAGGAACACCTGCGGCCGCCGCAAGCCCCACCGGCATCAGCACGGTACCGACGATACCCTCGCGGGTCATCCACGATGTGCGTGGGTTGAAGAACACATTGAGCGCACGCCAGGGCCGGCCGATCTCGAACCACACGCAAAGCAACCCGGCCCCTACAAGTGCCAGGCCTCCAATCAGCAGCACTGTGTGGGCAAGACCTTGTGCATTTGACAATGCCGCGAAAATGATCAGACCGCTGCCCGCGCCCCCACAGATGAAGTTTGCCGCCGCCCGCCAATCCCAGTGGGTCTGTTGCCAGGGATTGCCCGCCGCGCCACCATAGGGTCGGTCGGCGCCCTGTGATCCGGCCGCGATGGTTCGCCCGGCGGCTTCGGCGTCGCCGGGCGATGGCGATCGACCTTGGCGCGGGGGCGTCATTCCTTGTCCCAAAGATAGAAGAACCCCGGGCCCGTACCCAGCTCCTCATGCATCCGGAAATGCTGGTTCTGCGCCAGCAGTCGCGACACATTGCTGTTCGGATCATCGAGATTGCCAAAGGCCAGCGCCTCTGCGATGCAGGAATTGACGCAGGCCGGCGTTGCGTCGGCGTCGACGCCCGGGGTCTGGCCTTTTTCCAATCCGGCATCGATCCGGTCGACGCAGAAGGTGCATTTGGTGGCGACCCCCAGACGGGCATCGTCGTGCCGCTGGGCCTCATTGTCGGTCGGTTCGCCATAGGCGAAGCTTGCCTTGTCGGTCCGGTAGCGCGCCTGATAGGGACACGCGACAGCACAATAGGCGCAGCCGATGCACAGGTCGTAGTCGATGGTGACGATGCCATCGGCACGCTTCTTGGTGGCCGTGCTCGGGCATACGTCCATGCACGGCGGGTCTTCGCAGTGCTGGCAACCGACTGGCACGAACGCACGCTTCACGTTCGGGTATTCGCCAAACTCCATGTCCAGGACGCGACGCCATTGCACTCCGGGTGGCGTCGCGTTGGCGTGTTTGCATGCCGCTGTACAGGTCTGGCAGCCGACGCAACGGCGCAGGTCGGCAACCATCGCCCAGCGAGTCATGATGCGGCCCTCGGATGTCAACCCGGACGATGTCGGCGCCCGAGCCGGTGGCATCGGTCTGCTCGACAGACATCGACGCGAGCGTATTGAGACTGGGCACGCCGAAGTCGCGGGCCAGCGGGGTTGCCCAGTGGTCGAACTGGCCGATCAGCAACAAGGTGTCGGGTCGAATGCCTTGACGCACCACCGCACGTCCACGTACCGTTCGCCTGGGCGTGGCGATTTCGATCGGGTCGCCGTCGGCGATGCCCAGCCGCTGAGCAGCCTGGGTGTTGATGATCACGCCGCGATGACCGGTCACGTTGTCGGCAACCTCCTTGATCATCTGCATGCCGACATTTCCGCCCCAGGCGTATTGCATGCTGCGCGCGGTGAGTAGCCAGAACGGATAGTCCTGGGGCCGCCCGCCGGTCTGGCCGATGATGCCTTCCCACATCGCGGGAAAGTCTTTCCAGATGGGCAGCGCCTGATACTCCTGCAGCTGCTTGTCCCACCAGTTCATGCCATGCTCGTGCAGCCGGCGTCCCAGTTCGGTACCCACGCGCAGCAATCGCTCCTGGTAGGGCAACTCGAAACGCAGGCCATGCTCCTTCAGGGTCGGCAATAGATACCAGTCGGTGCGCGGAAAGGGGCCGGGTCGCCAGGCCCTGTGTCTTCCACCATTCCAGGCCATGTGCGTGCTCTCCCCCGGTCAGCTCCGCGCTGGCCGCCCGACACACGGCATCCCAGATCTCGTCGCGCGTGTGGCTCGCTTGCACTGCCAGCGAGAAGTCAGCATGTCCACTCTTGAGCGGCACGCCGGCCGCCCCCTTGTTGATTGCCGCGTTGTACTTCTCGGTCAGGCCGGTGCGCATGGCCAGTTCAGTGGCCACATCGGTGAAGTCGCGCGACTCGCCGCGGCTAGCCACCACTGGCTGGCGCAATGCAAAGCCCTGATGGTCCCAGAACTGCTCGACATATTTTGTGGCGCCGATGCGGATCAGCTGCAGGCTCTCCAGATCGGTCGCATCAGGCAGCAACACGTCGGCAAAGTGATTCGTCTCGTCGTGCGTGTAGGCGAAAGCGACTACGAACGGAAAGCGGCCCATCTTCTCAGTCACCGCTTCGGTATCCCAGAACGAGATCGCCGGATTGGTCCGGTACACGAACCAGATGTCTGGCAGGGTGACGCGCGGCAAACCCTTGGGTGTTTCATCGAGGAACATCCACGAGAAGTGCGTCGGCCCCAGTGCCTGGCTCCAGGGGCCGTCGCCGGCCAGCGGTACCATGGTCCGATAAGCATTGCGGATGTTCGGCGATGGCGACCAGTGTGCCTTATCGGTCGGATTGAGCGGGTAATGCATGAATCCGTCAGGCCCGGCCTTGACGCTTTGCAGACGCTCGGACAGGGGGCGGTTCAGCCGCACCGTGGTGCCCAGCGTCCCACCGGGTACCTCGAGACCGCCGACCAGCGTGGCGAGCAGCGTGCGCGCCCAGCAGCATTCGAAGCCGCCCCAGCCGTTGTTCACGGTCTTGCCCAGCGTCACCGCAACCGGTCGGTAGGGCATGGTCTTGCCGTCGATCTCGATGGTTTGGCCAACGCACGCATGATCGATGTACTCATTGGCAATCCGCCGCATATCGGCCGCCGGGACATCGCAGATGACGGCGGCCCACTCGGGAGTGTAAGGGCGCATGTGTTCGACCAGGCGGGTGAAGCTTGTCGCGCCACGCAGCCGCCCCTGGGCAAGGACTTCGTCATCAGCGCCGATTTCGATCGCATCGACTTCATGCCAGCCCTCGAGCGCTTCCTGCAGGCCGGGTTCGTCATGCTCGCGTGCGCTTGCGCTGGCCAGATCCCAGATCAACGGCTTGCGGCTGACGCGATCGCGCAGGTAATAGCCGTTGGGACCGACCAGATAGGGAGATGCGGTGGTGCTGGCGAGAAACGGCAGATCAAGCCGCTCGCGTGCCACTTCGTGCAACAGCACGTGGATCAGCGCGTACAGGAACGCGGCATCGGTCTTGGGTTTGATCGGGACCCATTGTGCCGAGCAGGCGCCGGTCACCGACAAGTGCGGCTCGACCTGGACCCGCTTCATGCCGCGGACCCGGGCCTTCGCGTGCCGCCAGATACCGACCACGCCTCCCGAGGCCTCGATATTCGAACCACAGGAGATCAGGTAGTTGCAAAGGGGCGTATCGGGCGCAACGATGAACGCACGGTGCCAGAACTCGCCATACAGATGTTCGGAGTGATAGCACTTGACGCCTTGTCCCGACCCAAAGCCCATGTCCATTGGTCCCCAGGCGGCCAGAAATGCGGGGAAGGTGCCCATGTAGGACTGCGGCGTGCCACCGCCACCAAAGCTCGCCGCGACCCGCGGGTAGCCCGATTCATCCAGCAGCCCCGTGTCGCGCACGGCATTCAGACGATCCGCGATCAGGGACATCGCTTCATCCCATGAGATCGGCACGAAGCCCGGGTCCTGATCACGACCCTTCACCGGATTGCTACGCTTCATTGGCGTTAGCACGCGGTTCGGGTTGTAAGTCTTTTGCACCAGGCCGAAGGCCTTGACGCAGACTTTACCCCCGCCGGGATGGATAGCTGCTGCGCAAAGGTTGGGCTCGACCTCGGTGGCAACGCCATCGACCACCTTGACGGTCAGCAGATCCGGCCCGGCTACGCACTGGTAGCAATAGGTCGGAACCTTCTTGTAGCCAGGGTCGATTTTGTCCGTGCCGACCCCGGCGGCTGCCGTCGCCATGTCCATCAGAGACCTGCCTTGGCCGCCTTGGCGGCAAGCCGCTGCTCGGTTGTCTTCACATCGACGATAAAGCGTCGGTGCAGGCCTCGGCAGATCGGTTCGACCGAATCACGACCAATGATGTCGAAGGCCGCTGCTCGGCCCTTCAGTTCGGTCAAGGTGACAATCAGTTCGACCTTCATGCGCATCAGCGTCGCGGCCAGGTGATCGATCTCGACGCGGGTGCCTACCGAATCCTCGCCGGGGTCGAGATGCTCGAGCAAGAGATCGCGGCAGGCGATCTCGATATCGCGAACCAGCATCGGAGTCGCGTAAACCCTGGCGTCTTCGCCCATGAAGTCGATCGTTCGCTCTCGGTCGATCTCGAATGTCACGGTCTTGCTTATGCCGGCCTGCAGGGAGTCTTTCATCGGAGTGCCTCGGTTGTCGATTGATCGGATTGCGGTTCGATGTCTCACATGCCCATGTACGCCTGTCTTACCTGCGGGTCGCGAAGCAACTGCGCGGCGGATCCCCAAGCACAATGCGACCGGTTTCCATTACATAGCCACGGTCGGCGATCGCGAGCGCCGCGCGCGCGTTCTGATCGACCAACAGGATCGTCGTCCTTGTGGTCTTGAGTGCAGCGATCTGAGCAAAAATTTCGGTCACGAGCAATGGAGCCAGACCCATACTGGGCTCGTCCAACAGCAGCAGGCGAGGGTTGGCCATCAGTGCCCGTCCGATCGCGAGCATCTGCTGCTGCCCCCGATAGCGTGCCGGCCGCCTGGCGGCGCTTGAGCCGTAGTGCCGGAAACATCTCCAGCACGGGTTCGAGCCGATCAGCCGAGCCAGCCGCGAAGGCACCCAGCAACAGGTTGTCCTCTACGCTCAGGGGGCCGAACACCTGGCGGCCCTCGGGTACCTGGACGATACCGCGCTGTACGCGCCGGCGGGCCGATAGCTCGGGCCAGATCCTGACCATCGAAGCGCATCTCGCCGCCGCTTTGTGGTTGCACGCCGGAAATCGTTCTCAGCAGTGTCGTCTTGCCTGCGCCGTTGGCGCCGACCAGGGCCACCAGTTCGCCGGCACCCACCTGCAGATCGACGCCAGCCAGTGCCGGAATGCGACCATAGCGACTGCCCAGTTGGGAGACTTCAAGCATCGTCGACTCCGGCGGATACGGTCTCGTCCTGGGACGGCTCCTGCGCGGCACCGAGATAGGCCTGGATCACGAGCGGGTTCTTGCTGATCTGGGCTGGCGAGCCCTGGGCAAGCTTACGGCCATGGTCGAGCACCAGCACCTGGTCGGACACCTCCATGACCAGCCGCATGTTGTGTTCAACCAGGATGACCGTGGTGCCATCGGTGGCCAGGCGGCGGATCAGCGCGTCGATCTCTTGGGCTTCGGTATGATTCAGGCCGGCTGCCGGTTCGTCCAGAAGCAGCATTCGCGGCTCGGCGGCCAGCGCGCGTGCAATCTCCAGCCGCTTCAGCGCTCCGTAAGGCATCGAGCCGGCCGCCGCCTCGCTGTAGTCTGCCAGACCGACCAGGTCGAGCAGTTGTAGTGCCATCTCGCGGCAACCCGCCTCGGCCCTGGTCAGCGCGCGGGTACGCAGCATTGCGGATAGCAACGAACAGCGCTCGCGTAGATGACGTCCGGTCATCACGTTCTCCGAGCGCACTCATGTTGAAGAACACCTGCAGATTCTGGAAGGTCCGGCCGATGCCAGCTCGCGCAAAATGATGCGTAGTCATACCGGTGAGAGTTTTCCCTTCCAATGCGATACGGCCTGCATCCGGAACGTAAATGCCGGTCAGCATGTTCAACAGCGTCGTTTTGCCAGCCCCGTTGGGTCCTATGATCGAATGAACATGCCCCTGTTCAACGGTAAAGCTCACATCCTCGACCGCCTGCACTCCGCCGAACGCCTTGGAGAGTTGCTCGATTACCAGCAGCGGTGGCGGATTCATCGCCGCCTCGACTCGACCCATCGGGCGAGGGTGGGCACGATGCCCTGCGGAAAGAACACCATCGTCGCGATCAAGATGGCACCGAACACGATCATCTCGTAGTCCTTGAGCGTGGTCAGCAACTGCGGCAGGGTGGTCAGGATCACCGCGCCGACCACGGCGCCGAAGATCGATGCCATGCCACCGAAGACCACCATGATGACCAGTTCCACCGAGTGCATGAATGACGCTTTGTCAGGGGTGATGAAGCCTGCATAGTGAGCCGTCAGCGCACCGGCGACGGCAGCGAATACAGCCGAGATCACGAACACCTCGAGTTTGTAGCGTGCACTGTCGATACCGACGGTCTCGGCAGCGATCTCGGAACCATGCAGCGCACGCAACGCGCGGCCGGTCGGCGACTCGATCAGATTCAGCGCCAGCCAAACCGCCAGCAGCAGGCCGCCGCCGGCAATCCAGTACCAGGCTTGCTCGCCGGGCACGGCCCAACCGAAGACGGACAGCGGGGGCACGGGCATGCCATCCGGTCCGCCGGTAAGGCCATCCTCGGTGGCAATCACGATCGAGATAATGACTCCAAGGCCGAGCGTGGCCATCGCGAGATAGTGACCCTTCAGGCGCAGTGTCGGCCTTCCAATCAGATAGGCCAGCAGTCCGACCGCCGCGCAACTGGCCAGTAACGAAAAAGAGGTAGGCCAGCCGTGGTTGCCAGACAGGATTGCCGAGCCGTAACCTCCCAGTGCAAAGAATCCTGCATGGCCAAGGCTTATCTGGCCGGCATAGCCGATAAGCAGATTCAGGCCGACGCAGACGATCGCGTTGAGCGCGACCATGATCGCTATCTCGTAGTAGTAGTTATTCGTCAGGGCCAGCGGCAGTAACGCGATCGTGATCGCCAGCACCAGCATGCCGCCGGTGCGCGGACTGGCGAGCCAGCGCCTCTGGTTTGCTGACATCGTGTCAGACACGGTCGCTGCGACGTGCGCCAAGCAGACCTCCTGGCATGAAGAAAAGCACTGCGAGAATGATCGCGAAGGCGATCACATCCTTGTAGGCTGATGAGATGAAGCCGGCTCCCAGGCCTTCGAACAGGCCAAGCAGCAGACCGCCGAGAACAGCACCACTGAAGCTGCCCAGGCCGCCGAGCATTGCCGCGGCAAAGCCCTTGAGGCCGAGCATCACACCGGTGTCATATGCGGTGAAGGTGATTGGCGCAACGAGTACGCCGGCAAGCGCGCCAAGCCCGGCGGCCAGACCGAAACTGGTCAGCAACACGGTGCGGGTGTTGATGCCGACCAGCCGCGCGGCGAGCGGGTTGTAGGATGTGGCCAGCATGGCCTTGCCGAACAAGGTGCGTCCGAAGAACCATGACAGAAAGGCCACTGCAATCGCCGCGCCGCCCAGTACCCAGAGACTCTGTGGCAGGATGGTGGCACCCATGAAGCGCAACGGCTCGTCGCTCGAGAATGGCGGTAGGGAATGGACCTGCTTGTCCCAGATCACCTGAGCCAGCCCGCGCAGCAACAACGAAGCTCCGATCGTGATGATGATCAAGGTGACGGTGCTGGCATGGCGGGCTGGCTCGATGGCGAGCTTTTCGAGCAGCAGGCCGACCAGTACCGTGACCGCCACGGCCAAGGGCACCGCTAGCAGAAGCGGCAGGCCGGTGCCAACCAGGGTCACGGCGCTCATGCCGCCGATCATCACGAACTCGCCTTGTGCAAAGTTGATTGCGCCGCTGGCGTTGTAGATGATCGAGAACCCCAACGCGACTAGCGCATAGATCGCACCAGCGGTCAGACCGCTGGCCACGAACTGGAGCCACTGGCTGTCCATGATGGTCGCTCCCGGTTGTCGCTAGCCGTGTTGCGGTCCGGTAGGCCTACTTGGCCAACGCCCAGTTGCCATTCTTGACTTCAAGCATCAAGAAGGCATCCAGGCTCAGACCCATGTGGTCGGTAGGTGACATGTTCACCACGCCGCCGGTGCCTACATAGCCTTTGGTGGCCTCGATAGCCGCACGCACCTTGGCTTTATCGGTCGAGCCGGCTGCCTTGATCGCATTGACGGCAATCATCAGGCCGTCGTAGGCATGGCCGCCAAAGGTCGACACCTCGGTGCCGTAGCGTTTCTGATAGTCGTTCGTATAAGCGGTAACGACTGGCTTCTGAGGATTGTCGGCGGCAAGCAGATCAGGTACCAGCAGAGCTGCCGCTGGCAGGCGAACGCCTTCGGCGGCATCACCTGAAAGCTTCACGTACTCTTTGGAAGCGACTCCATGGGATTGGTAGAGTGGTGCCGTAAGGCCAGCTGGCGGTAGTTGCGGGTGACGATCGCCGGCCCCTGACCGAATCCGGCGTTTAGCACCGCTTGCGCTCCGCTAGCTCGGATCTTCGTCAGCTGGGCGGTCATGTCGGTATCCGATGCGCCGTAGGTCTCGTCGGAGACGACATCGACCCCGTACTTGGAACTCACCTCCAGGCACTGGCCGCGCATCGATTTGTCGAATCCGCCACTACCCGAGATCAGCGCGACCTTGGTCAGATTGCGCGATTTCATATCGGTGAAGATCTTTTCGCAGGCCATTCGATCGGTATGTGGCGTCTTGAACACCCACTTCTTGGGCGGGTCAATGATGACGACGGCACCAGCGAGAGAGATGAACGGTGTCTGAGCTTGTTCCACAAGCGGCACGACTGCCATCGTTGTCCCGGTGGTGGATCCGCCGACGATCACATCGACCTTGTCTTGTTCGAGCAGGCGCTTGGCGAAAGTTCGGGCCTTCTCGGCCGAGCCACCGTCGTCATAGGCGATCAGCTCGAGTGGGCGGCCCAGCACACCGCCTTGAGCGTTGATCTGCTCGATCATCATCTCGAGTGTTTTCTGCTCTGGGTCGCCCAGAAACGCTGCCGGCCCGGTTGCCGCGAGGAAGCTGCCTATCCGGATGGGTTCTGCGGCGAGTGCAGCCCCGCCGCCCAATAGGGAACCAAGAAGCGTCAATGCCGCGAGTTTGCCTGCTACACCCCTGAACTTGTTCCGATTCATGTTCGTCTCCTGTTTGTTGGTCAGCCAAGTGCGATCGCCAGGCCCATCAGGTCGGCTTCGCGCTAAACTCTTTCCATGCTCACCGCCAGCTCTATTGGGGTATTGTGGTACCGTAATGCAGGAAAACAATTTGATGCATATCAAATGCTTATGGCGTCTATAAAGCAAGGCGGCGGGCCGCGCGCGCCTCACCCTCGATCAAACACGCCATCCAGCGGCGCCGATGACCTGCAGATCCGTGCGGTTCGTCGCAAGGACCTGGATCAGGTGATCGCCATCGATGCGACGGTGACCGGTCTCGAGAAACGCAAGTACTGGTTGTCGGTCTTTCGTCGCTACGGCGTGGGCGCGCGCAACAGTCAGCAGTTTCTGGTCGATTTGCTCGAAGACGAGGTAGTTGGATTCGTGATCGGTGAGGTGCGCGACTGGGAATTCGGCTCGCCGCCTTGCGGCTGGGTATTTGCGATAGACGTCGATCCCCAGGTTCGGCTGAGCGGCGTCGGCACACGGCTCCTGGCCGCGATCAGCATGGGCTTCAGGCGTGCCGGAGTTCGCAAGTTGCGCACCTTGTTGGCACGTGACAATACTTTGATACTGTCCTTTTTTCGCAGCCAGGGCATGATGGCGGGGCCGCTGATCTCGCTGGAGATGGATCTTGAACAATGATGTCCGCGTTGAAAATCCGGAAAGCCTGGCCAGATGAAGCTTCAGAAAAACACCTCGCTCGCGTTGTTCAGCGTGCTCGAGTTCGCCAGCGATCCGGCCCGATACATTTCGGCTGCGGAGATAGCGGAGAAGTACAAGGTTTCGGCCCATCATCTGGCCAAGGTACTGGCCGAATTGGCGCGCGCCGGCGTTGTTGAATCGGTCCGTGGGGCGGGAGGGGGCTATCGCTTCATCGGCAATGCCCGTCGATTGACGTTGATGGACATCATCCAGATGTTCGAGGAGCTCGCCGCGCCGACGATGGAGGGTGCTGCATCCCGGGCCGCCACGCCAGTTGATGCGGCATTGAGCGTGGTTCTTTCCGAAATTGACGAGAACGCCAAGGCAACCTTCAGCTCAATCACGTTGGCGACGATGCTGCGCCTGATCGCTCGCCAGCAGGCTGGCACTTAGGGGCCCCGGGGGTAAGGTGACGGGGGATTTTTTGATCCGTATCAATGACCGGTGAGTTAGCGGCTCCGACCATCGATTCTCAGGGTGCCAGCGGGCACGGCTATCAGCCAGTTGCGGAGATACGATGAAATGATCACTATCGATGCTAGGAACTTATTGCCGCCAGAGCCGTTCGAAAAGGTCGTCGAGGCGTTGCGTACCTTGACTGCGGGTGAGATGATCACCGTGATCATGGAGCGGGAGCCGGTGCCGCTTTTCCGATTCCTGAACAGAAACGACTATCAATACGAATCGAGCTGGCCGGAGCCTGGACGATGCGAGATCCGGATCTGGGAGAAAACCGAGGGCGACGCCGGCAGTTCCTAGCGTTTTGCTAATCGATGTGTTGTCGCAGCCGTTCGGTGCTGGGAACATGGATGCAGCGGCCAGCGACCTTGATCAGGCCGCGCGACGACAGGTCATGGAGGACTATGACAAGTGCTCCTGAGTAACATTGAGGCGTGACGCAACCACACCTTTGCTGACCGGCAAATGAACGTCAAGCGAATCCTGGTTTTCGGTGTCGTCGCAATCGCGCAAAAAAAAGCCAATCAGTCGTTGGGCGCCGGTGCGCATCGAGTTGTCTTCCAGATCGGCCACCAGGCTATGGATACGACGGCAAAGACCCGAAATGACCCGGGAAGCGAAATCGGTGTCGCGGCGAAGCTCATCGACCACTGCGTCTCGGCCGACAAAGAGAACCAATGTATCGGAAAGCGTCTGGGCGGCGACCGGGTGATGGACGCGGCACGAACATGACCGCTTCGCCAAAGCTCTCCCGGCGGTCACGATCTCGACGACTTTTTCGTCTCCACGGGCGGAGGTGAACGCCAGTTGGACCTGGCCGGTGACGACGAAGTACAGCCTCGGGGTGGCTGCCCGCATTGAACAGAACGCTGCCACGCTCCAGGTGCAACTGCCGGGTCTGGCCAGCGATTCGCTCGATCTCCGCCTCGCTCAGATCACGGAATAGCGGCATTCTGCCTTTAAGAAGGATTCAACCGCAATTTCACCGGCGCGCATCAAATTCTCCTCGAGTTGGAGCAACAAAACCCGCTTGCGCGTTGGGTGTGCAGGAAACTAAAGTCGAGGAGTTAGTGTATTCCGAATCAGCGGGGCATCATTCATTTTCTCACTGGATGACTGCGCAATCCGTGCCAGGTTGCGATGGTCAGACCCATCACGGTACCTCGCTGTCCCCTGGTGCGCGATCGCCCATGGGATCGGAACACTCAATACGAGCGTGATGATGCCGAGCGTGACCTGCACCGCAAAGGCAATGAGAAGGAACCAGGCGGCCAGCCGCACCTGGACGGCAACGCGGGTGCCGTAGCGCAGCACCGAGATCGCAAACAAGGGTAGCAGGCCGATCAAGATCCAGGCAATGCTGCGGTGCACGAACTGCACGGTGGTGGGGTTGTCAATCAGGTTTTGGTACCAGGGGCTCAGCAGTCCCAGATCGGGCGGTATGAAGCTGCCGTGCATCAGTGGGAACGTATTGTAAGCATAGCCGGCGCGCAATCCGGCGACCATTGCACCACTGAGGATCATCGTGAAGACCAGCGCGGTCAGTACGCCGGCCGTCCGCCGCAGACCCATGCTGACGCTCGATGATGTGGTTCGGGCGCGCGGACCGCCGGATATCACCTCCAACGCAACCCACAGCAACGACCCGAAGATCAGAACCGCCACCCCGAGATGCGCTGTCAGGCGTAGATGGCTGACCCGCGGGTCATCCACGAGACCGCTCTTGACCATATACCACCCCAGCGCGCCTTGGGCCGCGCCCAGCATCAGGATGCCGAACAGCGGCAGAACCAGCCGTCGCTCGATCGCACGGCGCCATAGAAACCAGACAAAGGGCAACGCGAACAACAAGCCAATCATGCGCCCCAGCAAGCGGTGAAAGTACTCCCACCAGAAAATGCCCTTGAACTCATCCAGCGTCATTGCATGGTTCACCAGCCGGAATTCGGGTGTCAGCTGGTACTTCTGGAACACCTCCTGCCACGCCTGCTCGCCGATTGGCGGCAGCGTACCGGTGATCGGCTGCCATTCGACGATGGAAAGGCCTGAACGGGTCAGCCGAGTGGCGCCGCCAACGACAATAATGGCCATCACGAACGCACAACACACCAACAACCAACCGGCGACCTGCCTACGTTGTCCGGCAGTGAGTGCCCGATCCGCTCCCCGGTTGTTGATGAAGGGCGTCTCAACCGCCGCAGCGCCGGTCGGGTGGTTGCCGACAAATAGCGTTTCTGATCCCCTTGCCAATCCCTTCACCATTCATGGTTGCACCGCAGTGGCGATGCTAACGCCGTCGCAAGCATTAGTTTTTTGACATGAATCAAGGTTCAGGTGAAGGGCCGCCGCGTATCGTTTGAAGACCTTGAACCCATACCGGGAGGAGATTCATGAGTAATGGTCCGGAACAGCCGTCTGAGGGCAGCGACGCGGAAGATCCACCCGGCAGTGAGGAGCGAATTCCAGCGATGCAGCAACTGCTGGACAACCCGTTC